>NZ_PDJB01000001.1:3829988-4450403 GCF_002563895.1 Pseudomonas lurida | reverse complement strand
GGGATCTTCACTTCCAGGCCCTGGCGGTACACCTCCTGGTCGCCGAAGTACTCATCGCTATGGGCTTCGCCTTGCGGCAGCCCCGGCTTTTCAGCCAGCCCATCGAACTTCATGCGCTGTTTGTACAGGTAATAACCGTCGGCAATCTGCCAGTACAGCTGGGTCTCGCCACTTTCAAGACGTTCGGAGGTAAAGGTGAAGGCTTTGCCCACCGGGAGGAAATCAGGTTTGGTCTCAAACGGGTTGCCCGGCGCGGCCTGGGCGAACCCCGCGAACAACACCAGCAGAAAGATAAACAGATGCCGCATGGTCAAGCCTTAGTTCGATGCAAGTGGGCACACAATGTGTGGCGTTGATTAACCGATGATTAACCGGGGCTATTCTAGAGTCTTAGTGGGCGTCTTTTCACGGCATAATCGGCGCTTAATCCACGACACTTTTAATCACCCCCATCTTTCATGAAGGGTTCAGCATGCACGTATTGGTCTGCGAAGACGACGAACTGATCGCCAGCGGCATTGTGGCCGGCCTTACCGCCCAAGGTTTTACCGTCGAACGCGTGGCCACGGCGGGGGCCGCACGCGCGATGCTCAAGGCGGCCACGTTCGACATCATGGTGCTCGATCTCGGGCTGCCGGATGAAGACGGCCTCAAGCTATTGCAGCAACAGCGCAGCCAGGGCCTCGAAATCCCGGTGCTGATCCTGACCGCGCGGGACTCGGTGACCAACCGCGTCGACGGCCTGCAAGCCGGCGCCGATGACTACTTGCTCAAACCCTTCGACCTGCGCGAACTCGCCGCGCGCCTGCAAACCCTGTTGCGCCGGGTGGCAGGGCGCAGCGTCAACCTGATCGAGCATGGTCGCCTGGCCTATGATCCAAGCAGCCGCGAGACGTTCCTGGGCGGCGAACCCGTCGACTTGTCGCGCCGCGAACAGGCGCTGTTGCAAGCGCTGCTGCATAACAAGGGGCGTGTGCTGTCCAGCGAGCAGCTCAAGGACAGCGTCTACGGTTTCAACGATGAGTTGGAAAGCAATGCCCTCAACGTGCATATCCACCACCTGCGGCGCAAATTGGGCAATGGCATTGTCGAGACCGTGCGCGGCCTTGGGTACCGCCTCGGCCCGGCTGACGGGGGCGAGGACGCCTCGTGAAAAGCCTGCGCCTGCGCCTGACGTTCAAGCTGGGCGCCGCTTTCGTGCTGATCTGGGTCTTGGCGGCTGCCTGGATGCTCAACGATCTGCGCAACCAGATGATGTTCTCCCTCGATCAGCGCCTGGTGGCCTCGGCCCGCATGGTGGCGGGGTTGACCGAGCAGATGCCCGGCCTGGCCAGTGTGAGCGGCGGTGCGCACTTCAGTGCCGAACAATTGCATGTGCCCGGTGGCATGGCCTGTCAGGTCAGTTCCCTGCGCGGGGAAGTCCTGGCGCGCAGCCACACCACGCCGGACGAAGGGCTGGAATCGCGCAAGAGCGGGTTTCGTGACCAGGTCATCGATGGCGTGGGCTGGCGCAGTTTCACCCTGTCCCGCGGCGATCTTTTAATCACCACCGCCGACCGCCAAGTAGAGCGCGAGGCCCTGAACCTGTCGATCTTGCTGGCGGCGTCGGTGCCGGTGGGCGTGGCGATGCTTGGCTGCCTGTGCCTGTTGTGGCTGGGGATTGGCCAGAGCCTGCTGCCGCTCAATCGCATGCGTGACGCCTTGATGCGCCGCAGTGCTGACTCCCTCGAACCGCTGCAGATCCACCCGTTGCCCAGCGAACTCAAGCCCCTGCTCGACACCCAGAACCAACTCTTGCAACGCATTGCCAAGACCATCGAGCGCGAACGCCGCCTTACGGGTGATGCTGCCCACGAACTGCGCAGCCCTCTGACGGCGATCAAGACCCATCTGCAAGTGGCGCGCATGACCGAAGGCGCGGCCCGCGACCAGTCCCTGGCCCACGCCGAGGAGGGCGCCGACCGCCTGCACCGCACCCTGGAGCAATTGCTACTGCTGGCGCGGGTGGAGGGTAACCTGTCGTTCGACGATGGCATGCACTCCAGTGCCGAGGATGTGGCACGGCTGGCGATCCAGGATGCCAATGCCGGTGACAACTCGCGTATCGACCTGATCCTGCCGGACAACCTCTTGGCCACTCCGGTGGAAATGCCAGTGGGCCTGGCGGTCGCAGCGTTGCGCAACCTGCTGGACAACGCCTTGCGCCATACACCGGCCGATACCCGGGTGGAACTCAGTGTATTCACTGCCGCCGATAACGTGGTGTTCCGCGTGCGTGACCACGGCAAGCAGATCAGCGCCGAGGACCTGCAGTACCTGACCCAGCGCTTCTGGCGCAACGGCAACAGCGAAGGCTGCGGCCTCGGCCTGGCAATCGTGCAAGCGATTGTGCAGCGCTGTTCCTGCTCGTTGAAGTTCGACAGCCAGCCAGATGGCCTGCGCGTGGACCTGGGTATGCCGCTGCGGCGCTGATTACTTTCCTTTCAAGTGCCAAATAGTTACCGCCCTCCTGAAGTTCAAGGCTTCAGGATGGCGGTAATTTTTTTGCGCTTGAACGGGCTGAACGACTCGGCCTGTATTGAAAAGGACGGTTCTTATGTTGGTCATCGATACCAGTTTTCCTGCCCAAGGCTTCAATGAACGTGACGGCGAGCCGGTGCGGCAGGTGATCCTGCATTACACGGCGGCACCGTTCGGCTCCTCCCTGCGCACCCTGACGCAGGATGGGGTCAGTGCGCACTATCTGCTGCCCGACCCCGACGACCCCAGCTACAGCGCTGCCGGCTATGAAGAGTTGCGGGTCTTTCGATTGGTGGAGGAGGACAAGCGCGCCTGGCATGCCGGGGGGAGCCATTGGGCGGGGCGCGGTAACCTTAACAGTCGCTCGATCGGCGTCGAGCTCGTCAACCTGGCGCGGGACGACGGCGGCGTGTTCACGTTTCCTGCCTACGCGGAGGAACAAATAGAGGTGTTGATTGCGCTGGTTCGCGACGTTCTTGGGCGTTATCCACAGATCGGGCCTACCGACATCCTCGGACACTCGGACGTGGCGTACGGGCGCAAGAGCGATCCAGGGCCCCGGCTGCCGTGGCAGTGTCTGCATGAAGCGGGGGTAGGGGCCTGGTTTGATGAGGCAACGCAGGCAATGTATCAGCGTCGGTTCTGTGTCGGGTTGCCGCCGGAGGTCGAGGTGGAGCGGGCGTTTCAGCGTTACGGGTATGCGCCGGCGAAGAACCGGCAAGCCTTTGAACAGAGAACGCGGGCGTTCCAGATGCACTTTCGGTCGCGGGATTATTGCGGGTTTCTGGATGCGGAGACCTGCGCGATTTTATATGCGCTGAATGAAAAATACCTTGGGTTATAAAACCGAGTGCGATTCCAAATGTGGGAGCGGGCTTGGGGCTTCATCCATCAGTTAAAGATCGGTGGTCACTAAATCCCTCCCGTGCTGGTGCGTTTCCAGAACAGGAAATCCGTGCGCATGCCCCTTGGGCCAGACGCCAGCGGATCGGCAGTTTGGTCACCATCATCAGCGTATTGAGGGATCGAGAAATGTCAGTCGCTACCACCCGTATCGAAGACGCCCAGGTGCATGAAACGCTCTACCAGTTCGACGAAACCCCGTTGCTCGCCCGCCAGCGCCAGCAAGAGTCCAACGCCCGTAGCTACCCCCGACGCATTCCCCTGGCGCTCAAGCGCGCCAAGGGCATTTACGTGGAAGACGTGGAGGGCCGCAGTTTTATCGACTGCCTGGCCGGCGCCGGCACCCTCGCGTTGGGGCACAATCACCCGGTGGTGATTGAGGCCATCCAGCAGGTGCTGGCCGATGAACTGCCACTGCACACATTGGACCTGACTACTCCGGTCAAGGACCAGTTCGTGCAGGACTTGTTCGGGCTGTTGCCGCCGACGCTGGCACGGGAAGCAAAAATCCAGTTCTGCGGACCCACTGGCACGGATGCGGTGGAAGCCGCGTTGAAGCTGGTGCGTACCGCCACCGGGCGTAGCACGGTGCTGTCATTCCAGGGCGGTTACCACGGTATGAGCCAGGGTGCCTTGAGCCTGATGGGCAGCCTGGGGCCGAAGAAACCCTTGGGGGCGTTGCTTGGCAATGGCGTGCAATTCTTGCCCTACCCCTACGATTACCGTTGCCCGTTCGGCCTGGGCGGCACAGAAGGGGTGCGGGTCAACCTGCATTACCTGGAAAACCTGCTGAACGACCCGGAGGCCGGCGTATTGCTGCCGGCGGCGGTCATTGTCGAGGTGGTGCAGGGCGAGGGCGGTGTGATTCCGGCTGACCTCGACTGGCTGCGTGGCCTGCGACGCATCACCGAACAAGCGGGTGTGGCGTTGATCGTCGATGAAATCCAGAGCGGATTTGGCCGCACCGGCAAGATGTTTGCCTTCGAACATGCCGGCATTATCCCGGATGTGGTGGTGATGTCCAAGGCCATCGGCGGCAGCCTGCCGCTGGCAGTGGTGGTGTATCGCGACTGGCTCGACACCTGGCTGCCGGGTGCGCATGCCGGGACCTTCCGTGGCAACCAGATGGCGATGGCGGCGGGTTCGGCGGTGATGCGCTACCTGAAGGACCACGACCTTGCCGGCCACGCGGCCGCCATGGGCGAGCGCCTGGGTGAACACCTGCGCATCCTGCAGCGCGATTTCCCGCACCTGGGCGATATTCGCGGCCGTGGGCTGATGCTTGGCGTGGAGCTGGTAGACCCAAGTGGCATCCCAGACATCCAGGGCCATCCACCGGTGCATCGTCAGTTGGCGCCGCTGGTGCAGCGCGAATGCCTCAAGCGCGGCCTGATCCTGGAGCTGGGTGGTCGGCACGGCAGTGTCGTGCGTTTCCTGCCGCCGCTGGTGATCACCGCCGCCGAAGTGGACCGCGTGGCGGACATCTTCGGACGCGCGTTGGCTGCGGCGGTGGCCAGCCTCTAATTTTTTCGCAGCTTGGTACGTTTCTACAGATATCAGTGCTGCGCGCGGTGCGCAGCCAGCCTTTTAGCGATGGAGAACAGCAATGACCTCAGTATTTGACCGCGACGACATCCTGTTTCAGGTAGTGGTCAACCATGAAGAACAGTATTCCATCTGGCCTGACTACAAGGCTGTACCGGAAGGCTGGCGCACCGTGGGCAAGAGTGGCATGAAGAAAGAGTGCCTGGCCTACATCGAGGAAGTGTGGACCGATATGCGTCCGTTGAGCTTACGCCAGAAGATGGACGGTACAGCGCTGACCAACTGATTCTTCCCCACCCCTGTAGGCGCCGGCTCAAGGACGCCATCGCCGCGCAGCGACGATTCCACAAGCCGGCGCCGACTGTTCAGGTAGTCTTTTCTTTCTCCAGCCCGCCCGAAGCCCCTGTCACCACCTGCACACTCAAGCGCGGCGTCGCCAGGTCCAGCCCGGCTTCATCCAGGTGACGCTTGAGCGACAGGTTGAACGCCCGCGACACTTCCCACTGCTTGATCGGCGCCGTCTTGAACCGCGCCCTTAGAATTGCGCTGCCCGATTCGAAACTTTCGACACCCTGGATTTCCAATGGCGACCAGATATTGCGGCGTTGCAGGGGGTCATTGCGCATTTTCTGGCCGACATCGCGCATCAGCTTGATGGCGTCGTCGATTTCCATGTTGTAGGGGATCGCCACCCGGAAGATCGCGTAGCCGAACTCCCGCGAGTAGTTCTTGATGCTCTTGATCTCGCTGAACGGGATGGTGTGCACGATGCCGTCGATGTCGCGCAGGCGCACCGTGCGGATGGTCAGGCCCTCCACGGTCCCCAGGTGGCCGCCGACATCCACGTAGTCGTCGATGGCCAGCGAGTCTTCGATGATGATGAACAGGCCGGTGATCAGATCCGCCACCAGGGATTGCGCGCCAAAACCGATGGCCAGGCCGATCACGCCGGCACCCGCCAGCAGCGGCGTGACGTTCATGCCCATGTTCGCCAGGGCGACAATCGCGGCGATGATAAAGATAGTCACGAATAGCACGTTGCGGATCAACGGCATCATGGTCTGCGCCCGCGCATTGGCCAGGCCTTTGCGCGAGCGGGTGAGGGCGTGATGGATCGCGGTGTCGCTGAGAATCCAGATCAGCCAGGCAAACAACAAGGTACCGGCCAGGCCGAATAACTTGACGCTGACTTCATGGCCATCGCCTTCGGTAAAGCGGATCAACGACAGGCCCCACACCCGCAGGCCCAACTCGATGAACACCAGCCATACCACCAGGTGGGCCAGGGTGTAGACGAAGCTCTTCAGGCGTTCGGAGTACAGCGCGTGGCGCTTGTGCCCGCGCTGCGGCTTGAGGGCGTGGCGGCGCACCAGGCCATTGATCACCATGCACAGCACCAGCAGCACCGTACACAGCAGCGACTGGCGCAAGGCCGTGCTGGTATCGCCGGCAGAGACGAAGGTGGCGAACAGCGAGATACCCACCAACAACAAGGCCGGGATGTACCAAAAGGAGCCGATGATTTCGATGGTGTCACTGAGGGCACGGCGGGTCAGGCGGCGGGACAGTGGCTGGTTGCGAATCAGGTGGGCGATGGGCCGGCGGAAACGCAGGATAAACACACCGGTCGACAGCGCCGCCATCACATTGGCAACCGTCGCAGCGGTATGGGACAAATGCTGGCCCAGCGCCTGGACCAGCCGTGGGTCGCTCAGGGCTTCACCGAAGGCGGCAAAACTGCCAATCCACCACAGTGGGCGGAAAGCCTGGTGGCGCAGGATATAGAGCGCGCGATGGCGATGGGGGCCGTCGAGTACGGAAAAGGCAATCACGCAGATCGCAGAGAAGCAGGTGCCCACCACTAGCGCGTAGGCCAATACCATCGCCAGGGATTTGCCCAAAGACGAGGGCAGGGCGTAGCTCAGGTAGACCGTGATCACCAATGCGATCAGCCACGGGCCCAGTTTGCGCAGGGCAAAGCGCACCATGTCCCAGGTGCGTGGGTGTTGCGGCAGTTCTTCGGGCAGGCCGAAGCGTTCACGTACGCGGTGGCTAAGCCAGATCAGTGCGGCGGCGAGCAGGCTCCATACCGCAAGGATCAAGGCAAAACCGAAAATGATCGGCAGCCATTCGTTGGCCGGCAGCATCAGTGCACTGAGCTCTTCCTTGGCCAGGTCGACTTCGTTGGACCAGCGCCCCAACGGGCTGTCGGCGCCGGAGAACTGCGCTTCCAGGTTGGCCAGGGTGCCGCCGATCAGCCCCAGCACACCTTCTTCGGCGGCCGGTTGGGCTTTTTTCGTGGCCTCACGGAGTTTTTTCAGGTCGCTCAGCAGCTGGGTGCGCTGCTGGTCGTTCTCGAGGGTCTTGATCACCTCGTCCAACGACTGCCCCAGGGGCACTTCAGCCTGGGGTTGGGTCTTGTTGGTACTGCCCAACAAGCCGGGCAAGCCCACGGCTTGGGCAGGCGTGAGCGGCAGCAGCGTCATCAGGGCGATCAAACAGTAGCAGGGCAGGGCAAACAGACGGGAAAGCACGAGGCGGTCAACCTTGGAAACGACGAATTGACCGAGTGTACGAGTGCAATCGTCATTCGGCCAGTTTGGCGAGGATCTTGTACACCACGGTGCCCAGGATCAACAGCATGCCGATCCACATGCCAAACACGCCGAGGGGCTTGTCACGGAAGTTGAAGCCTACAGCCAACATGATCATACCGATCAGAATCGGGATAAGCATGGCATGGAAGGAGGACATGGAGATCATGGTGCGACGGCCTTGTCGGAGTGGGAATACTGACAAGTCTAGGTCGGATTACGGGAAATGGGATTGATGTGGGTCAGATACCGATGTGAGTGTTCTTAATCGTCATTGCGGGCAAGCTCGCTCCCACGGTTGGAAGGTACTTCCCCTGTGGAAGCGGGCTTGCCCGCAATGGCCGCACCTCGGTCTCAAGGCAAGTCGTGGCTCGCGTAAAACGCACCCAGCACCTTCACCAGGTGCGCCAGGTCATGGCTGCCGCACAGCTCGCGAATGGAGTGCATGGCAAACGTCGGCAAGCCGATGTCCACGGTCCGCACGCCCAGGTGGCTGGCGGTGATCGGGCCGATGGTGGAGCCGCAACCCATGTCGCTGCGCACCACGAAGCTCTGCACCGGCACTTCCTGGGCCATGCACAGGTGGCGGAAGAACCCGGCGGTTTCGCTGTTGGTGGCGTAGCGCTGGTTGCTGTTGACCTTGATCACCGGGCCGGCGTTGAGCTTGGGGCCGTGGTTGGCGTCGTGCTTCTCGGCGTAGTTCGGGTGCACGCCGTGGGCGTTGTCTGCAGACACCAGCAGGGATTTCTGAATGGTACGTACGAACTCATCACCTTCCGGCAGCAGGCGACGCAGGGTCTGTTCGAGCATCGGGCCATCGGCGCCGCACGCCGAGCACGAGCCGACTTCTTCATGGTCGTTGCACACCAGCACGCAGGTTTCTTCGCTGTCGCTGGTGAGCAGGGCCTGCAGGCCGGCGTAGCACGACAGCAGGTTGTCCAGGCGCGCGCCGGCGATGAAGTCACCGTTCAGGCCGATCACCGCAGCGCTTTGCGTGTCGTAGAAACTCAACTCGTAGTCGAGTACGACGTCGGCATTCAGCCCATGCTCGCGAGCCAGCTGCTCGGTGAGCACGGCGCGGAAGTCCACGCGCTCATCACCGGCAAATTGCGCGAGGATCGGCGGCAGCTCGGTCTGGGCATTGATCGCCCAACCCTGATTGGCTTCACGGTTCAGGTGAATGGCCAGGTTGGGGATGATGGCAATCGGCAGCTTGAAGTCGATCAACTGGCTTTCGACCTTGCCATCGCGGCGGAAGGTGACGCGGCCGGCCAGGGACAGGTCGCGGTCGAACCAGGGCGCCAGCAGCGCACCGCCGTAGACTTCGACGCCCAACTGCCAGAAACCTTGGCGCTGCAGCTCCGGCTGCGGCTTGACCCGCAGGCACGGACTGTCGGTGTGGGCGCCGACCAGGCGGATGCCGCCCTGCAGCGGCGAGTGGCGGCCGAGCTTGAAGGCGATGATCGAGGAGTCGTTGCGGGTCACGTAGTAGCGCCCGTTGGCTTCGGTGTTCCAGGTTTCGCGCTCGTCGAGGCGCTGGTAGCCGGCCGCTTCCAGGCGCAGGGCCAGGGCCGCGGTGGCATGAAAAGGAGTAGGGGAGGCCTTGAGGAAGTCGATCAGGCCTTGATTCAACGCTTCGCGCATAAATAGCTCCAGACAGCAATGCGCGGAGTTTACCGTATTGGTTTCACTCGGTGTCTAGAACTGACGCAGAACTCACTGTGGGAGCGGGCTTGCTCGCGAAGGCGGTGCGTCAGTCACTCAATAGGCTGACTGATCCACCGCCTTCGCGAGCAAGCCCGCTCCCACATTTTGATCGTATTGCCAATTTTAGAACGGGGCGGGGCACTCGAAGCGCAAGCGCTCGCCGGTTTGCGGATGGGTGAAGCTCAGCATGCTCGCGTGCAGGCACAGGCGTGGCCAGGCGGCCAGGGCCTGTTCATGGGCGTACAGGCCGTCACCCAGCAGCGGGTGGCCGATGGACAGCATGTGCACACGCAACTGGTGCGAGCGCCCGGTGATCGGCGTCAGCTCGACGCGGCACCAGTCGCCGCAGCGTTCCAGCACTTTCCAGAAGGTCAGCGCGTGCTTGCCGAATTCATGATCGACCACGTGGCGTGGCTTGGTTGGCGGGTCATAGCGCAGAGGCAGGTCGATGCTGCCGCTGTCCAGTTCCGGTTGACCCCAGGCCAAGGCGGTGTAGGCCTTTTCGGTTTCTCGGTCGTGAAATTGGCGGGACAGTTCGCGGTGGGTGTCGGCGTCCCGGGCCAGCAGGATGATCCCCGAGGTTTCCCAGTCCAGGCGATGCACGATACGGGCTTCGGGGTAGCCGTTTTCCTGCAGGCGGGTGATCAGGCAGTCTTTGTTGTCGTCGGCGCGGCCAGGCACCGAGAGCAGCAGGGTGGGCTTGTTCACCACCAGGACGGCGTCGTCCTGATGAAGGATGTGGATAGTGGACAACGGCATTAAACAGCCTCGTAACAAACGCCAACGGCGGCTCGCCCACCCAATGCCCAAAAAGGCATCAGGGTGAACGAGCCGCCGTGGCAGCCGCCTTTTCGATCAACGATCAGGCAGGGTGATATTGAGTTCCAGAATCGAGCAGCTGCCGTCATTTTCCAGGGCGACATGCACGTCATCGTTGCCGATATTGACGTACTTGCGGATCACCTCGACCAGTTCCTTCTGCAAGGCTGGCAGGTAGTCCGGCGTGCTGCGTTGGCCGCGTTCGTGCGCCACGATGATCTGTAGACGCTCTTTCGCTACCGACGCGGTACTTGGCTTTTTGTTGGCGCGAAAGAAGTCGAGAAATTTCATTGTTTAGTTGCCTCCAAAGATACGCTCGAAGAATCCCTTCTTCTTAACATCGAGGAAGCGATGTTCCACGGTCTTGCCCAGCAAGCGATCGACTGCATCGCTGTACGCCTGGCCGGCGTCGCTCTGGTCGTCAAGAATCACCGGAACACCCTGGTTGGAAGCCTTCAGGACGGCCTGGGATTCTGGAATAACACCCAGCAGGGTCACTGCGAGGATTTCCTTCACGTCTTCAACGCCGAGCATTTCGCCATTGCTGACGCGCTCAGGGTTGTAGCGGGTGAGCAACAGGTGCTCCTTGATCGGGTCCTGGCCTTCTTCGGCGCGCTTGGATTTGCTGGCGAGCAGGCCGAGCATGCGGTCGGAGTCGCGGACGGAAGAGACTTCCGGGTTGGTCACCACGATGGCTTCATCGGCGAAGTACATCGCCAGGTGAGCACCCGTCTCGATACCAGCCGGGGAGTCGCAGACCACGTATTCGAAGGTTTCCTTCAGCTCGGCGAGGACTTTGCCTACGCCTTCCTTGGTCAGCGCGTCTTTGTCGCGGGTCTGGCTGGCAGCCAGTACGTACAGGTTCTCAAGGCGCTTGTCCTTGATCAGGGCCTGTTGCAGGTTGGCTTCACCGTTGACCACGTTGACGAAGTCATACACCACGCGGCGTTCGCAGCCCATGATCAGGTCGAGGTTACGCAAGCCGACGTCGAAGTCGACGATAACTGTCTTGTGGCCGCGCAGAGCGAGACCGGTACCGATAGCGGCGCTGGTGGTGGTCTTACCCACACCACCCTTGCCGGATGTAACCACGAGAATCTTGGCCAAGGTGTTTCACCCCTAAGGAAAAAGGACTTTCGGTCCCTGAAAAACATCTCTTGGAACTCGCTGCAGGCGGACAGCCTTTGTAGGAAAAAGATGGGGTTTCCCAGGGAGAAACGCCACTTCCAATTATTCCTACGCAAGTCTTGCCGGTTTCGCTGTGCTATCAGAGTCTAGAGATGCTTGGAAAATGCGGCAGTATCCGTTAAAGACGGATGATGTTCAACACATCGCCCGACAGGTTGACCTGCACCGAAGCCCCCCACAGCGGATCACGGCGCAAATCTTCTGAAACCTTGTACTGGCCTGCGATGGACACTAGCTCAGCGGTCAACTGCTGGCAAAAAATACGGGCCTTGGTATCACCCTTGATGCCGGCGAGGGCACGTCCGCGCATCGGGCCGTATACATGGATGTTGCCATCGGCGAGAAGTTCCGCCCCCGGACTGACCGAGGAGATCACCACAAGGTCGCCACCCTGGGCGTAAATCTGCTGTCCGCCGCGTACGGGCGAGGTGATGATCTTTGTAGGCTTGATCGCAGGCTCGGGCGGTTTTTCCGGTTTTTTCTTCTCTTCACCGACCAATGGTTCCAGCGGACGCTCGCGCGCGCCGGACGGTGGCAGTACTGGCAGTTCAATGGCGATGGCGGCGGCGATGTCTTCAATACGGCTGGCGCGAATCGCCAGGGTGCGCAGGCCATGGGAGCGGCAGACGCGCATCAGGCCGGGCAGGTCGATGCTGCCCTGGCCAGCGGGCAGTTTGTCCAGGGCCAGCACCAGCGGGGCATTGTTGAAGAAATTCGGCGCCAGGGCGACCTTGGCGGCGAGCTGGCGGTCCAGGGCGTCGAGGTCGTTGCGGGCGAGTTCCAGCACGGTGATGGCGAGCATGCTGCCTTTCAGCTGGAACACGGGATCTTGGTCTAGCGGTTCGGTTTGGCTCATGGTCGGCAAAAGCGGCTTGTCACGAAAAGTGTCGAGACTTATAACGAGAACACTCACGGGCCGCAAGCCGAGTCGAACCGTTGTAGAATGCGCGGCCCTTGTCTTTACCGGAATCTGTAATGGATCGCCCGCGTTTTCGAGCTGTATTTTTTCACCCGCGCTTTTGGCTGTTATGGCTGGGACTCGGCCTGCTATGGCTGGTCACCCAACTGCCGTACCGTGCACTGCTGACCATTGGTCGCCTGCTGGGTGCGGGTATGTACCGTGTGGCCGGCGAACGTCGCCGCATCGCCGCGCGAAACCTGGAACTGTGCTTCCCGGAAAAATCTGCCAAAGAGCGTAAGCACCTGCTCAAGGAAAACTTTGCCTCCACCGGCATCGCGTTCTTTGAAATGGCCATGAGCTGGTGGTGGTCGCGCCAGCGCCTTGCACGCCTGGCCCACGTCGAAGGCCTGGAACACCTCAAGCAGGCCCAGTTGGATGGCAAGGGCGTGATCCTCATGGCCCTGCACTTCACCACCCTGGAAATCGGCGCAGCGCTGCTGGGGCAGAAGCACACCATTGATGGCATGTACCGCGAGCACGGCAACCCGCTGTTCGACTACATCCAGCGCCGTGGCCGTGAACGTCATAACCTCGATTCGCTCGCCGTGGAGCGCGAAGACGTGCGCGGCATGCTCAAGCTGCTGCGCGCCGGTCGCGCCATCTGGTATGCACCGGACCAGGATTACGGCGCCAAGCAAAGTATCTTCGTGCCGCTGTTCGGCATCCAGGCTGCCACTGTGACCGCGACCAGCAAGTTCGCCCGCCTGGGCAAGGCGCTGGTGGTGCCGTTCACCCAAGAGCGCCTGGCTGATGGCAGTGGCTACCGCCTGGTGATCCACCCGCCCTTGACCGACTTCCCCGGTGAAAGCGATGAAGTCGACTGCCTGCGCATCAACCAGTGGGTCGAAGCGTCAGTACGTGAATGCCCCGAGCAATACCTGTGGACCCATCGCCGCTTCAAGAGCCGGCCACCGGGTGAAGCTAAGCTGTACGAAAAACGCCGCTGACAATACCGACTTTCCCCACATGGAGTGACGCAATGCGCCCAGCTGAACCGGTTACAGGCTTGATTCTTTCCGGTGGCGGGGCGCGAGCGGCGTATCAGGTAGGGGTATTGGCGGCGATTGCCGAGCTGTTGCCGCCAGGGGCGCCCAATCCGTTTCCCGTGATCGTCGGCACGTCGGCCGGCGCGATCAACGCCGTGACCCTGGCCAGTGGCGCGATGGATTTCACGGCGGCCATCCAACGCCTCACCGCCTTCTGGCAGGGCTTTCGCAGCCACTTGGTGTTGCGCAGCGATTGGCCCGGGGTGATTCGCCAGGCCGGCCGCTTTCTCATCCACAGCCTGCTGGGCCTCGGCGCCCAAGTGCCGGTGGCACTGCTGAACAGCTCGCCGCTGCGCGAGTTGCTGCAGGAGCGCTTGAACCTGGACGGCATTGACGAAGCCATCCGTCAAAAGCACTTGCACGCCGTCGCAGTCACGGCCTTTGGCTATGAGTCCGGGCAGGCGGTGACCTTCTACCAGGGCGGCGGCACCATCGACGCCTGGTTGCGCCATCGTCGCATCGGCGTTCCGACCCAACTGACGGTTGAACACCTGCTGGCCAGTTCGGCGATCCCCTTGCTGTTTGCCCCGGTGAAGCTCGACCAAGAGTATTTCGGCGATGGTGCCGTACGGCAGTCGGCGCCGATCAGCCCGGCCTTGCACCTGGGGGCCAGCCGGGTGCTGGTGGTCGGTGTCAGCGGCAACCCGCGGGGTAACGAACCGGCGACGCAGCGCACTTATACCGGCCAGCAGCCAACCCTGGCGCAGATCGGTGGGCACATGCTCAACAGCACGTTCATTGACAGCCTTGAAGGCGATATCGAATTGCTGGAGCGCTTGAACCAGTTCAGCCATGCCGCGCCTGGGGTGGCGGCGGTGGAGGTGCTGGTGATTGCGCCGAGCCAACCCATCGACGAAATCGCGGCGCGGCATCGGCAGGAATTGCCAGCGGCATTGCGTTTGTTCTTGAGGGGGCCGGGGGCGACCAAGACGAGCGGGGCGGGGGTGCTGAGTTACTTGTTGTTCGAGGCGGGGTATTGCAGCGAATTGATCGAGCTGGGGCGCAAAGATGCGCTGGCCAAGCGTGAGGAATTATCGAGGTTCCTTGGATTGACGCCGAACTGAATGTGGAAGCGAGCACGCCCGCTCCCACATGGCTTACGCGGTATTTACTCAGAAGTGATACTTGACCAGGAAACTCGCCGTGTCCTGGTTGGTCTTGAACGCGCCGGAGTCTTCGATGCCGTACTTGTTCTTCCAGTAGTCGTATTCAAAACCCACATACAACTGCTTGTCGCCCCAGTGCAGCGCCTTGCCCAAGTCATATTTGACCTGCGGGTTGAAGTGCAGGTTGGCGTGGTAAGTACCACGGGCGTTCTTGTCGTTGTCGACCACCCAGTCCATGAAGCCGTCGATCAGGATATTCGAGTTGCCCACCGGGATCGTGTACGACCATACCGGGGTGATCTGCCACACACCGTCACCCGGGCGATTGCCTTCGGTCTGGCGCTGGTAGAAGTTCAGCTGGAAGTAATCGAAACCGGGGATGTTCAAGTCGAAACCAGGGCCGACCAGGTACGACTCGTTATCGCCTTCGCCGAACTCGTAAGTGAGTGCCAGCAACACATCCTTGATCGGGCCGAATGACAGGTCCTTGTCCAGGATCTTGCCGAACGACAAACGTGGGCTGAACTCGCCGTAGTAGGTGTTCGGACCCACGTTGCCGTCTTCCTTGCCGTTATAGAAGATACGGTCGAGAAAGAAAAAGTTGTCGCCGTACTTCCAGGCATCGGCATGTTCGAACGTGACGGTTTGCTGGATCTGCGGGTTGACGGTGAAGTTCTTGCCCCACAAGTAAGTCAGGCTGTTGTTCTGCCACTGCAACAGGTCACCGGCCACGGCTTGGCCACCGGCCAGCAGGGATCCCGCCAGCATCAGGCCTTTGAACATAGGTTTCATTCGGTTGCTCCCGAGTTAAAGTTTTATGGTTTTTCTTCTACGCAGGCGCTCTGGTGTGGCGCCTTTTGGTTCGCTGCAAAAATCGTCTGTTCGGTCAGCTTTAGTGCTTTTAGCAAGAGCTGCGCCAAGGTGTTTAAAAAGCCAAAAAATCCCCGTCGGCTGCATCGGATGCAGTCGAATTCAGAGGACGTTTGCGCACTTTGGCCGCAGACATAAGGCCGGGATAAGTTGGCCTTGCAGTCAGCTTTTACATTCGCTGTTTTTTTTTGAGTCGATTCGAGCGGGCGCGGAGAATACTGGCTCCAAAGCCTGGGCTCAAGTGCGCCGTAAAAGAGCGCGTGGGGCGAGAATGGGGCACGGCTCGTGGCCGGCCCCAGGTGAATGGCGTGCATGTGGGTGTTCCCTGTTTGTTGTTATTGTTTTACTAACAAAGGAATCAATGCGTATGAGCAACGGCAGGCCGTTCAGCGCCACCGAGAATGTTGAACAGGATATTCAGCGACAACGCGCTGAGGGTGGCCATGGCGATGCCGCTGTGGGTGATCGGGCTCATCCACAGCGGTAACTGGGCGAAGAACTCCGGACGCACCACCGGGATCAGGCCCATGCCGATGCTCACCGCCACCAGCAACTGGTTGCGACGGTCGGCGATGTCGGCTTCCTGGAGGATCTTGATCCCAGTGGCTGCCACCATGCCGAACATCGCAATGGCCGCGCCCCCGAGTACCGCCGGCGGTATCGACGCCACCAGGTAGGCGGCCTTGGGCAGCAGGCTGAGGACGATAAGGAAGGCCCCGGCCATGATCGTCACCGAGCGGCAACGCACGCCGGTCATCTGCACCAGGCCGATGTTCTGGGCGAACGAGGAGTGGGTAAACGTGTTGAAGAAACCCGCCACGAACGACGCGCCGGCATCACACAACAGGCCACGGCGCAGCATCCTCGGCGTGACGTCCTGGCCGGTGATCTTGCCCAGCGCAAGGAACATCCCAGTGGACTCGACAAAGATGATCACCACCACCAGGCACATCGACAGGATCGGCGCCAACTCGAAGGTGGGCATGCCGAAGTGCAGCGGCGTGACCACTTGCACCCATGGCGCCTGGGCCAGGCCGCCGAGGTCGACCATGCCGATCGCCCCGCACAAGGCGTAGCCCAGGCCCATGCCGATCAACACCGAGATGTTCACCCAGAAGCCGCGCATGAAGCGGTTGATCAACAGGATGGTGGCCAGTACCAGTGCGGCAATCGCCAGGTAGATGGGTGAGCCGAAGGTCGCGGCGGCGCTGCCACCCCCGGCCCAGTTCACGGCCACCGGAAACAGCGACAGGCCGATCGCGGTGATCACCGTGCCGGTCACCAGCGGCGGGAAAAAGCGCACGACCTTGGACATGAATGGCGCGATCAGCATGCCGAAGAACCCAGCAGCGATGGTCGCGCCGAAGATCCCCTGCAAACCGATGCCCGGCATGCCGGCCATGGCGACCATGCTGCCGACGGCGGCAAAACTGGCGCCCATCATCACCGGCATACGGATGCCCACCGGGCCGATGCCGAACGACTGCACCATGGTGGCGATGCCGGCCACCAGCAGGTCGGCGTTGATCAGGAAGGCGATTTCTTCCCGGCTCAGCCCTGCGGCCTGGCCAATAATCAGGGGCACGGCGACGGCGCCGCCGTACATCAGCAAGACGTGTTGCAGGCCTACCAGAATCAGTTGCAAGAGGGGCAGCCGCACCATGGCGGGCGCGGCAGGAATCTGCGGTTCGACTAACTCGGTCATGCAACACCTCGGATCTTTTTTATTTTTGTGTTGTTTGGCATTCAATTGCCGGGTGGAACTCAATCTTCAAAACGCTAAAAGTCCTGGTTGTGAGCGCTGGCTTGCCTGCGATGACGGTGAGTCACCCAACCTTCTGGGTGACTGATACACCGCTATCGCAGGCAAGCCAGCGCCCACTCTGGGTCTCTGTGAGTCGGTCAGTTGGTGCGGGCCCCCTGATTGATCCAGGTGCCGATCAGATCACGCTCCTGCTGGGTCATCTGGGTGATGTTGCCCAGCGGCATGATCTGGCTCGCCACGGCCTGCGCCTGAATGCGCGCGGCCTGCTGCTGGATCTGCGCCGGGGTATCGAACATCACCCCCGCCGGCGCGGTGCTGAACAGTGGGCTGGTGGGCTTGGCCGAGTGGCACACGGCGCAGCGTTCCTGGATGACCCCGTGCACTTTGTCGAAATCAATCGTCGCCTGGGCAGGCGCAGCGGGTGCTGCAGCCGGTTCGGCAGGGGCAGCAGGCGCGGCAGGTTTCAAACCACCCCCCAAGGCCGTTTCCGGCAATGGCTGGTACTCGATCGCTGCCGGTGCCTTGGCCACTTCCGGTGCGGCCGACATCGGTTTTGGCCCGGTCACATACGCCAGGCAAATCATCGCCAAGGCGCCTACCGGCAAGGTCCACGCATACTTCTGGCTGTTATGCCGCGTGTTGAAGTAGTGCCGCACCAACACCGCCGCCACCGCGATACCGGCCAGGATCAGCCAGTTGTATTCGCTGCCGTAGGTGCTCGGGAAGTGGTTGCTGATCATGATGAACAGCACTGGCAAGGTGAAGTAGTTGTTGTGACGCGAACGCAGCAGCCCTTTGGCCGGCAGCGCCGGGTCCGGCGTGCGGTTCTCCGCGATCGCCGCGACCAGCGCGCGTTGCGCCGGCATGATGATGCGGAACACGTTGCCCACCATGATGGTGCCAATCACCGCACCCACGTGCAGGTAGGCGCCACGGCCACTGAACACTTTGCTGAAGCCGTACGCGGCGGCAATCAACAGCACGAACAGGATCAAGCCGAGCAGGGCAGGGCGCTTGCCCAGGGCCGAGTCGCAGAGGAAGGAGTAGATGAACCAGCCGGCGAACAATGAGCCAATGCCCAGCAGTACGCCTTCCGGGCCACTGAGGCTGCTGCCTGGGGCCAGTAGGTACAGCGTGGGGTTCCAGTAGAACACCACGCACAGCAGCGCAATGCCCGACATCCAGGTGAAATAGGCCTCCCATTTGAACCAGTGCAGGTTGTCCGGCATGGTCGGAGGAGCCAGTTTGTATTTTTCCAGGTGGTAGATACCGCCACCGTGGATCGCCCACAAGTCACCGGCCAGGCCGTTCCTGGGGTTGACGCGATTGAGGTTGTTTTCCAGCCAGACGAAGTAGAAAGAAGCGCCGATCCACGCGACGCCGGTGATCATGTGAACCCAGCGCACGCTCAGGTTCAGCCATTCCATCAAATGTGCTTCCACAGTCTTTACCTCTCGCCTGTCACCCTTGTTGTCGGGTGATCAGACCTTCTCTTATTGGTGGGGGGCGAGGATCAACCGCTCATCCTCTTTGAAAAAATGCTCATCGCAGTTATTGCCTGTGCCACTGCGATCAACCACCAGGAAGTCATCCCGCTTTTCGATCGTCAGCACCGGGTGGTGCCAGACGCCGCGATGGTAATTAATGCCCTGCCTGCCGTTGGTGACGAAGGCGCGGACCAAGCCCGATACAGGTTCATCGCCAAGTGGCGCGACCACGATCAGAAAGGGGTTGCCGAGCAGCGGAATGAAGGCCTGGCTGCCCAGCGGGTGTCTCTCCAGCATGCACACGGTCAGCGGCATATCCAGCGCGTCGGCGCGGAAGATGCTGATGATCGCGTTGTCCTCTGGCTGGGCGGTTTCCACCGTCGCCAGTTTGTGGAAGCGCATGGTCGACCCGTTGTTGATCATGAAGTGATCGCTGCCATCGGTTTCGATAACGTCTCCGAAAGGGGCGAAGGCTTCTTTGGTCAGGGGTTCGATCATCAGTGTGCGCATGGCTGTCTTCTTAAATTTTCGAATGTGATGTTGTCTGGTCTACCGCTGTCGCGGGCACGCCCGGCTTCCACATTTGACCGCATACCCCTGTGGGAGCCGGGCGTGCCCGCGATTGGGCCCACCCTTATTTCGCGACCTTACCGAGCACACGCAGGCGGCTCACACCGCCGTCCGGGAACACGTTCAGGCGGATGTGGGTAATCGGCCCCAGCGCCTTGATCTGCTCGGCGAAGGTGTGTTCGGCGTGCATTTCCAGCTTTTGTGCCGGCAGCAGTTCGCGCCAGAACAGCGATTGGGTTTCGATCTGGCTGTCGGTGCCGCCCTTCACGAACGCGCCCTGGATCGAGCAGGTGTCCGGGTAGTTGCCCTTGAAGTGCAGGGTGTCGACGATGATCTTCTCGATCTCGCCGGGATGGCCCAGGGCGACGATCACCCAGTCATTGCCCGGCGTACGACGACGCGCGGTTTCCCAGCCGTCGCCCATGTTGATGCCACGGCCTGGGTTGAGGATGTTGCTCATGCGGCCAAAGTGTTCATCGGAGCACGCCAGGGCACGCCCGCCGTTCAAGGCGGCGGCCAGGTCGACCTGTTCGTTGTCGCCTACCGAAGACCAGTCGCGGAACGGCACGCCGTACACACGCAGGCGGGCTACGCCGCCATCCGGGTAGATGTTGAAGCGCAGATGGCTGAAGGCCTGGTCGTTGTTGATCTCGTGGTAGTGGTGGCTGTTGCCTTGCAGCTCGACGGCCGACAGCACTTCCACCCACTGGGTGTTGTCATCCGGCTCGCCCGAAGCCAGGAAACAGGCTTCCAGGGACGCCGACGGTGGGAAGTTGCCGGTGAAGAATGAAGTGTCGATGTCCACGCCCTTGATCGAACCCGGCACGCCCAGGCGGATCACTGCGCTGTCGTAGCCTTCGAAGCGCTTGCGGCGCGACTCCCAGCCGTCCATCCACTTGCCGTTGTCATCGAAAACGCCCTCCTTCCACACGGCCGGGGTCGGCTGGAACAGGCGGTTGGCGTCGGCGAACCAGTCATCGGTAACGGAGATGATTTTGGTGCCCAGGCGGGCGTCGGCCAGGTTGACGAACTTCTCGAAAGGTACGGCGTAAGCTTTCATTCTTCTTGTCTGCCTTAAATAGAGTGGCTTGGGATGCTCGCCAGGCCCTGGGCGTTCATGAACCGCTCGGGCCAGGTCTGCTTAAAGAGTCAGTAATCGGAACAACGCGATCTTGTTGATCTCGGCCAGGGCACACTTGAACTCGGCGTCGACCGAGTTGTGAATGCGCGTTTCAAACGCGGCGAGGATCTGGTGCCGGTTGCTGCCTTTTACCGCCATGATGAAGGGAAACTTGAACTTGGCCTTGTAGGCGTCGTTCAGCTCGGTGAAGCGAGAAAACTCTTCGGCCGTGCATTGGTGAATACCGGCGCCAGCCTGTTCATGGGTGCTGGCTTCGGTGAGTTGCCCCTGGACGGCGGCTTTGCCGGCCAGGTCCGGGTGAGCGTTGATCAGCGCCAGTTGCCTGGTGTGATCGGCGCTCAACAGGATGTCGCTCATGCGCTGGTGCAGGGTTTCGATCTGATCGATCGAGGCATCCTGGCCCAGGTCGAAGGCCTTTTCGGCCACCCATGGCGAATGTTCGTAGATATCGGCGAAGGCAGCGACAAACTCATCGCGGCTCAGGGTCGAGGGTTTCAAGGTGTGGAACGCAGTCATTTTGCCGCTCCCGTGTACGGGTGGGTTTCCTGCCAATGCCGGGCAATATCGACACGGCGTGTGAACCACACCTGCTCATGACCTTTGGCGTATTCGATAAAACGCTTCAACGAAGCCAGGCGCGCAGGGCGGCCGATCAGGCGGCAATGCAGGCCGATGGAAAGCATTTTCGGCGCTTCGGACCCTTCGGCGTAGAGCACGTCGAACGCGTCTTTCAAGTATTCGAAGAAGTCGTCGCCCTTGTTGAAGCCCTGCACCTGCGTGAAGCGCATGTCGTTGGTGTCCAGGGTGTAGGGGATCACCAGGTGCGGCTTGCCGGTCGGGTTGTTGGGTTCCCAGTAGGGCAGGTCGTCGTCGTAGGTGTCGCAGTCGTAGAGGAAGCCGCCTTCCTCCATCACCAGCCGCCGGGTGTTGGGGCCGGTGCGCCCGGTGTACCAGCCCAGTGGGCGTTCGCCGGTGAGTTCGGTGAGGATACGGATGGCTTCGAGCATGTGCTCGCGCTCTTGGGCCTCATCCATGTATTGGTAGTCGATCCAGCGGTAGCCGTGGCTGCAGATCTCGTGGCCGGCGGCAACCATCGCGCGGATCACGTCCGGGTGGCGCTGGGCGGCCATGGCCACGGCGAAGATGGTCAACGGAATGTCGAATTCCTTGAACAGCTTGAGGATGCGCCACACGCCGGCACGGCTGCCGTACTCGTACAGCGACTCCATGCTCATGTTGCGCTCGCCCTGCAGTGGCTGGGCCGAGACCATTTCCGACAGGAAGGCTTCGGATTCTTTGTCGCCGTGCAGGATATTGCGCTCGCCGCCTTCTTCGTAGTTGAGTACGAAAGACAGCGCAATGCGCGCGTTGCCCGGCCAGTGGGGGTGAGGAGGGTTACTGCCGTAACCGATCAGGTCGCGTGGGTAGTCAGCGCTCACTGCAGTCTTCCTTCTTGTTCGTGGTAGCAAGTGTGTGTGGCGGCCGGGCAGTGAAAAGACTGGGTGGCGTCACAGCGATGAGTGATTGTATACAACTTGTCGCCAACTTTGTAAGCCTGCATTTCCGCATTTTTTCTGGATGGCTCTGTAAGGATGGTGTAGCAAGAAACTTGCCTGACTGGTCAGCAAATGGACAAAAGGTCGTTAAAAAGCAACGATTACTTGTTGATCGCACCTTAGGGCAATGTCAGCGGGCGGATCCAATGGTTTGTGATTTTTATTGTGTACAATTTTTTTAAAAAGTGTCTTAATCAGTCATCGCCGGCTTTTTGATGCCCTGAAAAAGTGCGGATCACTTTCCACTGACCACGGGAGGCGCATAGACGCCATGGGACGTTTGACCACACACGTATTGGACGCCGCACACGGCTGCCCCGGCAGCGCGATCAAGGTCGAGCTGTACCGCGTCGAAGGCGCACAGCTGGCGCTGGTCGCCACCGCCCTGACCAACAACGACGGCCGCTGCGATGCACCGCTGTTGCAGGGCGACGATTACCGCAGCGGCGTGTACCAGCTGCAGTTCAGTGCCGGCGACTACTACCGCGCCCGTGGTGTGCAGTTGCCGGAGCCGGCCTTCCTGGATGTGGTGGTGCTGCGTTTCGGTATCAGCGCCGAGCAGGATCACTACCATGTTCCCCTACTGATTTCGCCATACAGCTACTCCACCTACCGCGGTAGCTGAGCGTCACCTCGCTTCACACCCCCAAAGCTCTTCGTTGGTTTTTCGCCCGCCCACACTGCGGGCTTTTTTTTGCGCGGGTTGCGTTCAACTATCTAGCACCTTGTACCTGTCGGTAGTGCCTAGGCTGGGGTTTTCGTCGCAGAGAACAAAACCCCATGACCCTGGTCCCCGACCACCCGAGCGTTGCGCCGGCTGTCGATACAGACGATGCCGATGCGTCTCAGTCGATTCGCGATCTGCTGACGCGGCGGATCAACACCGCTCCCCATCCCAGTCGCCTGATCAATCAAATCGCCCTTGCGGACTGGCGGTGTAATGAGGCGACGCAGGCACTGGCCCGCCTGCTAGGGCGCTCGCCGAAGGTTCTGGCGGTGATGCGCGCCGAGCTGCGCAAGGAATTCGAGATCGACCCTGACAGCCTGGTGTTCACCGAACCCAAGCCGCCCGACCCGCCCCGCAAAGTCGAGACGTTGACTGAGCGGGCATTGTCGTTGCTGGTATTGCCCTCGGTGGTGATCAACGTCAACCGGTTCACTGCCCTGAGCGTCAAGGGGAGGCCGGATTACCGATTCCCGTACACGCCGCTGGAAGTATTGCAGCGGGTGATTGCGATGAGGCTCTTGGAGCGCCTGGATCACGTGGCCTCTGCCTACTGGAACGGCTTGGTGTTGGGGTCCTGGCTCACTCGCCGAGAGCGTTGGGTCGAGTTGCAAAAAACACTCTTCGCTGACCGCGCCTTCATGGCGCAGCAGCTGGAGGAACTCTCAAGCCGCGCAATGGCGATGGTCCAAGCCTTGATTGATGCCCCGACCGCAGAAGCGCGCGACCGGGCAGGTGGGGCGTGGGCGAGCGTGAAAGTCGGCCAATTAATGTGGCCGGGTACGCCAGCGGTCGTGATTCCCGGTGCGTTGCACCTTTACCGCGAGGGCGAGCCCAGCGACGCGCCGCAGGTGATTTACCTGCCGGGTGCGGTGCGCCCGTTTTACGAGGCCCCGTCGTTCTTCGCCCTTCAGTGTGCCCTGCTGGACGTGAACCGCTCGCTGTTCCACGACCTCTGGCACTGCTTGCCGTTAAGGCGCCGTGAGGGGGCGTACCGGCCGGCGGACTTATCGTCGGCGACCTTCGTTCGCGGCTTGGAGGTAATGGACGATGCGCTGGAGCAGGGCGCCCTGGCGATGCTGGCCGGGCAATGGAGCAATGAGCTGGGGTGTGCCGTGAAGGATTATGCTGCGCAGGTGTTTTCTGACCAACGGCCTGCGCCTCCACCGCTGAATGCCGCCCTGTTACTCGCGCATGTGCAGCACGCCAGAAAACAGCTGGTCGGCGGCGCTCGGCTCGGCCTCATTCGCACTCAACTGCTTAAATGGGACGGGCAACGACGGGGCGAAGAAATAGTCTTCGCCAGCAGCGCCCCCGATTTGGCCCTGCGCACCGCGGAGCAGCAGGTCAAGCGCTACGAAAAAGGTCTGGTCGCGTTACTCGCTGCGGATGACCCCGGCGCGCAGACTCCCGCTTATCGGGCGATCACGTCGCTGCTGGGCAAACTCAGTGTGCATACGTCTGTGATGAATACGTTGCTGCACAACGCGCAGCATCGACTGCTCGAGTTGGCTTTCTGGGTGGAGCGCCCGGATGGGGCGGGTACTGCCAGGCGTGTTTCCCTGTTTATGCAGGCCCAGACCGAGGCCCTGCGTTGCGAGGTTCAGCTACTGCACCGGCTCAAGTTGATCGGTACGGCCCATCATGACCAGGTGATCGAAGTGGTGGAGCAGCCCCTGTCAGCTCGACGCACTCGCAGTGAAACCCAGGTGCTGTCAATCGCGGTGGGCTGCGAGCCGGACGCTTTCTACCCCCTCCTTAACATCTGGGTGATCACCACGGCGGCTGCGTTGCGGGTCCCGGCCCGCCAGCGTCCGGTGGTGTTGTACGCGTTCGGGACAGAGGGAGGGATCAAGGCGTTTGCCGGTCTTGACGCCTTGACCCGCAGTCTCAAGGCCAGCCTGGCCAGCCCTGACGGCTCCGTGTTGTGGGGCGCTATCGAGCGCGATAAGCGCTCCGACCTGCGTGCCCATGCCGTGCGTAAAACGCTGGCTGTGCGCTACCGCGCAGTCAAGGGCAAGCCGGCGCTGGCCGCGCTCAAGCAAATGCTGGACAGTTACCACCGATTGCACACAAGCACCGAGGGCATTACGCGTATTTTCACCGAGGTGAAGGACGCCGGGTTGAGTCGCGCGCTGTTGAGGGGCGAGTTGGAGAGGCAGCTGAAAATACCCGTCAATAGAGCCCTGGGCCAGGCTTTGGCGAATGTCGAGTTGCTGCGCCAGGCCGCGTCTGAAGCGAAGAAACTGCCTGCCTGGTTGGCGCATGCAACCCGTGCCCAACGTCGAGACTTCTTGCATGTGCAGCGCGTTCACTTGAGCAACGCCTTCGCATTCGAGCGCCGGCTGGAAGATGTGCTGCCCGACCTGGAGACGTTCGCCCGCCGCGCCTTGATGGCTCGCCTGAGTGAGGACGGTATTTCCTCGCAATGGGACATCGACCAGCCCTTTATTGACCTGCCCGATGATGTCCATGGCAGCTTCTGTGCGAATTCACCGGTCTGCACGGTGGGCGATCGATCTATAAGATTGACCCCGAGCGTCACGCGGACCGCCTTCAGTCTGTTGCAGCTGGTGTTGCACAACCTGGACCCACTGGCGCCCTGGACAAAGTGGCGACTCCATCGTGCCCGCTATCTGCAGTCTGGCTGGAAGCAGCGGCTGAATGCCGATTACTTGATCGGCCTGGCGTCGTCGCTGGATATCGGCGGTCAATACGACGCGTTGATCCACACCGTTTTTTATCCGCGGCTCGATGCCCACACCCTGGTCAGCGAAGGGCGTATTCCCGCGTTATTGAATCGCGCTTTGCTTACCGGCGTTCAGCATCATCTTTTCGCGGCGATTCAACGGGGGCTGTCGGCGGCGGCACAAAGCCTGTTCACCACGGCGATGGCGGCGCGAACACCGCAAGACCTGTTGAAGGCCCCCTACGCATTGCAGTTGCACGTGGTTCATCTGGTGGGCCACACGATGCTGCATGATCGCTACATCGCCGGTATCGTGCTGGTGCATGACAAGCCTTCCGGACTTTGCGTGGTCTATTGGCCCGACGCTCCGCACGCCCTGGTTCTCACCGAATACGCCAGCCTGCAACAGGCCCACGCTGAACTGAATCGCATCGGTGCAATGCCTGAGCACGCCAAGGCCCTGGCGCGGCAAGTCGCACCCGGTTGGGCATTCGAGGCAATGCCCCATGATCCAGACACCCTCGGCAGACCTGGTCAGATATTCAACGTATTTGACCTGTCGCCGAGTTTTTTCCTGTTCAAAGGGATTTGGCGGGGAGCTGGGTTTGTTCGTTCATTCAACGTCAAGCATCTGGAGCCGACGCCGCTAGCGGACGAGATCGAACGACACACCCTTGAGCAAATGACCCGTGAACCCCAGCACTGGCTGGCCCTTGTCCCCACCGCTCACAGCAATGCCCAAGCATTGCTGTACCACGCCAACGTGCTTGAACTGCAACGCCGGACCCAGGGTGCCAGTCATTCCGGCCAGGCATTGCAGGCGTATCGGAGCCGGCGCCTGGGCGAGCAGAGCGATGCCACCCAGCGCAGGTTAGTGGCGTTTTTCTCGCCGTTGTACGGGATATTCAACGATTTTTATGAGCTGCTGCTTGTCGCTCGGCGGTATCACCGTTTTGGCGACGCCCATGATGCGGTTGATGTGAGTTTCATGACCGCCTTTCTGGCTTTCGAACTGTTATCGAACTTTGTACCGGGGCCCAAAAAGCCGGGCAGCGCAGTGGCCCGGGTTGCACGACCGAGGCCGAGCGCCGTGCTGGGGCGGATTCGTCGCTTGCGCATGACTTCGCGCCCTGGGGACTCGCCCCTGGCACCCGTCGCTCGACTCAAGGCCCTGGAGCGTTTCAACGTCAAGGGCGTACCGGACGCGGCCGTCGCCTTGAAGGGGCCAGGTGAGCAAGGGGTCTATGTGAAAAATGGTGAGGCATTCGTGGCGGATGACACCCATCATTACCCGGTGTACCGGCGCCGGAACGAGCAGGTGTTTCGCCTGAAAAACCCACAGGCGCCGGGGCAGGACGAATTGATCTTGCACATCCACCAGCCCAGGGAGTGGTTACTGAGCGCAGACGCGCCGATGGCGGGGCCGAGCTCTGGCAGGCTCAATCCTTGGCAGGCGCGAGTACCCACGCCGCCAGACTGGCGCCCACCGAGCGTGCGCGCGGCGACGGAAAAACGCATCTACCAGTCACCTGCGCCGGCCACCGACTGGTTCGATTGGAGGGTCCAGGTGCCTGCGGAACAGATGTCTGCGTTTACGGCGCTCGGGACATTTCATGTGAGGCCGCACGCTCGGGTATTTCCCTACGACGCCATCTACCTCGGTGCGGGGTATGACACGGCAACGGCCTCAGGACTCGGGTACTACAGGTTGCTCAATGAGGGGAGCAATGCGCCCAGGAGCGGCATCGCGTTTATCGGCCCGGATGAGCCGCTGGTCTCTCGTGCCTACGTTGATATCGAACGTTGGACCACGACGGCACGTGGGGAGCAGCCTATACCGGTGTCGCGCAATGCCGTGGGGGACTGGCAGCTGCATACGCGTCTGTTTGACCGGCCTTTGGAGCACTATGTAGGCGCTGCTTTCCCCACCATGACCCTTCACAGCCAGAGAATGGCTGCCAGGCGATTGGTTGAGTTGGCGGATACGTCCTACTCGGTCTCGGCCACCCACCTGCTCAATATCCGCGCAACGCTGGACGACTGGTTGACCCAAAGCGCGCAGCGGCCCGCACAGACGGATGACTGGCTGAGGATGCTGCGGACCACCGAAAGGGGGGGCGGATCTCTCAGCATCGGCAACGAGAGCTTGGCTCCGGGTTTCACTCGCGTCGACTTCAGGGCCCAAGGGGTGGACCCGGCGTTGCGTTTCAGTGGGCCAGGAAGAGCCGCCCAGCGAAATACTGCGCAGCGCGCGGCGATCCGCACCGTTCTCGAACAGCACGGTTTCAACGTCTATGAAGTCGAGGTGAAACGCGCCTTCCATGTCATCCATGAAATGGTCGCGACCCACCGTTCTTCCAATTCCGGCAAGGTGTACTACATCGTGCCCAAGTGGGTGGAGCGAGCGAGTGTTCAGATTAAGGAGAGGCTGACGGACCGCTGGTTGATTAGCGCCATCAATGCTCATCCGGACTCGCTTGCATTCGTGGGCGTCCAGCGCGCCCTGCAGGAAAACCGACTGGTGCGAATTGTGGCAGGCATTCAATGGCCGGTCTTTCAGACCGACCCACCCAGCGTCTATTTTGTGCGTGTATGAACCATCAGCGGCTTAGCAGGGAGGCTGCTCCGGCCCCGCCGAACAACACCGCGCTGACGCGGTTGAACCCGACCTGGCCCTTGCCGCTGCGCAAGTAGCGTGCGGCGCCCTGTGCACCGAGCCCATAGGTCAATTTGCACAGCAGGTCGAGTACGGCCCAGGTGGCGATCATGACCAGCAGCTGTGACAGGAAGGGTTGTTCGCTGTTCAGAAACTGCGGCAGGAAGGCGGCAAAGAACAGGATGTCCTTGGGGTTGCTGGCGCCCAGCACGAACGCGCGACTGAACAGCGCGCGAAACCGCGGCGTTGCGATGGCCTGGGGCACCACGGCGCCTTGGCTGGGCTGGCGAGATTGCTGCCAGCTTTGCCAGGCGAGGTAGAACAGGTACATCGCGCCGAGGATCTTCAGGGCACTGAACAGCTGCTCGCTGGCCAGCAGGAGCGCCCCCAGCCCCAGCGCAGAAGCGCTCAACAGGCAGACCGAGGCAAACACGCCTCCCAGGAACGCCGGGTACGAGCGACGCAGACCATAGTTGAGGCTGTTGCTGATCATCAGCAAGGACAGTGGGCCAGGGATCAGGATCACGATCAATGCAGCGCCGCTGAACAGCAGCCAGGTTTCCAGGGTCATGCGTTACTCCTTCTTATAAAAAGATGAACTTGGCGATGAAAATCACGCACAGCACCCACAGGCTGACGGAAATCTCGCGGTACTTGCCAGTACCCGCCTTCAGCGCCACGTAGGTGATAAAGCCCAGCGCAATCCCGTCGGCGACCGAGAACGTCAGCGGCATCATGATCGCAGTGACGATCGCGGGGATGCTGTCGGTGGCCTCATCCCAATTGATGTGCGCCATGCTCGCCATCATCAGCATCGCGACATAAATCAGCGCACCCGCAGTGGCATATGCCGGGATCATCCCGGCCAGCGGTGCAAAAAACATCGCCGCCACAAACAGGATGCCCACGGTGACAGCCGTCAGCCCGGTGCGACCACCCGCCGCCACGCCCGCAGCACTTTCGACATAGCTGGTCACCGGCGGTACACCAACCATCGCGCCGAACACGCTGGAAGCGCTGTCGGCCTTCAATGCGCGGGACAGGTTATCGATCTTGCCATCAGCGTTCACCAGGCCGGCCCGTTGCGCAACGCCCATGAGTGTACCTGCGGTGTCAAACATGTGTACAAAAAGAAATGCAAATACCACGCTGATCATGCTGACATTGAACACACCTTTTACATCCATTGCCATCCAGGTAGGGGCCAGACTGGGCGGCGTGGACAGAATGCCGTTGTAGTGCACCAGGCCCAGGCCCCATCCGGTTAGCGTCACCGCGATGATGCTGATCAGGATTGCGCCGAACACGCGGTGGTAACTGAGGATGGCGATCAGCAGGAAGCACACGGCTGCCAGTAGCGGCGCGGGTTCATGCAGTGAGCCGAGCTTGATCAACGTGGCGGGGCTGTCGACGATGATGCCGGCAGTCTTCAACCCGATCACCCCAAGAAACAGGCCGACGCCGGCGCCCATGGCGTGGCGCAGGCTGACTGGAATGCTGTTGAGCAGCCATTCACGCACCCGCGAAAGCGTCAGGCCCATGAACAGCACACCGGAAATGAACACCGCGCCCAGCGCGGTTTCCCAGGTGTAGCCCATGGTGCCGACCACCGTGTAGGTGAAAAACGCGTTCAAGCCCATGCCCGGCGCCAGGCCCACTGGCCAGTTGGCGTACAGCCCCATCAGCAGGCACCCCAGCGCGGCGGCGATGCAGGTGGCGACAAAGGCCGCGCCGTGATCGATGCCGGCGTCGGCCATGATGTTCGGGTTGACGAAAATGATGTAGGCCATGGTGATGAAGGTGGTGAGGCCGGCGATCAGCTCGGTCTTCACTGTGGTGCCATGCAGGCGCAGTTTGAACAGGCGTTCCAGCCAGCCGTTCGGTGAGGGGGCAATGTCCAGCGTCGGGGCTTCGGATTTGCGGCTATCCACAGCGAGTACTCCTCAAGAGTTTTATTGTTATTTCCAGCGCCGGTCACAAATGTGGGCAACAGCGCTTTGAGGTACTGGCGGGTTTTGTTGACCAATAGGTCAGGAACTCGCACGAAGCGAATTATGCTTTTGTATACAAAGAAAGCAAATAATGTTTTCGGTTTGAACTGCGAAAGAGATGAAAGGCCATCCCCTCGCCACAGAGATCAAGGCTGGTTTGCGAGTGCCTGGTTAACCGCCAGCCATCCGGCCACCGCTTCTTCGCCCGCTTCACCGAATGCGCGCTGCAACAATTTCACTTGTTCGCGCCGCAGTGACTGCTCGAAACGCTGGCCTTCTTCACTTAATGCCAGCAGGCGTTTGCGCTTGTCGGCCTCGGACGCGACGCTGTCCACCAGGTGCATTTCCTGCAGCTGTCGCAACGGCATGTTCAATGCCTGCTTGCTCACGCCCAGCAGTTCCAGCAGTTCCTTCACGCTCAATGCCGGGTAGCGTGCGATAAAAAACACGATGCGCTGGTGCACCCGGCTCAGGCCCCGGCGCTCGAGCATCTCGTCGGCCTTGGCGGTAAACGCCTGATAGCCGAAGAAGAACGCTTCCATGGCTTGCTGCTGGGCGGTTGGGTTTTTAAGGTCAAGCATATTGACGTATCCGTGCAAGTCGTCGTAATTTCGGTCAACCAGTTTGACGTATTTCCCCCAGGCTTCGCTACCGGTGACCTTATGGCCTTCTCTGAACGTGTTACGCGCCTTAAAAGCTCCTTGATCCGTGAAATCCTCGCGGCAGCCCAGCGCCCGGAAGTGATGTCGTTCGCCGGTGGCCTACCCGCTGAAGCCATGCTGCCGGCGTTGAACTGGGACGATATGCCGCTGAATATCGGCCAGTACGGCATGAGCGAAGGCGAACCACAACTGCGCGAACGGCTTGCCGCCCAGGCGCGGGCATTGGGCATACCGTGCCAGGCCAGCCAGGTACTGATCGTCAGCGGGTCCCAGCAGACCCTGGACCTGGCGGCCAAGTTGTACATCGACAAAGGTACGCAGATCCTGCTCGAAGGCCCGACCTACCTGGCCGCGCTGCAGATCTTTCAGTTGTTCGGCGCGGACTGTCTCACCGTGCAGTTGGAGGCCTACGGCCCGAACCTCACCGCGTTGCGCACCCACCTCGAACGCCACCGCCCGGCGTTCATCTACCTGATCCCCACGTTCCAGAATCCCTCGGCCGTGCGCTACAGCGAAGCCAAGCGCGAGGCCGTGGCGGCGTTGCTCGATGAGTTCGGCGTGACCTTGATCGAAGACGAACCCTACCGCGAGCTCACCTTTGACGGCGGCAGCGCCAAACCCATCGCCGGTCGCCTGAAAAAGGCCAGCTGGATTTACACCGGCACCGTGTCCAAGACCCTGTTGCCGGGCTTGCGGGTCGGGTACCTGATCGCCAGCCCAGACCTGTTCCCGCACCTGCTCAAGCTCAAGCAGTCGGCAGACCTGCACACCAATCGCGTCGGCCAATGGCAGGCGATGCAGTGGATCGGCACGCCGAAGTACCAGCAGCACCTGGCGCAACTGCGCAGCTTCTACCGCGAACGCCGCGATGCGTTCCAGGCGGCATTGCAACGGCATTTCGCTGAACTGGCCGACTGGCAAGTGCCACAGGGTGGATTATTCTTCTGGCTGACCTTGAAACAGCCGCTCGACACCCGCACCTTGTTGGCGCAAGCATTAGATCAGGACGTCGCGTTCATGCCCGGTGAACCGTTCTTTTCCGAGCCAGACCAACACCTTGGCTCGTTGCGGCTCAATTTCAGCCATATCGACCCGGCCCGCCTGGACGAAGGTCTCAAGCGCCTGGCCGCGGTGGTCCGTCAAGCACAGCACGCGCAAGCGGCATAAGGGGAGCCCCATGTACAAGGTTTATGGCGATTACAAGTCGGGCAACTGCTACAAGGTCAAGTTGATGCTCAGCCTGCTGGGCATTCCCTATCAATGGGTGGATGTGGACATCCTCAAGGGTGACACCCAGACCGCCGAATTCCTGGCGAAAAACCCCAACGGCAAGATCCCTGTGCTGGAATTGGAAGATGGCACCTGCTTGTGGGAATCCAACGCGATCCTGAACTTCCTCGCCGATGGCAGCGAGTTCCTGCCGAGCGAGCCGCGCCTGCGCACTCAAGTCTTGCAATGGCAGTTCTTCGAGCAGTACAGCCACGAGCCGTACATTGCGGTGGCGCGGTTTATCCAGTTCTACCTGGGGCTGCCGGAGGACCGCATGGAGGAATACAAGAAGCTGCACAAAGGGGGCTACAAGGCGCTCAAGGTCATGGAACGCCAACTGCAGTTGACGCCTTACCTGGTGGGTGATCAGTTCTCCATCGCGGACGTGGCCTTGTATGCCTATACCCACGTGGCGAACGAGGGTGGTTTTGAGCTGGACGCCTACCCTGGTGTGCAGGCGTGGTTGAAGCGTGTTGCCAGTCATCCCAAGCATGTCGCCATGCTGGGCTGATTCACTCGGTCAAACGGTGGGGGCTGGCTTGCCTGCGACGCGGCCGACGCAGTCTGTCGGTTGCACTTAGGCGCTATGATCGCAGGCAAGCCAGCGCCTGCATTCAGCTCGAGGGTGAGTCATTGAGTTGTTCCTTCAGCAGCTCGAAGCACCGTTGCGCCGCCGGGCTCAAGCCCATTCCGGTGCGACTGATCAACCCGATCTCCCGGTTCACGCCAGGATGATCGATGGGGATGCGCGTCAACCCCTCCAGGCTGTCGGCGGCCGACTCCGGTAGCACACTGATGCCCAGCCCCTGGCGCACCAGCGCCAACACCGTCGACATGTAGTTGGCTTCCATGCCTGCGTTCATCGTCAGCCGCGACTCATCGAACAGCGCATCCACTTGCTCACGCACACTGCTGTCGCGCCCGGTGAGGATGATCGGCTGGTCTGCCAGTTGTGCCAGGGTCAGTGACGGGTGGCGGGTGAGGGGGTGATCCTCCGGCACAAACGCACACAAGCGATCATTGAGCACCGGCGCGAAATCCAGGCCATGGCTGAGCCGCGCACGTACGCCGATACCGAAATCGACCTCGCCGGAGCGCACTTGCGCATGAATGCGGTGGGCCACAAGGTCATGCAGGCGCACTTCGATCCCGGCAAAACGTTCCCGAAACAGGCGTAGAACCGGCGGCAGCGCGCCGGCGCACACGGAGGGCAGGGCAGCGATGGTGACCACCCCCCGGCGCAGTGCGGCGAGGTCACGGGAGCCGGTGACGATGTTGTCCAGGTCCAGCAGCAGTTTTTGCATGGGCCCGCGGGCGTCCCGGCCCGCGGCGGTGAGGCTGACGTGGCGCGGGCTGCGGTCGAGCAGGGCGACGCCGAGCCAGTCTTCCAATTGTTGGACTTGCACGGTGAGGGCCGAGGGCGACAGGTGCAGTTCGTTGGCGGCCTTGGTGAAACTGCCGGTACGGGCTACGGCAAGAAACGCCTGGATGTGCTGGATTGAATTCTTCATGGGGGTCAGCTTAATTTTGTTTTTACGAATGATGGTGGCTGAATATTCCAATTTACAAAGACTAACCTGCTTCCAATACTCCAGGGAAAACAATAACCGGCCACCAAGGCCGCTCTGGAGTAACCATGCTCGCTACCCTGGGTGTCATCACCATCCTGTGCCTGCTCGCTGCCGTCATGAGCAAACGCCTATCACCGCTGGTGGCCCTGATCGCCTTGCCGATTATCGCCGCACTGCTCGGCGGGTTCGGCCTGCAAACCAGCGCCTTCATCATTACCGGTATCAAGAACGTCGCCCCCGTGGTCGGCATGTTTGTGTTCGCGATTCTGTTTTTCGGCATCATGACCGATGCCGGTATGCTCGACCCCATCATTGATCGCATACTGCGCACGGTAGGGACGCGTCCTACACGAATTGTCGTAGGCACTGCGACCCTGGCGCTGCTGGTGCACCTGGACGGTTCCGGCGCAGTGACCTTCCTGGTGACGGTGCCCGCGATGCTGCCGCTCTATACGCGGTTGGGCATCGACAAACGCATCCTTGCCTGCGTCTGCGCGATGGCGGCCGGGGTCAACTTTTTGCCGTGGACGGGGCCGGTGTTGCGTTCGTCAGCAGCATTGCATGTGCCGGTGGCGGACCTGTTCCAGCCACTGATCCCCGTGCAGATTGTCGGTCTGATCTTTGTCTTCGCCTGCGCCTGGTGGCTCGGCCGTCGCGAAGAAAAACGCCTGGGCCTCGGCGCCGGCTCCAGCGTGGATGCGGTGCCGCAACGGGTACTCAGTGACGATGACATCAAGCTGCGTCGGCCACGCCTGTTCTGGGTCAACCTGATGCTGACCGTGCTGGTGATGGTGGTGATGATCGCCGGCTGGGTCGACCCCGTGGTGATGTTCATGCTCGGCACCGTGGTGGCGCTGTGCATCAACTACCCGAATGTCGACGCTCAGCGCGCCCGCATTGATGCCCACGCAAAGACCGCCCTGACCATGGCCAGTATCCTGCTGGCTGCCGGGGTGTTCACCGGGATCATGCAGGGCACGGGCATGCTCAAGGCGATTGCCGAAGTGGCGGTGGCGCAGATTCCGGCCGGCCACGGCAAGTTGATCCCGGCCGTCGTGGGCTTTATTTCCATGCCCTTGAGCATGCTGTTCGACCCCGATTCCTACTATTTCGGCGTCATGCCGGTGATCGCCGAAGTTGGCAAGGCGCTCGGCGTCGACCCGCTGCAAGTGGCCCAGGCGTCGTTGCTGGGCGTGCACACCACCGGTTTCCCGGTGAGTCCGCTGACCCCCGCGACCTTCCTGTTGGTGGGCCTGTGCAAGATCGAATTGGCCGATCACCAGCGCTTCACCATCCCTTTTCTGTTTGCTGCGTCGGTGTTGATGACCCTGACTGCATTGCTCCTGGGAGTGATTTGAGATGAAAACCTTGCGCATCGGTTCCGGTGCCGGTTATTCCGGCGACCGTATCGAACCTGCGGTGGAACTGGCCGAACAGGGTGACCTGGATTACCTGGTGTTCGAGTGCCTGGCTGAGCGCACGATTGCCTTGGCGCAACAGGCGCGGATCAACGACCCGGAGGGCGGTTATGACCCGCTGCTCAGTGAGCGCATGCGTCGGGTGTTGCCGTTTGTTGGCGTGAAGGCCGGGCGTCGTCGCTTGCGGGTGATCACCAATATGGGCGCGGCCAACCCGCTGTCGGCGGCGGTTGAAGTGCGGCGAATTGCCAGCGAGTTGGGCGTTGACCTCAAAGTCGCTGCGGTGGTCGGCGACGACGTGTTGAGCGCCTTGCAGCCCGAATGGTTGCTGGATAACGGCCAGACTGTCGGTTCACTGGGCGAGCGCCTGATTTCCGCGAATGCCTACTTGGGCGTCGACGGCATTCTGGAGGCGTTGGGTGCTGATGCGGATGTGGTGATCACCGGGCGTGTGGCCGATCCCTCACTGTTCCTGGCGCCGCAGATGTTTGAGTTCGGCTGGGCGGCGGACGATTGGCAGCGCCTGGGACGCGGCACGCTGGTAGGGCATTTGCTCGAATGCGCCGGCCAAGTCAGCGGTGGCTATTTTGCCGACCCAGGTTTCAAGGATGTGGACGACCTGGCTCGCCTGGGCTTCCCTTTGGCCGAGATCAGTGCCGATGGCGAAGCCTTGATCACCAAGGTCAGCGGTTCCGGTGGGCGGGTCAGCCGCGCCACCTGCATCGAGCAACTCATCTATGAAGTGCATGATCCCGCGGCGTACCTGACGCCGGATGTGACGGCTGATTTTTCCCAGGTGGGGTTTGTCGAAGAAGGTAGTGATCGTGTCCGCGCCCAAGGGGCGGGGGGGCGTGCGCGACCCGAGCAGTTAAAGGTCAGTGTCGGTTATTTGGAGGGTTGGATTGGCGAAGGGCAGATGTCCTACGGTGGCCCCGGTGCTATCGCACGGGCGCAGCTGGCGCGAGATGTCGTCCTCAAGCGCCTTGAGCTGATCGGCGTGAAGATGCAGGACGTGCGCGCCGAACTGATCGGCATGGACGCGCTCCACGGGCCGCGCAGCACGGTCGAACCCTGGGAAGTGCGCCTGCGCGTGGCAGCTCGCTGTGCGGCGCGAAGTGACGCGGTGCGCGTCGGCAATGAAGTCGAAACCCTGTACACCAACGGCCCGTCCGGTGGCGGTGGCGCGAGTAAAAGCGTACGCCAGGTCGTGGCGGTGGCGTCGTTATTGCTACCGCGTGGCGCGGTCAACCCGAGGATCGAAGCATGAAGTTGCACACACTGGCCCATTCCCGCACCGGGGATAAGGGCGATACGTCGAATATCTCGATCATTGCGTACCGTGCCGAGGATTACCCGTTGCTGTGCGAGCACCTGACGGCCGAGCGTGTGACTGCGTTCTTTGCGGACCTGCTCGAGCCTGGTGCTGCACCGGTGCAGCGTTATGTGTTGGCCAATGTGCAGGCGCTGAACTTCGTGCTGCCGGGGATCCTGCGTGGCGGGGTCACCCGTTCGCTGGCGCTGGATGCCCATGGCAAGTGCCTGGGCTCGGCATTGCTGGACCTTGACCTTTAACAGCACCCAGAAACCAATGTGGGCGCTGGCACGCCAGCGCCCACATGACTCAGCGGTGTCTGTCAGATAGCGGCAAAGCGCTTGTCGAGGTAATCGATGATCACCTTGGAGTCGTACATCCAGGTGGTCTGGCCATTCTCTTCAATACGCAGGCACGGCACCTTGATCTTGCCGCCTTGCTCCAGCAGGGTCTGACGGTCCTGCTCGTTGTTCTTCGCGTCCTTCAACGCAACGGGCACATTCAGGCGGTGCAGGGTGCGACGGGTTTTCACGCAGAACGGGCAGGCATGGAATTGATAGAGGGTCAGTTCCTTGGCCGCTGCATTCACCTGCGCCTGTTGTTCGGCAGGCCGCTGCTTTTTGCGTGGGCGGGTCAGGAAGTCGCCCGCGATGATGACGTGGCCGAGGCCCACTCGAAGTGCTTTGACGAACATGGCTGAAACCTCTTGCCCATAACTGAGGGGCGGCAGCTTACCTGAATTTTACGGGCGAAAAAAAACCGGCGATGAACGCCGGCCTTTTCGTACGCAGCCTGTTACTTGATCAGGCTGAGAAATTCGCTGCGGGTGGCCGCGTTTTCGCGGAACTCACCCAGCATCACCGAGGTGATCATCGACGAATTCTGTTTTTCCACACCGCGCATCATCATGCACATGTGCTTGGCTTCGATCACCACGGCCACCCCCAATGCGCCCGTCACTTGCATCACGGCATCGGCGATCTGGCGGCTGAGGTTCTCCTGGATCTGCAGGCGGCGCGCATACATGTCGACAATCCGCGCGACCTTCGACAGGCCCAGCACTTTGCCGCTCGGGATATACGCTACGTGAGCCTTGCCGATAAACGGCAGCAGGTGGTGTTCGCACAGCGAGTACAACTCGATGTCCTTGACCAGCACCATTTCACTGTTGTCAGAGCTGAACAAGGCACCGTTGGTGACTTCTTCCAGAGTCTGCTCATAGCCACGGCAAAGGTACTGCATCGCCTTGGCGGCACGCTTTGGCGTGTCGAGCAGGCCCTCGCGGGAAACGTCCTCGCCGAGTTGGCCGAGGATCGCGGTGTAATTCTGTTCCAGGGACATGAAACTACCTGTGGGATTTTCGCAAAGCGCAAGGTTACGGTGGCGGACACATCGCTGCAAGCCTGACGATGGCACTTGTTATTCGTCGCGGCCTTCCATCATGGTGCGCTTGAGCATCACATACACCGCACCCGCGCCGCCGTGGCGGGCCTGGCATGAGGTGAAGCCGAGTACTTGGGCGTGTTGGCGCAGCCAGGTGTTGACGTGGCTTTTGATCATTGGCCGCTTGCCGTCCAGGCGCACCGCCTTGCCGTGGGTGACGCGCACGCAGCGGATTTCGAACTTGGTCGCTTCGGCCAGGAAGGCCCAGAGGGTTTCACGGGCTTTTTCCACGTTCATGCCATGCAGGTCCAGGCTGCCTTCGAAGGGGATCTGGCCGGCCTTGAGCTTGCGCATCTGGCTTTCCTGCACGCCGTCGCGGGCCCACATCAATTCGTCTTCGGGGCCGACGTCGATCACGAACTGGTCCGACAGGCCGTCCACGGTCGTGGCATCGGTGCGCACGGTCGCAGCCTGGCGCAGTTTGGCGATCTGCGCCCGGTCAGCCTTGGGTTTGCCGGTATCGGCGCGGTCGTGCTTGATCGGCTTGACGCCGCGCAGCTCGTTTTTGAACAGGGAAAAATCGTCGTCTTGCATGTCAGCCTCCGCGAAGGGCGGGCAGTTTACCTAATCGCGGCGGCCGGGGCGCAGGAAACGCTATCCAAGCGCCATCAGTCGTGCTTTTTCATCAGGTGCGAAGCGATGTTCAGCGACAACGGCTGGCGCATTTTCCGACGGCTGCGCCGCCACAACCAGACGCCCAGCCACAGTACCAGCAGGCCGACCACCAACAGAATTGCCGAGCCACCAGGGCTGGCATTCAGTTCGCCAAGGGCTGGCGAATGACCGAACAAACCGGCGCCACCAGCACCGGCCAACAGCACACCTACAATCGCCAGCAGCGCGGCAATGCCGGCCACCAGGCGCAGACGCCAGTTGCTTGGGCCCTTGGGGCGCAAGCGACGAGCATCAAAACCATCGGATATCTTCATTCCGACCTTTCCTCCAGGGTATCGGCCGTTCGACCGGACAATACACAGGTTGTTCCTGTACCAGAGGCAATTGCAGCAAATGAAAGGCATTTGCGGATGAGCGGGGCCATAAACAGGCTGCGCCGCTCATCAGAAGGTCGATCAGATCAGATCTTTGGTCAACGCCAGGGTGGCGAAGTTGTCGGCCATGATGGCCATTTCGGTCTGCTGCACATGTTCGGCGCTGAGGATGCCGCCTTTGTAAGGCAGGTCACGGGTAGCGCAGGCGTCTTCCACCAGCGTGCAGCGAAAGCCCAGGTTCTTGGCGGCACGCACGGTGGTGCTGACACTGGAATGGCTCATGAAACCGCAGACGATCAGGTCCAGGGAGCCGAGGTCCTGCAGGTGTTTTTCCAGGCCGGTGCCATGGAAAGCGCTGGGCAGCAGCTTGCCGATGATGGTTTCGTCGCCCTCAGGCTCAAGGCCCGGGATGAATTCACCGCGCTCGCCCTGAGGGTCAAACAGGCCGCCCACGGTGCCCAGGTGGCGCACATGCACGATCGGGCGCCCAGCGTTGCGGGCCGCGGCGACCAGCTGCTTGATATTGCCAACCGCTGCGTCCATGCCCGAGAGGGCAAGCGGACCGCTGAGGTATTCCTTCTGGGCGTCGATGATCACGAGGGTCGCATGGCTGAGGTTCGCTGCTGCGTAACCACGACCGCTGAGTTGAAACATCGTCTTTGGAACGGACATTCTGGGGCTCCTGTGAGGGGGGCTTTTGCGACATTGTCCACTGGCTGAGCGGTTCTGTGAATCGCTACCATCGTAAGGTACGCCGTTGTTGACGTGCAGCCATGTCAAGAGGTGGGCCTGTTTAACACAATGATGGCAATTTGAATGAAATCCGACCGATGGTGAAAGGTTTTCGTACATCGTCGGTACAGGTGAAGACTGCTAGAATTGCCAGTCGTTTTTTCCAGGAGCTTGCCCCGTGATCACATCCCGCCTGCGCACCTTGCGCGACCACATCCGTTGGGCTGTCAGCCGTTTCCATGGGGAAGACCTGTTTTTCGGGCATGGCACCGACAATGCCTGGGACGAAGCCCGGCAGTTGGTGCTCGGCGCCTTGCACCTGCCGTGGGAAATTGCCGACAGCTATTTGGACTGCAACCTGGAAGAAGAGGAAATCTCCCATGTGCAGCGCTTATTGCATCGCCGCATCCATGAGCGCGTGCCCACCGCTTACCTGCTCAAAGAGGCCTGGTTCTGCGGCCTGTCGTTTATCGTCGACGAGCGCGTGTTGATCCCACGCTCACCGATCGGTGAACTGATCGAAAACCGCTTTGAACCCTGGCTGGCGCAGCCGCCGGCACGCATCCTCGACCTGTGCACGGGCTCCGGTTGCATCGGCATTGCCTGCGCCTACGAGTTCCAGGAAGCCGAGGTGGTACTGGGGGACTTGTCTTTCGAGGCCCTGGAAGTCGCCAACCAGAATATCGAGCGCCATGGTGTCGACGAGCGCGTCTACACCGTGCAGGGCGACGGCTTTGACGGCCTGCCGGGCCAGCGCTTCGACCTGATCGTGTCGAACCCGCCGTATGTGGATGCCGAAGACTTTGCCGACATGCCCGACGAATACCAACACGAACCGGAATTGGGCCTGGCCTGCGGTGATGACGGCTTGAACCTGGTTCGCAGGATGCTGGCCGAGGCGGCGGACCACCTGACCGAGAAGGGGTTGCTGATTGTTGAAGTGGGCAACAGCCAGGTGCACGTCGAGGCGCTGTACCCGGAAGTGGACTTTGCCTGGCTGGACTTCCAGCGCGGGGGCCACGGTGTGTTCATGCTGACGGCCGAGCAGTGCCGCCAGCATCAGGCCGTCTTCGCCGCCCGAGTGTGACGCACAATCTGTAGGCGCCCGGCTTGCCGGCGATGGCACTGTCGAGGTCGCCGTCGCCGGCAAGCCGGGCGCCTACAGTTGAGTTACCGGTGGGTGGCAATCCAGATCAGCAACCCCGCCTGAAACACCGTGAACGCCACCAGGCACGTGATGGTAAAACGCAACCCGCTGTCTTCACGCTTGAACTTGGTGACCTTTTCCTCTTCCTTGCGCAGCTTCACTTCCTGCTCCGCCAGGTTCTGCTCGGCTTGTTGCAGCATCTGCGCCGCTTCGAGAATCTCCACGAACTGCACTTTCTCGGTGTTCCAGCTGTCCAGCACATCGCTGACCTTGCCCGGCTGCACGTTGCCCTTCAGGTGCTGCACGTCGGCATAGGCCACATCAAAACCCTGGATACGCAGGAAATGATCGCGGCGCAGGCGGGTGGCCTCGTTCAACGCATCTTTGTTGGCCAGGTCGACGCCGTCGACGCGGTAGTGTGACCACTTCTTCTTCGCCCACGCGGCGCCTTGGGCTACCAGGAAGCGCCCGATACCGCGGTTGGCCGGTTCGATTTCCAGGCTGTTGCCGGGGCCGAAGTGCACGCGGTGCTTGTCGTGGTCGACCCAGATATCCAGATGATTCTGTTCGCGGCGAACCCGCTGTCCTGGCAGTTGGATGACCATGCGCAACAGGCTGTGATGTTTGTCATTGCGCTCGGCATAGCCGAACTGCACGAAGCGCAACGGCCGCACGCCGGTGGCGCGGTCGGTGGCCAGTGGCGCCAGGCGCAGCATCTTGAAATGCTCGGCCTGGACATCCGCCCACGGCAGGGGCGCCGCGTCGACGGCCTCGGTTTTTTCAGCCGGGGTTTCGGCGGTGGATTCCGGTGTTGCTTCAGTGGTTGTCATGCGGCGCGATCCTGTCCAAGCCCAGCAAGCCGACAGTCTTTTTACTGTCGACTCTGGGCTTATCGGCCGTTTCTCTCAGGACTGGAGGCAAATTGTCGCTTAACGGGGTTGAAGTCCGTCGATAAAGCGTACCAGGCGGCTGCCCAGCTCGGCGGCGAGAGGCAGTTGCGGGTCGTTGTAGGAGGCCAATTGTTGCTGCACGTCGTTGGGCACGATGCGCATCACGTGGTTCATGCCTTCGATCACCGCCAATTGCGCGTCAGGCTTGGCCTTTTTCAGTTGCTGGGCGTCGCCCACACCCACCTGGATGTCGTTGGTACCCTGGATGATCAATGCCGGCATCCGTAGCTTGGCGAAGGCGGCCGAGGGATCGGCGCGGAACAGGCTGATCAGATAAGGCTGCACGCTGGGTCGGAAAATACCCTCCAAAGGGCCAGGGACATCGGCATCTACCTGGCCGGCCTTGAGGTGGTCGAGGATCTCGTTGCTACGCAGCAGTAGGGCAGGCGGCAGGTGGTCGGCCAACTGCTGGCGGATCACCTGGTCTACCGGGCGCGCGCTGCCGGACAGGGAGATCACCCCGGCCGGGTCCAGTTGAGGCGCGGCGAGGGCTGCGACCAGGGCGCCTTCGCTATGGCCCAGCACGATCAGCGGGCCCATGCGCTTATCGGCCTTGAGCAGTTTGCCCCAGGCCACGGCGTCGGCCACATAGGCATCGAGGGTCAGGTTACGTTCATCCGGTGTAGCGGCCAGGCTTGCGGCCACGCCGCGCTTGTCGTAGCGAACGCTGGCAATGTTATGCCGCGCGAGCACCCAGGCCAGGCGCTTGAGGCTGTCGTTGCGGGCGCCGTCGGCACTGTTGCCATTGCGGTCGGTGGGGCCGGAACCGGCGATGATCAGCACCACCGGCACGGGTTTGTCAGACTGAGGCAGCAGCAACGAGCCGAACAGCTCGCCGCTGCCGGTGTCCAGGCTGATGGGGCGTTGCAGCACAACAGGGGAGGCGGCCTGGGCCACGGCGGTAAATAGAGTCAAGGTGAACAGGAGAACTCGCAGCATCATCGCGCCATCATGAGGAAGGTGCCGGTTGGACCAAGGTCTACCGGTAAGGTTTCGAGGATGAACTAGTCGGTTAGCCTGCGTATACTGGCCGCCTTAAGTTATTACGGTTGACTTGATTCAACTGATTTCACGGAGCGCCCTGCATGTCCGGCAATACCTTCGGCAAACTGTTCACTGTCACCACCGCGGGCGAAAGCCATGGCCCGGCGTTGGTCGCCATTGTCGACGGCTGCCCGCCAGGCCTCGAGCTGTCCCTGGAAGACCTGCAGCGTGAGCTCGACCGCCGCAAGCCCGGCACCAGCCGCCACACCACCCAGCGCCAGGAACCCGACGAAGTCGAGATCCTCTCCGGCGTGTTCGAGGGCCGCACCACCGGTTGCGCCATTGGCTTGCTGATCCGCAATACCGACCAGAAGTCCAAGGACTACTCGGCGATCAAGGAACTGTTCCGCCCGGCCCATGCCGACTACACCTACCACCACAAATACGGCGAACGCGACTACCGTGGCGGCGGCCGTAGCTCGGCCCGCGAAACTGCCATGCGTGTGGCCGCCGGTGCCATTGCCAAGAAGTACCTGGCCACCCAGGGCATCATTATTCGCGGCTACATGAGCCAACTGGGTCCGATCGAAATTCCGTTCAAGACCTGGGACAGTGTGGAAGACAACGCTTTCTTCAGCCCCGACCCGGACAAAGTGCCGGAGCTGGAGGCCTACATGGACCAGTTGCGCCGCGACCAGGATTCCGTCGGTGCCAAGATCACCGTGGTGGCCGAAGGCGTCAAGCCTGGCCTGGGCGAGCCGATCTTCGACCGCCTCGATGCGGAACTGGCCCACGCACTGATGAGCATCAACGCGGTAAAAGGCGTTGAAATCGGCGCTGGCTTTGCCTGCGTGTCCCAGCGTGGCACCGAGCACCGCGATGAGCTGACCCCGGAAGGTTTCCTCAGTAACAACGCGGGCGGCATCCTCGGCGGTATTTCCTCCGGCCAGCCCATTGTTGCGCACCTGGCGCTCAAGGCCACGTCGAGCATCACCACGCCGGGGCGTTCGATCGATGTGCACGGCAACCCGGTGGACGTGATCACCAAGGGCCGCCACGACCCCTGCGTCGGCATCCGCGCCACGCCGATTGCCGAAGCGATGATGGCCATCGTGTTGATGGACCACCTGCTGCGCAACCGCGGGCAAAATGCCGATGTACGCGTGAATACGCCGGTGCTGGGCCAGCTGTGACAGCCTGCTGGGATGGGCGGGCCTTTCTGGGTGAGCGAGCTTGCTCGCGCCGGGCTGCGAAGCAGCCCCCCGTATCGACATGACCCCATCCCTCCCATACTGGCGCCTCTCCAGCTTCTACCTGTTCTACTTCGCCCTCCTGGGCGCAACGGCGCCGTTCCTGGCGCTGTACTTCGACCATTTGGGGTTCTCCAGCGCGCGGATCGGCGAGCTGGTTGCCATCCCCATGCTGATGCGCTGTGTGGCGCCCAACCTGTGGGGCTGGCTGGGCGACTACAGCGGTCGGCGGCTGGCCATCGTGCGCTTTGGCGCGGTGTGCACGCTGGCGAGTTTTTCACTGATCTTCGTCAGCCACACCTACGCCTGGCTGGCAATGGTAATGGCGCTGCACGCGTTCTTCTGGCACGCGGTGCTGCCGCAGTTTGAAGTGATCACCCTCGCGCACCTGCAGAAGCAGACCTCGCGCTACAGCCAAGTCCGCCTGTGGGGCTCCATCGGGTTTATTCTGACCGTGGTGATCATGGGCCGCCTGTTCGACTGGCTGAGCCTGGACATCTACCCGGTGGTGGTCGTGGTGATCATGGCGGGCATTATTGGCGCGAGCCTCTGGGTGCCGAATGCGCAGCCAGCCCACCACGGCCATCGTCTGCCGGGCGATGGCTTCCTCAAGCAATTGCGCAGCCCTGGGGTCTTGGCGTTCTACGCCTGCGTGGCATTGATGCAGATGAGCCACGGCCCTTACTACACGTTCCTGACCCTGCACCTCGAACACCTGGGCTACAGCCGTGGTGTGATCGGCCTGCTGTGGGCCCTGGGCGTGGTGGCCGAAGTCCTGATGTTCCTGGCCATGAGCCGCATCCTCTCGCGTTTCTCGGTGCGCCGGGTATTGCTCGCCAGCTTCCTGCTGGCGGCGCTGCGCTGGCTGCTGCTGGGTTCGTTTGCCGAGTTTTTCTGGGTGTTGCTGCTGGCGCAGGTGATGCACGCCGCGACGTTCGGCAGCTTTCATGCCGCCGCGATTGCCTTTGTGCAACGCAGTTTCGGCGACCGGCAACAAGGCCAGGGCCAGGCGTTGTATGCCGCCCTGGCGGGCACCGGCGGAGCATTGGGTGCGCTGTATTCAGGCTACAGTTGGAACCTGTTGGGGCCGACCCTGACCTTCAGCATCGCAAGTGTCGCGGCCCTGGCCGCCGCCATTATCATCGGTCTTCGATTGCAAGAGCAGAACCAAGGAACCCACCCATGAGTTACGTCGCTGTCTACTCCGCCGCTTCACCGGACACTCCAAACAAGGTCCTGACGCATTTCGATGACATCGCCGCAACCCTGGCCGAGCAAGGGGTGCGCTTTGAACGCTGGCAGCCGGTCCCGCTTGAAAAGGGCGCCAGTGACGCTGAACTGATCGCAGCCTACCAGGCGCAGATCGATGCCCTTGGCTACGGCTCTGCGCAGGTGCTCAGCGTGACTGGCGACCACGCGCAGAAAGCCGAATGGCGCGCGCAGTTTCTGGATGAGCGCCGCTACAGTGAAGATGACGTTCGTTTTTTCATCGCAGGCCAGGGCGTGTTCGCCTTGCACATTGGCGACTATGTGTATGCCGTTCGTTGTGAGAAGAACGATCTGCTGGTGATCCCGGCTGGTACGGCGCACTGGTTCGATATGGGCGAGAACCCGCACTTCGTGGCATTGCGCCTGTTTAATAGTGCGAAAGGGTGGGTGCCTGAATTCACGGGTGACGATATTGCCCAGCGTTTTTGCGCATTTGACGATTAATAGCGAGCAATCAGAAACTTCAAGCCCTGCGCGTTGGAAGTTTCTGTGGGAAGAAACTTAAACTTCTGTAAGGCCCTGCTGTTTATGGCAGGGTCTGCGCCTTAATACCATTCGTTATGTAACTCTCCCCGGCATTAGCGTTTACATCACCTGTCAATAGGATAAATCCGAAGGGTGGTGAGGCGTCAGCCAAGAAAAGAGGAGAGTACTTCAATGAGAGGCCCACCGGAATCGTTGTTACCGCCGTACTCGGTGCCCAATGCTGTCAGACGACGCCTGAGCTTGTCGGGCAAGCCACTGACTCCGGCCGAGCTGGAAATTTTGCGGTGGGCTTCAGAGGGCAAGACGGTCTGGGAGATCAGCCAGATACGCGCCACGTCCGAGGCGGCGGTGAAATTCCACCTGCGCAATATCTACTGCAAACTGGACGTCACCAACCGGGTGCAGGCGATGAATGAAGCCGCACGCCAGGGCCTATGCTGAAGGCAATAAAAAGGGCCGCGACACTCAACGGTGTGGCGGCCCTTTGCTGCTTCTGGGAATTACGCCGAGTGGTAGGTCGGCAGGGCAAAGCGGTTCTGGCTTTGCAACATCGAAATCTGCGGCAGTTCGCTGGCTTGTTCGGCAAGGTCGCGACGAATGGCGCTGATCACCCAGGTCAGTTGGTCAGCGGTGTGCAGCTGCTGGTAAGAGATCGAGCGCTTGACCTGCTTGCCTTCGCTGTTACGCAGGGTCAACAGGATGCCGCCGTCTGGACGTGGCTGGGTGGTGACGTCGTAGTTGGAGAATACTGAAGCGAATTTATCTTGGATCAGGCTCATGTCTATCAGCTCCGTTGGCTCAAGTGGGCAAGCATGGAGTGATAGGTGCAGTGATTGTGCCAGCTAGTGATTTTTTAAAAAATCGTTATAAATCATAAACTTATAAAAAATAAAAAATTTCGGATTCGTGCAATTTGCATGAATGGCCATCATGCATCCTGCATTTTGCGTTGCTCGACACGGTTCAGCAGGTGCGCCGTTACTCCTAATGACTCCCCTAGCGTGGCGAAATTCCCTTTTTCGGCGGTTGCCTCTCGGGATACAAAACTTTTCAAATCCTGCGTGTACAGCCAAAGAACGGCTGACGTATTTTCCTGCAAGGCATGCGGCCTTCTGCCCACGAAGCGCGCCTTGGAACATGCCCGTGTTTCTGGACCATACGAAGAATAAGAAAAAGGACGTTTCAATGAGCCATTCGCAAAACGACATGATCACCTGGGGCATGATGCTGCGTAAGGTCCCCGCCATTGTTCGCGCCTTGCCACGCGTGGTACGCGGCATGCGCGCGGCCAACGTCACCGACCCCGCACAGCCTTGCGGCCTGGGCTGGCACTTCGAACAAGCAGTCTTGCGCAACCCGGATGGAACCGCATTGTTGTACGGCGACCGTGTGCTCAGTTACACCGAGGCCAATCAGCGCGCCAACCGCATTGCCCATCATCTGCAAGCCCAAGGGATCAGCAAGGGCGACGTGGTGGCGATGTTTGTCGAAAACCGCCCCGAGTTGCTGCTGAACGTGCTGGCCGTGGCCAAGCTGGGCGGCATCTGCGCGATGCTCAACACCGCTCAGACCCAGGCCGCGTTGGTGCATAGCCTGAACCTTGTGAGCCCGGTGGCGATTGTGGTCGGTGCGGAGTTGGTGGCTGCCTATGAGGACGTACGGGCTGACGTGCAAATCCCCCCTGGACGTACCTGGTTTGTCCCGGACCAGCAGGCCGGCGCGATGCCCGACGGTTATGTCGACCTGATGGCTGCCAGCGCCGATTGCCCGGTGGACAACCCGCCCAGCACCGCACAGATCTTCTTCAACGACCCCTGCTTCTATATCTACACCTCTGGCACCACCGGCCTGCCCAAGGCCGGAATCATGAAACACGGCCGCTGGACCAAGACCGCCATCAGCTTTGGCAGCATCGCGCTGGACATGGGCCCGGACGATGTCCTTTATTGCACCCTGCCGCTGTACCACGCCACCGGCCTTTGTGTGTGCTGGGGCTCGGCGATTGTCGGGGCGTCGGGGTTCGCGATCCGGCGTAAGTTCAGTGCCAGTCAGTTCTGGGATGACGCCCGTAAATTCAAGGCGACCACCCTTGGTTACGTCGGGGAATTGTGCCGTTACCTGCTCGATCAGCCTGCCAGCGAAAACGACCGCGACAACCGCGTGACCAAAATGGTTGGCAATGGGCTGCGGCCGGGTGTGTGGGCGCAGTTCAAGGCGCGTTATGGCGTGGAGCATGTCTGTGAGTTGTACGCCGCCAGCGACGGTAATATCGGCTTCACCAACGTCTTGAATTTTGACAACACTGTCGGCTTTTGCCTTCAGCACTGGGCGTTGGTGGACTACGCTCATGACTCGGGTGAGCCTCTACGTGGCAGCGATGGTTTCATGCACAAAGTCAAGACAGGCGGGCAGGGCTTACTGCTGGCCAGAATCGATGAAAAGTCCCCTTATGATGGCTACACCGACCCGGAAAAGAACCGCAAGGTGATCCTTACGGATGTATTCGAGAAGGGTGACCGCTACTTCAACACGGGCGATCTGGTGCGCAGCATTGGTTTTGGCCATGCGCAATTTGTCGACCGCCTGGGGGATACCTATCGCTGGAAGGGCGAAAACGTTTCCACCACTGAAGTGGAAAATGTCCTGCTGCAGCACCCGCAGATTGCCGAGGTGGTGGCCTATGGGGTGGAAATCGAAAACACCAACGGCCGCGCCGGCATGGTCGCTATCACCCCGAGCGAGTCCCTCGCGGCCCTGGACATGCGCGAATTGCTGCAATTCGCCCACGGCCAACTGCCCCACTACGCGGTGCCGCTGTTCCTGCGGATCAAGGTGAAGATGGAAACCACGGGCACTTTCAAATACCAGAAGGTCCGACTCAAGGAGGAAGCGTTCGACCCGGAAAAGGCAGGCAATGACCCGGTGTATGCTTGGTTGCCCGGGTCGGACAGCTACGTGCCCGTGACCGGACAGTTGCTGGCGCAGATCCAGGGCGGGCAGTTCCGCTATTGAATCTGCCTATGGGGGCTTTTGACAAAAAAGCCATGACAGTAGGGAACTCCATCGCGACACTGGGCGCCATATAAGCACCAGAAAGGAGTCCCCCATGTCAGACCAAGCCAAACAAATGACCGATGACGAAGCTGCCGAATTTGCCGAGCAGGTCTTCGACGTCGCCCGCAAAGGCGATGCCGCCATGCTCGCCGCGTTGCTGAGCAAGGGCTTGCCAGCCAACTTCCGTAACCACAATGGTGACACCTTGCTGATGCTCGCGGCCTATCACGGGCACGCCGAGGCAGTAAAGGTGTTGCTGGAGTTCAAGGCCGACCCCTTGATCGCCAACGACAAGAACCAGTTGCCGATTGCCGGCGCGGCATTCAAGGGCAACTTGCCGGTGGTCAAGGCGTTGATCGAAGGCGGTACGCCGATAGACGCGGCCTCGTCCGATGGCCGCACCGCGTTGATGATGGCGGCGATGTTCAATCGCGTCGACATGGTCGACTACCTGCTCAGCCAGGGTGCCAATCCCAAGGCCATCGACGCCCAGGGCGCGACCGCACTGGCGGCGGCGCAGACCATGGGCGCGGTGGATACGGCGGCGCAATTGCAAAAACTGGTGTAGGCTTTGCGCCCTCAAAAACCAGCCCGCCACAGGATCACCCCATGAAAACCGCCCTCGTCGAACTTATCAGCAAAATCAGCGCCGGCGTCATGGGCGAGGACGAGGTGGCACGTATCGCCGATGAAGCGGCCCAGGCCTACGCGGACCCGGCGGCGTTCCTGGCGGCCAACCCAGATATCAACTACGACGATACATTCCCCATTCCGTTGGGTGAGTGGGTTGTGGTTGGCAGCCTGCCGGACACTGTGCTGTTCCAGGCCGACACCTATGGCGACCTGTTCGCGCAGATCGTCGCGTCGTTTGGCCCGGGCGTGGCGTTCAACCTCAAGGCCAAGCAACTGGCCAAGACCGAAGCCCTTACTGCGCTGAACCGCATCCAGATCCAGATGAGCGCCCTCAGCCCGGAAGACGGCGGCTATGTGCTGCTCGACTTCAGCCAACCGCTGGACGACGAAATCCAGGCCGTGCTGGTCTACGGCAACGACCTGCCGCGTGTGCTGGCGCTGTGTGCCGAAGTCGGCATCAAGGGTGAGCCCTCCCTGGAAGCCTTGAAGGTCGCCGTTCACGTCTGAAATAAAACGGAACCCCGGCTGGGGCTGACTATCCTAAAGGTGCATACCTCATTTTAGGAGCGACACCATGGGTTCCACTTTTAATGGCTTGATTGGCCTGATCATCCTGGCGCTGGATATCTGGGCGATCATCAACGTCTTCAAAAGCGGCGCGAGTACAGGCGCCAAGGTGCTGTGGATCCTGTTGATCCTGCTGCTGCCGGTACTGGGCCTGATCATCTGGGCGATTGCCGGGCCGAGGGGTAATGTGCGGATTTGATTATCCAACAGATCTAGCGTGAGCACCGTCCATGTGGGAGCGGGCTTGCTCGCGAATGCGGCGTGTCAGTCGAAACATCGGTGACTGAAGCACGGCATTCGCGAGCAAGCCCGCTCCCACATTGGTTTGAGCCCACCCCTGAGATTTGTGTATCGAAATATTCGCTGCACAGAATTTTCACATTCCATCCAAGACAATTCGCCGGCTTTACTTCCCCGCCAAGGCTCTACTTCAGGTGCCACTAACGGCGGGGGCCGTGGTGTGCGTTCAGTAATTAATAGCCTTGCTGCCGTTGATCGGGCACCATTCGCGCCACTGCAATACTTCGTCACTTAAACTTCCAATGGGTCCTGAAACGACATGGCAAACCCGGACGCCCTGAGTCAGCAGCGAGCTTCTAATCGCCTGCTGCAACCGACCGTCAAATCCCATCTGGCATACACGCTGCTCTGCGCACTGGTCATGATGGTGATGTTCTCCCTGCTGCGCCTGGCGCTGCTGGTCTACAACCGCGAGATGATCCTCGACACGCCGGCCTCGACCTTCCTGGAAGCATTCGCCAACGGCCTGCGCCTGGACCTTCGCCTGGTGGTGTACCTGCTCATCCCGTTGCTGCTGGCACTGTTCAGCGTGCGGGCCATGGCCGCGCGCGGGTTCTTCCGTTTCTGGCTGACCGTCGCGTCCAGCATCGCCCTGTTCCTGGGCCTGATGGAAATGGACTTCTACCGCGAGTTCCACCAGCGCCTCAACGGCCTGGTCTTCCAGTATGTGAAGGAAGACCCGAAAACCGTGATGAGCATGCTCTGGTATGGTTTCCCGGTCGTGCGCTACCTGCTGGCCTGGGCCGTGGGCACGCTGATCCTGAGCATCGCTTTCAAAGGTGCCGACCGTGCGACGCGCCCTCGCGGACCGTTCAGCGGTGGCAGCATCGGCACCCGCCAGGTTGCGCCGTGGTACTCGCGCATCGCGGTGTTCGTGGTCTGCTTGCTGATCGCCGTGGTTGCCGCCCGTGGCACCCTGCGCCAGGGCCCGCCGCTGCGTTGGGGTGACGTGTACACCACCGACTCGAACTTCGCCAACCAGTTGGGCCTCAATGGCACTCTGTCGTTGATCGCTGCCGCCAAGTCGCGCTTCTCCGAAGACCGCTCCAACATCTGGAAAGCCACCCTGGAGCAGCCACTGGCGACCCAGACGGTGCGTGACATGCTGGTGTTGCCACAAGAGAAGCTGGTGGATACCGACAACGCCGCCGTGCGTCGCGACTACACACCACCGGCCGAGAAGACCCTGCCGATCAAGAATGTGGTCGTGATCCTGATGGAAAGCTTTGCCGGTCACTCGGTAGGCGCCTTGGGTCGTCCTGGCAATATCACGCCGTACTTCGACAAGTTGTCCAAGGAAGGCCTGCTGTTCGACCGCTTCTTCTCCAACGGCACCCATACCCACCAGGGTATGTTCGCCACCATGGCGTGCTTCCCGAACTTGCCGGGCTTCGAATACCTGATGCAGACCCCGGAAGGCAGCCACAAGCTGTCGGGCTTGCCGCAGCTGCTCAGCGCGCGTGATTTCAACGACGTGTATGTCTACAACGGCGATTTCGCCTGGGACAACCAGTCGGGCTTCTTCAGCAACCAGGGCATGACCAACTTCATTGGCCGCAATGATTTCGTCAACCCGGTGTTCTCTGACCCCACTTGGGGGGTGTCTGACCAGGACATGTTCAACCGTGGCCTGGAAGAGTTGAAAGCCCGTGAAGGCGGCAAGCCGTTCTACGCGTTGCTGCAAACCCTGTCCAACCACACGCCGTACGCGCTGCCGAACCCGTTACCGGTGGATAAAGTCACGGGTCGTGGCAGCCTCGACGAGCATTTGATGGCGATGCGCTACTCCGACTGGGCACTGGGCCAGTTCTTTGAAAAGGCCCGCAAGGAGCCGTATTTCAAGGAAACCCTGTTCGTGGTCGTGGGGGACCACGGTTTCGGCAACGAGCAGCAGATCACCGAGATGGACCTGGGCCGTTTCAACGTACCGATGCTGATGATCGCGCCGGGTATCCAGGAGAAATTTGGCGAACGTGACCATACCGTGGGCACCCAGATCGACATCGTGCCGACCATCATGGGGCGTCTCGGCGGTGACACCTTGCACCAGTGCTGGGGCCGTGACCTGCTGAACCTGCCAGAAGGCGACAAGGGCTTTGGCGTGATCAAGCCATCGGGCAGTGACCAGACCGTGGCATTGCTGACGGGCGACCGTGTGCTGGTATTGCCCAAGGAAATGCCACCGAAGCTGTGGGAGTACGAACTGGGCGCCAACCCGACCGGTAAAGTTATCCCTGAGTCGCCGGACGAGGCGGCGTTGAAGCAAAAACTCGAGTCGTTCCTGCAGACCGCGACCAAGAGCCTGCTGGACAACACGGCCGGTGTGATTGACGGCAAGCCGGATTAAGTATCCGGCAATAAAAAAAGAGGCCTTCTAAGGCCTCTTTTTTTGCGTGTTACTGCAGGAGCGGCGGTTATATGCGACCGAGCAATAGCAGCACCACCAGGACGACCAGTACTACACCCAGGATACCCGACGGGCCATAGCCCCAGTTACGCGAGTGAGGGAATACTGGCAGACCACCGACCAGCAGGAGGATCAAGATAATGATCAGAATGAGGCTCATGGTTGTTTTCCTTATTGGCCTGCAAAGACCGGTTGTTTAACGACAGGCCCGACAGTTTAATCACGGACGCCTTAACAACTCCGACTGCCGTCCTTCACGGAAAATTCAGTATTTTTTTAAAGCATTTAGCAAACGTGCTTATTTCTTTTAGTGCGTTCGCAAATATGACTTATTAGTTGAAAAACATTGAACTTAGGCTATAGGCCGACATCCGACCCGGCCGCTGGTTTGCCACGGGCATTCATCAATCTAATGGTGGATGGGTGCACGAAAAACCTTCGCTACACTGCCGGTCACTTCTTCCGTGAACCACAAGGCTACTTCTATGCAAAATCGCATGATGATCACTGGCGCCGGGTCCGGCCTGGGTCGCGAAATCGCGCTGCGCTGGGCTCGCGAGGGTTGGCAGCTGGCCTTGTCGGACGTCAGCGAGCCGGGCCTGCAGGAAACCCTGAGGCTGGTGCGCGAGGCCGGTGGCGATGGGTTTGTGCAGCGTTGCGACGTGCGCGACTACAGCCAGCTCACCGCGTTTGCCCAGGCCTGCGAGGTGAAACTCGGCGGGGTCGATGTGATCGTCAACAATGCGGGCGTGGCCTCGGGAGGGTTCTTTGCCGAGCTGTCCCTGGAAGACTGGGACTGGCAGATCGCGATCAACCTGATGGGCGTGGTCAAGGGCTGCAAGGCGTTCCTGCCGCTGCTGGAAAAGAGCAAGGGGCGCATCATCAACATCGCGTCCATGGCTGCGCTGATGCAGGGGCCCGCCATGAGCAACTACAACGTGGCCAAGGCCGGTGTGGTGGCGCTGTCGGAAAGTTTGCTGGTGGAACTCAAGCAACAGGAAGTCGGCGTGCACGTGGTGTGCCCATCGTTCTTCCAGACCAACCTGCTCGACTCGTTCCGCGGGCCGACCCCGGCCATGAAGGCACAGGTCGGTAAATTGCTGGAAAGCTCACCGATCTCGGCAGCGGATATCGCCGACTACATCTACCAGCGTGTCGCCGAGGGCGAGTTCATGATCCTGCCCCACGAACAGGGGCGCATGGCGTGGGCATTGAAGCAGAAGAACCCGCAGTTGCTCTATGACGAAATGACCAGCATGGCCGATAAGATGCGTGCCAAGGCGCAGGCGGCCAAGGGCTGATCCAGTAGCGGTCTGTCAGACAACTTACCGGCGCATGTAGGGCTTGCCTGAATTCTTCGCAAGCCATTGATGCACCCCCACCGAGCGCGCATGGTCGAGGTCCTTTCATTGCTAAAAGGATAACCGCCATGCTGGTCTTAAGCCGTGCCGTAGGCGAAGTCATCTCCATCGGCGATGACATCGCCGTGCACATTCTTGAGTTGAACGGTAACCAAGTGAAGTTAGGCGTGGAGGCGCCAAGCGGGGTGCATGTACACCGTGCCGAGGTCTACCAGAAGATCCTCGATCGCCAGGGCGCAGCCACTCACCCGGTGACGGTGCCCAATCTCTGATGTCAGTCGAACAGGTGCTTGGGCACGTCGTGCTTGAGCATCAACTGGCATTGCTCGCTTTCCGGGTCGAACACAATCAGCGCCTGGCCCTTGGTCAGCGCCTGGCGCACGCGCAGTACGCGGGTTTCCAGCGGCGTGTCGTCGCCATTGTCGGTGCCGTCACGGGTGACGAAGTCTTCGATCAGACGGGTCAGGGTGTCGACTTCAAGTGCATCGTGGGGAATCAGCATACAAGCCTCGGGTGATGGATCCCGGCGATCCTACTGCGCCGGGACCGGAGTTGCCAGTTTCAGGACTTGTTGCCTACCAGGCTGTCCACCGACGGCACCCGTGTGTCGCTCTCCATCTGCGTCTCATGCTCGATCTGGTGACTGAACCGATCCAGGGAACCCTGCGCCGGCTGCGCATCACTGGCGAACACCGGTGGGCTGAGAATGTAGGCGCCCAACAGGCGGCTCAGTGCCGCCAGGCTGTCGATGTGCGTACGCTCGTACCCGTGGGTCGCATCACAGCCAAACGCCAGCAAGGCGGTGCGGATGTCGTGGCCGGCGGTCACCGCCGAGTGCGCGTCGCTGAAGTAATAGCGGAACAGGTCGCGGCGCACCGGCAAGTCATGGTCAGACGCCAGGCGCAGCAAATGCCGCGACAGGTGATAGTCATACGGCCCGCCGGAATCCTGCATGGCCACGCTCACCGCGTGTTCACTGGAGTGCTGGCCGGGGGCGACGGGGGCAATGTCGATGCCGACAAACTCGCTGACATCCCAGGGCAGGGCGGCGGCGGCGCCACTGCCGGTTTCCTCGGTGATGGTGAACAGCGGGTGGCAGTCGATCAGCAAGGGCTCGCCGCTGTCGACAATCGCCTTGAGCGCCGCGAGCAGGGCGGCGACGCCGGCCTTGTCGTCCAGATGACGGGCGCTGATGTGCCCGCTCTCGGTGAATTCCGGCAGCGGGTCGAAGGCCACATAGTCACCGATACCAATCCCCAGCGAATCACAATCGGCACGGGTAGCGCAGTAGGCATCCAGGCGCAATTCCACATGGTCCCAACTCACGGGCATTTCATCCACGGCGGTATTGAACGCATGCCCGGAAGCCATCAATGGCAGCACACTGCCACGGATCACGCCGTTGTCGGTAAACAGGCTGACGCGGCTGCCTTCGGCGAAGCGGCTCGACCAGCAGCCCACTGGCGCGAGGCTCAAGCGACCGTTGTCCTTGATCGCGCGAACCGCTGCGCCGATGGTGTCCAGGTGCGCGGACACCGCACGGTCGGGGCTGTTTTTCTGGCCCTTGAGGGTGGCGCGGATGGTCCCGCGCCGGGTCATTTCAAAGGGAATGCCCAGTTCTCCCAGGCGCTCGGCGACATAACGCACGATGGTGTCGGTAAATCCGGTGGGGCTGGGAATGGCGAGCATTTCCAGCAGCACTTTTTGCAGGTAGTTCAGGTCCGGTTCGGGGATGGTTCGGCTCATAAAGACTCCTGATTACGCGTGAAGATGGGGTGCCATCCGGGATTCATCGCGGGTACGTCCGCTCCCAGGTTCAGCGCATTCCAATGTGGGAGCGGGCGTGCCCGCGATGAGGCCGGAACAGCCAGCCCATCGCTCGAGCGGTCGGTTAACTGTGAGGAAACAACAAATCCACAAACCGCTCAGCCGTAGGCTGCGGTTCATGATTGGCCAGGCCGGCCCGTTCGTTGGCTTCGATAAACACATACTCGGGTTGATCGGCGGCCGGCACCATCAGGTCCAGGCCTACCATGGGGATGTCCAAGGCGCGGGCGGCGCGCACGGCGGCGTCCACCAGCGTGGGGTGCAGGATGGCGGTAACGTCTTCCAGGCAACCGCCGGTGTGCAGGTTGGCGGTGCGGCGCACGGCGAGGGTCTGGCCACGGGGCAGGATGCTGCTGTAGTCGTAGCCGGCGGCCTTCAAGGTACGTTCGGTCTCGCCATCCAGCGGGATTTTGCTTTCTCCGTCGGTAGCGGCCTGGCGACGGCGGCTCTGGGCTTCGATCAGCGCGCCGATGGAATGCTGGCCGTCACCGGTCACCTCCGCCGGGCGGCGGATCGCGGCAGCCACGACCTCGAAGCCGATCACCAGGATGCGCAGGTCGAGGCCTTCGTGAAAGCTCTCCAGCAGTACACGGCTGTCGAACTGGCGCGCTGCCTCGATCGCCCGCTGCACGTCTTCAATGCTCTGCAGATCCACCGCCACGCCCTGGCCTTGCTCGCCATCCAGCGGCTTGACCACGATGCGCTGGTGCTCGTCGAGGAACTCCAGGTTGTCATCGGCGCTGCCCGCCAGTTGCTGCGCCGGCAGTTTCAAACCGGCTGCCTTGAGCACTTTGTGGGTCAGGCTCTTGTCCTGGCACAAGGTCATGCTGATGGCGCTGGTCAGGTCGCTCAACGACTCACGGCAACGCACACGGCGCCCGCCATGACTGAGGGTGAACAGGCCTGCATCGGCGTCATCCACCTGCACATCGATGCCGCGTCGATGGGCCTCTTCGACGATGATCCGTGCATACGGATTGAACCCCGCCTGCGGGCCGGGGCCGAGGAACAGCGGTTGGTTGATACCGTTCTTGCGCTTGATCGCAAACGTGGTCAAGGCGCGAAAACCGAGCTTGGCGTAAAGGTTCTTGGCCTGGCGGTTATCGTGCAGCACCGACAGGTCAAGGTAACTCAGGCCACGGCTCATGAAGTGTTCAACCAGATGGCGCACCAGCACCTCGCCCACACCGGGGCGTGTGCATTGCGGGTCGACCGCCAGGCACCACAGGCTGCAACCATTTTCCGGGTCGTGAAACGCCTTCTGGTGGTTGAGGCCCATCACGCTGCCGATCACCGCGCCGCTGTCTTCATCTTCCGCCAGCCAATACACCGGGCCGCCTTCATGACGAGGCGTGAGGCGTTCGGCGTCGACCGGCAACATGCCGCGCCCTTGATACAGGTGGTTGACCGCCTGCCAATCGGCTTCGGACTGCACCCGACGAATGCGAAAACCGCGGAACACCCGGGTGGCAGGGCGATAGTCGCTGAACCACAGGCGCAGGGTGTCGGACGGGTCGAGGAACAGCTGCTGGGGATCGATGCCCAGGATCTGTTGCGGCGCCGCCACGTAGAGCGCGATATCGCGCTCGCCGGGTTGCTCATTCAGCAGTTCCTGGGCCAGGGTCGCCGGGTCGGGGAAGGTATGCCCGATCAGCAACCGGCCCCAACCGCAATGCACGGCAATCGGCTCGGCGGCCAAGGGGCTGCCGTCTTCCGCCAGGCGGGCTTGCAGGCGCTCATAGGTCGGCGCCTGGCCTTTGAGCAAGCGTTGGCTGTAGGCCGCTGCATGGGGTTTCATCAATCAGATTCCTTGTTCGCTGAGCCACAGGTTCAGCGCCGCCAGTTGCCACAGCTTGGAGCCGCGCAGCGGGGTCAGTTGGCCTTGCGGGTCGGTGAGCAAGCGGTCGAGCATGGCGGGGTTGAACAGGCCGCGGTCCTGGCTGGGGTCCAGCAACAGTTCGCGCACCCAGTTCAATGTGTCGCCCTGCAAATGCTTGAGGCCCGGCACGGGGAAGTAACCTTTCTTGCGGTCAATGACTTCGCTCGGGATCACGCGGCGCGCGGCTTCCTTCAGCACCTGCTTGCCGCCGTCGGGCAATTTGAACTGGCCCGGTACGCGGGCCGACAGTTCAACCAGGCGGTAGTCGAGGAACGGCGTACGCGCTTCAAGGCCCCAGGCCATGGTCATGTTATCGACGCGTTTGACCGGGTCATCCACCAGCATCACCGTGCTGTCCAGGCGCAGCGCTTTATCCACCGCTGCGTCGGCACCGGGCATGGCGAAATGCTCGCGCACGAAGTCACCGGCGGCATCGTTGGCGGTCAGCCATTTCGGTGCAACGGTGGCGGCGTAGTCGTCATAGCTGCGGTCGAAAAAAGCCTCGCGGTAGGCGGCATACGGGTCGCTGGCGCCGTCGACTTGTGGGTACCAGTGGTAACCGGCGAACAGTTCATCGGCGCCCTGGCCGCTCTGCACCACCTTGCAGTGCTTGGCCACTTCCCGCGACAGCAGGTAGAACGCGATGCAGTCGTGGCTGACCATCGGCTCGCTCATGGCGCGGAAGGCGGCCGGCAGTTGCTCGATGATCTCGCTTTCGGCGATGCGCAATTGGTGGTGACGCGTGCCGTAGTGCTTGGCGATCAGGTCCGAGTACTGGAACTCGTTGCCGGCCTCGCCACCGGCGTCTTCAAAGCCGATGGAGAAGGTCGACAGATCCTGCACGCCGACTTCGCGCAGCAGGCCGACGAGCATGCTCGAATCCACACCGCCCGACAGCAACACGCCTACATCCACGGCCGCGCGTTGACGGATCGCCACGGCTTCGCGGGTGCTGTCGAGCACGCGGTCGGTCCAGTCTTCCAGGGTCAGGTTCTTTTCATCGTCATGGGGGCCGTAGGGCAGGGTCCACCAGGTTTTCTGCTCGGTATTGCCCTCAGCGTCGATGCGCATCCAGGTGGCCGGTGGCAGTTTCTCGATACCCGCCAACAGTGTGCGTGGCGCAGGCACCACCGCATGGAAGTTCAGGTAATGATTGAGCGCCACCGGGTCGAGGATCGGGTTGATGTCGCCGCCCTTGAGCAACGCTGGTAACGCCGAAGCAAAGCGCAGGCGCTTGCCGGTGCGCGACAGGTACAGCGGCTTCACGCCGAGCCGGTCACGGGCGATGAACACGCGCTGGGCATCGCGCTCCCAGATGGCAAAGGCAAACATGCCGTTGAGCTTGGGCAGCAGCGCTTCGCCCCAGGCGTGATAACCCTTGAGCAGCACTTCGGTGTCGCCACCGGAATAGAAGGCGTAGCCCAGGGCTTCCAGCTCTTCACGCAACTCCGGGAAATTGTAGATCGCGCCGTTGAACGCCAGGGACAGCCCCAATTGGGCGTCGACCATCGGTTGGGCCGAACCGTCGGACAGGTCCATGATTTTCAAGCGTCGATGGCCCAGGGCAATCGGCCCTTGGGCATGGAAGCCCCACGCGTCAGGACCGCGTGGTGCCAAATGATGGGTGATTCGTTCCACCGCTGCCAGGTCGGCAGGTTGATGATCGAAACGTAACTCGCCAGCTAATCCGCACATAGATTCCTTACCGGTTTTTCCGTTGGGGAGGGACAAAAAAGGGACCTCGCCAAAATGGCGGGTACCCAGAGACTGACCCGGGCTGATTGTGGGAGTTTTAGAACAATACGTTATAAGGCAAAGGGCCTTGAGTGGCCGCAAGCCACGTCGCGTGCGACGGGGGCGCCCGTCTACGGTCGGTAGATAGGTCAATAACGGATGCAAAAAGTGGGGGGATGCGCCGTGTTATCGACCGCCTATTTGAACCCTTCATCGCCGGCGTGGGCGTTATTGTCCGGGTCATTATCCAACGCAATAAGGACTGTTGCCGATGACCCGAAACCCGGCTGTAAGCCAGGCCGCTGCGCCTGTCACTCAGGCGCAAATAACCGCTGCACTGCTGGAAATCACCGGCGACCTGGACAAGGCCAAGGTGCTGCAGCACACGCTGCCCCCATGGCTGGTGAGTGCCACTGCACAAACGCGTCAGGCGCTCGAAGCGGCGAATGCCAGCAGCCTTCAACCCCGCGAGCGGGCCGCGAGCCTGTTGCGCCGTGTAACACCCCTCAGGTCATTTTGTGCCGGGCGACTCAACGCACTCCTGGCGGCGAAGGGGCATGCTGACCTGGACGTCGAACGTGACTGGCTGGAGTTGCCCAAGCGGCAGTTCGCCGGGTTGACCGTCGGCAGCGGCTTACGGCTGCGGACGATGTCCTTGGACAAGCACAACCTGCTGCAGGCGGCCATGCAGAATTTTACCCTGGACCAGGCCGAGGCGGGGGGGCTGCCCGCAGGCGCGGTGATTCGAACGGGTGAGGCAGGCCAGGACGTGTCGACGCTGAGCGCTGGAGCCTTTGCGCGGTACTGCCGCGAACTGGACCTGGGCGAGGCCTATCAACGGCACCTGCGTGAGGTGTTCAACCTCACGGCGAGTGACGACGAGGGCGGCGCTGAACGGGCCTACAATCCGGTGGTCGGCGAGGTCGGCCAGTGCAAGATCAAGGACATGCACATCGACTTGCAGATCGCCCATGGCAAGGGGGATATCAGTGAGTCCGGCCATACCGCGTTGCAGGCCCTCCTGCTCAATGCCCGCGTGCCCGCCCGAAACCTGCAGCATGTGGTGTTCCATGAAAAGCCGCTGGCCTGGCAAGGGATGAATGTGCACGGGGCATGCCTGTGGAGCGTGCTGGTGTTCGGCCATGTCTCCACGCACGGCTTTGCTGATGGGCCCTTGCTGGTGTACATGCCAGGCGAGCCCGGGCGCCCGTGGTATGAATACCCCACGCTAGGCGATCTGACCGCCTACCTGACGCTCAAGCTTCAGGTGCCGGCCTATCGCACTTTTTTCACTCGCTATCTGGATGAGGCCGAGCGGTTCGGTTTTTTCCAGCGTTTTGACAAACACAGGACACTGGAACGCGTCGAGCCCGTGGTGGTGGACGCCAGCCTGGAGCAGTTCTTCTTCGGCGCCCTGACCCGCAAGATCCAACTGGACGCCGTTGCATTGGCCGTACCGACGGCGCAAGTGGATGACGAGGTGCGCCAGAAACGCCTACAAGGCTATCTGGAGGCGGGCCTGAATATGTTGAACATCGCCGGCCTGGTGGTGCCGGTGCTTGGGCAATTGATGATCGGCGTCGCCGTCGGCGAGATGCTCGCCGAGGTCTTCGAGGGGGTGGATGAATGGACCCATAGCGACCAGGCCGAGGGCCTTGAACATTTGGTCAATGTGGCCGAAAACCTGGCGGCCATGGCCCTGTTCGCGGACGGTGTGAAGGTGGCGGGCAAGGTGTTCAGGGCCTACAAGTCCAATCCCGCGGAGTTCTTCGAGGCGGTCGAAGCCGTGCAGATGCCTGATGCGGCGCCTCGCTTGTGGCGTCGGCGGCTGAAGCCATACGGCCGGACGCTGGATGTCGACGCCCTGACGGTTGCCAATAGCCGTGGGATCTACCAGGCCGGCGGTCATTCATATGTCAGGATCAAGGGGGTGGTGTATTCGGTGGCCTACGATGAGCGGTCGGGTTACTGGCACGTCCTTCATCCGACGCGTCCCACGGCCTATTGTCCACGCCTGCTGCACAACCGCCAGGGCGGCTGGCGGTTTGCGTTCGAACACACCCAGGAGTGGGGCAGCCCATCCTACATCCTCACTCGGCTCAACCCGCGCCTGGCCGCGCTGGCCCCCGAGCAATTGAAACACGTGGCGAGCATTGTCGACATGCGCCCCTCCCGGCTGCACGCCCTGGCCCTGCAAAACAGGCCGCTGCCGGAGCGCTTCAACGACTGCGTGGCGCGTTTCGCCCTGAACCAGCAAGTCCGCGATCTGACCTGGCAGCTGGAACATCAGCCACGGCCGGATGCAAACACAGCGCGCGTCCAGTTGCTGGCGTTGCCGCTGATGCCGGGATGGCCGCAGGGACGGTTTTTCGAGGTGCTGGACAGCCAAGGGGCGCTGCTCGAACGTTACCCGGGCACCGTACCGTTCGACCCTGGACACTTGAGCATCCACATCACTGAACAGGCGCTCAAAGACGGCGAAGTCATGGCGACCCTGCTCGACGTCCTGCCGCCGGACGAGACCTACACCCTGCTGGGGAGCTCGGTACCACCCGATGAGCAGGGCGCGGTGCTGGCGCGCCAGTTGCTGGCCTCGCTCAAGCGTACCCACCGAGAGGTGTTCCAGCAGCTGTACGAAGCAGCGGATGGCATTACCCATTCAGACCACGGGTTGCTCAAGGCGCATTTCCCGCACTTGCCCAATCGCATCGCCTGGGAATTACTGTCCAAGACGTCAACCGTGCATCGCCGGCAACTGCGCAGCACCCGACGCGTGCCGCTGCCGCTCGCACAACGGGTACGCGAAGCGTTGGTCATGCAGGAAGAAGATCAGGCGTTGATCGGCCTGTACCTGCCGGAGCTGGCGGCCGCCCCCTCGCGACGGCTGGCCGTCAACCTGCTGGCGAAAGTCGCCGGGTGGCCGCGGGATATGCAAGTGCAGGTACGCCGGGACAGTGTGATCGGCAACCTGATCGGCACCTCTGGCAGCCAGCATGCACGGTGGCGGCGCACACTGGTCGAGACCGGCGATGGGGTCCAGGCGTTCGACGATAAAGGTGCGCCACTGGGCGAAAAGGCGTCAGGCCCAGAAGGGTTTTACCAGGCGCTGCTCGCCACTTTGTCGCCTGCGCAATTGGCTGCACTGAACCTATCGGGGGCAGAGCACGCCAGTCGGTTACGCGACGCGATCCAGGCGTGCGCCGAGGAAGAACGCCACGTGCTGTCACGCTATCTGTGGCCCGAGCGTGCACTCCCTGAGCCGGCGCCGGTGCCGTGCGTCCAGGCCATGGTGCGCTCGACGCGGCACCCGGCGGCGCTGGTGCGCAAGGTCCACCGGCTGTATCCCGGTTTTGACGAGCGCCAGGTGGCGACGTTCCTGGACCGGCAAGGCCCCGATCACCTGGCGCGCGCCCAGTCCGTGGAGGCGTTGGAGCGACAGTTCGAGGCCCTGCATCGGGCGCTCAAGGTGTGGCGCAGTGACAAGACGTCCTTCGGCGGTCTCCCTCAGCCCCAGGCAGATTACCGCTTGGGCCGTCACCAGGCGATGCAGGCCATCGAGGAGGGCTGGAAACAGATGCTGCTGTTGCCCGATGCCGACGGGGTAAAGGTCCCAAGCCTGGTACTCGATGGCCTGGTCGTGGGTCGATTGCCCACATTACCGGCGCAGGTCAACTTTGCCCATGTCCGGCAGTTGTCGTTGAACAGAATGGGGCTCGACGATGACGTGGCCTATTTTCTCAAGCACTTCAAGCAGCTTGAGGCTTTGGAACTGCGCAGTAACGAGGTGACACGCCTGCCGGAGGTACTGTCACAGATGCCCGCGCTCAAACGCCTGTACCTCAACGACAACCACCTGCAACTCACCGAACACACCCGCGCCAAGCTGGCTGACCTGCGAGGCCTGCAGGTATTGAGCCTGAGCAACAACCCGTTGACCGACCCGCCTGCCATCGGTCACCTGTTCGAGTTGCGTGAGCTGATGGTGCGTCATTGTCGTCTGCGCGCGTTTCCCGGTGGGGTGTCGCGCCTGCCCTACCTGCAGTACCTCGACCTGCGCGACAACGATATCCTGGCCTTGCCCGGCTGGTTGTCCACCGCGCCACGTCCGGTGGCTGAAGCCATCAACCTGCGGCACAACCCGCTGGATGAAGCCAGCCGAAAGACACTCGCCGACTACCGGAGCCGGACCGGCGTAGGCATGGGCTTCCTGGAAGATGACATCGCTCGCCTCAACGAGCAGAAGGCCCGGGAACTATGGTTGGCCGATAGCGGGGTTGCGCGGTACTCGCAAAAGGAGATCGTTTGGACAGGGCTCAAGCATGAGCCAGAGTCCGAGAGCCTGTTCGGGTTATTGGCCGAACTGGGCGGCACTGGTGATGCTCAACTGGTGCGTGAGGACCTGGAGCGGCGTGTCTGGAGGGTGCTGGAGGCCGCCGGGCATGACACGCAGCTACGCCATGAGATCTTTGACCGGGCGGCCACTCCCCTCAATTGCGATGACAGTGCGGCACTGAATTTCAGCAACCTTGAGGTGCTGGTGGAGATCCACGAGGCCGCCAAAGGGGTCGAAGGTGGCAAGCTGACCGCCAAGCCACTGCTGAAGTTGGCCAAGGGCCTGTTTCGTCTGGACCAGTTGGACAGCTACGCCCGCACGCACAGTCAGGAGCACCCGGAGGCCGATCCGCTGGAAGTCAGCCTGGCCTACCGGACAGGGCTGGCCAGCAAGTTTCATTTGCCGGGTCAGCCCCGGCATATGCGTTTTGCGCGCCTGGGAGGCGTCACGCTGGAAGCGCTGAACAGTGCCGAAGAACAACTCCGGGCGGCGGAGCGCTCACCCAAGCTCTTGAACTACCTGGTGGAGCTGCCGTTATGGGACCGTCACTTGAAACTCACATTCAGCCGATCGTTCGAGGCGTTGAACGAGCCCTTTGACCAACGCCTGCAGGCTGTGTTTGAAAAAAGCACCGCGCTGAACGACGTCGACTACCTTGACCAGATGAACCAGATCCTGCGCGAGCAGCAGGCGGCGCATAAGGGCGAATCCGAGCGCCTGACCAAGGAGGCGCTGAGGCTCGGAGATCTGTCACCCTGTGTGATCCCGTGATTCAGCCTGGTCTAGGGCTTGCCGGCGTTGCTGCGAATCAGCGCGCGCAAGGCAAAGCGATTGGGGTGGCAAGCCTCGGCCACGCTGCTGGGCAAGGGCAAGGGTTCGGCTTCCAGCCAGGCTGCCAGCAGTTCGGCACACAGCGGCGCGGTCACCAGGCCCCGTGAGCCATGGCCGCTGTTGATGTAGACGCCATCGAGCCAGGGACAGGGGGCCGTTGGCACGTGGCGGGCGTCCTTGCGCAGAATCGCATAGGCCTCGTCGAACGCATCGCGTTCGGCCAGCGGCCCGACAATCGGCAGGTAGTCGGGGCTGGTGCAGCGGAATGCAGCGCGGCCTTCAAGGTCTCCGGGGGCCAATGTGTCGGCACCCAGGCGCAGGGCCAGGTCGGCGGAGATTTCCCGCAGCATGTCCAGGTTGCCCGCGTGTTCGGTGGCGGTAGGCGTGAGGTCATCGTTCTTGAAGTCGAAGCTGGCGCCCAGGGTGTGCTCTCCCAGGCGCGCCGGGGCAACGTAGCCCTCGGCGCACACCACGGTAGCCAGCGCCTGGCTGGCCGGGGTTTGCGCCAACCGGGTGATTTGCCCGCGGATACGCTTGAGCGGCAGGTCGGCACTGAACGCAAAGCGCTTGACCTCGGCGGCACCGGCCAGCACCACGACACGGGCGCTGGCCAGCAGGTGATCGCCGGCCAGGGCTTGCCATTGACCGTCAACGCGTCGCAACTCAAGGGCTTCGTGATGGGGCAGAACCTCGATCAACGGGTGCCGCGCCTGCCATTCGCACAGGGCTGGCGGATGCACCCAGCCGCCCTCGGGGTAAAACAGCCCGCCATGGGCCAATGCCACGCCCGCGCGCGCCTGGGCCTGAGCGGTATCCAACGGGTGCAGCAGGCCTGGCGCGAACGCTTCGGCCAACTGCGCCTGACGTTCGGCCTCCTTGGCATTGAACGCCAGTTGCAGCACGCCGCAACCGTCCCAGTCGACGCCCCGGTGCAGGTGCTCCAGCAGGCGCCGAGTGTGGCCGAAGCCGCTGAGAATCAGCTGGGAAAGCGCCGTGCCATGAGCGGACAGCTTGAGGTACAGCACGCCCTGCGGGTTGCCCGAGGCTTCCTGGGCCAGGGCGCCATGGCGCTCCAGCAGTTTGACGTTCCAGCCGCGTGCCGCGAGGCTGGCCGCCGTGGCGCAGCCGGCGAGGCCGCCGCCGATCACCAGCGCGCTGCGCTCACCCTGCAGGGGCGCTGGGCGGGCGAACCACGGTTTGCCTGGGGCCGGTGGCGGCGTTTCGACCGGCCAACCGAGAAACTCGCCACGCAGGATCTCCCATTTGTGGCCGATGCCCGGGGTACGTTTCATCTTGAACCCGGCGGCGTTGATCAGCCGGCGTACCCAGCCGGTGCTGGTAAAGGTACTGATGGTCGAGCCGGGTGCCGCCAGGCGTGCCAGTTGGGCGAACAGCTCGGCGGTCCACATGTCGGGGTTTTTCGCCGGGGCGAAGCCGTCGAGAAACCACGCATCGACCTGCGCGTCCAGTTGCGGTAACTGCTCGAGGGCGTCGCCGATCAACAGGGTCAGCGTCACGCGGCCGTTGTCCAGCACCAGGCGTTGGAAGCCTTGGTGGATGGCGATGTACTGCGCCAGCAGTTGCTCGGCGAAGGGCGCCAGTTCGGGCCAGAGGGCGAGGGCGCGGTGCAGGTCGGCATGGCTCAGCGGGTACTTTTCCACACTGACAAAATGCAGCCGCGCACCGGCCACCGCGTGTTGCTCGAAGAGCTGCCAGGCGCAGAGAAAATTCAAGCCAGTGCCGAAGCCGGTCTCGCCAATCACCAGCCTGCCGCCCACCGGCAGGGCGGCAAAGCGTTCCTGCAAACGGTTCTGTTCCAGGAACACATAGCGGGTTTCATCAAGGCCCGACTGGTCGGAAAAGTACACATCGTCGAACACCCGCGAATGCGGGCGACCTTGGTCATCCCAGTCGAGCTGGGCGTGGATTACGGGGTTCATGGGCGGCTCGGTAAAGACAAGGCCGCCATTCTAGCCGATCAACAGGCTTTGAATTGACCCATGGCAAGCGGCGGTGGAATTTCCTCCCGCACGGCGTTGCCCAATCCGCTAGTCTTGATCCATCTTGAAACGGAGCTGCCCATGTTCGAATCCGCCGAAATCGGTCACGCCATCGACAAAGACACCTTCGAAGCCGAAGTGCCCGCCCTGCGTGAAGCCCTGCTGGAAGTGCAGTACGAACTGCAACAGCAAAAGCGCTTCCCGGTGATCATCCTCATCAACGGCATCGAAGGCGCCGGCAAGGGCGAGACCGTCAAGCTGCTGAATGAATGGATGGACCCGCGCCTGATCGAAGTGCGCACCTTCGACCAGCAGACCGACGAAGAACTGGCGCGACCACCGGCCTGGCGCTACTGGCGCCAACTGCCGGCCAAAGGGCGCATGGGCATCTTTTTCGGTAACTGGTACAGCCAGATGCTGCAAGGCCGCGTGCATGGGCAGATTAAGGACGCCCGTCTGGACCAGGCCATCGCCGGCGCCGAACGCCTGGAAAAAATGCTTTGCGACGAAGGCGCACTGATCTTCAAGTTCTGGTTCCACCTGTCCAAGAAGCAGATGAAAGCGCGGCTCAAGGCATTGGCCGATGACCCGCTGCACAGCTGGCGCATCAGCCCGCTGGACTGGCAGCAGTCCCAGACCTACGACAAGTTCGTGCACTTTGGCGAACGCGTTCTACGGCGCACCAGCCGTGACTACGCACCGTGGCATGTGATCGAGGGTGTCGACAGCAACTATCGCAGCCTCACCGTGGGCAAGATCCTGCTCGAAGGCCTGCAAAATGCCCTGGAACTGCGCAAGGGCAAGGCCAGTGGCATGAACCCGGCGCCGTTGCCCTCTGCGGTCGACCAGATGAGCCTGCTCAACAGCCTCGACATGACGCTGCGCCTGGACAAGGACGATTACGAAGAACAACTGATCACCGAGCAGGCGCGGTTTTCCGGCTTGATGCGCGACAAACGCATGCGCAAGCACGCCCTGGTGACGGTATTTGAAGGCAACGATGCGGCGGGCAAAGGCGGTGCTATCCGGCGGTTGGCTGCGGCCCTTGACCCGCGTCAGTACCATATCGTGCCGATCGCGGCGCCCACCGAAGACGAGCGTGCGCAGCCTTACCTCTGGCGCTTCTGGCAGAAAATCCCGGCGCGCGGCAAATTCACCGTGTTTGATCGCTCCTGGTATGGCCGCGTGCTGGTGGAGCGCATCGAGGGCTTCTGCACCACGGCGGACTGGATGCGTGCCTATGGCGAGATCAATGACTTCGAAGAGCAACTGCGCGACGCGGGCGTGATCGTGGTCAAGTTCTGGCTGGCCATCGACAAACAGACCCAGTTGGAACGCTTCCAGGCCCGCGAAGAGATTCCGTTCAAGCGCTTCAAGATCACCGAAGACGACTGGCGCAACCGCGAAAAATGGGACGACTACCGGGCTGCCGTGGGCGATATGGTCGACCGCACCAGCACCGAAGTCGCACCCTGGACCTTGGTGGAAGCCAACGACAAGCGCTGGGCGCGGGTCAAGGTGTTGCGCACCATCAACCTGGCGCTGGAAGAGGCGTTCGCCAAGTCCGACAAGCACGACAAAAAGAAAAAGAAATAGCGCCTGGCTTGTTCTGGTGAACAAGCCTGCTCACCGCAGGCAGAGCACGCTGGCCATGCTTTTGTATACGCCGGGTGAATGATCGTCGCGGTTGCGCAGGGCTGGATCTATGCTCGATCCAACAACCACAAGATCGAGGTAGCCCATGCGTGAAGTAGTGATCGTCGACAGCGTGCGAACCGGCCTGGCCAAATCCTTTCGCGGCAAGTTCAACCAGACCCGTCCGGATGACATGGCCGCTCATTGCGTCAATGCGCTGCTCACCCGCAATGGCATTGACCCGGCCACGGTGGAAGATTGCATCGTCGGCGCCGGCTCCAACGAAGGTGCCCAGGGCTACAACATCGGCCGCAACGTGGCGGTGCTCTCCCAATTAGGCACTGGCACCGCGGGTATGACCCTCAACCGTTTCTGCTCTTCGGGCTTGCAGGCGATTGCCATCGCCGCCAACCAGATTGCCTCGGGGTGCAGCGACATCATCGTCGCCGGCGGCGTCGAATCCATCAGCCTGACCCTCAAAAGCGTCAACACCGACAACCTGATCAACCCGTTGCTCAGAGAGCAGGTGCCGGGCATCTACTTCCCCATGGGCCAGACCGCCGAGATCGTTGCGCGTCGCTACAACGTCAGCCGCCAAGAGCAGGACCTGTATGCCCTGCAAAGCCAGCAGCGCACCGCCCAGGCCCAGGCCGACGGTTTGTTCAACGATGAAATCGTGCCGATGAGCGTCACTTACAAGGTCGAGGACAAGCACACGGGTGAGGTGCAGGTGCTCGAAGGCGTGGTCGACCGTGATGACTGCAATCGCCCGGACACCACCCTGGCCAGTCTGCAAGGCTTGAAACCCGTGTTCGCCGAAGACGGTTCGGTGACGGCAGGTAACTCCTCACAGCTCTCCGACGGTGCCTCGATGACCCTGGTGATGAGCCTGGAAAAAGCCCTGGCACTGGGCCTCAAGCCCAAGGCGTTTTTCCGCGGGTTTACCGTGGCCGGCTGCGAGCCCGACGAGATGGGCATTGGCCCGGTATTTTCGGTGCCCAAGCTGCTCAAGGCCAAGGGCTTGCAGGTGGCAGACATTGACCTGTGGGAGCTCAACGAGGCGTTCGCCTCCCAGTGCCTGTATGCGCGCAATCGCTTGGAAATCGACAATGCCAAATACAACGTCAACGGCGGTTCGATCTCCATTGGGCATCCCTTTGGCATGACCGGTTCGAGGCAGGTGGGGCACCTGGTGCGTGAGTTGCAGCGGCGCAATCTGCGCTATGGCATCGTCACCATGTGCGTGGGCGGCGGCATGGGCGCCACGGGGCTTTTCGAAGCTGTGCGGTAAATCTCACTGAAGAAACCGGATCAGAAAGTGTGGGAGCGGGCTTGCTCGCGAATACGGTGTATCAGTCAGCACATCCGATACTGACACGCCGCATTCGCGAGCAAGCCCGCTCCCACATTTGAACCGCGTCATAGCCCAATCCATTCGCTTGCCCCTAGAATGCCGGTTCCACTTCCTCTGGCTTCTGGGGCACTCATGCACATCTCTTCCGGCCGCTGGGTCTACGGCTTTCTCCTGACCCTGCTGACCGCGTTTCTCTGGGGTATTCTGCCGATCAAACTCAAGCAGGTGCTGCAGGTGATGGACCCGATCACCGTCACCTGGTTTCGCCTGACGGTGGCCGGCGGTTGCCTGTTCATCTACTTGGCGCTCACCAGGCGCTTGCCCAGCCGCAAAGTGCTGGGCCCCAAGGGTGGGTGGCTGGTGGGGATGGCGGTGTGCGGCCTGGTGGGCAATTACGTGTTGTACCTGGTGGGCCTGAAAATGCTCAGCCCCGGCACTGCGCAGTTGGTGGTGCAGATGGGGCCGATCTTCTTGATGATCGCCAGTGTGTTCGTGTTCAAGGAGCGCTTCAGCCTGGGCCAGGGCTTGGGCCTGGTGGTATTGATCATCGGGTTTGGCCTGTTCTTCAACCAGCGCCTGGACGAAATGCTCACCTCGCTCGGCGCCTACACCGCAGGCGTGCTGACCATCCTGCTCGCCACCACTATTTGGGTGTTCTACGCGCTAGGCCAGAAGCAATTGCTGACGGTGTGGAATTCGCTGCAAGTGATGATGGTGATCTACCTGTCGTGCGCCGCGCTGCTTACGCCCTGGGCACATCCCCTGGAAGCACTGGACCTGAGCCCGCTGCAAGGCTGGCTGTTGCTGGCGTGCTGCATGAATACGCTAGTGGCCTACGGCGCCTTTGCCGAAGCGCTCGCCCACTGGGAAGCCTCGCGGGTCAGTGCGACGCTGTCGCTCACGCCTCTGGTGACTTTTGTGGCGGTGGCTTTGGCGGCGTGGCTATGGCCGGCGTATGTACAGGCCGAAGACATCAACGCCCTGGGGTATACCGGGGCGTTGGTGGTGGTGCTGGGCTCGGCGACCGTGGCGCTGGCGCCGTCGTTGCTCGCCGGGCTGAAGGCCCGGCGGTTACGCATGGCGCCCTAGGCGCCCAGCATGTCTTCCGGGCGTACCCACTGGTCGAATTCCGCCTCGGTGAGGTACCCCAGGTCAAGCGCCGCCTCCCGCAGGGTCAACCCTTGCGCGTAGGCCTTCTTGGCGATCTCTGCGGACTTGTCGTAGCCGATGTGCGGATTGAGTGCCGTCACCAGCATCAACCCCCGCTCCAGATGCGCGGCCATCTGCTGGGCGTCGGGTTCAAGGCCTGCCACGCAGTGTTCCTGGAAGTTGTTGCAGCCGTCGGCGAGCAGGCGGATCGATTCCAGCAGGTTGTGGATGATCACCGGCTTGTACACGTTCAACTGCAAGTGCCCCTGGCTGGCGGCAATGCCGATGGTCACGTCATTGCCCAGGACCTGGCAGGCCAGCATCGACAGGGCTTCGCACTGGGTGGGGTTGACCTTGCCCGGCATGATCGAACTGCCCGGTTCGTTGGCTGGTAACTTCACTTCCGCCAAGCCGGCGCGCGGACCGGAGCCGAGCAGGCGCAGGTCGTTGGCGATTTTCATCAAGGCCACGGCCAGGGTTTTCAGCGCGCCGTGCAGCGTCACCAGCGGCTCGTGGCCGGAGAGGGCGGCGAATTTGTTCGGTGCGGTGACGAACGGCAAGCCCGACAGCGCCGCCAGTTCGGCAGCAATCGCTTCGCCAAATCCGTGGGGCGCGTTGAGCCCGGTACCTACGGCGGTGCCGCCCTGGGCCAGCTCGCACACGGCGGGCAGGGCTGCGCGTACGGCGCGTTCAGCGTAATCGAGTTGGGCGATAAAGGCCGAGAGTTCCTGGCCAAAGGTGATCGGCGTGGCATCCATCATGTGGGTGCGCCCGGTTTTCACCAGCTTCATATGCTTGGCCGCCTGCTCCGCCAGCCCGCCGGAGAGGGTCGCAATCGCGGGGAGCAGCTGTTGATGCACGGCCTGCACGGCGGCGATGCTCATGGCCGTGGGGAAGCAGTCATTGGAACTCTGGGAACGGTTGACATGATCGTTGGGGTGCACCGGGCTCTTGCCGCCGCGCGGGTTGCCCGCCAGCTCGTTGGCGCGGCCGGCGATCACTTCGTTGGCGTTCATATTGCTCTGGGTGCCACTGCCGGTCTGCCAGACCACCAGGGGGAACTGGTCATCATGTTGACCGGCCAATACTTCGTCGGCGGCCTGCTCGATCAGGCGGGCGATGTCGGCGGGCAGGTCGCCATTGCGGTCGTTGACCCGTGCCGCAGCCTTCTTGACCAAGGCCAGGGCGTGCAGTACCGCCAGGGGCATGCGTTGCTCGCCAATGGCAAAATTCACCAGCGAGCGTTGGGTCTGCGCGCCCCAGTAAGCGTCATCCGGGACGTGGACTTCTCCCAGGCTGTCGGTTTCGATACGGCTCATCGGGCACACTCCTTCAGGTTCGTTTGCGCAGTTTAGGCTGTGATGGGCCCTGGGGGTTCCCCTAAAAGACTTTTCATCGGATTGAGTGCCGCAAATCCAGGCCCGACAAGGGGTGGGGTTGAGCCATGGCGTTTTTTAGGCGCAGAATGGGCGCCCTTGGGGTCTTACCTCGCCTGCTAGAAAAGGAAACTCGATGACTCGTCTTCGTGCCATCTGTACCGCGGTTGCTCTGGTTTGCGCCAGCGGCCAAGTCTTTGCCGATACCGCCAGCCACAACGCCAGTGCCGAAGCCTTCCTTACCCTGGCCCATGCTGACAAGCTGGGTACCCCGGTGTACATGCAAGTGCAGCAAATGTTCGCCCAGCGTTTCGAACAGACCAAGGCGCCTGCCGCCAAGCAGTCCGTACTGGACAGCTACCAGGCCAAGGCCAACGCCGCCCTGGACCAGGCCATCGGCTGGCCAAAACTCAAGCCTGACATGGTCAAGCTCTACACCAGCAATTTCAGCGAGTCCGAACTCAAGGACCTGGTTGCTTTCTACCAGTCGCCATTGGGCAAGAAAGTGCTGGAAAAAATGCCGCAACTGACCCAGCAATCGGCCCAGATGACCCAGGCCAAGCTGGAAAGCGCCGTGCCGGTGGTGAACAAGCTGTTGGAAGACATGACCAACGAGCTGACGCCAAAAGCCGCCGCACCGGCCAAGAAGAAGTAAGCAGGAATGACCATGCAACAGCGTATCGAAACGGCACTTGCCGCCCTGGGCAACGACCACTTGAGCGTGCTGGACGAAAGCCATATGCACAGCCGTGGGTTGCAGACCCATTTCAAGGCCGTGCTGGTCAGCCCGCAGTTCGAGGGGCTCAACCGCGTCAAGCGCCACCAGAAGGTCTACGCCACCCTGGGTGACCTGATGAGCGAGTTTCATGCGCTGGCGCTGCATACCTACACGCCTGAAGAGTGGGCGAAAATCGACGCAGCCCCGGCCTCGCCGACTTGCGCCGGAGGACACTGAAAGCCGCCGCACGCTTCAAGCTGTAAACGGCAAGATTGAAGCAATCTTTCCGCTGGCAGCTGGCTTTTTGTTAGAATCCTCAACGCGCCGCTTAGTCGGCGCGTTTTTTTTGCATCCGGTTCACCCCTTACGAGGGTAGCCACCTGGAGAGAACACCCATGACTCAACCGATTGTCGTGGCGGCACTGTATAAGTTCGTCACCCTTGAAGATTACGTCGCCCTGCGCGAGCCACTGCTGCAGGCGATGGTCGACAACGGCATCAAAGGTACCTTGCTGATCGCTGAAGAAGGCATCAACGGCACCGTTTCCGGCAGCCGCGAAGGCATTGATGGCCTGATGGCCTGGCTGAAGAACGACCCACGCATGGTCGACATCGACCACAAAGAATCCTATTGCGACGATCAGCCGTTCTACCGCACCAAGGTCAAGCTCAAGAAAGAGATCGTGACCCTGGGCGTCGAAGGCGTCGACCCGAACAAGAAAGTCGGCACTTATGTTGACCCGAAGGACTGGAACGCGCTGATCAGCGATCCGGAAGTGCTGCTGATCGACACCCGTAACGACTACGAAGTCTCGATCGGTACCTTCGAAGGCGCGATCGACCCGAAAACCACCAGTTTTCGCGAATTTCCCGACTATATCAAAGCCAACTTCGACCCAGCCAAGCACAAGAAGGTCGCCATGTTCTGCACCGGCGGCATTCGTTGCGAGAAAGCCTCGAGCTACATGCTCAGCGAAGGCTTTGATGAGGTCTACCACCTCAAGGGCGGCATCCTGAAGTACCTCGAAGAGGTGCCCCAGGAAGAAACCAAGTGGCAGGGCGACTGCTTTGTTTTCGATAATCGCGTGACCGTGCGCCACGACCTGAGCGAAGGCGACTACGATCAATGTCATGCCTGCCGCACCCCTGTAAGTGTGGAAGACCGCGCCTGCGAGCATTACGTGGCTGGCATCAGTTGCCCGCATTGCTGGGATAAGCTGCCGGAGAAGACCCGTCGCAGCGCGATTGACCGCCAGAAGCAGATCGAGCTGGCCAAGGCCCGCAATATGCCGCACCCGATTGGCTTCAACTACAAGCAAACTCCTTCCGAGGCCTGACCCATGTCTGCGCGCCTGCTCTATGTAATGGACCCGATGTGTTCCTGGTGCTGGGGCTTTGCCCCGGTGGCCGAGGCGTTGGTGGAGCAGGCCCAGGCGGCCGGCGTGGAACTGCACCTGGTGGTGGGCGGCTTGCGCACCGGCAGCGGTGCGGCACTGGAGCCGACGACCCGGCGCTATATCCTGGAGCACTGGCAGGCGGTCACCGACGCCACCGGCCAGCCGTTCAAGCGTGAAGGTGCGTTGCCCGACGGGTTTGTCTACGACACCGAGCCTGCGTGCCGCGCCATCGTCACTGCGCGCAGCCTGGCGCCGGACTGCGCCTGGACGCTGCTGGGGCTTATCCAGCGTGCATTTTACGTCGAGGGTCGTGACGTGACCCTGGCCAGTGTGCTGGTGGAACTGGCCGAGCAAGCCGGCATCCCTCGTATCGAATTCGCCGGCGCGTTTGACCGTGCCGAGCAGCACGCTGCCACCGCAGCCGATTTCACCTGGGTACAAGACCTTGGCATCGCCGGTTTTCCGACGCTGCTAGCCGAACGCAATGGCCAGTTGGCCTTGCTGACCAATGGTTATCAGCCGCTGTCCGAGCTGTCGCCTTTGTTGGGACGATGGCTGGAGCGAGCAACCTGTGCATGATCAGCCTGACAAAGAACCCGGTAAACGCGTCGACCGCCTGACCTGGGCGGAGATTCGCCGCCTGGCCCTGCGCCACAAGAAATCCCTGTGGATCGCCAATGGTGTTGCCGTGCTGGCGACCCTGTGCAGCGTGCCCATCCCTCTGCTCTTGCCCTTGCTGGTCGATGAAGTGCTGCTGGGCCGTGGCGATGCAGCGCTCAAGGTGATGAACCAGGCGCTGCCCCTGGGTTGGCAGAAGGCTGCTGGTTATATCGGCCTGATGCTGTTGGTGACCCTGTTCCTGCGGTGTGGGGCCCTGGTGTTCAACGTGGTGCAGGCGCGACTGTTTGCGCGGTTGGCCAAGGACATCGTGTACCGCATTCGCGTGCGCCTGATCGAACGGCTCAAGCGTATTTCCCTGGGTGAATATGAAAGCCTGGGCAGTGGCACCGTCACCACCCACCTGGTCACCGACCTGGACACCCTGGATAAATTCGTCGGCGAAACCCTCAGCCGCTTCCTGGTGGCCATGCTCACGCTGGTGGGGACTTCGGCGATCCTGGTGTGGATGCATTGGCAACTGGCGCTGCTGATCTTGCTGTTCAACCCGCTGGTGATCTACGCCACTGTGCAGTTGGGCAAGCGGGTCAAACACCTGAAGAAACTGGAGAACGACAGTACCTCGCGGTTTACCCAGGCGCTGACTGAAACCCTGGACGCCATCCAGGAGGTGCGCGCAGGCAACCGGCAGGGCTTCTTCCTCGGGCGCCTGGGCCAGCGTGCCCAGGAGGTGCGGGACTACGCGATCCATTCCCAGTGGAAAACCGACGCCTCCAGCCGCGCCAGCGGTTTGCTGTTCCAGTTCGGTATCGACATCTTCCGTGCGGCGGCGATGCTGACGGTGCTGTTTTCCGACCTGTCCATCGGCCAGATGCTCGCAGTGTTCAGCTACCTGTGGTTCATGATCGGCCCGGTGGAGCAACTGCTCAACCTGCAATACGCGTACTACGCGGCGGGCGGGGCGCTGACGCGGATCAACGAACTGCTGGCGCGTGCCGATGAGCCGCAATATGCCGGCGGCGAAGACCCGTTCACCGGGCGTGAAACCGTTGGCATCGAAGTGCGCGGCCTCGATTTCGGCTATGGCGAAGACTTGGTGCTGGACCAGTTGAACCTGACCATCGCCCCCGGTGAAAAGGTGGCGATCGTCGGCGCCAGCGGCGGTGGCAAAAGCACCCTGGTGCAACTGCTGCTCGGGCTCTACACGCCTCAGGCCGGCACGATCCGCTTTGGCGGGGCAACCCAGCAGGAAATCGGCCTGGAGACCATTCGCGAGCACGTCGCTGTGGTACTGCAGCATCCTGCGCTGTTCAACGACACGGTTCGTGCCAACCTCACCATGGGGCGCGAGCGCAGTGACCAGGCCTGTTGGCAGGCACTGGAAATTGCCCAACTCGATGCTACCGTCAAGGCATTGCCCATGGGCCTGGACAGCGTGGTCGGGCGTTCTGGGGTACGATTCTCGGGAGGGCAGCGTCAGCGCCTGGCGATTGCGCGCATGGTGCTGGCCGAGCCGAAAGTGGTGATACTGGACGAAGCGACTTCCGCCCTGGACGCCGCCACCGAATACAACCTGCACCAGGCGCTGGCGCGCTTCCTCAGCGGGCGTACTACACTGATCATTGCCCACCGCCTGTCGGCGGTTAAGCAGGCCGATCGAGTATTAGTATTCGACGGTGGTCATATTGCGGAGGACGGTGATCACCAGCAACTGATTGCCGATGGCGGCTTGTATGCCAAGCTCTATGGGCACTTGCAACAAGTGCGTTGATTTGATTTAGCCTAGTCTGAGCTATCGGAAGCGGATATTCGCGTGCGTACCCAGCAGTGCATGTGCAAGGGACTTCATGAAGCAAAAACGGACTCTCGGAACGCCAAGGCTGTTGGGCATTGTCTGGCCCTTTATCGCCGTTGTACTGTTCCAGGCATTGTTGGGCTGCGTCAGTCTCTACGTGCTCTCGGCGGTGCGGGGCTATGTGGCCGGCGAAAGCCTGTGGTCCAAGGGCCAGAAGGACGCCATCTACTACCTGACGCTGTACGCCGATAACCGCGACCAGACCACTTACCTCAAATACCAGCAAGCCATTGCCGTGCCCCAGGGTGGGCACGAATTGCGCGTGGCACTGGACCGTTCCACCCCTGATCTGAATGCCGCACGCCTTGGCATTCTCAAGGGTGGCAACCACCCGGATGACGTTTCCAGCGTCATCTGGCTGTACCTCAACTTTCGCCATTTCAGCTACCTGGAAAAAGCCATCGAGCTGTGGACCGTCGGCGATGGCTACCTGGTGCAATTGGATGACCTGGCGCGCGAGATGCACAACGCAATCACCCGCGACCAGGTCACCGCCAACGATGTGCGGCAATGGAAGGCGCATATCACCGCGATCAACGAAAGCGTGACGCCGGCGGCCAAAGCCTTCAGTGACGCCTTGGGCGAAGGCTCGCGGGTGATCCTGCGTTTGCTGCTGATCACCAACCTGGCCACCGCCCTCGGCCTGATCGTGCTGGCACTGTTGCGCACGCATAAGCTGCTGACCCAGCGCCATGCTTTTGCCAATGCGCTGCAAGAAGAGAAGGAGCGCGCGCAGGTCACCCTGGAGTCGATTGGCGATGGGGTGATTACCACCGACGTCGACGGTGCCATCACCTACATGAACCCGGCAGCCGAGGCCCTGACCCACTGGACCACCGCCCAAGCCCAGGGGTTGCCCCTGGCTGCGTTGTTCAACCTGCTGGATGACAACGCCCAGCCCGACGGTTTTACCCTGATCGAACATATCGTCAAGGGCCAGCTCGGCGGTGGCAGCGAGCATTCGAAAACCATCCAGCGCTTGGACGGCAGCACGGTCTCGGTGACCCTGGTGGGGGCGCCGATCCGCGCCGCCGGCAAGATCACGGGGGCGGTGCTGGTCTTGCATGACATGACCCAGGAGCGTCAATACATCGCTAACCTGTCCTGGCAGGCGACCCACGATGCACTGACCGGCCTGGCCAACCGTCGCGAGTTCGAGTTCCGCCTGGAACAGGTGCTGCACCCTTCCGCCCAGCAGAACGGCGGGCGCCATGCATTGATGTTCCTTGATCTCGACCAGTTCAAGCTGGTCAACGACACCTGCGGCCATGCGGCGGGTGACGAGTTGCTGCGGCATATCTGCGCGTTGCTGCAGTCTGACCTGCGCGAAGGCGACACACTGGCGCGACTGGGGGGCGACGAATTCGGCATCCTGCTGGAAAACTGTCCGCCGGCCGTGGCCGAAAAGATCGCCGAGAGCCTGCGCCATACAGTGCAAAGCCTGCATTTTGTCTGGAAGGGGCGGCCGTTCATGACCACGGTCAGTATCGGCCTGGTGCACATGGGGAACACCCCGACCACCCTGGAAACCTCGCTGCGGGCCGCCGACATGGCGTGCTACATGGCCAAGGAAAAAGGCCGCAACCGCGTGCAGGTGTATCACGCCGATGACTCGGAACTGTCGCTGCGCTTTGGCGAAATGGCCTGGGTACAGCGCCTGCACATGGCATTGGAAGAGAACCGCTTCTGCCTGTACGCCCAGGAAATTTCGCCGCTGGGCCAGACTGACGGTGGTGACGGGCATATCGAGATCCTGCTGCGCCTGCATGACGAGGCCGGTCGCATCATTTTGCCCGACAGCTTTATTCCGGCCGCCGAGCGTTACGGTCTGATGACCTCCCTGGACCGTTGGGTGGTGGAAAATGTGTTCAAGATCATCGCCCGTTGCCTGTTGGAACGCCCTGGGCGTCCCATGGCCATGTGTGCGATCAATCTGTCAGGCATAACCATTGGTGATGATGACTTCCTCGGGTTTTTGCGTGAGAAGTTTCATACATACAATATTCCGCCCGGCATGATCTGTTTTGAAATTACCGAAACCAGTGCGATTGCAAACTTAGGCAGTGCGATCCGCTTTATTAATGAACTCAAAGCCTTAGGCTGTCATTTCTCGCTGGATGACTTTTGTGCCGGAATGTCCTCATTCGCCTATCTCAAACATTTACCTGTAGACTTCCTGAAGATCGATGGAAGTTTCGTAAAGGATATGCTGGACGACCCGATTAACCGCGCGATGGTCGAAGTGATCAACCACATCGGCCACGTCATGGGTAAGCGCACAATTGCAGAGTTTGTCGAGACACCGCAAATCGAACAGGCGTTACTCGAGATTGGTGTGGATTACGCTCAGGGCTACCTGATTGAACGACCGCAATTGTTTACCTTTGATAGCTTGCAGTGTCGACCTGTGCGGCCGCAGCCTCTGTTATTCAAGGCGCCCGGCACATTCCGCTGAAACATTTGCTGGTCTGTACAATCACACTTAAAAAGGAGCCTTACAGTGATCGACACTTTCAATAGAACCGGCCCGCTTATGGAAGCCTCGAGTTACCCCGCCTGGGCGCAGAAACTCATCCAGGACTGTAGCGAGAGCAAGCGCCGAGTTGTCGAGCACGAACTGTACCAGCGCATGCGCGACAACACGCTCAGCGCCAAGACCATGCGCCACTACCTGATCGGTGGCTGGCCTGTGGTGGAACAGTTTGCCTTGTACATGGCACAGAACCTCACCAAGACTAAATTTGCCCGACATCCTGGGGAGGACATGGCGCGGCGATGGCTGATGCGCAATATTCGCGTGGAACTCAACCACGCCGACTATTGGGTGCATTGGGCCCGGGCACACGGCGTGAGCCTGGAGGAGTTGCAGGCCCAGAACGTGCCGCCGGAGTTACATGCGCTGAGTCATTGGTGCTGGCACACCAGTTCCGCCGATTCGCTGATCGTGGCTATTGCCGCGACCAACTACGCGATTGAAGGCGCAACGGGGGAGTGGTCCGCGGTCGTATGCTCTACCGGTGTCTACGCGGCGGCCTTCCCCGAGGAAGAGCGCAAGCGTGCGATGAAGTGGCTGAAGATGCACGCCCAGTACGATGATGCGCACCCGTGGGAAGCGCTGGAAATCATCTGCACCCTGGCCGGGATGAACCCGAGCAAGGCCCTGCAGGTGGAGTTGCGTCAGGCCGTGTGCAAGAGCTACGACTACATGTACCTGTTCCTGGAAAGCTGCATGCGCCTGGAGAAAGAGAAAGCCCCAGCCGTGATGCGCGAGCGCCAGGCGCGGGTCGCCAGCGAAGCCTGATGTAAAGGGAGGTGGCGGGGTCTACCCCGCCATCGCCAAGCGGTTGCGGCCTTCGCGCTTGGCCACGTACAGCGCGCTGTCGGCTCGGCGCAACAGACTTTCGGCAGACTCTGCAGCCAGCAAGGTGGAGCAACCCAGGCTGACCGTCAATTCGATTCGCGTTCCGTCCGCCCGGTAGTCCTGGGCCTGTGCAGCCTGGCGCAGGCGCTCACCGACCATCGCCGCTGCGTCCCGGCCGGTGTTGGACAGCAGGATCAGAAACTCTTCCCCGCCAAATCGAAACACCATATCCACGTTACGCAACTGGCTCTTGATCGCTGCCGCGACGGCGCGCAGCACGTTATCGCCTGCGGCATGGCCGTGGGTATCGTTGATGGTCTTGAAGTGGTCAATGTCCAGCATCAGCAAGGACAGCGGGTTCAGGTGCCGGCGCGCCATGTCGATTTCCCGTTGCAGCGTCTGGTCCATGGCAATGCGGTTACCGGTCTCGGTCAAGGGGTCGCGCAGGGCGCTGCGGGTGGCCGCGCGGTAAAGCAGCGCGTTGCGCATCGGGTAGAGCAGGGTAGCCAGCAGCGATTCGAGCTGGCCGAGTTCTTCTTCCGTCAGGCGTTGGTTACGCCGAAAGATCAGCTCGCCAAGATGCTCGCCTTCATGGCTCAGGCTGTAACTCACCGAATGGTGGCCGCGATGGCCAAACTCCAAGCGCAGGTCGCTGGCTTGGTGCCGGTAATGCAGGGCGTCCAAGGGCACCAGGCGCTGGACCTCGCGGAAAAACGCACCGAGGATACGCTCCGGCTCCAGGCTGGTTTGCAATTGCTGGCCCAGTTGCTGGCGAAGTTGAGCGAGGGTCGTGGGGCGGCGCGGAAGGAGGGATGGCTGACCAAATCCCAGGCGTTGCAATTTGGCACTGTCAAAGTCAATTGCATTGGTCTGGGTCGGTGTTTTCATAAGCGATCGGCCTCTAAGCACATAGCTGTCTTACAGGCTTGATAAGAGTGGCGAGTGCCAAGCGTCTTACTGTTCCTTCAGTTCCGTAAAACATGAGTAACAGTTTAGACCGCTTTGCCATGGGTTATAACCCCTGGGTACTGCCGCACGTCCTGTCATCGCTCAGCCTGTTTGAATAAGGTTAGAGCGAGATTCATGCCAGGTTCGTTCAATTAAATAAAACCTTTATAAATCAGGCGACTGTCCCCATCGGTAAATACAGTCGCCGGAGAGTGGCGCCAGTTATTTGGCAAGCCAGGGAGGCGGGGGCAACACTTGGACGATACCCTCGGCCAGCGGCTGGGGCTGTTGCCGGAGCAGTTGGCCCCATCCTAGGCAAGTGGAATCGTCGACCAGCAGGGTCAGACGAGGGTGGTACGGTCGATCTGCTCGATGGACGTGACGCCGGTCAGCGTCATGGCCACGCGCATTTCCTTGGCGAAGATGTCCAGCAGGTTCTCCACCCCGTGCTGGCCGTCGGCGGCCAGGGCATAGGCGGTGGCGCGTCCCAGCAGGCAGGCCTTGGCGCCCAGGGCGAGCATGCGCACTACGTCCAGCCCGGAACGGATGCCGGAGTCCACCAGCACCGTGAGGTCATCGCCCACGGCGTCGGCAATCGGCGGCAGCGCCTTGGCGGTGGACAGCACGCCATCCAACTGGCGGCCGCCGTGGTTGGACACCACGATGCCGTCGGCGCCGAAACTCACCGCATCCTTGGCGTCCTGGGGGTCGAGGATGCCCTTGATGATTATCGGGCCTTTCCAGAACTCGCGGATCCACTCCAGGTCTTTCCAGCTGATCGACGGGTCGAAATTGTTCGCCAGCCAGCCGATGTAGTCTTCCAGATGCGTCGGTTTGCCCAGGTACTTGGAGATGTTGCCCAGGTCATGGGGACGGCCCATCAACCCCACGTCGAACGCCCATTGCGGTTTGGTCACGGCTTGCAGCATGCGCCGCTGAGCCGCGAACGGCCCGGACATGCCGGAATGAGCGTCGCGATAGCGCGCGCCGGGCGTGGGCATGTCCACGGTAAACACCAATGTGGTGACCCCGGCGGCCTGCGCGCGCTCCAGCGCATTGCGCATGAAACCACGGTCCTTGAGCACGTAGAGCTGGAACCAGATCGCCTGCGCGCTTTGCGACGCCACTTCCTCGATCGGGCACACCGACACCGTCGACAGGCAGAACGGAATGCCCTTGTTGGCCGCCGCCTTGGCCGCCTGCACTTCGCCACGCCGCGCATACATACCGGTGAGCCCGACCGGGCTGAGGATCACCGGCATGTCCAGGGTCTGGCCGAAGAGCGTGGTCTTCAGGCTCAGGTTGTCCACATTGCGCAGGATGCGCTGGCGTAGGCTGATCTCGGCCAGGTCCGAACTGTTCGCACGCATCGTGTGTTCGGCGTAGGCGCCGCCGTCGATGTAGTCGAACAGGAAGCGCGGCAGCTTGCGCTTGGCGGCTGCGCGGTAGTCGGAGGCGGACGAGATGATCATTATTAGCGGCTCCACAAGGCAAAGTGGGTTCAGGATAGGCAACTCTCTGGCATGATAAAAACAACTTTTATCACTGGTTGCCAGTCGCCAAGGGAATACTGATGAACCTGAGGACATTACGAGCCTTTGTCGAAGTGGTACGCCAGGGCGGTTTCTCCCAGGCTGCCGAGGTGGTCGCCCTGACCCAGTCCACCGTCAGCAAAGCGGTCAAGACCCTGGAAGAAGAGCTGGGCACGCCTCTGCTCAATCGCCTGGGCCACCGCAACGAACTCACCGCGGCCGGCGAAATTGCCTACCGGCGAGCCTTGGTGCTGCTTGCCGAGCGCAACGACCTGGTGGCCGAGATCAACGACCTGCGCGGCCTCAAGCGCGGCGTGCTGCGCATCGGCCTGCCACCGGTGGGCTGCGGCGTGCTGTTTGCGACGATGTTCGCCACCTACCGTAGCCGCTACCCGGACATCGACATCGAACTCACCGAATACGGCAGCAAAAAATTGCGCGAGTGCCTGGAAGCGGGGGAAGTCGACCTGGCGGCACTGTTGCTGCCGGTGGATGAGGATTTTGACTACCAGCCCGTGCGAAACGAGCCGCTGATGGCCGTGCTACCCATTCGCCATCCGCTGGCTCACTTCAAGCGTATCGACTTCACCGACCTGGCCGATTCGCCGTTCATCCTGTTCGAAGCCGGCTTTGCCCTCAACGCCAAGATCCTCGCCGCCTGCGAGCGCAAAGGCGTCACCCCCAAGGTAACCGCTCGTAGCGGACAGATCGATTTCATCGTCGACCTGGTCGCCGCCGGCCTGGGCGTGGCCTTCCTACCGCGCATGTTGGCGCACAAGCATCAACACGCCGGCATCGCCCTGATTCCCCTGGACGAACCCCACACCGACTGGCACATCGCCCTGGCCTGGCGCGCCAGCGCCCACCTACCACCCGCTGCCTTGGCGTGGCTGGAGCTGGCCAGGGAGCACGCCGTTTCAACCGGCCATCCGGATTAATCGCGGCAAATGCTAGAGAAAGCTTGACTTCTCCTTTTCAATCAGTAACATACGGCGCATTCCGCGATAGCTCAGTTGGTAGAGCAAATGACTGTTAATCATTGGGTCCCTGGTTCGAGTCCAGGTCGTGGAGCCAGACATTGAGAAAAGCCTGCAGAGATGCAGGCTTTTTTCGTTCAGGGTGTTTTCACCTGGTAATCAGTCTATAGCGTGACTTTTATGAAGCTGCCTTTAATCCTTCGATTCAGAGGCAAGCAGTATGAAAATCGCAGCAATCGTTTCAACCAAGGGCGGACCGGGTAAAACCACGGTAGGCGCCAACCTAGGTGCGTTCTGCGCCGATGCAGGTCTTCGAACCCTACTTATTGATCTCGATAATCAGCCGTCGCTGTCGTCTTTCTACGCGCTTTCGCATGAAGCGCCAGGGGGCACCTATCAACTGATCGCGAATAATGAGACCCGGGCCGACCAGATCATCTCCCAGACCTGCATTCCCAATCTCTCGCTGATTCACTCCAATGACCCGTTCAACCAGTTGAGCAATCTGCTGTTGCACGCAGCTGACGGCCGTCTTCGTCTCAAAAATTTGATGCCGGCGTTTGAGAGCGCCTTTGATCTGATTTTGATCGACACCCAGGGCGCGCGCTCCATCCTCCTGGAGATGGCGTTGCTGGGCGCCCAAATGGCTATTTCTCCCATCACTCCGGATATGTTGACTGCTCGAGAGTTTCACCGCGGGATGCTCCAGCTCTACCGAGATCTTGAGCCATTGGCAGCGCTTGGTGCTGTAACGCCACCGCTGAATGTGGTGATCAATAAGCTTGACGCAACGAATGATGCAAACCTGATTTATCAATCTTTAGCCGAGACTTTTTCGGACCATCCCCAGGTTCAGATGGTCCGCACAACAATCCCGGCGGCGGTGAGTTTTCGTCGTGCTGCCACTGAAGGTATTCCCGCTCACCGATTGGAGTATCGGCTGCCTACACATCGCCGTTCACCAACCGCGTTCAAGGTCATCAAAGACCTCTCTATGGAGCTGTTTCCCGATTGGCGTTTGAAGTTCGAAGCGCTGAGTGAGGAGCGGCTGAGCCAGAACGTGTCGATGCTATCGAAGAGGGTAACGCTAGGGAGAGCGGCAGTATGAGCGTGCTTGATTTAGCCCCACCTCATTCAGTTGAGGCCGAGCAAGGCGTTCTCGGTGGCCTGATGCTCGACAATTCCACGTGGGACCTCATTGCAGACGTCATTACCGCGGACGATTTTTTCAGGCGTGATCATCGTCTGATTTACCAGGCGATCGAGAAGCTTGCTGTGCGCGGTTCACCGATTGATGTGGTAACCGTCCTCGAGTCATTGGACGAGCCAGATGAAGTAGGAGGCCTGAGCTACCTTGGAGAGTTAGCCAAGAACACTCCTTCGGTTGCCAATATCTCGACCTATGCCGCCATCGTTCATGAGCGCTCCCATCTTCGTCGGTTGGTCATGCTCGGATACGAATGCAGCCGCGTGGCTTCCTCAAACCAAGCCAAGAGTGCTGAGGTTCAGGAGCTCATTGAGCAGAAACTCTTCTTGCTGGGGCAGGACAGGGGGAGGAGTGATTTTGTTGATGTGAAGCAGACGTTAATGGAGGTGGTAGAAAGGATCGACTACCACTTCAACGAAGGTGACAGCATCACCGGTATCCCCAGTGGGCTGGATGCGATGGATCAGGTTACGGGTGGTTTTCAAGATGCTGATTTGATCGTCATCGCGGCACGTCCTTCCATGGGTAAAACCAGCCTCGCGCTCAGCGTGGTGGATGCTGCCCTCCAGCAGAAGCCAACCAATACGGTTCAGATCTACAGTCAGGAGATGCCTGCTCATGCGTTGATGTTTCGTTTAATAGCAATCTTGGGCCAGCTCAACTTGGCGAATTTGATGCGTGGTCAATTGCGTGATGAAGACTGGCCCAAAGTGATTGCGGCGGTGGGCCGCATCAATGATTACGGTGAGCGACTCGTTATTGATGATACCTCTAGTCTTACCCCGTCCTTGCTAAGGTCCAAGGTGCGGCGAGCGGCGCGGCGTTCGGGTATGCCTCGGCTGATCATGGTCGACTACCTCCAATTGATGCGGTTGGATGGTAAGGAAAATCGCAACCTTGAGATCGCAGGTATCACCGCGTCTTTGAAAGCTCTCGCCAAGGAATTCAATTGCCCTGTTATTGCATTGTCTCAACTCAACCGGTCGGTAGAGCAGCGAGCCGATAAGCGCCCTTTCAATGGCGACCTACGAGAGTCAGGTGCAATTGAGCAGGACGGTGACGTCATCATGTTCATCTACCGCGATGAGGTCTACCACCCAGAAACTAATGATTGCGGGGTGGCAGAGCTCATTTTCGGCAAGCATCGCAATGGACCTACCGGTACGGTTCGAGTCGCTTTCACGCCTGAGCAGACACGCTTTTCAAACTTCTCCCGGGATCAACGGAGGGCAAAGTAATGGGTGTGTTCAACCAACAAGGACGCTGCTGTGACTGTGGTGCAGAATTTCCGCTTCACGTGTCGCTTAACAGATTTGCCGGTGAGTCTCTGCCTGAGGGCGAAGTCGATATAGATACCTGCCCTGAGTGTGGCAGTTACAGCGTCGAAGATTCGCTGATGATTCAGGGAAGCGAAGACAACTGCGATGACACCTGCACGGTCGTGTTCCGCCTAAGCAAGGAGCTGTTGGACAGCAGCGACTTTCTTTATGCATTGGCCTGTCGGACTGATGGGTGGAAGGGGGTAGAGATACTCCAGGTTCAGTTGCCCGAACACTGTCGTGAGTTACCCTCCATAGAGGGGAGCAACCATGAGTGACGCCATGCTGATCATGGAGGTGAGCTAATGGCCGCCAAGCCCATGTCGACGGATCAGATCAAAGGGAAGCTGCTACAGGGTGCTTTTACGAACAGCGCACCCACGGTAGGTCGTCTGTCTGATCCAATCGTCGATACTCCAATGGTCCTGACGTTGGACCAGCTCAAGCCTTATGACCACAATCCCAGGTTGAACCGAAACCCTCGATACGATGACCTTCTTGCCTCAATCCAAAGTCGAGGCTTGGACGCACCGCCTCCCGTCACTCGTCGAGTGGGGGACGAGCATTTTATCATTCGCAATGGCGGCAACACGCGCCTAGCCATTCTCAACGAGTTATGGCGGGAAACCGGAGAAGAACGCTTCTTTCGCTTTCACTGCTTGTTTAGGCCTTGGCCTAGTCGTGGCGAAATCGTTGCTCTCACAGGGCACTTAGCGGAAAGCGATCTCCATGGTGAGTTGACCTTCATCGAGCGAGCTCTAGGAGTAGAGCGTGCGCGAGAGTTTTACCAACTTGAGGTCGATACACCGATCTCCCAAAGAGAGTTGGCGAAGCTTCTGAAGCAGGATGGTTACCCAATCTCCCAGCCTCATGTCAGCAAAATGCAGGATGCGGTGCGTTATCTTTTGCCGGCGATTCCAAACGCTTTATATGCCGGACTCGGTAAACCTCAGATCGAAAAACTAACGAGTTTGCGCCGCTCGAGCGAGAAGGCTTGGCTTAAACATGCTGGGGCAACGCCTCAAGAAATTGAACACGAGCTTCTGTTCCAAGAGGTGCTTTCTCTATTCGACCAGGGCGAGTTTAACTACGAGCGCTTCCAGGATGAACTGCTCCACAAAATGGGGCAGCTGTTGGGGCAGGACTACAACAGTTTAAAGCTGGATGTGCTTGAGCCCGATCGTTCATATCCAGTTGAACGGTCTGAACCTGCTGTCTCCGGCCGCGACCTGAGTCTTAAGATAGATGCCGTTGTTCCTCCTACTCAGCGGCCTCTGCAAGTACCAGTCAGCAAAAGGCTGCGGCAAAACGTACCTGATGAATTTGCACAGGCGGATGAGCCGGTGTACGTGCTTCATGAGGATGAGCAACAAGCGCGTATGGCGTCCAATAGGCTTTCAGCTATCGCTGGTGTCACGACGCGGACTCAGGCTATTAAGCATCAGTTGGCGCAAGCGACTGGTGAAGCGATTCCACTTTTCGAGGACTCTTGTCTTCAGTCCATTCCCATCCAGGCGGGAGGGCTACATCCGGTTGCTGACCTTTGGTACATCGAGCGTGCTGTCGATTCGCCTGATTCGTTGCGTCAGGCCATTTTCGGCCTGGTACAGGACGTAGCAACTGAAGTGTCGCTTCCTCATGAATACGTCAACCAGAGCGATTGGGGCATTGGTTTTCTATGCTCTCGACCTACTGATTGGGGCAACGATCTCTTTTCAAAAACTCCCATGACGCTCAGCCACGAGGCTTACACGGTCCTAAATCTTCTGGATGGGTTGAGTGGCCGTTTCGCTCCGGCTTTGAGTCTGCTTCGGGAGGAAGCAGTAGATCCGGCGCTGCCTGAGATGGACAGTTATCGATTTCTCGCCGAGTTGGGGCAACTCCTGCTCGGAGGTTCCCCGTTGAAAGACCAAGCGGCCTCTCTAGATGGTCGGCTGAGTGATGTTGCCCTGGTCAAGCTATTCAGAGTCATACGCCTGGGGCGTCGGCTCATTGAGTTGGAATCCAAGCAATCTTTTTGCGATGTCATCCAATAACCACGGAGTGGTGGAGGTTTCTGTGCATCCCTTAAATCTGGCAGTCGCCTTTCAGATTCTGAACAACCTCAAAAATGGCCAATTGCGCAGCTGTCTGGCCATGGGTTTTGAGGAAAACGACCTAAAGACACTCATTGATCCCCTCTGCATGGGGGCACTGGTCAACTCACCTGTACCTTGGTTCAAAGTCGTGGTGGATGGAGTGGCAGTGAGACGAGTATTGGCACATGCAAAAAACACTGACGAAGATGAACTCATAAACCGTGCGATATCGCTTGGGGCAAGTTCTCCAATGATACTTGAGCTCTTCGGACTTCCGCCCAAGGAGTCAGCCATTAGGCGGGAGATTCTGGGCGTACCACATCGTAGGGGGCGATGGCCTCAAGTTGGTCCTGAGGATGAGGCAATTCTTTGGAAACATTGGGTCAGCCTTACCAAAGAGCTGGGCACCAACCTAGGAGATCCTCGATCTATTCTTGATGTAGCAATGTTGATGGCTGAGCGTGAGCGTAGTCTGAATCTCGCGATCATCTGGAGCGCCATTCAGAGTTGGATTGCGCAGGATTTGGTGTGATGGGAGGAGGCGGCAACTCCCGGTTCAACTCAGGGAACCTTGATGCGCTAAATGCTTTGCTCGACTCGGCCAGCGCGGCACTCAGCGAGACCCGAGCTGATAAGCATGCGACGTCGAAAAGTGAGAGACCGTCGACGCGGCCACTCACGCCTATTCTGGATACGGAGAGAACTGGGATTATCTTCACCGGTAATCCACACGAGGCAGTGCCAAGGAGGCTGTTGCTGGATAGCCGCCTTACGCCGTTGGAGCGTAATGCCTGGCAGGTCTTTCGCTTGCTGCTCAATGATGATGGCCTGACGTCCTTCCCCACTTACGAGCAATTACGTCCCTATTTGGCATCCACACCCTTCAAATTGGCATCCAGAGAAACCGTGGCCAAAGCCCTGACGGCCTTGCGAATGACTCGCTGGCTCAGTCTTGGAGGACGAGTGCGCGATGAGTCCACCGGACAAATGAAGGGCAATATCTACCTCCTACACGATGAGCCAGTGAGCATTGCTGAAGCAGTCTTGTTGGACAGTGGTTACCTGGAGTTGATAGGGGAATGCGTAGGCCACTCAAACAAGTCGATCCGCGACGTTGCTGCCAATGTCTTTGAGGAGCTTGCTGCTGACCCCTACCTTCGAGAGAACGCCTTGCCTTCACATCTTGAGAAGCTGCAGCAGCGAATGGTAGGGCAGGGGTGGACCAACACTACAGTTGCTCAAGGTGGGTCAAGTGAATCCGAACTCAGTAATTTGGGGTCCGTACTCATTGGAAACGAATCCGAACTCAGTGAGAGGGCCCCAGTTCGGAATCATACCGGTCGGAGTTCGGATTCCGAACTCAGCCGAAAAGCTTGCGTCGTGAGCCCAGTTCGGAATCCGAACTCCCCTAGTACTAGTACTCAGACAAATGTTTGTAAAAACACAGTACTGCGGGCGCGAGAGGATCTGCGATTGCCCGAGCAGTTCCTTCTGCTCGCCTCGGAGCAGCGACGGAACGTCATGGTAGCGCTTGGAACAGTTCACCCTGAGTTGCAGCAAAATGTACTGGATCAGTGGGTTTCACGGTGCGCCAGTGCGGAAGTGCGCAACCCTGCGGGATACCTATTCGGCATGATCCAGAAGGCTCAACGCGGTGAGTTCAACCAAGCCAGTGACAACGGGGGCGGTAATGCACTTTCCAATGCTCGCAGCGGCCCAGGGACAGCCGTGGCGGCTCGAGTACCGCGCCTGTCTGACAACTTGATGCAGCGCGACAAACCGACGCCTGAGAGCCTTGTCGCGGGGCGTGAAGGTATGAGCGCGATCATGGCGTTGTTGAAGTCTGGACCAAGACCCTAGTTGAGTGGAGTGATTCCAGTGGAATCACCCTCGGCAGAACAGCATGTTGATTCCACTGGAATCATGCTGGCAGACCGCTACTGTGATTCCAGTGGAATCGGCTCACTGAGCTCGTTGGAGCATCCCCGAACTTGGGAGGTTGTTTCAAAACACCCTCCCTACGATTCTGTTTCCGGACTGACGACGTTCTCCTTCCTCGCAACACTGATGCAGTGACATCTACTTGCAGGAGCAATCCATGTCAGACCTTGTTCAACTAAATCTTGGCCCGCTGCGCAGCGCCATGAAGCTCACTCTTCACACCCATCATGCAGCCCGTGTTTGGCATGGCAGACCTGCTGGGAATGGCAAAAACGGCATTATTGGTTTGAGTGGCTTTGTCAGCTTGGTGAACAGAATGAAGCGGGCAGCAGAGCAGGACGACCCCTATGCAGATTTCTGGCTGATCCGAATTCACGAGAAGCTTGAGTCTTCAAAGTCTGAATTGGCAGAAATAACAGCTCGGTTGGACCAGTCTATTAACAGCCTGCCTGAAGCGTTAAGTGTCGGTGAGAACCTAAACGTTCATCCTGTCACGCTTCCGGTCTACATCAACTCTCCGCTTGGCTTTTTGGCTGTGTACCTGCTCATCGCTTATGACGACATAGTTCGTCGGCTGCTGCTGGCCCATCACACAGCGTTGATGGGCCGGCGCGACATGGAGATCTGGATCAACGCGGGGGGTTACGTGCTGCGTAGTCTCTTTGGGTTGGCCCAACAATACAAAGTCTCGGGCGCCACGCGTGATGACTTTGTGACGAACAATGCGGTCGCCCGGGAGGCTCGGGAGAGGTATGGAGAGCTGCCACAGGACGTCCTGGAAGGGATACGCCGTTGCGAGTTTGCGCCTCCGATATACCAGCGTCGACCACGAGAAGAGGGGCAGGGCGATGATCCAGATGACGATCCAGATAGCCCGGTCAGCATGGCTCCAGTGGAAACCATAGTGCCAACAGAAGCGGTTGGAGGATGAGTCGATGGTTCATTCCGAAGATGCCCTCAGCGCTGTCACTGCGGCCGAATCGACAGTCGATGAGAAACACGTTGCCTTCCAGCCGCTGCAACAGAGTGCCTTCTCAGCGATAGAACATGCGGCCTTCCTTAAAGGGCTTTTAAAGCCTTTTAAGGGTAAGGGGGAGCTCATGCAATTTGGTGACGTGTGCAGCCAGCTCATGAACAGTTTGGTTCTGTTAGCTACCGGTGAGGTGCTGGCTCAGGCCGATCGTTATCCATTCACGTTGCTCCCAATCCGTATGACGCGACAGTCGACTGGGGCGGGCACGGTATTTCTGCGATGGAGCCGAATGGATCGCAGCAGGATGGGAGTCGACCTATGGGCTGACTTGTTACGCAATGACAGGACGCCGATCAACCTGGTTTCGGATCTATACGCCATGGAGCTTCAGCGCATCACGCTCAACATGCAGATCAGCTTAATGCACAGCATCAGCCGACAGGCATTTCTGTGTGCTTCCAAGATTCGAGTTGCCGAACAAATTTATCAGCAGCGAGTTTCTCAGCAGCTCACAAGCAATACAGCGGAGGTATGACCATGTCCACCAAGTTTTGGGGGGAAGGGAACATCGGCACGAAGCCCGAGTTCAGGGAGTTTGCGAATGGCAACAAAGAGCCCCGGCGGTTGCTCAAGCTCAACGTCTACTTTGATAACCCGGTGCCTAAAGGTGACGGAGAGTATGAGGATCGCGGCGGTTTTTGGGCCAACGTGGAACTTTGGCACAAAGACGCCGAGCGCTACTCGGAGCTTTTCAGTAAAAGCATGCGGGTGCTGGTGATAGGTCGCATGCTTATGGATCAGTGGGAGGACGACAATGGCGAGGAGCGCAGTGCGATGAAGGTGCAGGCTAGCCGAGTGGGGATTTTGCCGCATCGCCTTCAGAGTTTGATGATGAGATCGAACGACCATACACCTTCTGAAGACGTCGTATAAAAAACCCAACATTTGGCTTTAAGCAATTTCCGCCTTCGACCCGATTGCTACTCTTTACAAAGGGTCGCAATCGGCCAAAAGCGGACGGGCAAACGTTCGCGGATTCTTGGGGAAAGTGCAGATCTGATGCCCCTATTCCTCAGGTAGTACATGAGCACTACCCAAAATTGAGGCGCTAATCAGAAACGTTATCCATTTGAAGCCATCACTGCGTGAAGTCACAAACTTCCTTCAAGCAGGAGCTTTTTCCCAGCTCGGGAACCGTAAGCCAGCGGCCTTCTTGTCTGGCACGATGAATCCCAAACTGTATCGCGCGCGCGTGATGGCGACGTACAGCTTGTTTTGAGCTGTTTCGTCCTTCGCTGGAAACGGCTTTTGGCCGTCTAAGACGAAATGCAGTTGGCTTTCCGCGGGAAGCACCAACACCCGTTCAAAACCTAGACCTTTGCTCCCTCCAAAGTTGTAGCATCGCGCCTGGACAGGAAGAAGCTTCGTCCCGGACGTTACACTCCAGCGCAACACCATAGGGTCGAACACCTTGATGTATTCGGCGACGTCCGACTCCCTGACGATGAAGGTGCCGAGGTGATGGGCAAACTCAGGTGGGGCCTCTTTCACCGCCGACTCCGTCGCCTCATAAGCGCCCTTGTGTACTGCGTCAGCGACGTCACAAATCGGCTGAATGCAACGACGGTTGAGCACCAATGCCTCCTCCACAAAACCCATAGACTTAAAAGCTGCGACCTTCTCAGCGGCCGTTTTAGGTGCTTTTTGGCCAAACGTCGTCTCGTACACCGTCTGCCGGAAATCTCCCACACACGTGATGGGGATCGGCATCACTTTGCTCAGCCCCTTGAGCACCTCATAGTCCCACCCAACCAGATCTTGAACCTCATCAAAGAACAACTGGGTATAAATCTCCCCTAGTCGTACTGCAGCAGAGTTTTTCGTGGCCTTCATGATCCGGCTCGCCAGTTTTGCGAGAAAGCCGGTGTGAGCCTTGGTCTCGCATGGAGTCAGGAAGTGTTTTGGGTTGTAGCTCTTATCGTCCAGCTGCTCGGTGCGCCCCGGCAGCATAAACGTTGAATCTGGTCTCATATGAGGATTGCGCTGGTTGAAGCAGATGCCATCGATCCGTCGCTGGAACAATGCCTGCTGATACGGCCTCACCATGTCTTCCAAGTAAAAAGAGAACAGACCTTTGACCACGAACCGATCACTGTGCGTACCAAAGACCTCCAAAAATCGACGTCTCAGTTCCTGCTGATTACTGGTCGTATAGGTCACCACCAGAACCTTTCCCCCGCGCTCGATTTCGGCGATTGATTCGGTAATGACCTTGTGAGTTTTGCCTGAACCGGCACCCGCGATGCAGAGTTTATTAGGCAAAGTTCAGTACCTCAGCGAGGAAGGCCGGATATTTGAAAGGCTTATCAGTCTCAAAAACCCTGATGGCAGAATCGACTTTCTTCTTGCCTTTGCCGTCGCCGTCACTGCTTCGGAACCACTCCACGATGAACTCGAGCTTTTCAGCAAAAGTAGGTTTGGCAGCGAGTAGTTTGAAGGTCTCGGCGGAGAGGACAACTTCTGCAAATGCCTGCAACTCTTTTTCCGATGCGGCATTGGCTAAAATCATCGCTGGCTCCAGCGAAAATTCATCTTTGTTCTTTGACGAAACTAGCTTTATGTTTGGGAAAGCCGCGTATTCCTTGCGTGCTTCAACGACGTTCTTTTCGTAATTGCCATCGTTATCCCGCAAGACATTAATCGCGGTACCGATTTCTTTGCCGATCGCAATGAACGTCTTGAACCCGACGCCGCGCACCACAATGATATCGATCCCGTCCTGCTCTGGCAGTCGCCCCTTGTGAGTGTCTTTGTAGATCTTTTTGAGGATCAACTCATCAGATGGGCCTTCGACCAACACTACTTTCTTGGAAAGTGCGACACGCAGTGTGTCGTAGCCTGGTAGCCGCTTCAGCGTCTTGACCACCCCCTTGTCCAGGAGGTGTAGTCGCTTATATGCGTCATGCAGCAAGCAAATGTTATTGATGCTCAGTTTGTTCAGCACATAAGAGCTGTGGGTCGTCAAGAATAACTGCTTGCCGTCTCGCTGGTCCTCAATGTCTTGCACCAACTTGCTCAGCTCGACATGCGACAGGTGATTTTCCGGCTCTTCCATCATCACCAGGTCGATGTCTTTTGACTTGTTGTGCAGTGCCAGTTTGATTTGCACCTTGCTCTGCTCACCCTTGCCGATCATGTGGAACGGAACGGCATTTACTTCAAGTTGCAGAGCGTTCTGGAGAGCGCCAGCGGGCATGGTGTTGGCGGCGATGGTCAGCTTCTTCTCCGTGATCCTGTTATCGGAATCCAAATCCTTGTTGACGGTGGTGACCTCATCTGTGTTGTTGAAGGATTGGAGGGTCTCACGGTAGTTCAGGCTCAGACGGTACTCCTCGTCCTTTCTGAGTGCGGTGCTCAGCACATTCGAGATGTACTGATTTTTGCCGAAGGTGGGATGAATGCGAGTGGGGTCGATGTAGAGCGCTCTAAATTGCTTGGTCATCGGTTTGATAACATTCCAGGCAAAATCCATCCATTCGACTTGGTAGAATTCCACTGGGATGCTGGTTATCGCGGCACCGGAGGCTAGGTAATCGTTATAGGCATCAGTAAAGTCTGGATCAAAGCTGGCTTTGATCTGAACCCCCTGAGCATCTTTTTTCAGGCTGTTGTTCGCACCGCGGTAGTCGGGCACGTTCTTCATATACGCCTCGATCACGAGGATCGGTAAGTCTGCAGGCTCTTTTGGTGAGGCGCGGAACACAGCGACTGTCTCTGCGTTGAACAGATCCGGGGAAAATTCGCTATTGAATGGCCGACCGCGATACTGAAAATTGAGCACGATCTCCAAAGCCTCCAGAATCGTACTTTTGCCTGCGTTATTATCACCTACGAAAATATTCACATCTTCGTTGAAGTCAAAAGTCTGATCTTTGAACTTTTTGAAGTTGATCAGGCGTAGCGATTCTATAAGCACGTTTCAAATCCTTATGAAGTAGCGGCGACCGGTGTGGCGTAAGGCCATTGCGGTTCACGCTATAGGGACGTGGGCAACCTGTCCAGTGAGAAGACGAAGCTGCGACGGCGGCCTTGCGAGGCAGAGTAAGTGGGTGCCCTTCAGCACACGCGGCTGGCATAGACAATTAGTCCTGATACTTGGGCCTTGGGCTTTTCAGCAGCGCCGGCGATCGGCAGCGCAGCATCAATGAGATGCTCTTCGGAATCTCGTTCGGCCACGTCGATCAAGCTGCAGCGGCCAATGACCTGGTGGTCGGTCGTATTCCGGTTTCGGGGAGAGTAACGTTACACGACTGATCCAGCCCACCTTGCAATCGCCAGATTATGCGCTGGACGATCCTTTATTCAGATAAAAATTTGTTGTCCGCGCTGATTTGCGCCTTACTCGCCTTCGCTGGTTTGGACGACGCCAAAGTCATCCCGTCAGGCCCGCTTGCGCCTTGGGCTTGTCATCACAGAATACCTTTCCGTAGATGGCCGGAAACTCTATAAAATTTAAGCTTGCTAGGAGCGCCGATTGGGTTTCTCGGGATTTCGTACGGCGCTGTTACATACACTCATCGGAATGGGCCTCGCAGTTGAACGTACCCTGGTGGCCGTCTTGGAGAACTACCAAGACTGATGGATCGATCCGTGTGCAGACGTGCTGAGGCCCTACATGTGTGGCGTCGAGGTCCTCTGACTTTTCAACCTAGAGCATCACTGCTCGCCCAATGAAATGTGCTGGCCGGTCTGATTGACCGTGGCCTGCTGGGTCAATTACCGATTCTACAAACCTCAACCTGGTAGCCCATTGCACCGAGCCGCTGGGCGAACTGCCGGAAGTTCACCTTCGAGAAAAACGGCATGTGCAACGTATCGTTGGGTTGCATGATAGCGAACACGATTCTGTTGCGCGGTTGCGCAACAGGGTTGAAGGCGAACTGAAAATTACCCAACTCCGCCAGATGGGCGTTCACCTGAGTAACGACATCGGGGGTGTTGATCAGAGCTTCAGCGGACACATAGGCCTGAGAAAAGAGATGGCTCAGCACGCTCGACGATGAGTACTTCTTGACATGGATGATGTGGTGATCCGGCGTGAGCAGGTCACAAAATTCGAATGGGCCACCAGCACCCGTTAACCTCACCAATTTCTGGTCCAGCAGATAGAAATTTATGTTGTCTGCGATGCGTCTAAGGTAAGCGCCCTCGTGGTCGGTGCCATACGGAGGAAACACCAGGTTGCATGGAACTGCGGCGTCAAAGAAGCGGTTCACTTGCTCGGTGTAATCGCGGTCAATCTGGTACCAATCACCCTCGCTGAGCAGATAGATTTTTCCTTCGTGTTCGATCTCCGCCTCAAGGCACGTATACAGAGGCCACGCAGCAAGTCGTTGTTCGTCTGCACCGTAAAGGTAGATACGTTCGGATGCCAGCGCCTGGCGGGTGAGATCTCGCAGAAGGTGCTTGGCGAGTAGCGCCTGCCGCAGATCCAGATCGAATGTAATCGTCGGGCCGTTGCGAGATCGAGCGCTGTGTTTCACATAGCCGAAGCCGCAGATGTCATTACCAAGTAGCTCGGGTGGCGCCGCGCGGACGCGATCGAACTGCTCTATATTTATCGCAGCCACTAAAAGCTCATCCAGTTGGCCCATGAGTGTGGAGTCGCGTACTGGAACGATGAAGTCCATCCAAGGGTATTTTTCCTTGCAGTACTCGTCTTCGTACGCCGTCAACAGTCGAAGCGCGATCTCCGGGAAGTCTTCGAGCTTTACATCTGAATGCAGCGCCAATGAGTCCGAACCGCTAACGTACTCGCCCTCATCCTGATCGTTCTCCACGATGCCGGTTATCGATTTCAGGATCTCCGAGTCAAACTTGAAATCGAACTCCGAAATCGACAGCAGCCTCGATGACTGCGCCTTTGAGCGCAGTGGTGTGCGGTCAATATTGGACTTTTCCACGGACTTGATTAGTAATGGATCAGTCAAGCTAAGCGCCGTGCGCAGCCCGAAATAACGTTCAATGGCTAGCGGATCGATCAGGTGCCTGGCGTGGCCAAAAGTGAAGCAAAAGACCCTGCCGCTGACTGCCAGGACGAGGAGGGCTTTGAGCGATCTGCCGGTAAGGTCGAGGCCAGCCACATCTGGGATGGCACCGAATAGTTGCGTCCACTTCGGATGGGAAGGGTTTTTCTGATGGTAAAAGAGGCACTCAACATCGCCCAATGAAAAAGCGATAGGTTGCAAGTTGACCTCATCGGAAAGTGCGTCCTGAACGGTTCGCCCTTCCTTGAGCATGAACACGTTGATGGTGATCTTCACACGTCACTCCTTGACCTCTCGCTTTGATGTTAAATTGACATCTGCCTCTGTTTCCGTCAAGCACGCACGATGTGGTTGAAAATCATCGATAAAACCTTTCCCCCTGCGAATTTCGAGGTTTATGAGCGAGGACGCATTACACTTTCGTATCACCCAAGTAATGCACTAGGAGCGGCAATAAACGGAACCTGGCGGCGATGTTCATGCCTGGCGCCCCGCTTAGGGCATCATCAACCTAAGTACCTAAGTACCTAACGGTGCTCTAAAGCTTCGTATGGCCAAGCAGCAGTTGCACTGCTCTCCGGTTTTTCGTTCTGCGATAGATCAGCGATGCTTCTCATATGGTCGCTCTCGACGTCCGTTTTGGGTCGAAAACGGTCGCTTGTGAGAGGCTGCTTCTGGCCGAAAGGAGTCAGACGTGAGCGACTGAAACTGGCCGATAAGGGCCTCTAAACGTCAATTCTTGGTTAGACGCTGCGCGGAACATGAGCGACAGTGTTCCGAGCTGCGTTATGACCTGAACTTACGTGCTACGGGTCTCTCGCGCGGATTAATTTCAGATGCGCAGCGAGAGAGCTGATGTCCCACATGGGGTCGGTTCTGTGAATGATCCTGTGGCAGTTGGAGCATAATACGGCGAGTTCATGGAGCAAGGTTTTTTCGCTTCCTTTCCGTGAGCCAAGTGATTGCGTGTGATGAACCTCGCAGTAGTAGCTGCCTAGCTCGCCATATACTTCTGCGAAATCAAATCACATACCTCACAAGCTAAGCCGCCGGTGTTTCGGAACACCTCAGCCTTCTTTGCCTCTGCCAGGGCAGCGTTACGCTCCCGCAGTAAATGCTCCTGAAGCGTTATCGCACCTTCCTCTGCTTGATCGATTGAAGCTTCGTTCAGGGACAATTTTGCAGCCGTTGCGGGATCAACTGCCGGAGATGAGAAGTGGCCTTCCAATTCCCTAACAGAAGCTCCACCGTTCTCGTCGTACTTCTGAAGCAAGGCAGTGTCCACTTGCACTCGCATCGTACCGTCGCTGCTCGAGGTGTCTTTTCTGACGACGAAACCGAAGGGCTCAGTGTCCATCCAGATAACGACGTATAGCGGTTCACCGTGCTTTTTATAGTCAATTCGCACCCGGTGTTCGAATAACCCGGGCGCTCCATCTTTTTGACCATAAATCGCATTCTGTAGCGAGGTATGACCATGTACTTTGCGCCAAGCGGTGTTTGTATGAACTGCGCGATATTTGACAGTTACTGACGGCATCAGCGTCATTCCTTGCGGAAGGAGGTTGGTGACTGTGCACACTAGGAAGCGTGCCTACTCTGCAGAATAGAGTAGCTGGTCACTCCCCATTGACCACCGCTGCCGGGGTTGAGTTGTCGTCTTTATCCAAGTGGAAGGATCAGATCCGCCCCTTGGTTTTTGACGTTCCCTACTGGAGTCCCCACCGGGTACCACTCAAATTCGTCGACGGGGAGACAATGGTTTTTTGCTATGTCTTCCGCTCGAGCTGGCGACAGCTCCTGGTCCAACCATTCCCTGGCGTGTTCTGGAGACAAAACCAGCGGTCGCCGATCGTGTATATCCACCATGCCTTGGTCGCTGGCCGCCGTGATGATGACGAACCCATCTCCCTCGTGAGGCTCAAGACCTGTATGAACCTGAGCGAGTGCAGCGAGGAACATAGGTGCCTGGCTTTTGAGGCGAATGAAGTAAGGCTGCTTTTTCTTTGGATTATCAGGATCCTTGACCCACTCATACCAACCATCAGCCACAACAAGTGCTCGGCCATTTGGCCAGAGCTGCTTGAAGAATTTCCCGGTGGTCACTGTTTCAACCCTGGCGTTGATCGGATCAGGACGTTTGCCTTTGGCCCAGAAGGGCGCCCATCCCCAGTGGACCGGGTCAATTCGCAACCCGTCCTCGACGCCGTGCAGGATCAGTACCCGGGTAGTCGGTGCAATGTTGTATCGGGCGATTGGCTGGTTGTCGTAGCCGCTGATCACGTCCTGCTCTGCCTCGAGCTCTCTTAGGTAGTCCGCCATACCTTGGTACTGAGCAAACCGTCCACACATGGTAATCACCCGCTTGTCGTAATTTCCTACAACTGAATTGACCGCAAACCGCCTTCAAAGTTAACTGTATGTATATACAGTATCTGAGAAATCTTGCGTCATGAGCTTTGTCATTCTAGGCCCTCTGGCGGAGGGCGGCGTCCAGCTGCCTCTCTGTTCTTTCAAAGTCCCGGCGGGTTTCCCTTCGCCGGCGGCTGACCATATCGAACAACAGATCTCATTGGATGAGCTGCTGAACATCCGAGCCCCCCATGTTTATCTGGTGTCGATTGCGGGGGATAGCATGCAAGGCATCGGAATTTTCGACGGTGACTTGGCGATTGTCGATCGGTCCATTGAGCCGCTGAACGGGCACATCGTCATTGCGCTGCTTAACAACGACCCAGTATGCAAGCGCCTCTGCAAGCTGGGACCTGAAGTGATCTTGAGGTCAGAGAATCCAAAGTACCCGGCGCGGTATGTGATGGAAGGGGACGAGCTATCGATCTGGGGTGTTGTCACTTACAGCGTGCGCAGCCATGGCCACGCTTAAACCTGAGCCAGTATTTGCGTTGATCGACTGCAATAGCTTCTACGCGAGTTGCGAGCGGGTGTTTCGTCCCGACCTGGCACGTACGCCTATCGTGGTTCTCAGCAACAACGATGGTTGTGTGATTGCTCGATCCGCGGATGCGAAGCCGTATATCAAAATGGGAGAACCGTACTTTCAAATCCGCGACAAGTTGCGTAAGCACGGCATCCTTCCTTTCTCCTCAAACTACGCGTTGTACGGAGACATGAGTCAGCGGGTCATGACGGTCATCGAGTCCCTGGTACCGGCTGTTGAGATCTACAGCATCGATGAAGCCTTCGCGGACCTGACCGGTATGACAGGTGACTTGGAGCACTTAGGTCGGCGTATCCGCGCCCAAGTGCTTAGGAGTACGGGTATTCCTGTGGGTGTCGGCATCGCGGGAACCAAAACGCTCAGCAAGCTGGCCAATCACGGTGCCAAGAGGTGGCAGTCCCAGTTGGGAGGTGTGCTGGATATTCGAAACTCAGTGCGAAGAGACAAGCTGCTCAAGGTGTGTGATGTCTCAGATGTCTGGGGCATTGGCAGAAAAATGACGGCGCACCTGGCCGAGATGAACGTTCGAACAGCTTGGCAGCTTTCGCAGGCCGATCCCTGGATGCTCCGTAAGAACTTCAGCGTAGTGATCGAGAAGACTGCTCGTGAGCTCGCCGGAACGCCTTGCCTGGAACTGGATGAGCCCGATCCGCCAAAGCAGGAAATTTGCTGCAGTAGGATGTTCGGTAAGCGGTTGAAGGATCTGCCCTCGATCAAGGAAGCGGTCGCCACTTACATGATGCGGGCTTCTGAAAAACTCAGGGCCCAGCACTCGCTATGTAAGAAGATCCGCGTGAGCATTCGTACAGGGATGTTCAATCCGGAAGAGGCAAAGTATGCCAATGGGGTGATCGTTGACCTTCCCTATCCCACGGACGATGTTCGCCTTCTGACGAAGGCGGCGGTTGATGCGCTGGATCGGGTTTTTCGACCCGGCTTCAACTACAGCAAGGCAGAGGTGCTGCTGCTCAATCTCTGCCAGAAGGGAGAATACACCGACGATTTGTTCGCGGCGTCTCAGCCCGCCGAGGCGTCGAAGGTGATGGCTGTGTTGGACGAGATCAATGGCAGATGGGGCAGGGGGACGTTACGTGCAGCAAGCGTCCCGCTGAGCCCAGACTGGGGCATGCGGCGGGAGATGATGAGTCAAAGCTATACGACTAGGTTGGACCAGCTCTGGAGAGTTTCTTGTCAGTAGCAAATTTTACAGGTCATCCACTCTTCGTAGACTGTGGGGCTCTTCCGCACGCACCTGGATTTCCGAATCTGTACTGAGTCGTTTTCCAGAGGAAACCCTTCTGGTTTGCGGAATTCCCCTACAAGCCTTCCTGTTCAACTTCTGCAAACCTATTTGCACTCGCATCCAGATGCGTTTGAGGGGCACCCCGTAAATAGCAAAATAGGATGAATGCGAAATGGACAAAAAGGGATTTGCTCATCGTGCGGGCTATCGTCTTGGAAGGCTTCTAAGAGCCTCCACACGTCGAGAGGCTCTGATTGTGAAGTGGTTGGCAGTGAAGGGCGTCCCCAGTGTAGTAACAGCCACGATAATCTGGACCGCTAAGCTCCTATTACTCGGGGCGCTTCTGTATTTCACATTTTGGGCTGCGCTTTTTTACGCGATATTGTTACTTGTTGGGGCATTACAAAGTTGGGGGCTTATTTTACCCAATGCTATGAAAAATGATGATGGCTGGCGAAATGGAGCTTCTGGATATGGTGATTACAGTGGCGATTTTCGCGTAGATGTCGGCAGGTTCGACGAGGAGAAGTAAGCTCATTTGTTTCTACCAATACCGGACGTCCTTTGAATAGCGCTTGCGCCGCTAGAGCCGGCGTCCTCGGCGCCTTTTGAGGCTTGTCTCAATCCATCGATCGAGTTGCCAACTCTGAATCCAGCAAAGCTCAGAGCACCTACCCAGAACGTCGGTAACACAATAAACAGTGCTGCCATCACGTAATTCAGCAGCATGTCCGCCTGGGTGTTATTCATGCCCATCAGCGGATTCAGACTGGAGTGCGGGGAATTCGCCCCGTAAAGGGCATCAAGGATGGTCGTATCTATCCATCGTGCTAGCTGTAGCCAGAAGTCCACGAAGATGATTGCGAACTGGACAACGGATACCGTGATGGTTGCCTTCAAGTCGTAGGTGCTGAACATCAGCACCAGCGGAATGCAGATCAGCAGGGCCATCTTGAGAGCTGCCAGCACCATCGGGAGCGCTTGGCGTACGACGTCCATGGCGGGGAAGTACGCCAGGGTCCCGACGGTCAATCCGACGGTGCCTGTCGCTCGACTCATGTCATTGAATAGCGAGCCGCCGACCTGTCCGCCATAGTCGGAGTACACCTTGCCCTGAGTCATGCTTTGACTACTGGGCGACACCACCTGACGAATGATTGCATCGTTCACCTCTTCCTGTGGCATGAAGCTAGCCCACCGAATAAAGCGGTCCAGTAGACTGCTATCGACCTGAGCGAGTAATCGACTACGAAGCCCCTTATTGCTGTCTGTCCACCACTGGTTGCAAGTCGGGTAGCCTCCACCGTTTCTCACCTGGGCCAGTCCCATATCCCTTGTAGAGTCGTAAGGCCATTCCGCACGTGGGGTCCTGGAATGGTAGGTGTCGTAGTAGCCAGGCTGACCGGTGAAGTATCGAGAGCCAATCCAGTTGATATCGTTGGTCAGCTCATCATTGAGATTTGGACGATTCATGAACAGCTTCGCTCGTGAGTAGCCGTAGCAATCGTTTGTGAAGTCGGCGACTTCCTGAGCGAGTACGGGATCATGAAGGCGCGTGTTGTTTACCTGCATACGCATCTGTCTCAGATCACTCCCGCAGGGAATGGCAGCAACTGCGGCGCCGGTGATCGCCTTGGACATGGAGTGTACGAAGAACCACCAGACGGGGACTTGTGCACTTTGGTTGTTCAGGGACGTGAAGGACCTGCCCCAGCCAGTGTCCTCTGGCGCGGGTACCTGGTACTGACATTGTTGTGAGCGGCTATCGTCGAACTGCATGGTGCTCAGGTCTAAATGGATGAAGGGCATGCCGGCGAACATGATCACGGCCGTCGCCATCCAAAGCCGGCTCTCGATCCGGGTGCTGGCCAACAACCCTTTGTTGCCTTCGTCAGCACCCTCTCCTCGGGCCTTCAGCCACTCTTGGAGCAGGATGGCGAAGATGGGCAGGGCGAACATGCCTGAGTCCATCAAGACGTCCCAGATACCGTTACTGATGAGCCAGCCCACAAGCGTTAGGTAATACTCCAGATAGTCATTGGTATAGAGCGTCATCTCAAGCTCCCATCCGTAATTGAGCTCTGGTTAGCTCCAGCAACAGCAACGATAAAATCACGGCCGTCTCTGCTTTGCGGACGTTCGATTTGGAGGTGGGTTGGCGATGTATTTGACGATCTCGGCAGCGCAGCCAGAGGGACAGAGCGACGCTGTAAAGCGCCACTCGCCAGCTAAAGAAATACCAATAGGAATTGGCCCTCCACTCTTGCCAAGCAGGTAGTCCTTTCATGACCTGAATGCCCAGAAGGTTGAACGCCAGGGCAATGACGACCACCAGACTTACTACTGCGATGGGAGCCCAGAGGCCCAGACTGATAAACCTGCGTAACGGATCTCTTGTCATGGCCGGCGGCCCCGGCTGTTGCTGTACACATCCCGTTCTGCTTCTTCAAGGCGGTTGGTATCAGGGTCACCCTCATAAATGGCGCGTGAGTTGTCTTTACGCTCCTTGTGGCGGGCGATGATGGCAGCGGGGGAGTTGCTGGTCAGGGACCTGCGTAGTTCTAACTCTGTGCGCAGGTTGGTGATTTCCTGCTGTAGGGACTGGCGCTCATTGTTCACTGCAGTGGTGGCCAAATCGTTGGCCGCCACATTGGGTTCTTTGTTGCCGGCGAGGAGGGTACGTTGCAGTAAAAGCGCCTTCTCCAGAACACTGGTGACCGCAATTTCTGATGCCAGGCGCTGGGCCAAAATCTCTTGATCAGGTTCGTCACGCAAGGCCGTGATAACGCCTCGGGTGATGGGCATTGAATTGCTACCTGCCGCCGACAGATTCTCTGAGTTGGGAAGCTTGGTGCCTGAGATTAGCTCTTGCAGCAGTTCCAGTTTTTCTTCGTATTCTTCTTGGATGAGCGGGGTTAATCCAACGCCTGCGGTTGCGCTGCTTTTGGTACAGCTTTCGCACGTCTGTTGCTGTACCTCGCCCAAGACACGATTGGCAAACGCGCCAGCCTCTTCTGGCGATCGCCACGTACCGCAAAGCATGCCGCTGTTGCAATCATTTGGACCGATCGTAGAGGAGTCGCTGGCGGTACGGCCGTTGAGCAAGTTGTAGCCGGCTTTGGTGACCTCGCTAACCACCTTGATAGGAGGTTGACCACGGCCCCCGGCCTTGTTGCCGCCTATCCAAGGGATGCCAGTATTACCGTTGTCAGATTCGGCCTGAGCCGTTACTGCCACCGCATCCTTATTTTGGATAATGGCTTCCTTGAGCGCCTGGCCTTCTGCGAGTGAACCCCATCCGGTTTGATTGCCAGCAATGGTGACCATGCGCTCGGCCATCGAGCGGCAACTTGCCTTCGATCTGTCGAAGTCCAAGCGAGCCTGGAGAATGCCGTTGGTGAGCAGGTTGTAGAGACCGGGGTCCGCACGCTGAATGATTAGTGCGGGCAGCGAGGCAACAGCTCCTGTCGCGTTTTGAATCACGCTCCCCATGATGCTCTGAAAGCCACCGGTCAAACCGTTGAGCTGGTTATGTAGCGTGGTTGAAAGGTCCATGTTTCCGCACATCAGGTTGCTGTTCCAACCCACACCGACGCCGACGCTTTGCATATTGCCCGCGCGGCCCATGGAGACCGCGTTGCCACCACCGATGCTGTACAGCACATCATCGCCAATGACGCTGCCAGAGCCACTAAAGCCGGAGGCGAAGGCGAGAGAGGAGACACCCCATAGAGCGGCGCTTAGGACCATCCAGCGGCAGGTTGAGAGAGATTGGGGGGCTGACGTCCGAGTCATGTTCAGGCTCCGTGTTGAATTGAGGGTTAATGAGGGCCGGTGCTGCCAAGGAAGGTTTGCCCTTCACGTTTGCAGCAGGTGTAAGGCCGCCATAGGGACCACGCGTATCCTCCATCTATTGCCTGGAGGTGAGGGCCCGATTCTGGGAAAACGCTGCAGGAGTTGCTGATGCGGGGCGCGAGCTGTTGCCACTTGCCCGTGGCGGGTTCTGATTCGCGTAGTTCACCTGCGGGCCAGTAGCCTGCGCTAGGTGATGCGAGGAGCGGTTGGTACACATGGACTTGGCCGAGACGAGTCACAACATCTCCAGCACGCTGAGCCATGACTGCGGAGGCCTTGTAGTCGTCCACCTGGTGCAGAAAACCGCTGCGGGGATAGATGCTCCCCCACAGGTTTAAAGACAGCCTGCTGCCAACCTCGCGAACGCCGGGAATGAGTGATTGTGGGTAGATGCTTTCTGGAATGCCGTAGCGCCAGCCGACGTAATCCAGTGTGCTGAGCATGTTTGGCACGTAAGGCGTGCCGGCGCCGGCACAGGTGTATCCGGAGCCGCTGGCGAAGGCATTGAAGGCTGCGATCCCTGGATGGCCAATCACATCCACATTTTTGAAGATGGAGAGGTTGTTCTCGTGTTGATCGTTGGTCGTACCGCTGCCACCACCTTTAGCATGGGAGATTGGTCCGCTGAGTGCCCTGACTTCACTCCAGGGATTTTGCCCTGTTGCGGAATAGCTTGAGACAACGGCGTCCGGAACGTAGTGACGAACCTTGGCAGATGTTTTGACCTTGCACCCAAAGTTGGTACAACGGAGCCAGAAGCATGCGCCCACGACTTGGTATTCAAGGCAGCTGGGGGATATCACCGTAGGGACGATGATCGCCGTGTTTAACGCTTGACTCAGGGGGCTGTAGATAACTGTGAGTAGTAACGGTGCGATGGAGATGAGGTTAGGGTATTTGCGGTCCTCGCTCATGGATGCGCTTCCCGGTACAGCTGGATCTTCGTCAGCGCGCGCTCGACGTTTGAGTCTCCATAGACAACGTATTTCCCATCCCCCACGACCGCTGGGATTTTGGTGACTCCCAGGCTCCAGGCATCGAAGATGTTCTGGTGGGCGTTTTCAATCTTCGCGCTCATCTGAGTGGTCATTCGTTCACCGAACATGGCTTCGGCTACAGCGGGCGCGGAAGGCAACCCACTGGAGAGCGCATCCTCCAACCCTGAAAGCTGGTCGATGAGAATCAAGCGAATCTCATTCGTCGCCTCAATGGGATGAGCACTGTCGGTGATGACCCAGGGTACGGCGGCGCATGTTTGGCTGACGATCAGCGCTGCCAGGCTTATCAGAAAGATATTGGGCTTCATGGCTCAGATCCGGGGGAGTGAGTCCTGAATCTTCTGCGTAAGCTCACCCCTGTACATCATGAAAACTGATTTGTAGTGTTCGCATTAACGGAATGAGCGGCCAGCCGGGAAATGTGCCGGTACCGGGCTAAGTCCTCTGAGTAGTGTCAGTCTTTCGCCTCAGGGCGTATGAACTTAAAAAGCGGCAGGCAACAGAGCGAGCTTCAGCTTCATTCTGACTCCTTGAAGCTACAGTACGGAGCAGGTAAGCAGCGTCAGCTGACGAGTCAGCAGCAGCTTTTGAATCTTCACAAAGCAGTCAGTAAGGCAGAAAGAGCTTTCTCCATCACGTCTCAAAGCATCCAGCATGAGGCACGTATGCCCGTGGGCGACTTCAACAAGCTTTATCTGGATTTTTGTTCCGAGTTCGATGAAGCCAGAGTGATCGCGGACCTTTCTTTCCCCGAAGTGGCAGAGCGACTCCAGAAAATGTACTCAGAAATTAACATGTACTGGGGAAATATGACGGAGTGCTCAGGCGTCTTCATTTGCAGGAACCGTACTCTTCACAGCAGCCATTCGGAGAGCAAACAGTGCACGCCTCAATGAATATTCGGGAGCATGCCAACGTCGGCAAAAGCAAGGTGAGCCGTATCATGGGAGAGTGAGCTCCTTCGACATGGCTAGCTATTTCTGCCATGTGGCGCTATATTTTAGCCATATGGCAGAGGAGCGCGATCATGATTGCTGCAGGAAAAGAGTCCTATTCAATAGCGCACGACCCAATACGGCCGTTGCAGCTGTTGTTTGGAGAGGGGAAAAAGCTCAAAGCCACCAGCGCGTTTGAGCTTCACGCGTTGATGGAGAAAGGCTTTCCGTCGGACCTGGTCATCTCGTTTGTTCAGTCGTACAGTCAGTTCCGTGACCATCACGTTTTTTCCAAGATCATTGGCCTGTCTGATCGCACGGTGCAACGTCGGATCAAGAGTCCTGAGCCGCTGACCCCCGAACAAACCAACGGTACTTGGCGCTTAGCTACTGTGCTGAGCAAGGCTGAAGAAGTGCTGGGTGATCGTCAGCAAGCGGTTAACTGGATGACGTCGCCAGCAATGGGGCTTGAAGGGAAGGCGCCTATCGATCTTCTGACCACACAAATGGGATTTGAGCTGGTCGAGGATTTTCTGACCCGCATGGAGTATGGGGTGTATTCCTGATGACGATAGTGCCAGGGAATGGTGAGCTGTATTTGTGGCGTCTTGATCAGGAGAAGCATGCGTCCACCTGGTCGTCCGGTATAGGTGCTGAAATTGCCGGCGGCCGGTGGAACTCTAAAGGTTGCAAGGCTGTGTATTGCTCGGCGGATCCCTCTACTGCGATCTTGGAGGTAGCCGTACACAAAGGCTTTCAGGCACTGGACACGGTTCCGCACGTTTTGACGTGTGCCCGGGTGAAGGAATTCAAGTTGGTTCACCAAGTGATGCCGAACTCGGTACCAAATGCGAACTGGCTCTTTCCAGGTTCCCCTGGCCGCGGTCAGCAGCAGTTTGGTGATGGCCTGCTAGCGCAGCATCCCTTCGTATTGATTCCTTCGGCGGTTTCTCGGCACAGCTGGAATGTGCTAATGAACCCCGTTGCTGCAGAGGATCTGTTTGAGCTCGTTAGCCAAGAGCGGTTCGCTTTGGACACCAGGCTCAACCCTCCGTAGGCATTTGCGGTTCGACCCCCAATTAATCGCAGCCCTCGCAATTGAGGGCGGCGATGTTTGTTGTCTCGCTATCAAGCTTTCAATCGGTGCTGTTCGATATACTCGAAAATGGCATACGGCCTTGTTAACTTTTCGTCAAACTCAGTATTTTGAAATCGGGAGACGTTGTATTAGGTCGTGGTTTTCATTCTGTGACACTTTCCTGTTTTGAGGTCTGAACGCCCTCACGGATCATGGTGAGCACCTGTATGCATTGTTACCTTCAAATCTGCCCACCGTTACGAAACTGAGGCTGATGGTGTTTGCAGGAATCATGAATGGAATGTCGATCTCACGTATGGAGAGCACCAATGCCGTTGTACACAGAGGAAGATCGGGTCAAAGCACGTCAAATTTGCAACGTTGAGATAAGTCGTATTCGAGAAGCCCTTACACCAGAGCAGGTTAACGAAAAGGGCTGGGTGGCTTTGGGATGTATCCAGGGAATATATGCGCTGAGGGCTGTTAGCATTGCGGCGCATTGTCAGCTGATAAAAGACTTAGCTGCCGCTGAAGTACAGCGTCTGGTTGATCTGAGAGCCATTTCAGGTAGATGACGTAATGCCATCGTATACTCAAATTCACAGGATTGGGGGTATAGGATGGGAAGCGTTTCGCGCGTACTTGCAGTCGTATCCGCGGCATCGGTGCTGATCGCGTGTTTTGATCCCCGCGTTTCTGGCACTTACGTTGCCACTCGTTCATCTGAGGTGGAGCTCTTGGAGCTTACCCTGTCTCAACGTGGCGAAATCGTGGGCAGCTTTCGATCAATAGAGCTCTCCAGCAATGGCGAGATCAATACGTTGATGGCCAATGTAAGAGGAGCCGTTGATGCTGAAAGACTGGCACAGGCGATCTCTGCACTTAACAGCTCGACTGAGCTGAACTACAGTGGGGAGCTCTCAGATAAAGGAATGGAGCTCTATATTTCTGGCAATGCGGGCGTGGTATCGAAGGTTCATTTCACACGAGACAGTGTCGCGAACTTCAATGCTGAAGCGCAGAGGCTTGCACGGTGCGGCAAATTACCGTGCGGAGGTCCCGATTTACTCCACCTTACCCGGTCAAATGCGGCTGAACAACCTTGCTATGTTGGGCGGTTTGCGCAAACCTGCGAGTTGATAGGAGCATCCCTAGCTGATCGCGTCGTTTCGCAGTTCCTAATAACGCCTATTACGAATGGCATTTTCAGTGTGCCCATCGAGTCCCGCAAACGCGGAAGCCCAAATTGAACCCCAAGATCGCTTTTTATAGATAAATCCTTTCTTTGCTCATGACCCCACGATTAGCTTGCATTTCTCAACCAAAAGTGTGTGCAGCAGCTTTACCGTATTCGTGATCTGCGCCTGGTTTGGAATCAACAGGTATAAGGGCACGTGGGTTCCTCGCCATTCAGGAAGCAGATGGCACAACCTTCCAGCTTTAATGTCTTCAGCGACATCAATCCACGATCTGAAAACTACTCCGTGCCCATCAAGTGCCCAACGTCTCACTATCTCACTATCATCGCAACGGTGATCACCTTGGGCCTTGATTTCAACAGTCTCTTCACCGCGAGAGAATGTCCACGAATCATAATGTGTCCCACTAAGCTGAAAGGTGATGCAATTTCTTTCTGACAATTCTTCTGGTCTTGAAATTGTGCCATGACGTTTAAGGTACGCTGGACTGGCGCAGGCGACTCGATAGCTTTCCTCCCAGACCGGTAACGCGACTAGGTCCGACTCTTTTGGAACACCAAATCGAAGCGCTAAATTAACAGGTTCCCGGATAAGGTCTCGTGGTTTATCGCTGATGAGTAGATGAATATTTATCTTAGGATATCGCGCTTTTAGCTCATCCAGACAAGGAAGCAGCAAATGCCTGCTGAGGTCGCAGGGCGCCGCTATCTGGATTACGCCGGAAATTTCGTCTAGCTGCTGCAGGAGGATGTTCTCTCCCTCCTCCAGCAGTTCTAAAGCTGACTCGACGGACACCAGATAGCGGGCCCCTTCTTCAGTTAGGCGCATATTCCTCGTGGTACGGGCAAACAAGCGCGTCTGCAGTCGTTCCTCTAAGCGCTTCAGTGCGAAGCTAGCGGCGGCAGGGCTGACGTCAAGGGTGCGTGCAGCTGCAGAGACACTCGCGTGTCGAGCTACACACACGAAAAGTTGAAGCTCAAAGATAGTGGACATCCTGAAAATCCTTAGTATCACGTCCCGCACACACGGAAACTCAATTCTGGTGCTGAAACGCAAAATCGCTTATCTCATATTATGTGCTTGCTTCGCTCATTGCTCTAAGAGTAGCTTCTTGCATCTCTCTTTTAAAAGCGTGTGCAGCAGCTTGACCGTCTTCGTGACCTGCATCCGGTGTGGGCACATCAAGTACAAAGGGGCGTGCACTCCTCTCCACTCCGGAAGCAGGTGGCGTAGCCTGCCGGCTTTGATGTCTGATGCGACATCTATCCAAGATTTAAAAACTACTCCATATCCTTCGAGTGCCCAACGCCTCACAATATCACCATCATCGCAACGGTGATCACCTCGGGCCTTGATTTCAATATGCTCGTCTCCGCGAGAGAACGTCCATAAATCATAGTGTTTGCCTTCAAGATGATAGGTTATGCAGTTATGGCTTAACAAATTTTCGGGGTGTGAGATCGTGCCATGACGCTCAAGATAGGCTGGGCTCGCGCAGGCGACGCGATAGTTGTCGTCCCAAACCGGCAGCGCTATCAGGTCTGACTCTTTTGGAATGCCAAACCTCAGAAATAAGTCGATAGGTTCTCGATAGAGGTCTCTCGGTTTATCACTGATCAGTAGATGAATTACTAACCCAGGATACTGCGCTTTGACCTCGTCCAAACAAGGAAGCAACAAATGCCTGCCAAGGTCGCAGGGCGCCGCTATCTGAATTACGCCGGAAATTTCGCCTAGCCGCTGTAGGAGGGCGTTCTCTCCTTCGTCCAGCACCTCTAAAGCCGATTCGACACACATCAGGTAGCGAGCGCCTTCGTCTGTTAGGCGCAGGTTTCGAGTGGTACGGGCAAACAAGCGCGTCCTCAGTCGCTCCTCTAAGCGTTTCAGAGCGAAGCTAGCGGCGGCGGGACTTACGTCAAGGGTGCGTGCGGCCGCAGAGAGACTGGCGTGGCGAGCGATGCACACGAAAAGCCTAAGCTCAAAGATCGAAGACATCTTTAAAGAATCCTTAACACACCTTCCTTGGCGGCCTTGTTTTTTTGAGTAGTTGGAACTGAGACCATAGCTCATCTCCTCAGCGAGCACTACTTTAAATGAAAAAGAGTTCGCGTTTTTCAACCGTATCTGCGAATGCGAATGCAGATGTGGTTATGTGCTTTCACATTTCGTTTGTTAATTATAAGCATGTCCGCGCGCTGTATGGGGAAAAGTGTTGCTCCGAGATTATGGAAATGGTCCAAAATCATATTTTTATATTTGGTTTTTCATTGTTGTCGATCTCTCATGATGAAATGACTGTGTCTTTTTACTCGAGTAATGCTGATGTTGGGCTGGTTGTAGAAGCTTTGCTGTTGTTCTTTTCCTCGAACAATTGTTTTGGAAGGTATTTACCCATTATGCCGGTGTTATCTATTCTTGAAGTGGTTTTCAGCAGTGGCGACGCGAGAGATTTAACTTCGGTTATAAGCAAATCAAAAAACTTTCCGATGAGGCTGGCACCTCCCCGGTTTACAAATGAGTGGCGTGCAGGATACGAGTCGGAAATGAACTTTTGCCAGCGTCTAGTGAGTGTGTTGGAGGAAGGTAAGTGCAGTCTTAGTTTGCAGCCGATATATGACATGTCAGGGAAAAATCTACTTTGCAGCGAAGCTCTTTTAAGATTTGCCTACTGTCGAGGAAAAATTGATACGCAAAGAGCAATAAACGCCTTCGAGAGTACTGGCCTAATCAGATTAATAGATCGTTATGTATTGAATGCTGTTATAGATAGGCTGAAAAGTAATCCTAATGTCAATATTGCTTGCAATGTTTCTGCTTTAAGTTTCAATCTGGACTTTTGGTGGGAGTCAGCTTTAAGAGATCTAAGAAAATACCCCTCAGTGGCTAGGAGGCTGATTATCGAGCTTACGGAGGGCGCGATAGTTGAAGACTATGCGACATTTCTAAAGTTTGCAAATTCGCTGAAGTCGTTGGGTGTACGATTTTCCCTTGATGATTTTGGTGTCGGGATGCCCCGAGTGGCAGCATTAAATAGTTTTGCCTTTGATTACATAAAGTTGGATAAGAGTATGATAAGGAATTTGAACTGTAGCTCAATGAGATTTCAGATGATATCAAATGCAGTAATGTGTTTCCAAGAGATGGGGGCGCAAGTGATAGCTGAGGGGATTGAGCATGAGCAAGATATCATGGTGGCTAGAAAGCTGGGCTGTAGCTACATGCAAGGATATCATCTAGGCCCCCCCTCATCAAAAAACAAAATCTCAATTAATGCTGTTGGTGTGAATGAGTATAGCGCTTTTGGGCTATCTGTTTGATTTTGATTGAGTCTTGATTTGAATTTCGAGGGAGCATTGCAAGCCGCCAAATGTTCGCTCTAAGTTTTTTTCAAACGCATTGATAATTTTTCAATAAGAATGAAGTTTAATTTGGTCGTGGGTGGAACGGTTTTGTGCAGTTGTTAGTTTGACTGCCGAATGTGGCTCCGGTTTTGGGGTTTAAATTTTTCCATATTTATGATTTCAGAGAGGCTCTCAAGTGATTTTGGTTCTACTTCATAGGAAATATAATTAACCTTATGGCCGGTGTGATGGCTTTAGCGTCAGGAACGCTCAGCATCGCGTTTGGCGCGATGGTTCATAGCTTGTTACTTCAGAAAATGCTGCGTGAATTTCAATGGAGGTATTACATATCTAGCTGCAGAATGCATAGATACAATGCCGCATAATAGTAGTTTTATTATTCTTTTCTCTGTTGCTGGGTTAGCGCGCATCGAATCATGTCGTTATATGTGTGGTTTTGCTTTGATAAACGCTAAAAGTTTTGATTTTATTTGTCGTCTTTTGGAGGACGTATGATTGTCTGTCAGGCATACATAGTTTTTTCGATGTTTGTTTTTTTGTTTCTTTTATGGCTGGAATGACAGTAGGTTGTATGATCTTAAGGCTTTTCAGTATTTGTATATTCTAGGATGCTTCGGGCAAGTCCTCAGATTTTCTGAAGTACACCTTCACCCCCTCATTCCAGCATAAGTATACGTATCATTTTCGAGAGGAGCTCGATGGGGACCGCTGTTTCCTGGCGTAATCGCCAGCGATCTTTGTCGTTCATTCCCTTCGCGTTTCGCTCGACTTCGTACAGTCCGCCAATCGAGTGAAGCGCCTGCTCCGCCAACTAGCTTATATTGGCGATATGCAAGTCGAAGAACATGCGACGCGCATGGGCCATACAGCCGATTTCGGTGATGCCCAACTCGAAGCTGGCCTTTTAGCCGGCGAAGTCGTCACATGCCAGCTTGCCGTTCCAGGTGCCCATGATGTTACGCGCATGTTCGCCGGCACGGCTGGGTCTGAAGTCGTAGACCACGGCTTTGAGTTTCGAAAACGGCGTCGTATTTTAGGCCCAGACATAGGCGCGGTGGGTTTTCTTCTCGCCTGGCGCCAGCGTTTGTACCGGCGTTTCATCGGCGTGAATCACGCGCTGGGCCAACACCACTTCGCGCAGCGCATCGACCAGGGGCTGAAGCTGCACGCCAGTTTGGCCCACCCACTGTGCTTGGGTCGAACGCGGGATGGCCAGACCGGCACGACCGAAGATCTTTTCCTGTCGATACAGCGGCAGGTGGTCGGCGAACTTGGCCACCATCACATGGGCCAGCAGGCCCGCTGTTGAGATGCCCTTATCGATTACCTGCGGCAGCACCGGCGCCTGAATCAGCGTTTCGCATTGGCGGCAGTCCCATTTCCCACGAACGTACTGCTCGACGGTGAACACGCCCGGCGTCTAGTCCAGCTTCTTACTGACGTCTTCGCCGATACGCTGAAGCTGGCAGCCGCAGGTGCATCGGGTGTTGTCTGGCTCGTGATGGATGACGGTACGCGGGAACTGCGGCGTTAACGGCGCACGCTTGGGTTGCTGGCGTGGTTCTGTCTGCGCAGGTGCGGGATGAAGGGCTTTTAACTCTGCCTCGATGGCTTCAAGGTCGGTATTGAGCAGGTCATCGAGCAGGCTGCCTTGCTCCGGGCTGATCTGCTCGCTGCGCTTGGCGAACTTGTGGCGTTTGAGAGTGGCGATTTCGTGAGTGAGTTGCTCGATGATCGTCTCATCACGATGAATCTTTCTGTCCTAGGTCTCGATCTTGGACATCAACTGCGCAGCCAGTGCGCGCAGTTGTTCGGAAGCCATTTGGTCGAGATCGGGCAAGGAAGTCATGCCGTGGATTTTACCAAAGCAGCCCGAGTGCTACACCTGAAAGGAGCGTTTAAAGCAATGTAATTGTGCCGCCTACACCGACTTGTTGCCAGGGTAATCCCAGTACCAGCGCCTGAAGTTGTTCAGGGTCGAGTTCGATCTCCGTCCCACGATGGATGCCTGGCCAATGAAACTTACCTTGGTTCAAGCGCCGCGCCGCCAGCCAGATACCGAAGCCGTCGTGCACCAGGATTTTCATCCGGTTCGCCCGGCGGTTGGTAAAGAGGTAAGCGCAGTGCGGCTTCGCTGCACCGAACACTGCGACCACTCTGGCCAACGCGGTTCAGTGCCGGCGCGTGTCCATGGTCTCGGTGGCGATCCAGACGACATCGACACGAATCATTGGGCCAGGCCACGAATAAAACACGCGCAGCCGTCCGGATCCGAGGCTGGCTGTTTAACGGTGATGAATTTATCGCCCAGAGGCAGCGAGATAATCACCATCTCTTCCGTTGCTCATCTTGGTACCGCTTTTACCCGAACGAAAGCCGGCAAGATTGCATGAGATTGATGTCGGTAAATCGGTAGTCACTTGCGGATCACGTTGGCGTTGATGCCGTGATGGATCGCTACGCTGGAAATCGTCGCTCCAGGTTGCAGGCATTGCTGGGCGACCTGGGCTTTGAAGGTTTGGGGGTAAGAGCTGCGTTGGCGCATGGGAATCCTGGCGATAAGGGTGATCGCGTCCGCTTAAAAATACGCGGACACCATCGCCCTAAATATTGGAATTCGGTAGGTGTGTTCGCCATCCGCTTACGGGCCGGCCACATTCGGTGCGTCGTAAATGGTTACCACGGTCGGACTCGCCATCATCATGCGACACGGTATCGATACCGTGTCGCATGGGACGCAGGATGGCTATGCTTCGCTTCGACCTGATCCCCTCGCAGGTACGCTATGCCGCTGTCGCTTTGTTGCTGGTGATTTTGGATGACGGCTCGTCTTGCATTAGCCTGGACCGTTCACGGCTGGCGTTGCAGCCAGCAGTTGAGCCGCCAGGCTAGGCTACAGGCCGATACGCTCAAAGAAATATCAAGCATCTGCCGCCCTGCAGTGAACCGAGCAGGGTGAGCATCTGGAGCTGGAACAACGCCTGCGGAACAAAGATGAAACCCACCATAGAGATAGCGGTCGAGCAGGGTGATCCAGCGTTCAGTCTGACATAGATTTGCGCTTCATGCTGTGCATCGGAATCATTGGTATCAGCCGACCACCCATCCCTAGGCAATCGCTGCGCCGGACTTCGATGAAAGCGTTTGCAACCAGTTGTCAGGCTGTCTTGAGCTCGTTCCACTACCATGACACTCTTACCTTTAGCGGCTGCACACTTTACTGGATCGAGGATTTCATTCTGTCTGGATGAGTTCCGAAGAACTTTATACAGCTCCCAGACTTCGCAGGGCTTCCTGGCGCTAGAAGTGATAGCTCAGGCCTATCCGAGTTGAACCCCCTCGCCATTCGGTGTTTGTGCGTGTATTAGCAGATGCTACGACTGCTTGAGTAGTGTTCAGCGTAGTTTGGTAGGAGGAATCTAGATTCATCGAACCAAGGTCGTAATACACGTACTCTGCGCGTAACCGAAAATCGTTTGAAACTGCATATTCCAATCCAGCACCGGCGGTCCAACCAAACCGTTGATCAGAGTTTGAGGCTTTATCTCCCGCTACTGTAAGCCCGTTAACCAAGGAGCCCGAAATATGGCTACTCGTAGAGATCTTTCCATAAGCGGGGCCTGCTGTTAAATAGGCAAGCCAATTCCCATATGCGTAACCGAACTTGCCCCGAAGTGAAGCTAAGTAATGCAGTTCGTCCTTCCTGTCCAACTCTGTAGTGAGTGTGTTAGGGTAACCTTGAATTGCTGAGGTTCTGGATTGTGCGCTGCTTTGCTTCGCACCCCCTTGAAAGTCAGCTTCCAACCCATACACCCATGAGTTTTTTTGCCACAGGTATCCGAATGCAATTCCCGGTGCGCTATCGCGTTCGCGTATAGTGTCCGAAGAGGACGCCGCGTTTACCATTGCAGACGATATAGCCGCTCTAACTGGACTAGTTGGGGAAGGCCCACGCGGAGACCCCTTAGTATTTGTTTTTAGATTCATTTCAGTTTGGCTAATAAATGCCCCAAAATAGGGGCCTGACCATTTATCGGTCAAATCTTGGGCAAAGGAGGTCTCCGCTCCAACGCTACAAAGTATCAACATGCAGATTTTTTTCATAATAAATTCTCCTCAAGACTACAAGATTTCGCGCAGATACGTGCATTCAAGCTAAGTTTTAGAAGGGCGAGAAACCTCCCCCATGCGCGAAAAGTTACAGAGTGTTCTATTGTAATTTCCGGTTTTGCAGGCGCTCAGATAAGCTTAAAAACGACCAGAGAGCTTGCGGTATGCGAAACTACCCCAGGATAAATCTGAATAAAAATTATTAATTTATTAATTATTTTATTAATCCTCTTTTCTGCCGTGACTGCGAGCAAAAAAAATGCCTGATTCAGTGATAAATTTGATGAGGGAATCGATCCAAACCTCCTTTCTAGAGCTCTTCAGGTAATGAGGCGTTGTGCGCTGAAATGAGTGTAGATATTAGTTTCAGGTGCGCAAGGCTTGGGTCGAAAAAAATTCGTACGGCGCAGACAATCACCTCAACCCCCATCCATAAAAAAGAGACCCTCACTTGATTGCCGCCGTACAGTTGGTGGCAGTGCTGCTGGTACTTACCTTGCTTCGGCTAGATGTTCGAGTGTTAGAGGAATGATCCGCCCTAAGGATGGTCTGAAGTAGATGGCTGTTTTTTTTACTAGTGCGCCTTCAGCGCTTTCAAAAAACGGCAGCCGTTCAAAAAATAGTCAAATCTGCCTCGTATTTCATGATTTTTTGCTACTGCGAGCACCTCGCAGCAGCCATTTGTCCTATTAGCAGCTCACCTCTCCCATGCCAGAGAGCAAATGTCGAGGCGCCATCCACAGGTTCGACAGGGCGCACAGCGTTACCATCTGAGCCGTATTTTTTACGAAGTCTCGAAAGCGCACTTTCGTCTAACCAAACTGACGCTTGAACACCCGAAATGGATGCTCAACCTTGGCGTGAACCTGAGCTTTGGCTCTCTCGATCTTGCGTATCGCTTTAAACAACACGCTGCGTTTCCCCTTTTCTTGTAGGTGCTACGCCTGGCTGCAATCTGCCGGATGACTTGGCGTCCCGCATGCTCTTCGCGCTTCTCGACACCGGTATGGCATTGAGATAATTACTGCACTAAACGTGGCTGGCACGACCGCCCAAACCACCAGGGGAGCTTTTGCATTGGCCTGAGGCCATATTAATGTGGGAGCCTATCAATATCGTTTATATGCCTTCGATACCAATGGTGCTCTGAATACTGTTACCTGCACTCGAATAACGAGAACGGTGCGGCAACTTACCGTGCGGAGGTCCCGCTTTACTCCGCATTGGCCGGTTAGCTGCAGCTGAACAACCTTGTCATGTTGGGCGATTTGCGCAAGCGCGTCGGAGAGGACAACATGGCTCGGATGGCTGCAAACGCCATTGATGATCGCCACGTGTGCTCGGGGGCAATTCACCCAGGAGTAGCGGGCGACTCAACGCCGGAAGCCTGATTGCGTCTGTTGAAGTTGGCTGTCCTTTTGCCTTGGGGGAGGATGCATGGAGTGTTGAACCTCAACTGCAACTCATCCATCAGAACCTGGATGTACATCGGAAATTACCGACTGAACGTTGGGTAATAGACAGGTAACTGAGTGAGATACTCGGTCGCCGTATAAGAAGAAATTGAGCCTGGTACGAACTCCTTCCCAGCTACGTCAACCCGCGCAACCTGTTTTGACCCCTATTGTCCAGCATCTTTCATCTCAATTTTCGCCGTTCATTCCCAATCAACTCTATTCATTCCTCCGTCTACGGTAAATTGGGATGAATAATTTTAATGCGATTCAAAGCTTAGTCGAGCCTGGGCAATGGCCTGAGGGGAGACCTCCAACTGCAGTGACACTAGGGTGATATTCTGGGTTTCTATCTCATCGAGCCATTTCAGCAGGTCTGCTAGCGAACCAACCAAGCTCAGGTTGAGGCGTCCAGACTCTTCACTGTCCATGCGCTCGACGGCCAAGTTTGCCTTGGCCGTAGTGGCGGCTATTAGGCCGGCCATTGTCTGGCTGTTGACGTGCGAACTGCTGGCGTTAGATGACGCGTTAAGCGTGAGTAGATCGGTTTGCAACTGTAAGGCCTCCTGCAAGTGTTGTTCGGCGTGTATCAGGGCTTCGCGCTGTGGGTTCCACAGTAGGCTCCAGAACAGCGCTGCCGCGAGAAATAACGTGAGCAACCGCAACGCGAGGCGATCGCGAGGCGGTAGTTGTTGCCAGCGGTTTGAGTATTGGGTGAAAAGCGCTTTCATGGTTTAGTCCGTGATTTTCAGGCGGGCGCTGACGCCATCAGATGTCAATACGGCCGAGTCGGCCTGCACGTTTGCGCCTTGCTTCGCGAGGGCTTCGCGCAAGCGTTCGAGGGTAGAAAAGTCCGGTGCGCTAACCTGCAAGGTCCAGCCTTGGGCCTGTTGGTAGTCCAATCGACGGATGTGCGTAACACCGCCGTCACTGCCGATCCATTGGCTAGCCAGGCTTTCCAGCCTGCGCGCCAGGCTTTGCTGGGGTCGCAGTTGCTGTTGGGCGCGGGCCTGGACCTGGCGGGCAAGGTCAATCACGCGGGGTTCGTCTGGGAAACGTTGCCGCCAGAGCACCAGGCTGGCCTCCGTAACTTGGGCGGCATGGTGTTGTAGCCACCACCGATGGCCGATGTCTTGTGCGACTTGAGCACAGCAAGCTACGGCCAGGATCGCGAGCAGCGCCCGCCATGGTGTGCGCGACGGGCTGCGTAGGGCGAAGTCCCCCTGGCGCAGATCGATAGCCTGCGCGCTACCCTGGACCAAGAGTGGCCAAGGTGTTTCCAAGCTACGCTGCAGGTTGTCTAGGAGCAAGGGGGCCAACTCGTCGAGTTCCTGGTCGCTGAGCGCAAGGCGTTGCTGGCAGGTCCCGCCTATCAGCCAGCGGTCGCGACAGCGCAAGGCCAGCGGTTGGCTGCTCGGCAGGCAGTCAGCATCGATATGAATGCGTGTGGCCATAAGGCCATGATTCGCCAGCCGTTCTAGCAGGTGCTCCAGCCATTGCCGTTGCAGCACAAACACGCGGCAGTGACGGCGCGCCTGTAGAGGCCCGCGGGCCAGGTGGAGCAATTCGGGATCGCCCAGCAGCCGTTCTTCCAGTTCCGAGTGGATGGCTTGTTGCAGCCAGCGACCGCTGCGTGGAGGTACGTCGATGTGGTGATGGCTAACGATTTCGGCCGGCAGTAGTAGAGTCAGGGGCACTTGGGCCAATACTGTAGCCTGACGCAATGTGCCGCGTACTGGTTCGCCACCGGTTAGCCACCAGATGACTGGGGATTCGTCGTCCACTGTCGCGGTGGTGAAATAAAGCCAGGCTTGCATGGGGCTACTCCGAAAAAAGTGATGCGGCGGCGAGAGTGCGCTGAAGCACGCTGACCTGACCGTCCTGCTCGATTCGCAACCGGCTGATCAGGCGTAACTGCCGATCACCCAGTTCTACATCCAACACCGCCTGGAAATACCGGCTGCTGACATCTAACCCCTGGGAGTTGATTTCAATCTGCTTAAGGGCTGGTGTGTCGAGAAACTCTTGGACGCTCTTGTAGCCATCGGCTGGGCGTGCCTGTACCAGGGCGATGGCCTGAGCGAGATCGAGGGCGCCAAGGCTAGCCAGTTGCTTGGCCCCGGCGGTGTTAACATTCAGCGCGCCCGGTGTGGTTCTGACCCAGGGGCGCAGCCGCTCTATGACCGCTGTGTCGACACCCTCCAGACGCATCAGCTCGCTGCAGTCGTTCCATGCCACGGGCTTGCCGTCAAACCCGAGGGATGGCGGTAGGCGTCCGGGATCATGAGAGGGCAGGCCGAGCTCTTTAAGCAAACGCTGGTAGCGCAAGCGACTGATCTGGTCGTTTGGCTTGCGCAGGGCTTGGAGGTTGAAACGTGCGCTCAAGTCTTGTAAATGGATGTGGATACGTCCGCCATCTATGTCGAAGACCGGCGTGTCGCGCGCCCAACGCTGGCCTAGGTGCACGCGCTTGGGCTCAGGTTCGTCGCGCCAGTCGTCGTGGAGTTGGCTGCGCGCCCAGGATTCGCCGCTCAGTGCCAGTTGCCACAGCTGCTGCTGCGATATCTGGCTGGAACTGCTGATCACGTTCAGCCGCTGGCGGGCGAGCATGTCACTGACGATCAGCGTTGCCAGCGATGTGATCAACAACACGCTGATCAGTGCGATGCCTCGTTGTCTGTGGATGTTAATCATGTTCTTGCTCTTTGAAACCGGACAGCAGGATCACCCGCCGCAAGTCTGGGTAACCAGGAGCGTCGAACTCCACCTCAATGGCCCGTGGCAGACTCAGCATTGCTCCGTCGATGGGCCAATTGGTGTGGTCTTGGCCTTGGGCATCGATGTAGCTCAAATGCTTAAGCCTGACCCCATCCAGTAGCGTTTGTTGTGCCGCATTGTCGGGTAGGTCGCGATCAGCCTCGGGGCTGCGGTATTGGCGTAGCCACTGTCCGCCGCTCCAGCGATGGCTGACCAGTAGCAGGTTGTTGCGCGTCTGTTGCAACGGGTTGCTCCAGCCACCCCGTACCAGTTGGATTTGTTCAGGCCCACCGATCAGGGCCTGGCGCGCCGAACTACCGTTGACCGGGTACGCGATGGCCTGGGTCAGGTCACGTTCGAAGATGCTCAGAGCCCGCTGCAGGTAACGCAGTTGGCGCTCATGCTGATGTACCCTATGGTCGGTATGTGTGATTCGCTCCAGCAGCTGGTAGCAGGCCACGCCGAGCAAACTGAAGAGAGCCAAAGCGATAAGCACTTCGAGCAAAGTAAAACCTTTCTGGCGGCGGCTCATGGGCGAGCCTCCACGTAACCCACCAGGCGTGCGCGTTGCCGGGGCGTGGGCGCATTGGTGGAGACCTCGAGTATGATTTTGAGCAAGCGCGGATCGGGTGCCGTGACGGTTTCGCAACTCAGCAGCCAGTCACGTCCGGCGAAGAGGATCGGTTCCTGCTGCTGGTTCTGCACCTCGCGCATGCCCGCGCGCAACTCGTTGAGGCGGTTGTCCGCCAGCCACTGCGCCAGGGTGCGTTCGTTGAGGCTGGCGCTGTTGCCGATCAGGTGTTCGGTGGCGCTGTAGAGCGACAAAGACAACACGGCGAAGATAGCCAGTGCGACCATCACCTCCAGCAGCGTGAAGCCTGCCTGTTTATTGGACCGGTGCAAGCTGCACCTCCTGGATACCATCGCTGGACAATGACAGCAGGGGCTGCCGGCGATACTCGAGCAATAGGCTGAAGGGCGAGATCTGATCGTTGGCCAGTACCAATAGTTGCGGCCGCGTATCTCGGCCCTGCGGTTGCGGATCTTGCAGATTTAGGCGCAACTCGTCTGGAAGTGAGTGCTCTTTAAAACGCTTATCCGTCTGCCATTGGCCGTTGTGGTCAAGGGTCAGCACCCCATAGTGCCCAGGTTCCAGGCGCAGCCCGTGACTGATGTTATTCAGTGCTGCATCTTCACGCAGCAAGCCAATAAGGTTCTGCAGGCGTTCGGCCTCGCGCCGGGCATTTCTCGCGCTGGGGTCGCTTTGTACCAACCCTACAAGGCTGGCCAGCAAGCCGATGATTATCATGACGACCAGCAGCTCGAGCATGGTGAAGCCCGCCATTGACTTGCGCATCTTAAGGCTCCCAGTTGCCGATGTCGGCATTTGTCCCATCGCCCCCGTTGCGACCGTCGGCACCGAAGGAGTAAAGGTCGTAGGCTGAGTCCTTGCGGCCGGGGGCGAGGAACTGATAAGGGCTTCCCCACGGGTCCTTGGGCAATCGCTTGAGGTAGCCGTCGGGGCTCCAATTACGTGCTTCTGGCACACCTGTCGGTTTTTTAGTCAGGGACTCGAGGCCTTGTTGAGTCGAGGGATAGTGGTGGTTATCTAGTTTGTAGATTTCCAGTGCCGTTGCGATGGCCTTGATATCGCTGCGGGCGGCGGTGATTTTGGCTTGGTCCGGCCGGCTCATAATTTGCGGGACGACAAGGGCGGCCAGGATACCGAGGATCACGACGACTACCATGATTTCGATCAGGGTGAAGCCGCGCTGGCGGGAAGCATTGCGCATGGTAAGTGCTCTTCAGTTTATGAGTTGATTGAGGTTGAGAATTGGCATCAGGATTGCCAGAACGATCACCAGCACGCTGGCTCCCATGAACACCAGCATCGCTGGCTCGAACAGGCCCACCAGCATGGCGATGCCGTTGGACAGCTGCGTCTGCTGCTGATGGGCGGCGCGTTCGAGCATATTGTCGAGCTCTCCCGAGCGCTCGCCGCTGGCGATCATGTACAGCATCATCGGGGGAAAATCGCCGCTGCGCTCTAGGGCCCGGGTCAGCCCACTGCCTTCGCGCACGGCGCGTGCCACGTCTTGCATGCGTGCGCGGATTTGCTGATTGGCGACTACCTCAGCGGAGATTTTCAAGGCGTCGACCAAGGGCACGCCGCTGCGTCCGAGAATCGCCAGGGTGCTTACAAAACGGGTGCTGTTGCTGGCTTGGATGACCCGTCCAATCAGGGGTAGGCGCAGCTGTATCTGGTGCCAGCGCAGAACGTAGGAGGGGTTGCGCAGTGCCATGCGCAAGCCAGCAGTGACGCTACCCAGCACCAGGATCAGGACCACGCCGTAATCTCGGACAAAGTCGCTGGTCGCAATCAGGCCACGGGTCAACACCGGCAACTGCTGGCCACTGTCGATGAACACCTTGACCACATCAGGTACTACGAAGCTGAGTAGGAAACCGACGATGCTAAAGGCCGCAAGCATCAAGATGCTCGGATAGAGCATGGCCAGTTGTAGCTGTTGACGGGCGGCGTGCCGGGCTTCGGTGTAGTCGGCCAGTTGCGTCAGTACTTGGGCTAGATGCCCTGCACGTTCGCCGGCGGCCACCGTGGCTCGGTACATCGATCCAAAGGCACGTGGATAATCGCCCATGGCTCGCGCCAGGTCATGCCCCTCCAGCACCCGTGCGCGCACCGCTAGCATCATGCTTTTCTGTGAGCGCGCGCTGCATTGGGCGGCTACGGCGGCAAGTACTTCCTCTAATGGCAGAGCGGCCTGGACCAGGGTTGCCAACTGGCGGGTGAGGAGGGCCAGTTGTGCCGCGCCGAGGCGTTGCCCGTGAGGTTGTGGGGGGCCAGCGTGATTCTTTTGCCCACGGGCTGGCTTGACTTGCAGGGCGATCAGGTTACGTTCGCGAAGCAACTGACGGGCTTGTCGGGGGCTGTCGGCCTCCAGTACGCCGCGACTTTTGCGTCCGGTGTTGCACATGGCGAGGTATTCGTAGGCGGCCACGATCAATGCTCCCGGGTAACGCGCAGGAGTTCTTCGACGCTCGTGACACCTTGTAGCACCTTGTCCCGACCGTCGGCGAACAGGCTGTGGACATGCTGGCGCGCATAGTGGGCCAAGGCGGCCTCTCCAGCCCCTTCGTGGATCAGTTGGCGTAGCGGCTCGTCGAACAACACCAACTCGTAGATGCCTTGGCGATCACGATAACCGCTGTGCTGGCAGCTCGGGCAACCGACCGGGTGATAAATAATTGGGGGCTGTAGCGGATCTAGGCTCAATCGGCGGCAGGCAGTAGCGTCGGCGGGTGCGGCGCTTTTGCAATCCTGACAGAGCACCCGTACCAGGCGTTGGGCTATTACCCCCAGCAGTGAGGTGCATAACAGAAAGGGTTCGATACCCATATCCAGCAAACGGGTGACAGAGCCCAAGGCGCTGTTGGAGTGCAGGGTGGACAGCACCAGGTGACCGGTGAGGGATGCTTGCACCGCGATGTCAGCGGTTTCCCGGTCGCGGATTTCCCCGACCATGATCACGTCTGGGTCCTGCCGCAGGATGGCACGCAGGCCGCGGGCGAAGGTCATGTCGACCTTGGTGTTAACTTGGGTCTGGCCGATACCGGCCAGGTGATATTCCACCGGATCTTCGATGGTCATGATGTTGCGCGTCTGGTTGTTCAGGCTGCTGAGTCCGGCGTAGAGCGTCGTAGTCTTACCGGAACCGGTAGGCCCCGTGACCAGCAAAATGCCGTGGGGACGTTGCAGGGCGTCTTCCAGTTTGATCCGGGTCGCCTCGGTCATGCCCAGCCGACTCAGGTTCAAGCGCCCGGCCTGTTTGTCGAGCAGACGCATTACTACCCTCTCGCCGTAGGCAGAAGGCAAGGTAGAGAGCCGCACATCAACGTCATGCCCGCCAATGCGCAGGGCAATGCGCCCGTCTTGGGGGATGCGCTTCTCGGCGATATCGAGTTTGGACATGACTTTGAGCCGTGATACCAGTAGACCTGCCAGCTCTCGGCGTGGACGCAGTACCTCGCGCAGCATTCCGTCGACGCGCAGGCGCACGCTAAGGTGTTGTTCGAAGGTCTCCAAGTGGATGTCAGAAGCTTTGATCTTGACCGCCTCGCCGAGGATCGCGTTGATCAGGCGAATGATCGGCGCGTCGTCTTCTTGCTCCAGCAGGTCGGTGATCTGCGGCAGCTGTTCGGCCAGGCTGGCAAGGTCGTCCTCGCCGGCGATCTGGTCGCCTAGGCCTTCTGCCATTTGCATGGCGTCGTCGCGCCCATCGCGGTATTGGGTGGCGAGCCGCTCGGCAAACTGTTCGGCGTCGATTATCTGATGGCTCGCCAGCGGACCATGGCAACGCTGGATCTCAGCGAGGATTTCCATCGACGTGCCAGGCCGGCAGAACAAATGCAGGCCATCATCGTGCGGTTCCAAAAGGACACCATGGCGCTTGGCAAAGCCGAAGGGCAGGCGGACGTTCGAAGTCATCGGCGAGGCTCGTTTGCGCGCAGGTCGATGGCAGGATCCCGATGCTCAGGATCGAATAGCTGGCGTGAGTCGGCGGGTAGGACCAGAGCTTTGCCGCTGTCGTTGCTGTTGCGCGACTGGCGCAAGCTTTTGTATTTGCGTTCGCTGATGCTGGCGCCGTCGCTGTTGGTACGCAGCAAGGTTGGGCGCAGGAAAATCATCAGGTTGGTTTTCTCGGTAACATCCTTGGTGCTGGTGAAGAGCCAGCCAAGCAGGGGAATGTCGCCCAGCAGCGGCACTTTGCTCACCTGAGTCTTGACGTTGTCCCGAATCAACCCCCCGAGCACAATGATCTGACCATCGTTGGCAAGGATGGTGCTTTTTACCGATCGCTTGTTGGTGATGACGTCGCTTGTAGTAATGCCGGGCGGGGCGCTAGCCAGTTCCGAGCTCTCTTGCTCGACCTTCAGGCGCAGAGTGTTACCCTCGTTGATGTGCGGCGTCACTTTGAGGGTTACCCCGATATCCTTGCGCTCCACGGTGGTGAAGGGGTTGCTCGCGCCTGCGGTATTGGTGGTATACGAACCCGTCTGGAACGGTACGTTCTGGCCAACCAGGATTTCCGCCGCTTCGTTGTCCAGCGTGAGCAGGCTCGGAGTGGACAGTAGGTTGTTCTTGGAATCACTGGACAGGGCTGTGACCAATGCACTGAAGTTATCTGAGCCAATACGCAGAACTGCACCGTCCGGCAGCGTGACGCTCTTTTCCTTGCTTTGGGTCAGCAGGCTGCCGATCGACAGGCCTGTGCCACCAAAGTTGCTGGTGCCATTGGCGTTGCCCGCGCGCGCCGCCCATTGCACGCCTAGCGCTTCGTTAATGTCGCCGCTGACTTCGACGATGGCCGCTTCCACCAGCACCTGGGCCCGTGGCTGGTCCAGCTCTGTGATGATTGTGCTGAGCATGCTCAGTTGGGCCGGATCGGCCATCAGCACTAAGGCGTTCTGGCCTTCGTCGGCGCTCACCAGGACCGAGCTGCCGCTGCCCTTGGTTTCACCGCCGCTACGATTGCCGTCCTCCAGACGCTTGCCGATGCCGTCGAGCAGTTTCGACAGCTGCTTGGCATCGCTGTGGTGCAGTCGTACCACACGCGTGCTGTCATTGGCATTGCTCGGCACATCTATGGCTTTGATCAAGTTAGACATGCGCTGGCGGGTCTGAGCTGTGCCTGCGAGGATCACCTGGTTGCTGCGGGTGTCACCGACGGCCTTGGCGTTGCTGGGGCCGTTGCCGGTCTGGCTGATGCTTTCGTTCAGGGTCCTGGCCACATCGCTGGCCCAAGCGTGCTTGAGGGGGACCGTGCTGAACGAGTGGTTGCCGGCTTGATCCAGTTCACTGACCACTTGGCGGATACGCTCGACGTTGCTGGCGCTGTCAGAAATGACCAGGGCGTTGGAGCTGGTCGAAGGCGCGACATAGGCGTCCTCGCCTACCAATGGACGGATGACTGCGGAGATTTCCGCGGCGTTAGCGTCTCGTAGGTCCAAAACTTGGGTCACGAACTCATCGCCTGAGCGTTGGCTTGACTTGGTCTTCGCTTCCACTGCTGGCATTATCAGTACTCGATCACCCTGGTCCAAGGCGGCGAAACCCTGGCTGCGCAGCACGGTGAGGAACAGTGAGTAAATACCGTCCTTGTCCAGTGCGCTGGACGATTGCACGCTGACCTTGCCTTGCAGGCGAGGGTCAACCACCAGCGTCTTGCCGGTGATTTCACCGACTTCGCTGACTAGGTCGCGCAGTTCGGCATCCTGCATGTTCAACGTCCACAGGCGTTGGGTAGTGAGGGCGGCGCTGCTGGGCGTGGCGTTCAACAGGATACTAATACAGAGTAAGGCGCTTGCAATCCGGGGCGGTTTCATGGGGTGTTCTCTATCGCTTGCAGGAGGGTTGTAGATTTTCGGGCGGCAATCTTGAGTAGCGTTCCCTGAGGCTTGAGCAGGCGTAGTTCACGCCCGGGTAACAGCAGGTAGTGCTCACGGCCGGCTCGCATTACCACGATCTCGTGGTTGCCGATGCTCTTGAGCCGAGCTCCATCGGGCAAGCGATCACCAGGCGAATAGAAGGCCGCGGTGTCGGCATACTGGATCAGGGCTCTAGATTGCTCGGGCTGATTGCCCTGCATGCTGGCGAGGAGTTTCAAAGGCTCGCTAACGGGTGAGCTGTCGAATTCGACCGATACTGCGCCAAAGGCTTTGGCGATGTTTTGATCGTCCAAGGGTGCGGGCAGCACCTTTTCGACTGGTGTGGTGGCCAGTGTGTCAGCTAGCGATTGGCCCGCTACCCGGTGCACGTAGGTCCAGCTTTCAACACTCAAAGAGGTCAGCCAGAGGCTCAAAGCAACCAAACCTGCCGGTAGAAGGTAACGTTGCGCTGAACCACGTGGACGCCATGAGACAGTCATATTCATGGGCGCTTTGGTAGCATGCGTTTGAGCACATCATGTCCGCGTAGCTGATGGTGAATCGCCGCCGAGATATGGCCGGCGACCAGCAAGGCCAGGACGAGGCAGATGCCCTGGTGAAGTGCTTTGAAAAAACTAATGGTCTGCTGGTTCTGCAAGGGGGCGGGAAGCTGCAGGCCGAACAAATCAATCGGGCGAGACATCATCAGTACACCGCTGAACAGCGCGGTGCCGAGGAAGACCAATAGCGCGGAGTGCCCGATAAGGATCAGTATCTGCCTGCCGGGGTTTAGATTGGTGGGCAATGCCGGCGCGGGATGGTTTATGAGGTAGAACAGTCGCAGGAAGAAAAGCGGCACTAGTAAGGTGGTCAGCGAGACATTGATAAAACCGATAGCCTGTTGGATCTCTGGGGCCGGTTGTCGCAGGGCGTTGGCGTAGCCACTGATCGTTGCCCACATTACTGTCACGGCGAACAGCCAGTACAGCAGCCGCCGGGGTCTTGAGTAGTAAAGGTGGTTCATGCGTGTTTCCAATACGGGTAACGCGGCACCCGAGGCGCCGCGTTACGGTAGGCAGTTTATGGATGATTACTTGCGAGTCCAGGCCATGTTCCAGTGGCTGCCAGTGCCCGGTTCGAACTGAGTGGCGTTAGAGCTCCACTGCACGCAGTAGCCGCTGTAAGGGAACGGCTTGCACTCATAGACGTTGCCATCCTTGGACTTAACCTTGGTTCCTGCCTTATAGCTGCGCAGACCTTCTGGGAAGACAAAGTCGTATTCACCACCAGCCACTTCCTCAGCCTTGAGCGTGATGCGCTGGCTCTGTTGCAGTAACTCGTTCTTCTGCGAGGTAGCTACGACCACTACGTCGTACTCGCCTGAGCTCACATTGCGCAGCGGAATGGAGAGGTGTGGGTTGTTGTTGCCCGATGCAGCTTGTTGATGAGCGATGCTTTCACCCTTGCCATTGAAGACAGTGGCAGCGATGGTGTATTCGCCGCCCAGTGCGATAGCGTTGAAATGCAGCTCAGCGGCGCCGCCCTTCAGGGGGTACTCAGCCTGAAGACCAGAAAGCTTCAGCGTGCCAATGACGCTCGGCCGGTCTTTCTGGATTTCAACCCTCACCACATCACTCTTGTTCTTGGCATACAGAGTGTTCTTGCCGTAGTTGGGCACGACTTCGTCGTTGGCGTTGAGTTCGCCTACTACATAACCAGCATTGGCTTTGTTGACCTGTTGGGCCAACAGGAACGGCCAGGTATTGGCCTGGGCCTTCTCAACGGTATCGATGTTCAGTTGAGTCTGGCGGTTCGGTTGCTCGCCTGCAGCGGTGAACACACGAGTGCGGACTTTGTCGCCGACACTCAGTTGCTCAGGCTGGATCGCGCCGAGCGAATTCCAGGTTGGAACCGGCGCGACATCGCCGTCGATGTTCACGTCAATGACTTGGTAGAAGGTGGCGGAGGTGTCGGAGACCTTCCAAGTAGCAAGGATTACGTGGTAACCGCTGTGGTCGGACGGGATGTTGACCTTGTGCTTGGTATTGCCAGCGGCAGGTGGGCGAACGCCGCCAGCGTTTTCATTCAGCAGTGGCTTGAGTTCGAACGAGTCGCGGGTCAGCGGCTGATTTGGGTTCCAGTTTTTCTTGGTGATGTAGAACTGGTAGTAGGCACTGGCGTGACCGGCAGTGTAGTGCCAAACGAATTCATTCATGCCTGGCTTGATCGTGGTTTTCTGCCAACGAGTTGCAGTTTGCTCGTTGAGTTGGCCGTAGCTGTTGATGCCTCCTGACGCGATGGCTCCATTTGCCGGGCCGCACTGAGTGAAGTCACCAGAGCAGTACTGGCTAGGGTAGTGCTGATTCACCGAGGTCGAGTATTCAACACTTTGTGGTTCGTAGGCGACAGTACCGCAGTCACGGTTGAGGTTTCCGCCCGAAGCGGCACACATGAAGGACCGGGATTTCGGACTTTCGACATAAGCGTGGGCAAAGGCCTGCTGGCTTGCCAGGGAAGCGAGGGTGATGATGACCGACGCCAGCGCAAGTTTGGTTTTATCGTTATGCTTAGACATATTCTTCCTGCTAATTTAAAAGCTTGATTCTGGATAGGAGAGAGTTAGAGTTGATTCATTCTGTGCGCATGAAGACCCTCTGAGTGCTTGGTGATTGGGAGAGTGTTTTTTAGGTCCGCGCGCCCCAGGGCGCGTCGTGAGGTACGCTTTGATAAGAAAATTTTTGATTAGACAGTAATTAAGCTAGTGGCAAGTTTTCGATTGCATTGCCGGGAATGGAATTAGACGCGTAGCGTGTGTTCATGATTGTACACATCTCTGACTTTTAGCTTGGGCACTCGCTGCAGCGCCGAAGTCTGTGGAAAATCGAATTAAAGTATATGGTATTGCAATGCTTGAACCATTCCGGCAGCCCTTGTGAGAGACCTGTTAGAATAAATCAACGTCAGGGCGAGCGGCATTAATATTTTTATTTATAATTATTTATAATATTATTGGATCCTTGTAGGTCTTGAGTGGGTGCTTGGCGTCGAGGGTTGGAATTTAATAATTATTAAAATATCCTAAGGTAATGTCTGAAGTAGGCCGCTATTATTCGACTGCGGGGCCATGGGCGCTTTCAAAAAAATGCAGCCGTTCAAATCGATCAAGTCTTGTGCCTATCCAACCCATTTTTGCCGCTGAACGCGCCTCGCAGCAGCTATTTACCTCATTAGGGGCGCACCTCTCCTGCGCTTGAGAGTAAATGTCGACGCGCCATCGACAGGTTCGATAGAGCGCACAGCGTTACAATCTGGGCCGTATTTTTTACGAAGTCTCGAAAGCGCACTTTCGTCTAACCAAACTGACGCTTGAACACCCGAAACGGATGCTCAACCTTGGCATGAACCTGAGCTTTGTCTCCCTCGATCTTGCGTATCGCTTTGTACAGCACGCTGCGTTTCTCCGTTTCTTGTAGGTGCTACGCCGGGCTGTAATCTGCCAGATGACTTGGCATCCCGCTTGCTCTTCGCGCTTCTCGACACTGGTATAGCCTGAATCGGCGCAGACCAGGTTCTCGGTGCCGTGTGGCAGTTCATCAACTCAGGTTAGATCCGCGACGTTGGCCGCAGTGACCACCACGCTGTGCTGCAGTCCCGAGTCATCGTCGACACCAATGTGTGCTTTGGCACCGAAGTAATACTGATTGCCCTTCTTCGTCTGGTGCATTTACGGGGCGCGTTTTCCGTCTTTGTTCTTGGTCGAACTGGGCGCATGAATCAGTGTGGCATCGACGATGGTGCCTTCTCGCAATAGCAAGCCACGGTCGCCGAGATAGCCATTGATAACGCAAAGAAAGCCATTGTCCAACTCGTGCTTTTCCAGCAGGCGACGGAAGTTGAGGATGGTGGTTTCGTCCGGGATTCACTCCAGGCTCAGGCCGGCAAACTGGCGCACGATTGTCGTCTCGTACAGCGACTCTTCCATCGCCGGATCACTGTAACCAAACCAGTTCTGCATGGGATGGGTCAGCAGCGTCGCCATCAACGGATACGCTGGACGACCGTCTTCGCCGTCCGAGTGCTGGGGCTAGATCAGGGCGATCAAACCCTTCCAGAGCACTACCCGATCCATCTCGATCAAGAACAGTTCCTTGCGGGTCTGCTTGCGCTTACCGGTGTACTCGATGTGGGCGAAGGTCATTTGCTTCGTCATCAAACATCTTGGCGATTGGTGTTCGGGGATTTTGCCAAATCAGGAAGTCTTTTTCAGAGTTCCCCTAGAGGGGGAGGTCAGGATGGCAGGCGGTCTGAGTCTGGTCTAAGGCTCAAGTGATTACGGCGAGATAGGCAAGCTCTGCGCGGAGGCGGTCGGGTCCATTTGGTCGCGTTTTGGTAAGCGACGCGTCACTGCCGGGAGCACCCAGCTTCAAGGTTTTTGTTAAAGACGCCGGCCTCAGTGATTCACCTTGGTTTAGTTTTGGTTTATGAGAATTTTAAATTATTAATAACTGGCCCAATTGGGCGCGATGCTGCGCACAATAAGCAATATTGAGAGTCGCGCGGAGCGGAGCTGATATGGGAAAGTATGCGGCAACAACCAGCAGTAGGCGGTATAAAAATCGCCAGCGATATATTGGTTTATTGTTATTGGCAGTCGTTGCTTACGCAAGCATGAATTACATAAGCTTTTTAACTGGCTCGCACAGTGTCGTGCACCACGTTAAGAACGTTGTTTGTGTATTGTTGCTGACGGTTGCGATAATAATCTTATATGCGCTACAAGAACTCAATAGGGCTAAATACAAAAACTCAACCAATGTGCTGGCGGTTATTTATAGAAGTGTCACGACGATTACCTTGTTTGTTGCGGTAGTTGTCTGGCTCAAACCCGGGACAACGATTGTCGGGGTTTTTTATCTTTTGTCGCTGATTGTTTATTTCGAGCCTCTGATAAAACCCTATCAAGACTAAAGTTTTTCAGTGATCTCTAATTGATAAATTAAAGCATTAAATAGGAATGTGCGTATAGGTCATGTACTCACCTATTTTGGGGCGCACTCTACAGGTATGGGTGACTGCAACGTGTTTTTGCGGATACTAATTTTCATTTTAGTTTCGTAGCGCTTTTTGTGTATTAACTGCTCGTTGCCGGTCTGATATATGAGAGGTCATGTGCTAGGCTGGATTTATTAATGCTGTGGCTTGGAAGTGCCTCGTATATGTCTTCTTTTATTGGGAGTTGTTGTTTCTGTGATCGACCTGGGACGTACGCTGTCTTATTAACAGTGACTGGGGGAAAAGTATGTTTACTGAATCAGATAGTATGTGATCTTGAACAGCCTCGCCTTGGGAATGGGCCGCAGTATTTCTGTGAGACTTGCATGTGGGCTGTCGAGGACTCTTTACGAGCGACCGCTTTCCACATCAAATCAGAGCGCAGACGTTGAACAGGGCAGCTACATTCCGAACTCTGATATGAGACAGTAATGCCCAAGTTCCTACGTCATGCATCAATGCAGTCACCCGTCATGATTTCCGCTGGTTGTAAAGTTTCCGCCACGCCAGATAGCCGGATGGAATGTTTTCAAAACAGCGGCCAGGACTTCGCCAAAGTGTTGAGTTGCTACAAGCAAAGCGAGGCGAGTCATCCGCTGGAATATACCCGGCTGGACCTAACGATGTTTGCGGGCGTTGAGCTAAGACGTTTTGAATTGAAGTCTCAATGCTGGACGGGGCATGGCTTCGCCAGTCCTGTCAGTTGGAGCCATACTATCGATATTTACATTCCCCGGACTGCGGTACGTGGCCAGGCTATTCTGGTCGCCAACAACGGAACCAACGTGGTAAGGCCTGGAAAACCCAAGCAAGTGCCAACGGACTTTACCGAAGATATGCTGTTGTCGGTCGCTCGCCAGACACAGACAATTGTGGTCTCCGTGAGCGATGTTCCTAACCAGTGCTTGACCTATAGCGACGACGGGGTTTCGCGACGTGAAGACGACAGCGTGGCCCACAGTTGGAAGTTGTTTTTGCAACAGCCTGAGGCGCGTCCTTTTGTGTCGTTGCATATTCCTATGATGCAGTCGCTGGTCAAGGCAATGGACTTGGCGCAGGAGGAACTGAAACTCTGGGAAGTCAACAGGTTCATCGTCTCTGGTGCGTCCAAGCGCGGCTGGGCCGTATGGTTGGCCGCGTTGGAAGATACGCGAGTGAGTGCGATTGCTCCCTTCGCCATTGATATCCTCAACACCCGAGCGGTCTTGCAGCACACCTACAACGCTTTTGGGAAAACCTGGCCATTGGCGTTCAATGCTTACTTCCAGGCCGGCATTACTCAGCAGCTGGATACTGCTGGCTTCGCGAAGCTGATGAAGATAGAAGACCCTTTACTCACTACGCAGCAGCGCCGGCTGAGTATTCCAAAATACATCGTGAATGCCAGCAGTGATGACTTTTTCTTACCCGACAACGCACGTTTTTACTTTGATGCACTGCCCGGTGAAAAGATGTTGCGCGTTGTGCCTAATTCCAGCCACTACGGGATTAAAACATTTATCGAAAACTCGTTGGTGACCTTCACTAACCGCATGCAACAACAACGTCCGTTGCCTGTTTTGAACAGCGTCGTACACCTCGCCAGTACAGGAGCGAACCTTGCCATCAGTTTCTCGGAGCCCCCGGTAAAACTGGTGCAATGGCGTGCGCAGAATCCCCACAATCGTGACTTTCGCCTAACTTGCGGCATTTGTTACGAGGCCACCGAGCTGAATGTGCCGCCGGGCAAAGAGCTAAACGTCAGCCTGCGTAATCCGGACATAGGCTGGAGCGCCACGTATGTTGAGGCAACGATGACTGACGGCTTGGTACTCAGCACTCCGGTGCAGGTCTTACCCGATGTCTACCCCAACACGATGCCTCATCAAATCGAGCCTGCTTGCAAAACTTAATGGATGTATCGCGCGGTTGAGTAAGCATCCAACAGCAGCCTATGGCTTATTAGGTACTTGGACCCATCCTGAAAAAGGATTAAGTGTTGGGCGTTTAGTCTTCAGGAGTTAGTAGTATCTATAGGGGGGGCGGTGGAAGTTTAATGGACGCGACTTAAAATTTTCGTTGGTGTCTGAAAATCGGGGCGAGTGAACATACCCGTTTTTCTTGAGGTCGCTCGACCAGGAGTTGCGTTGACGATGTGCGGTTCTGACCGAAGCGGGTGACTCGGGTCTGATTGTTGTTGATCTACATAGTGGCAGCGCAAAACGCGTGCTGGATGGGCATGGCTCGGTGAGTGCAGGGACTGAGAGAAATCGTGCTCAGGGTACATTCGATAAAGGCACCTTGCGCCAGGGGGTGTTTAAATGCTGACCCGCTGGGAGTCAGCCTGGATGATGAATAGCTATACTTCAGAACTTTAAAGTGGCTCGGGTCCAGGATTCGTATTGCTGACTTGATTGCAACGACAATGAAGCCGGAGCAACTGTGATCCTACTCTACCGCCGACGGGGGGGCGCACTTAATGGACGCACAAAAGAATATGCATTCTCCGACTTGGCCAGTGACCCGATACATGTGCGCAGCCCCAATGGGCGTATCGATATCTTGGTCGTCAACTCGTGCTTGCCCCCCCCAAGCAAAGTGGTTATACCATTCAGTGTAAACCTCACGCGATAACCTCTATTGTTTCTTTTAAACCGACCCGGTTCTAGAGATTACCAACTCACGCCGAAACCAGCAGTATAACGGGTCTTCGCGAAGCTTTCTTGGTTGGCAGAGTTGAAAAATGTGTGATCTGCTTTAATATTCAACGCCCCCCAATCAGTCAATTTGTACCGCAGGCCAGTTTCGGAAAATAACAGATAGCCGCCGTCCCCGGCAAACTGTTTACGTATTTCACCATTAGCAAAGAGCTCAATTCGTTTGCCAATTAAATAAAGATTGTAGTCAGTGCCTATCGCTGCAAAATTATCTTGACCTTTATCATTGTTTTTTAATCTGTAGTCAACTTTGACAAGTAGTGTCTTCAGGGAAAGTGCGCCAAGCTCATCTTCCCAGAATTGATAGCCCGGCCCAGTCCCAAACGCAATCTGTCGAGTCGGGTCATCAACTTTGTCTTGCTGATAAAATAAACGACCTTGCCAAAACCATTGTTGGGTCAAAAAATGGTCGAGTGCATAGGTGATGCCCCAGTTATTAGTTGCGGGCGTACGTGCTTTAACTTCTCGATTATATTCTCCCTTGAGGCCATGGCGCCACATACCATCGCGAACGGTAACATTATAGTCGATATCATATTTGTCGGAATCTCTTTCTTCGCGCTTATAGTCCAACGCGACATCCACATTGCCCTTCCAGGATAATTCGTGCGCCATTGAGACTGGCTTCATGATCTGATGAATGTTTTTTAACTCTACGGTTTGTGGCGTTTGTCCTTGAACCAAGGTCACTTTGCCTGCGTCTGCTGCCTTCAGAGAACTTATCTTTCCGCCAGTGTAGGTATCTTGCTCGACAAGCAATCCTGTGTCACTTTCCAGAGTCTTCACCTGTTTCCAATTGATGGGTATAGCGCCCGCATATACAGTTTGGATCAATAACTTGCTGCCGTCGAACAGGATTATTTTGCCACTCAGACGGTCGCCGTTATCCAGCCAGACTGTATCGGCATATGAAGAAGCAGCAGGGACAAGAGCGAAAAGCAATAACCCATAGCGCAACATAAAAAACCTCATACCCCACAATGTAATAGCCATTAATTTCGAAGGCGTCCTTGCACAGCCCATGTAGCACTTTTATGAATGGTATTAGAGTAAGATACTTTCTTGGGTCTGGCATATTTATAATAATTATTAAATTCTATTAGTGCTCAAAGCGCGCTATAAAGAAAGGGTTTTTTACATGGGAAAAATCATGAAGAGCTTTTGGAAATTTATTGTGCCTTTGGTTTTGGCGAGTTTAACAGGATGCGGACCAAGTTATTATTATAAATATTCACCTCCCAAAACCACGAAGGGAATAGGCTGCGTCCAGAGTTGCAAGGATACACGCAATCAATGCAGGCAAGCAGCTGAACTCGAACGCAGAAGCGAGCGAGAGTTGGCCCTTGTCAATCAAAGAAATTACCAGTCTTGTGCGGTAGGCCGAAGTAAAAGCGACGTAAAGAAATACTGCGACTCTAATGGTGGTGGCTTTGACCATTACAGCTCCAGCCAATTCTCCCAAACGTCATGCGAAGATGACTTCAATCAATGCTTTGAAATATGCGGCGGAACGATCGAAAAAATTTTGGAAAGACTTTAAACTATTAATTGAGAGTGACGCATGCGAAACACAGTAAAGATTTTGGCACTAATATTCCTGCCACAGATGGCAATGGACGCTCGTGCCGTTGCAAAGTATTATACCGTTGAGGACTTCTTTGCCCGTACGGAACGTGTTTCTTATCGATTGTCAGAAGATGCGCGCACCCTGGCTTACTTGCAGCCTACGTATAATGGCAATACTCCTGCACGCATGAATATCCACATACAGGAACTAAAGAATGGAAAGTTGACAGGGCCAGTTAGACAACTTACCTACGAAGTGGCACGTGATATCAGTAACTTTCAGTGGAAGAACTCCGAGTTTATTCTTTTTCAAAAAGACTTTGAGGGCGATGAAAACTTTCATATCATCGCGATCAATACTAAAGACGGCAGCGTAAACGACCTTACGCCTGAGAACGGAGTTCGCGCTCATATTGAAGACTTCTTGCCCGATGATCCCGACCACGTGCTGATCAGTCACAACCAGCGAAATCCTCAGTTCTTTGATGTCTACAAGGTCAACGTACGTACCGGTTCAACAGTATTGGTGGCAAAAAACCCCGGTAATATAGACAGCTGGAAGACGGACCATGAGGGCAAAGTGCGCGCGGCAGTCACGACTGACGGTCTAAACAAATCGTTGCTATACCGCGATAACGAAGGCCAACCATTCCGCACCTTGCTCACCACTGATTATCGCACTCAAGTAGATCCGCTGTTTTTCAGCCAAGACAATCAAAAAATTTATGCCCGTTCAAACAGGAAGCGGGACCTCCTTGGACTGGTTCTTATCGATCCAAAGTATCCTGAGCGCGAAAAACACGTGTTCACTCCGGAAACAGTGGATCTGGACAGCGTTATTTATTCGAGGAAAAGCGGGCATCCCCTGCTGGCAACCTATCAAACTGACCAGCCACAACTTCACTTCTTCGACTTAAAAATTCGGTCGTTGATGCTCAATTTACGCGCTCATTTACCCGGCTATAACTTCACGATTGAGGACACCGACAAGGAGGAAACAACCTTTATTGTCAGCAGCTACAATGATCGGACCCCAGGTGCCAGCTATGTGTATGACGTCAATACCAATACGCTTGAAAAGCTATCGGACGCCAACCTGGCAATTTCCGAAGCGGATATGGCTAAGGTCAAACCCATCAGTTACATCACGCGAGACGGCCTGACCATACACGGCTACCTGGCCCTGCCCGTGGGCCGGGAACCGAAGGGGCTCGCCTGCATCGTCAACCCCCATGGCGGCCCATGGCAGCGTGACAATTGGGGATATAACCCGGAAGTCCAACTGCTAGCCAATCGTGGTTTTTGCGTTCTTCAGATGAATTTTCGCGGGTCCACCGGGTTTGGACGTCGCTTCTGGGAAGCGGGCTTCGGCCAGTGGGGCTTGAAGATGCAGAACGACATTACGGACGGCGCACAATGGCTGGTAGAGCAAGGTATCGCCGACCCTAAGCGGCTGGGCATTTACGGTACAAGCTACGGCGGCTATGCGGCGCTGGCCGGCGTCACATTTACCCCTGAACTGTACTCTGCCGCCGTTGATTACGTCGGTGTGTCAAACCTTCTCAGTTTTATGAACGCAATTCCTCCTTACTGGGCACCCTACTTGGCCCAGATGAAGACGATGATCGGAGACCCTCATACCGATCTGGTACGTCTACGTGCTACATCGCCGGCGTTTCACGTTGACCGAATCACCGCTCCGCTACTTATTGCTCAAGGTGCCAACGACCCGCGGGTTAACAAAAGTGAAAGTGACCAAGTGGTGGAGGCTCTGCGTAAACGTGGGGTCCATGTTGAATACATGGTCAAGGACAATGAGGGGCATGGGTTCCAGAACGCAGAAAACCAAATCGAGTTCTATAAAGCCGCACAGGGTTTTCTCATCAAACATCTCAAACCCTAAGGCGTCTAAATTTGCCCAAGAAAATATCGACAACCGTATCGATATACCCCAAAAAAAACACGCGTGGGTGAATGAAGTATGGTCAATCACCCACTCACCGCGTGAAGTGCTTTAATAGAACAGGCTCACACGGTTCATTTGAGTCGCTGGTAGCGACCGCGCAATCTTGCTCAGGAGTGGTATGTCCACCCACTGCAATGCTCCTGCGTTAGATGATTTTGCGTGGAGTGTAGGACTGAAGCTGGATTGGAAGTTTTTATGGTCGTAGGTGGGGGAGTGATAGAGAGGGGCCGCGCGTCATGACCCCGCCACTTTTGTTGTTTAGTGCTGTGGAATACCCACAGTGGTTGTCTCTGGTGCAAAGCAATAGACATTGTCCGATGAATAGTAATACCCGCAAAATCCCGACTTATCCAATTTTAGGAACCGTACATATGAGCTCTGACCCACATTGAGATCGAGCCTGCGAGAAAAAAGCTCCCGTACTTTAAGTCCGCCCAGATACTCATCGAACCCATCGGATACAGTCTTGCCCTCAATTTTCACATAAGCAAGATTACCGATGACTGGATAAATTTTCCCATAAGTATTCAGGTAGTAGAGTTTTTCCGGCGTGTACCAGGAGGACGTGTAGCTGAATGCCCTGCCATGGAATCTCAGCGTTTCAACGTTCTCTACATTAGGTCCTGAGGTTACTCCCGTATCGCCACTCCAGTATACGTGACTTTGCATTGTGTATAGTTCATTTTCTTTGACCGGCAACTTTCTATTGAAGAGCCAGACGCCCAAGAGTATTAAAATCAGCAAAACGACTGCAGAAAATTCTATTTTGTGCAGTCTTGACTTTAAATTGAAAGACATTTACTCAGAACCTCTTTAAGGCTAACAGTCAGGGGCGCCGCATATGTCGTTGCGCCTTTAGTTGTAAAGCACGCAATGCGGAATCGGGCTTTTGTATATGACAGCCATACTTCTCCTTTGAGTGGAGAAGAGAGGCTTCTGATTTGTTTGACCAAGTAATCATGTTGCGTGTTTAAGCTTGGGTTCAGGTATTTATCTCCCACAATATTAATTGTGGCTTCTCCGGCGCTCAAACGCTCAATAGTGACGTGCTCATCAATTAAAAAACCTGCACTATCAGAATTGAATAGCCAAACACCGCCGGTGACTAGTAGGAGTACGGCGACTAAGCCAAAGGACGCGGTACGTCTGCGCCTCGAATGTATTGCAAGGTTTGACCCTAACAAGTTTGGCGCCGGCGCGGTTTGTTCAGACACTATTTCGAGATTGTCCAATTCTTTCGTGCAGGAGGGCGATAGAGTGGAGGCGGGAAGGTATTTTGAATTGAAGTAGTACCCGGCACGGGGAGCGGTTACGAAGACATCTTTTCCGCAACGCCAGAAGAACGAACGCAGGTTGAAGATTGCATGGGTCAGGCTGCCTTCAGACACAACCCTACCGGCCCAGGCAAAATCGATTAACTCGGACTTACTGAAAACTTTGTCGGGGTCGGAGGTAAGTAATAGTAACAACCGAAACTCAGACCGACCGAGGTCGCAACGAAGCTGCTCTTCGTTTGCATAAATTTTGAGTTCCTGTTCGGTGAAGCAGAACTTAGCGTTCCCGTCTCCCTCAGGATTCAGATTTAGCTCAATATCTAATGGTAACATTATTTTATTTTGTAAAACCTGACTCATTTTTTCGCTCACCCTGTCGCACCGCGCGACTTCTGACCATTCAACACAAGTGTAGCAGGCCTGAAATAAAACAGAATTAACATTAATCTGCCAGATTAATGTTATTAATAACTTCATAATCGCTGAATTATCAATATTTTAAATCCGTTACCGCGCATGTGCGTGCGCGCGTCAAAAATTAGGCGCGCGCGCTCCGGGCTGCTCGCAGCAAGCGACCTGGGGCAGTGGTGGCCATTTTTAATGATCATTAACGGGTGCTAATTTGAGGGATGTCTTAAATTTTCTGATAGACGCCTATTGGCTTTTTCTTTGTGTGGTGAAGACAGTGTGCAAGCAATGTATCGAAGCAGGGTGTGTTCACCTGCATGTGGTTCTAATGAATCATGCTCAGGTGAGGTTCGCGTACGAGGAAGACACTGCTGCACGTGTAATCAGTACAATTCAGAACCGCTTCTTTTTAATGGGAGCTAGTGTCTACCGCACCGGCGACGGCAGTTTTGTGGCCTCTATAAATGAGCGAACCTGCGATATGCTGGAAGATATTTATCTTTCGCTGTCTATGGGCGCAGTGTTGATTGATGGCACTAAAATACTGCCCGTCGTCTCTGTCGCGATGATAGACCCAAGTACGATTGGCTCTTATAAAGTCTCCTCTATGGTCTCTAACGCTTTGTGTGTGGGTGCGGCATTAAAACCAGCACAATTGAACCATAAGTGGCGCGCTATGTATGAGCGGGACATGAATATTTGCGTAGAGCTGGTGACTCGCCTGGATGCGCGTCAAGCCACCCTTCATCGTCAGCCTGTAAGAAGTATGGCGACCAGATCCGCGTTATATGAAGAGGTGTTTCTACGATTCGAAGGAAAGGGCGGTGTGCCGTTGCTCAGCTTTGCTGAGTGTGTGAAGGCGATCAAAAACATCGGCATTCAAAAAGTTATTGATATGTACGTGCTTAGTTCTGTATTGGACCAATTAGAGCGCGAGACCTCTACTTCGATTGGATGCAATTTATCGGCGTCCAGCTTTATTTTGGATACGCTATGGGCGCGAACTATAAAACGCTTGACCTCGAACCCAGCTCTTGCTCGTCGTTTGGTAATCGAACTTACGGAAGAGGAACCGTTGGATGATCTTGAGTCTGCACTTTTGTTTATCGAAAAACTTAGAGAGCTGGGCTGTCGATTTGCATTAGATGACTTGGGCGCCGGAATGTCGCGCACTACGGTTATCGAACGTGGGAATTTTGAATATATCAAGATAGATAAAAGCCTTTTACACGCTGCCAGGAATAACTCGGCCGGGAAGAAAATGCTTAAGCACACCGTTGAGTATTGTGGACTCTTTTCCAAAGAGATCATTGTTGAAGGTATGGAAACGATTAATGATCTAAATCAAGTCATGAAGCTCGGGGTGTCCGGAGGTCAGGGCTATTACTTCCATGCAGACGCCAAGCGAATCAACTTTCCTGTGACGTATTCCGGTTTGCAAAAGGCTGTGTTTACTTGGGTAAGCAATGCCGGATAATTTCGTAAGCGATGAATCAAATTTAGTGCCTTTCAGTGAGCTTATACTGAACATTTGAGGGCGGGGTATGAAAGTATTTATAGTCGTATGTTGTGGCGCACTTGCGCTCTTGGTGATGGTTCAACAACAAACTGAACCGGTGCGGTTTTTTCCAGCTTTTGAAATCACCCATGGGCTCCCCAGCTTTATCAATTAGTTATTGGGCTGTTTGATCGGATCGGGAGAGGCGTTCTCCGATGACGTACGTTATGTGCTCGATCTTTATATTGTCATTTACGCTGCTTACCTGTTTGCATGCATTTCTGCCGCGAAAGAGGTGAGTGCTCTTACTCGGCTGAACAAGTTTAGTATAACTGTTGGTCGGTTATTGAAACTCCAGGCGACGTCTTAGGAAACCTGGTCAACGATAATCTCCTCGTGTGATTTAAGGGGATCTCTTCAGATATTGCCCGATAACCACGCAATTTATTATCTGGCAGTCGCTGAGTAAAGCGTAATAGTGCCCGCCACCTAGTGCCCACGATACGTCAACAACACTGAGGCGGTTCTTTACGCCGCCTGCTGATGGTTCGTAGCAGAAAGAAAGCCATATTAAAAATGCTATCGCGAATTTGGTGATCAGTTTAATCTAGTAATCCTGCATTCATTTGGTGAAGAAAGTACTAGCCAGTTAAATCGGGCTACCAGTAACAGTACAATAACGACACATATCGATCCGAATAGCATCCAGATCAATACCGACGCAATGATGGCTTCATCCGGCGTTTTCACCATCTCGTAGGTCGAACTGTCGAATGTGCACATGTCGTCTTAGTGGGCCTTCGAGACGGTGCTACTGGTCCTGATCGAGTTGGATTGTGTCGTACCTTGGGAGGGTTTGATTTTCCTGATCGAACCTCATAATTTGGGAGGAGGGGGGTGGGCGGCGGTCCTTCCTATCCGATGATGGCGATGCGCGTGCTCATCTCATGCAGAACTGGTTCGGTTACAGCGTCCGATGACTATGGACGCGCTGTATTCTCCGAAAATTGGAGTCGATCATCGATGGTTCTAAGTCGATCAGCTCCTGCTCGTTAATCGGATATGAAGCCGCTTTAGCATCTGATCAAACGCTCCGCTATTGCGCCAGTCACGAAACCGTTGATAGGCCGTTGACCAAGGATCGAATCACTCGGGCTTATCTCGGCAGGCCGCACCAGAGCAGAGTAACCAGAGGATGCGGTTAAGCATCATATGGTCATTGCTTCGCAGGCTCCGGTGCGACGGATTTCGATGAATATGTCAGTAACCAAATCCCAGACTGTATTTGGAACTTCGTAACGCTTTGCCATACGGGCCCCTAGTATGTTCCGTATGGCAGCTATTTTACTCGTTCAGACTTTGCGTACATAACCTAGCTCATGCTGGGGTTCCGATAGGAATGTCGGGCGATTTTCAAATAAGAGAATTCCTCGGGTTTTTTAGGGAATTCAAAAAATAATCAGGACTTTCTCGCTAATAATATTTTTAATGAGATTTAATTTTTTAATCGACGTTCGGTTGGTACTCTTTCCTCGTCACACATTGTGTGCGGCGTACTATTTTTACTTCGTGGAACTTCATATGAAAATTGAAAAGAAAGCTCTTGCGCTCGCTATTTTTATCTGCGCGTCTGGCGTGCAACATGCTAGCGCCCAAGATGGTAGAATTAATTTTACCGGCACATTGCTTGACCAGACTTGCACCGTTACCGTGAATAACCAAACACGTGTAGCTAATGTGGATTTGCCCAATATCTCCGCAGCGTCGTTGGGTGAAGCCGGTAAAGTTGCTGGCGATACCTTCTTCCAAATTGAGCTGTCCTCCTGTGCAGGTGCCGCCACTAAAGCAAGCGCATATTTCACTGCTAACAGTGGGGTTGATCCAGTCACCGGTAATTTGGTGAATAGAGGTACCGCTACCAATGTTCAACTGGAACTGTCTGACAAAAGTGGAGAAAAAATTCGCGTTGGTTGGCCACGTCAGTCCACTCGTGGTCAGAAGTTTGATATCGCTAACGGCGGCGTGATTATGCCGTATGTCGTGAAGTATGTAGCAACGGGTGCCGTAAGCCCCGGCACGGTATCCAGTTTCGCGACATTCGACATCAGCTACCAGTAATCAATACCCCATCTGCACACCTGTACACCTGTATATCGGTGCCGTGCGGTGTGTGGATGGCTGGTTAACGAGAAAATTATGTTTAGTCTGAAAGTCGTCCGCATTAGTGCGTACACAGCGCTCGCCTTTTTGGTGAGTTCGCCAGCCATGGCGGGAGTGGTGATAACAGGCACTCGATTGATTTACCCCGAGGGTCAAAAAGAAGTCACCGTGAAGCTTAATAATAATGGTTTACAACCTGCACTGGTCCAAGCATGGGTTGACGACGGGGATGCACGGTCAAGTCCCACTAATTCAAAGGCGCCCTTTATTCTTTCACCGCCGGTTTCACGTATCGATCCTAGCAAGGGGCAAAGCCTGCGCCTAATGTTCACCGGCAAGGAGCTGCCTGCGAATAAAGAGTCCGTGTTTTGGCTCAATGTGTTGGAAATTCCACCTAAGGTCGAAAGCACGGTAGACACCAACTTGCTACAGATGGCCTTTCGTTCACGTATCAAAGTCTTTTACCGCCCCAATGGGCTCGTTGGATCGGTTGTCGACGCGCCCGGATCGTTGAAGTGGAAAATCGTTAACCACGGCAAGCTTTATGCGGTGCAAGCGTATAACCCGACTGCATTCCACGTGTCTTTGGCGGAGTTGAGCCTCGTAGTTGATGGCCGACGTTATATCAGTGAGAGCGGTATGATTAAACCCAACGATACCCAGGATTTTTCACTGCCTGATCTTAAGTCGCGACCAAATATGGCTGGCGAGTTGGAATTCAACGCGATCAACGATTACGGGGCATCGACACTGATCAAGTATCCGCTAAAACCATAAGCATTTGAGAATCCTGATAACTATCCTTGCTTCGCTTGATGCTGTCACACACGCTATTATTTTGAGATTCATATTGTGCGATTTTTCAAATCTCTGCCCGTATTAATTCCTGTGTTGCTGCCTTCGTCTACCTGGGCTGACGTTGTGCACTTCAACGATGCTTTTTTGCCAGAAGATTCGCGCAGCCTTCAGCTCGAGCAGTACGAGAAGGGTAATCCGGTCTTGCCAGGTCAGTATCGGGCTGATATAGCAGTGAATAGTAAATTGCTGAATCGTAAGGATATACGCATCGATGCTGAACCCGATGGTAGCCGCCCTGTGGTATGTTTTAGCCGCAGCCTCTTAGAACAGGTTGGAGTGGACATTCAAAAGTTGTCGGTAGAAGCGGCAGCTAGCCTTGATGAAACGACATGTAAGGGTATCGAACAGTTGATACCAGGTTCTACTGCGAGCTTCAATCCTTCTAGTCAACAATTGGATGTCAGCATTCCGCAAATCGCGTTGCGTCGGAGTTCTCGAGGCTATGTCAGTCCCGAGTTGTGGGATCGAGGTGTCACCGCCGGCAATTTGAGTTACTCCTTCAATGCTAATCACAATAATGCTAACACCGGCACTTACGATTCAGCTTACTTGGGTCTCAGCACTGGTTTAAATCTTGGCGACTGGCGCTTGCGTCATAACGGCTCGTTAAGTTGGCAATCAACAAGCGGACAGAACTATCAGGCCATTAACACTTATGCTCAGCGGGATGTCACATTTTTGCAGAGTCAGTTAGTAGTTGGTGAGGCTAATACCAGTGGCGAGGTTTTCGATACATTCAACTATCGTGGTGTGCAGTTAAGTACCGATGATCGAATGCTACCTCAATCCCAAAGGGGTTATGCCCCAGTGATCCAAGGTATTGCCCGTACGGCAGCCCGTGTAGCAGTGCGTCAGGCTGGAAATTTGCTGTATGAGACAACCGTTGCACCAGGGCGCTTTGTTATTGATGACTTGTATTCCACAGGTTATGGCGGCGACCTTGAAGTGACGGTTTACGAGGCTGATGGTAGTGAGCAGCGATTCACCGTGCCTTTCGCGTCTACGGCTGAGTTATTGCGCCCTGGCATTTCGCGGTTCAGCGTGACGGCAGGTGAAACTCGCAATAGTTACATTAATCACCAAGCGCGGCTGGCCCAAGGCACCTATCAATTGGGATTGAGTAATATATTTACCGGCTATGGGGGGGCGCAAGCCAGCGATGATTATCGTGCGATGCTTGGTGGACTGGCGTTTGGGACACCGATTGGTGCTGTGGGAGTCGATGTGACGCAGGCCCAAACCAACCTGCGCAGCGGCGATGTTAGCGGGCAAAGTGTGCGCATGACCTACAGTAAAAACTTTGCCGAAACTGGTAGCAACCTTGCAGTCGCAGCTATGCGCTTTTCCACCGAGGAGTACCTAGGTTTCAACGATGCCTTGCAGTTACTTGATATTCAACGCAGTGGTTACGACAGCAAGGCTTTCGGTCGCTCTCGCAGCCGCTTATCCCTCACCGCCAACCAAAGCCTTGGAGTTTGGGGGCAGCTTGTGTTTAGCGGTTTTACCCAGAATTACTGGAATCGAACAGGCAGTGATGTGCAGTACCAACTTAGCTATAGCCAACAGGTGAGTCAGGTCAGCTATGGTTTGAGTGTGAGTCGCAATCGTGTTGGCCTGGGAGAAATGGATACCACGCTTATGTTAACGGCGAGCATGCCTCTGGAGTTTGGTAGTTCTCAGCGCACGGCACAAATTTCGGCCACTATGTTGCGTGACAACCAGGGCTACTACAGCGAACAGGCGAGTCTCAGCGGCATTGCCGGTGAAGAAGACCAGTACAGTTACAGTCTGACCAGTAGTCATGAAGGTGTTAATCGTACAAACAGCACCTCGGTTAGCGGACAGTATACGGGGCCGAAAGCCGTTGTTGGAGCGACAATTAGCCAAGGTGCTGATTACAAAAGCCTGTCGCTGAATGCAAGCGGCAGTATCGTGGCGCATCCTCAGGGTGTGACTTTTACCCCCTATCGCAGCGAAACGATGGCGGTGGTCACTGCCGAAGGAGCAGAGGGCGCTAAAGTACCAGGCTATCCAGGCGTGCGTGTAGATAGCTACGGCAACGCTGTCGTGCCCTACTTGCGCCCATATGAGTTGAACGAAATCTCAATCGATCCCTTTGGTACTTCTCTCAACGTGGAACTGAATGAAACGAGCCAGCAGATCGCACCTCGCGCGGGTGCAGTGGTGGCCTTGAAATATGGCACCACGGACGGCGAGGCGCTGCTGCTTAACGTGATGCTCGATGATGGAAGCCTACTCCCGTTCGGTGCCAGTGTGGTGGATGAACGGGGCGTCTCGGTAGGAGTGGTCGGCCAAGGTGGGCAGTTGTATGCACGGGTAAAAGACGACACACGACAGTTGCTGATCAATTGGGGAAGTCAGGCGACTCAACAATGTGTGCTGCCATTACCTCCCGTAAAAAATGATGGTAAGCATCTACGTCAGGTGGAGGTTGTGTGCTCGGTTGTTCAATTAGAAAAACATTTCACTCCGGTGAACGGCGTGGGGGGGAGTAAGAAATGATCTTGATTCGGCTTTTATTATGTGTCGGATTGTCATTGGTAGGTGCAAATACGATGGCGGCCTGCAATTTTCGTAGTGGTTCTCAAGGATTGACTTTAAAGCAACCTCTGCAGGCGGGCAGCTTGACCATTGGCCGGGACGTGCCGCAAGGCGCAGAAATCTATCGACAGAGTTTCAGTTCGTCTACTCCCTTATTGGTCACCTGTACAGGAGGCACCTCTACAGCTCAAAGACAAGCAGTTTTTTCTTCGGTGCCTTTATCATTATCCGACTGGAACAACAGCCCGTACGCGCAGAAGGTTTACACAACGACAGTACCGGGAATTGGCGTCGTTATTGAGTATTATAATGCTGCTGTACCACATTCAAGCCCTACCGCTGTCTGCAGTAATGCGAGCGCTCAGGCTTGTGATGTTGATATTACTCAAGCTGTGAACTTTGATTTGGTTTTTATAAAAATCGGTGATGTTTCATCTGGTACAATCCAAGGTTCATCTTTACCTGCAGTAGCGATCAATTGGGTAACTGACAACAGCCTCCGGCTTGGCACCCTTGACTATTCCGGTAGTATCAATATCGTCTCGCAAACGTGTACGACCTCTGACGTAATCGTGCCTATGGGTTCTCACAAACTAAGTGAGTTTTCCGGTAAAAATACTTTCACAGCCTGGCAGGACTTCTCTATTACTCTTAGTAATTGCCCGGCTTTTCACGGCTATTACCAGTCAGCAGGACCAACTTGGAGTAACAACGGTACGGTTGTAGGTGTTGACCTACGCAAGAGTAATGTGCTGAAAGTACGCCTGGATTCAACCATTACTCCAGTTGATCCGACTCGGGGTATTCTTCAACTGAACGCCGGTGGTTCTGGTGGCGCTGCCTCTGCCAGGGGGGTTGGCTTACAGGTCGCCGATAATTTGGGCAATCCACTGAGGTTGGCGACGTTATACGCCAGTGGCGTCATCCTAACCAATCAGGCCGGCGGTAGCTACAATATCCCTTTGCGGGCTCGTTACATACAAACTGAAGATAGTATCACTGCAGGTCCAGCTAATGCGACGTCAACTTTTACTATTGATTATTACTAAAAGTCTGGAGACTTAATCACGTCATGAGCCTGCGTGCCAGCATGCCTTCCTCGTCTAGCAAAGTACTCAGACTCTTCTTACCAAGTTTTCCGATGAAGCAAATGACTTTCGCTATTGCGGAGCGCGTCGGCAAACCCACCCAGACCCGTAAAGAGTTGTTCCTGGTCGAGGGGGGGGCGATGTGCGGATGGGTTTGATTACTATGGTCAACAGGTGCTACTCGAAGGGGTGATGGTGGTCGTCATACCTATCCGCTGAGAGCGATACTACGGATTCATCTGATGCAAAACTGGTTAGGTTTCAACTTCCGTATCCTACTGGAAAAGCATGAGTTGATGGTAAGGGTAGCGTGCGTGATCAGTTGCTGCCTAGGTGACTGAGGGCTGCTACACCGCCAGGGCACCATCGTTGATGCCACGCTGATTCATGCGCCGAGTTCAACATAAAACCAGGACGGCCAGCGTCAATCGGAAATGCTACTCGCCAAGAAAGGCGATCAATGATATTTCGGCATGAAAGCCCATATTGGTATGGATGACGAATCGGGCCGAGTCCAGTGCGCAAGGGGCAATGCCGCAAATATCACGAGGGTTAATAAGCTGCTGTGCGGTACCGAAAGCGCGTTTTGGCCGATGCCGGTTATACCGGAGTGTAGAAACGCCCCGAGTATGCAGGTCACCACGTCATTTGGCAGATTACCACCCGGCGTAGCACTTACTACAAACCGGGCAACCGCAGCGCCCTATACGAAGCCAAGCGGAAGAGCGGAAAAAGCCAGTGCGCAGGTACGGGTGAGAGTCGATTACCTGTTCTGGGAGATTAATCGCCAGGTCGGTTATGTCAGGAAACGGTTACGTGGCCTAGCTAAGAACGACACAGAGCGGTTGACGCTGCTTGCGCTGTCGCATCTTGGTGTGCATTGCCGGCATTTATTGATCATTGCAGGAGAAGTGCGCCTGTATTTTGGGGATAGCTGGCGCGAGGTTCTCGCAGCGTCTAAAAATAAAGAAATGAGTAAGAGCTCTGATTGTTTTGGATCGACTTGCCACTTTGGAAGCAGCGGTAGATAAAGTTAGCCAGAAGCACTTTGGTTGTCTCAGGTCGATGCCCCAAAGACTAAGTGCGGCAACTTCTCTTGCTACTGTTTAAAGATTATTAATAAGCTGTGGGTAGGTCGTGTCCTCGATATCATACCTGGTCATTAGGATGTATGGATTGAGTTCGTTTTTAACTTTTGTGTAAGTTTAAGTTTCAGCTAGAGATCTTTGAAGTCCGAGTGGTGAAAAAGTTAATAGCTAGTTGCTTGATGTTGGTTATCAAGACTGAAAGTCTCAAGTTCAAACATACAGTATTGTTAGGCGCTTCTGTTACTTTCGGTATGTGTTCGTACTGCTGTCTGATCAGTCATTTGAGATTGTAAGCTTTTCTTTGGTGCCTGTTAGTAGGAGTTGTTCAGTTCATGTTGTTGCGCTTTGTCGTGTTTGAACGAGCAGGAAGGTAAAAGGTTAAGTTTCTACTTGTTCCTGCCTGTCGATTAAGTAGATCTGCTGGGCCGCTGCCCTATGAATTCCGGTACTCGAAGTAGAGGCCGGGCGTAGTGTAATAACACAGAAGAAAGTCACTTCGCTGCGCCAGGCATGGCTCGGTGACTTTAAGGGGTTTAAATATGGTGAAAAAGTTTCGATCTTCCATTTTTGGATACTTACTGGTGCTCACGTACTCACATGGTTTTGCTGCGACATTGCCGTATACGACGATGGTTGCCTTCGGTGACAGCCTTTCCGACGCGGGCCAGCTCCCCGATCCGAATGGACCAAGTGATGCAAGTTTGCGATTCACCAACCGCACGGGGCCGACATTCCAAGGCGGTTTCGGCCAGGTGTCAGCAACATTGCTTGGATTAAAGCTGGGCGTAGCGCCGAATGATCTGGAAGCCTCCACTTCTCCAGTTCGTGCTGCACAAGGCTTACCGGACGGTAGCAACTGGGCGGTCAGTGGCTATCGTACTGATGACATCTTTGACTCTATCAACTCGGTCTCCAACGCTGCGATTCCTTCCGGCTATCCTGGCGGCGGCACGGTTCTACGCAGTCGTCAAGGTTACCTTCCGGCCCATGGTGGCCAAGCGGACCCGAAGGCCCTTTACTTGATTTCCGGCGGTGGTAATGATTTGTTCGCTATCACCAGTCTTGCTCAAGGCCCTGCCATTACCACTGAGGCTGCAGGACGACTGGCCGACAGCGTGCAAACTCTGCAACAGGCCGGTGGTCGCTATTTGATGGTGTGGATGCTGCCCGACCTGGGCCAGACCCCAGCGTACAACGGATCGCCGCTCCAGCCCTTCGTCAGCAACCTGAGCAGCTTATTTAACAAGACGTTGATACAACGCTTATCGCAAATCGACGCCGAGATTATTCCTTTGAACGTGCCACTGCTGCTTGAGGAAACGTTTGCCGATCCTGGGCGCTTTGGTTTCGCTACCGACCAGAACCTCAAGCGAACGTGTTTCAGCGCCAGTGCCTGCGCTAATACGGTATACGGTATCGGCGGTACGAACCCTGATCCAAGCAAACTCATTTATAACGATACTGTCCACCCCACTCAAGCGGCTCAGAGGCTAATTGCCGACTACGCCTATTCGTTGCTCGCAGCGCCCTGGGAAGTGACTCTCCTACCAGAAATGGCCCAAGGCACCTTGCGCAGCCACCAAGATGAACTGCGAAATCAGTGGCAAGCCGACCTGGGTAATTGGCAGGCTGTTGGCCAATGGCGTGAGATTGTCGCCAGTGGTGGCCAACACTTGGATTTCGACGATCAACGCAGTTCGGCCGGCGGCGACGTCAACGGCTACAACCTAAACGTCGGCGGCAGCTATCGCCTCGACGAAAATTGGCGTGTCGGCATCGTCGCAGGGTTTTATCGACAGACCCTTGAAGCCGGCGCCAGTGATTCGGACTACAAACTCAATAGCTACATGGCCACAGCCTTTGCGCAGTACCAACAGAACCACTGGTGGGCTGACGCTGCACTGACTCGCGGTAAGATGGACTTCGACAGTCTCAAGCGCAATTTCGCCCTCGGCGTCAGTGAGGGCACGGAGAAAGGCGATACCGACGGTTGGCTCTGGGCACTGAGCGGCCGTTTTGGCTATGACATTGCGCAGCCAGGGAGTGACTGGCACTTGTCGCCATTTATCAGTGCAGATTACGCACAGGTACAGGTGAAGGGGTACTCAGAAAAAGACGCGCGTTCTACCGCGTTGACATTCGATGGCCAACAGCGCGATTCGAAACGTTTGGGCGTTGGCTTGCAAGGTCGCTACCGCGTTACCCCACACTCCCAAGTGGTTGCTGAAGCCGCTCACGAGCATGAGTTTGAAAACGACACGCAGCGAGTCGGCATGTCCCTTAACAGTGTGCCAGGGATCAATTTTAAGCTTGAGGGGTACACACCACGCAGTAATTCGGATCGCTTCAGCATCGGTGTCAGCCAGCAATTGACGAAAGAACTGGTATTGAGCGCTACTTATAACGTGAGAAAGGATGACAATATTACCCAGCAGGGTGTGAGCTCTAGTATCAGTTTCCAGTTTTAGAGGAGGGCAATAACCCTCGTGCTCAATGCGAGTCACATTTTTAAATTAAGGCGAAACGATCAGCGGGGGAGCATCGAGTTTTTCATCACTTCTCCCGCTTCCGCCTAGCGATAGAAATTTTTGTAGCTACGCTTGCTAGCCAGAGAGTGACCTTAATGCGTTCACTCCTAAATGGCCATGTAAGGGAGCCTATATCCATGGATAACGCGCAGGGCGATTACCCCTCAGCAACCGTTCTAGTGGTCGATGACACTCCCGATAACCTAATGCTGATAGCCGAATTGCTCAAGGGCAGATACCGGATCAAAGCAGCCAAAAGCGGCGAAAGAGCATTACATCTTCTCCAGAGCGACCCACTCCCTGACCTGATACTGTTGGACGTCATGATGCCGGGTCTGTCCGGCTACGACGTTGCCGAACGGCTCAAGCTCGACGGACGTATTTGCGACATTCCGATTATCTTTCTGACCTCCATGACTGCCACAGAGGATGAGATTCGAGGCTTTAGCCTGGGCGCCGCAGATTACATTACCAAACCGATCGTGCCTGCGGTGCTCATGGCCAGGGTTGACACCCAGATCAAGATCAAGGCAGTTGCAGACTTTCTGCGCAATCAGAACGAATTTCTGGAACACGAAGTACGGCGCCGCACCCGTGAGGTGATCGCGATCCAGGATGTGACAATCCATGCAATGGCATCGCTGGCCGAAACCCGTGACAACGAAACGGGCAATCATATTCGCCGCACGCAGCATTACATAAAGGTGCTGGCCGAACTGCTGCGCGAGCATCCTCGCTTCCGTCAATTCCTCGACGATGAAACCATCAAGCTACTGTTCAAATCGGCACCGCTGCACGATATAGGCAAGATAGGCATCCCAGACCGTATCCTGCTTAAGCCCGGACGTCTCACTCCGGAAGAGTTCGAGATCATGAAGACCCACACTACTTTAGGGCGCGACGCGATCCAGCACGCCGAGGATCAGTTAGGAATCGACGTCGATTTCCTTCATTTGGCTAAGGAAATCGCATACGGCCACCAAGAAAAATGGGATGGCAGTGGTTATCCGCAAGGCGTAGCCAGTGACGACATACCCATCAGCGCCCGTTTAATGGCCGTGGCGGATGTCTACGATGCGCTGATCAGCCGCCGCGTGTACAAACCCGGTATGCCCCATGAGAAAGCAGTAGAAATTATCCGTGAGGGGCGTGGTTCGCATTTCGACCCGGACATCTGCGACGCGTTTCTGGTCAATGCCGAACGGTTTCGAGAAATTGCTGAGCGGTTCGCCGACAGCGACCAGGACATGGCTAGACAGTCAGACTTGCTTAAGCACATCGCTGACCACCCCTGAGAGCTGGACATCATTCTGCGCAACTAGTTAACGAGGCCATATATGAACAGACTCTTCGAGCTGCTCGAGCGCCTGTCCCTACGCAGTAAACTGATCATCGGTTTCGCAGCGCTGCTGATATTGGTCCTGATACTGGGTGTGCAAAGCCTTCGTACTCAGTATTCGCTCAGGGACAAAATGCAACAGTTGTACCAGCAGGATCTGGTCGGTATCCAGCGTGTGCAGGAGGTGAGGGTGCAGTTACCGCATTTATTGCTGGCAATGCAGCGCGCGATCGCCACCAATAACGCGGATATTCGTATCAGTGCCCGGGCGCAAATGGACGCCGCCCAAGAGCGTCTGCACGAGGCTCTGGAGCAAGTTCGCCCGACACTGCGGCGACAGAGCAGTATTAACAGTTTGCTGGAATTTGAAGTGGTGTTGCAGCGTCTCCAAAAAAGTGGAGATGACGCTTTGGACCTGGCCGGAAAAGGTTCTCTGGGCCAAGCTTTGACATTGCTCAATAGTAAAGACTTTCTCGCGCTTGAACAGGCAAGCGATGGATTGCTCACTTTGATCGATAAAAACAAGGAAGCAGACATTTACGATACGGCAAAGAATCTGGCCGAGTATGCCCAGCGAAGTAGTGCGATCACCTATTTCTTGCTGCTGGGTGGTTCGACGCTGGCGTTGCTGCTGACGTGGTTGGTAAGCCATTCCATCCGCGTACCGCTGAACCGTGTGCGCGTGGCGGTTGACGAGTTAGCTTCCGGTAAACTTGATGGCGAAATTCCCCACACCAAACTTCGCAACGAAACCGGCGACTTGGCGCGTGCTATCGCCACGCTGCAACTGGAGGCGCGTCAGCTTGAACGTCAGCGCTGGGTCAAAACCCACGCCTCGCTTTTGCAATTGGATTTACAACATGCAGAAACACCACAAGCTCTAGCCCAAACTTTTTTTTGCCGCATCGCACCACAGTTGGGTATGTGTCAGGGGGCGCTTTATGTGCTCTATGAAGGCGCTTCCCGCCTGAAGTTGCTCAGCGGCTATGCGGTGGACAGTGACAACCCTCTACCCACTGAACTCGGGCTCGGTGACGGATTACTCGGCCAGTGTGCAATGGATCGCCAACCCCATCAGTTCAAGGATCTGCCCGAACAGTTCTGGCGAGTGCGCACACAGTTGGGCGGTGCCAGCGCCAGCCATCTGCTGGTTCAGCCCGTGTTGCGTGGCGAGCGCTTGCTCGGGGTCCTGGAAATGGCCGGGTTTCGCGCGCTGGAAGAGAATGAAGCAGCGCTTTTGCAAGAAGTGTTACCCAAGCTGGCGAGTGCCATGGCCATCATGGAGCGAAGCGAAGCGGCTCAGACGCTGCTGCAGGAAACTCGTCGCCAGGCTGACGAAATGAGTGCCCAAACCCTACAACTGGAACACCAGGCCAGAGAACTGGAAGCCCAGCAAACGGCACTGCGTGCAACTGAAGCATGGTATCGCGGCATTATCGAGGCTGCACCGGACGGGATGCTAGTGTTGGGAGCTGATGGCCACATTCTGATGACCAACCCACGAATGGATACTCTGTTTGGTTATGCTCCCGGGGAGTTGATTGGCTCCTGCATCGAACACCTGGTGTCGCAGGCTGAGGGCCAAAAGCATTTCGTCCTACGTGGCGGGGTCATTGCGAGCGGAGAAACCCGACAGGTCGGCGCAGACCTGGAGGAGTTGAGTGGCGTGCGCAAAGACGGCAGCCTATTTTCGGTTGAAATTGGTCTGTCCCACCTGCCGCCCCTCGAGGGGCGTGGCGATTGCATTTGTGCCTCGGTACGCGATGTAAGTGAGCGCAGGGCGATGGAGGCCAAGCTCCGTACTGCTAGCGATCGCCTGAATCTGGCGCAAGAGGCCGGTGACATCGGTTTGTTCGACGCTGACTTGGTCAGCGGCAAAAACTATTGGACACCGCAACTCGAAGCGCTATACGGGCTTCAGATTGGTGAATTCAGTGGCGCTCTTCAGCATTGGCAGGCCATGGTGCATCCCGATGATTTGGCGCGGGCTAGCAGCACATTCGAGAACGCGGTACACAGCGGCGATGATCGCGTCGACTTTGATTTCCGAATCGTGCGTGCAAATGATGGTCGGGTGCGCACGCTCCGATCGCTCAATCGCATTTCACGTACACCTGAGGGCACGCCATTGCGTGCAACCGGCATCAACATTGACGTGACTGCACTGGCAGAGGCAAGGGCTGCGGCCGAAGAGGCCACTCACGCTAAGAGCGAGTTTCTAGCCAACATGAGCCATGAAATTCGAACACCAATGAACGCCATCATCGGGATGAGTCACCTGGCGCTGCATACCGAACTGGACAGTCGCCAGCGCAACTATATCGAAAAGGTGCATCGCTCAGCCGAGAACCTGCTGGGGGTCATCAACGACATACTCGATTTCTCCAAGATCGAGGCCGGTAAGATGAGCCTCGAACAGGTCCCTTTCCGTCTTGAAGATGTACTCGACAGCTTCGCCGCAATCATTGGTCTGAAAACGGAGGACAAGGGCCTGGAATTGTTGTTCCAGATCTCGCCCGACCTTCCCATGGCACTGCTCGGAGATCCCCTACGATTAGGACAAGTGCTGATTAACCTAGGTAACAACGCTGTCAAGTTCACCGAGCATGGTGACATTGTGGTCGGCGTGGAGGAGGTGAGCATGCGCGAGGACTGCGTGAGGCTGCATTTTTGGGTGCGCGACACTGGCATAGGCATGACTGCCGAGCAGTGTTCTCGGATGTTCCAGTCATTTAGTCAGGCTGATAGTTCGATCACACGCAAGTATGGTGGCACCGGGCTGGGCTTATCTATCTCCAAGAAGCTGGTGGAGCTGATGGCCGGTCGAGTTTGGGTTGAGAGTAAACTGGGAGAAGGCTCCACGTTCCATTTCCAAGTACAGCTCGGCGTGCAAGAAGACATTCAGCCACGTCGCATGTTCAAGTCCGACGAACTGCAGGGTATGCGGATATTGGTCGTGGATGATAATGCCAATGCCCGCGAAATCCTCTCGAGCATGGCCCGCAGCTTTGGCCTGGAAGTGGACGTCGCACGGAGTGGTAGCCAAGCGCTGAGAATGCTGGCCGACGCCGAACATAAGGCGCTGCCCTACGCATTGATACTGATGGACTGGCGGATGCCCGGGATGGATGGTATGGAAACCGTGAGTAGGACGTACTCAGCCAGCCTGTTGCACACGCCTTCGGTAATCATGGTCACCGCCTTTGGCCGCGAAGAGGCGCAAGAAGAAGCCGAGCGGAGGGGGATCCAGTTACCTGTGGTGTTGACCAAACCGGTTACTCCGTCTGCTTTGCTCGAAGCCATCGGTATAGTGATGGGAAAAGGCCAAAAGAATGAGACTCGTGCCCGCGAGCGCTTTCAACAGAATGCAAGCACCTTAGCCCGCCTGAGCGGAGCTCGTGTGCTGCTGGTAGAAGATAACGAACTGAATCAGGAGCTTGCCCGCGAGCTGCTGGAGAATGTTGGAATACGGCTAAGACTGGCCAGGCACGGGCAGGAGGCCCTCGACATACTGGCTGAGGACGACGACTTTGATGGCGTGCTGATGGACTGTCAGATGCCAGTGATGGATGGGTACACCGCCACCCAGCGAATTCGCCAGCAGCCTTGCTTTGACGCTTTGCCGGTGATCGCCATGACTGCCAATGCCATGGACGGCGACCGCGAGCGAGCATTGAGCAGTGGAATGACGGATCATATATCCAAGCCACTCGATGTCGGGGCGATGTTCGCCACGATGGCAAAGTGGATTAAGCCACGAGCTGCTCAAGCATCGCGAGAAATGGCTCTGTCTGATGGGCTGCCGGATCATCTTGAGGGCATTGATATCGATGCCGGCCTAGCCACCTGTATGGGGCGCAGGGACCTCTATTTACGCCTGCTCTGTAAATTCAGGGACGCTCAAACAAATTTTACCGAGCAATTCAGTTCCGCACTTGTCGACTCGGATGTGGGAGCTGCCGGACGACTAGCCCATAGTTTACGCGGCACGGCCGGCAACATCGGCGCCAAAGCACTGGAACAGTCCTGTGCTTTGCTGGAGCAAGCCTGCCAGAACGGCGAGAGCGCTACGGCATTGCAAGCGCTGGCAGCTCAGGTCAACAGTTGCCTACTCACAACCTTGGCGGGTCTAACCGACCTCGCGGCGAGCACCCCGGTATTGAAAGATGATGGCCTACAGGATGGCTCGGAAGTGACCGCGCAACTGAACAGACTAAGAGACCTTTTAACCCAAGGTGATACCGCCGCCCTAGATGCGCTTGCAGAACTTCGCACTATGTCACTCGTTTGGTCCTTGGCAAATCGCTTGGTCCAGGTCGCAGAGCAACTGGAACTGTTCGACTTCGATCGTGCTCTTGAACTATTGCGGGGCGAATGATTTTTTACTAGGAGAGGTTATGCCCTTCATCGAGCGAATTATTGCATCAGCTGCGCAATCCTTTTTCATAACCAAACGTGATGATATCGTGTGCATTATTATGTAGGGCACGCGCTTCTTTCGTAAGCGTTCGGCGAAGTCATCTACCCAATCCAGCTATAAGCACATTATGGGCATCTGCTCACAATTGGCGTGCACTAGCGCTATCATAGGTGCATTGGAGCCCTCGGACGCTTAGGACAGATGCTTTATCTATATGCAGATGGCAGCGACAACGACGCTATCGAGGCAGAGCTTTTGGCTCCGTTCAATGGTCTCGTATGCGAATGGTCTGAGCTGGGTGCGTTCCTCGTGAACCAGAAACACCAGCGCGATGAGAGCGTATCTGAGAATGACTTGCCCGACTGGTTTATTGGGTTGAACCTTCCCATTGAGAACCTCGGCATTGAGCAGGTCAACCGCCTGATTCCTTTTGCGCAGAAGCTCGCTGTATCTACGGGACGAGAGTTCGCCTTAGGTGTTTCTAGCTCTCAGGGCATTAGTCAGGAAATTGTTTATCTTGATGCGAATGCAGGGGAGCACGAACACTCCATCCTTATAAGCCTACTGAGTGCGAGCGTCCGGTGAAGACAGTGTTCAAAATGATGCTTTGTAAGCGCCGGGGCATCTCATCTTGCGCAACTAAATTGGTTGCCATCGATGCGGCAGCAGCTCTTCGATCTCACTCGCCCGCTGTGTCGGCAGCCGTGTCAGCACATCTTTCAGATAGGCATACGGATCATGCCCGTTCATGCGTGCCGACTGGATCAGACTCATGATCGCGGCCGCCCGTTTGCCACTGCGAAGCGATCCGGCAAACAACCAGTTCGAGCGTCCGAGCGCCCATGGCCGTATCTGGTTCTCAACTGGTTGTTGTCGATGGGCACAGCCCCATCGTCCAGGTAGCGCGTTAGCGCTACCCAGCGTTTCAGGCTGTAATCGAGGGCTTTGGCCGTGGCTGATCCGTTGGGCACCAGGTCGCGCTGGGCCAACATCCAGTCATGCAGTGTTTTGATGATCGGTACCGCCTTTTCCTGGCGTATTCGCCAACGATCCTCATCGCACATGTCCCGAGCTTGGCGTTCAACTTCGTACAAACCACCAATCGAGTACAGCGCTTGTTCAGCCAGCTGGCTTTTGTTCGCCACATGCAGATCGAAAAACTTACGACGGGCGTGGGCCATACAGCCAATTTCGATGATGTCTTTCTCGAAACCGGCTTTGTAGCCAGCGAAATCGTCGCATACCAGCTTGCCGTTCCACTGCCCAAAGAAGTTGCGCGCATGCTCGCCTGCACGACTGGGACTGAAGTCATAAACAACAGCCTTGAGCGCCGAAAACGGCGTGGTGCTGTAGGCCCAGACGTAAGCGCGGTGAGTTTTCTTCTCACCTGGCGCGAGCATCTGAACCGGAGTCTCATCGGCGCGGATCACGCCCTGGGCCAACACTTGCTCACGCAGCGCATCGACCAGAGGTTGGAGTTGTACGCCGGTCTGTCCGACCCATTGCGCCAGTGTCGAGCGAGCAATCGCCAGCCCGGCCCGAGCAAGAATCTTCTCCTGCCGGTACAGCGGTAAATGGTCGGCGAACTTCGCCACCATCACATGGGCCAACAGGCCTGCGGTCGGGATTCCCTTGTCGATCACTTGGGCCGGTACAGGCGACTGGATCAGTGTTTCGCACTGGCGGCATGCCCATTTTCCACGCACATGCTGCTCGACGGTGAACACGCCGGGTGTGTAATCGAGCTTCTCGCTGACGTCTTCGCCAACGCGCTGAAGTTGACAGCCGCAGACGCACTGGGTGTTTTCTGGCTCGTGACGGATCACTGTACGTGGGAACTGCGGCGGCAGCGGCGTACGCTTGGGGGGCTGACGTAGCTCGTCCGGTGCAGGTGACGGATTGACCGCCTTCAGCTCGGCCTCGATGGCCGCGATATCAGTGTCGAGTAAATCGTCGAGCAAGCTACCTTGGTCAGGGCTTAGCTGTTCGCTGCGTTTGGCGAACTTGTGTCGCTTGAGGATGGCGATCTCATGAGCGAGTTGCTCGTTGACCGTTTCAAGGCGGTGGATTTTCTGACCCATCGAGTCGACCTGGTGAAGCAACTGCAAGGCCTGTTCAGCTAAGGCACGTAGCTGTTCCGGTGTCATTTGATCGAGATTGGGCGAGGAAGTCATGCCGCTGATTGTGCCAGAGCCGGAAGTCAGCAGCGATAAACCGATGGGCTAATGGCAGGCGTTACAAGACTGTGATCAAGCCGCCAGCACCGACCCGTTGCCATGGTAAGCCCAGTACCAAAGCCTGAAGTTGCTCGTTATCGAGTTCGACCTGCGATCCTTGCCGAATGCCGGGCCAGTGAAACTTGCCTTGATTCAATCGTCGCACCGCTAGCCAGATACCCACGCCGTCATGCACCAGAACTTTCATCCGATTGGCGCGGCGATTGGCGAACAGATAAGCGCAGTGCGGCTTCGCCGCGCCGAACACGGCAATGACCCGGGCTAACGCCGTTTCGGTGCCGGCGCGCATGTCCATCGGTTCGGTGGCGAGCCAGACCGCATCGATTCGAATTACCGCAACAGGTCTCGCAGAAAGGAGGCACAGGCGGCGGCGCTTTCGGTCGGCCAGTTCACTTTGACGGTGCCACGCGAGTGCTGGATTTCAACGCAGATGCTCGATGACGCAGCCTGGGAATGCCCTCCGGCGAGCTGCAAAGGTCGCGGAATGAAAGCAGGTTGCAGCTCCGTGACTTCGTTCGTTAGTACCCGAATCCATTTATAGACGAGGTTCGCGTTAAGGCTGTGGTGCTGCGCGACGCTGGCAATCGACGCGCCGGGCTGAGTGCACTTTGGACTACCTGGGCCTTGAAGGATTTGGAATAGGATCGGCGTTGTGACTGCATGGAAAGACCCGCTTAAAAGGCTAGAAATGGTGTCCACCTAAATTAGGTGGACACCATCGCCTTTGGCGTTGGGGTCAGGAAGGTGAGTTGGCCGGACGCTTACCTTCTTTCTACCTGGCGAGTTGTATTATTTTTAACTCAACTGAGTTTAGAGGGGTGAATTATATTTTAGGGTGAGCGACGCTATCCGCGGAAAATCAAGTTTAGCTAAGTACTGTTCTAGAATTCTATTTTTTAGAGGCGGCGTCGCTGGAGTGCCGACTTGAAAAATTTGTCGTTTTGCTAAAAATAAATTGATCGAAGTTTAATTTGGGGATAGGATAAATTGAAGTTTAATGTATTTTTGTTATGATGGGGTGAGTGTGTACTAAGAGCGATTTGTATGTCATGAGTTAAGCGCTATGGGGCATAACTATCGGTTATTAATATTTATAAAAAATAAAAATAATTTTAAATTATCTTAATTATACTCCCCACGTTATTGTCGTTCTGGTAGCAGCATGCGCTGCAGTAGTGTTGAGCAATGTTCGATACTTTAAACCCTTACTACTTAATGCTGGGTAAAGATTTTATGTTTGTATTTAAAAAGCTAATGTCTTCGCGTCATTGGATTGCGGTTCCCATGTCTTTGTTTGCCGTTTCAGGGTGGGCTGCTACTGATGTTGTGTCGACGTCTGTAGCACAAACTGGTAAATACGTTCTCTCTGATGGATTGACAATTACGCCAACAGGTATTTTTACGATAACTTCGCCTAAGGCCGCTATGCTCCAGGGTTCGGGGCCGCTTACGATAGATGGTGGTGTTCTCACTGGTGTAGGTAATGCCAACGGGTTTATAACCGGTGGGGAATTTAAAGTTATCAATGGTGGTAAAGCAAATTTTGCAACTCTTGGCTTGGGCCTCAAGAACGCCGAATCTCAGTCGACTTTAATTAGCGGAGCCGGAAGTAACGTGCGTGCATCACGGTTGCATGTTGGGGGGGATGGAGACACTTCAGTTGTGGTTTCTAATGGTGGTAGATTGGCTGTTGGCACAACAAACATAGGAGGGAAAGTCGGTCTGAGCAATGCAGGAAAGTCTGCTATAAGTATTGGAGCTGCGGAAGGGGACAAGGCGCAGGCTGCGGGCACGTTTTTAACAAACAGTCTGATGTTTACCTCCGTGAATAGCGCTTTAGTATTCAACCATACGTCGAATAATTATATTTTTTCCGCACCTATCAGCAGCGACCCCAACGGTATCACAAATGGTGTAGGCGGTCGGTGGGGGACGATCAAGGTTTTAGCTGGTACTACGACACTGACTGGCGATAATTCGCAGTTCGGTGGTGCCGTTCTTGTTAAGGGGGGCGTGCTGCGTGCAGGGCGTGCCAGTGCCTTTGGATCTTCATCGGTTGATGTCCAAAAAAATGGCACACTTGATCTGGCGGGTTTTGATCAAAAACTAGCCTCTCTTGATAATGCCGGCATTGTTTCATTGGTTGGGGCGAAACCTGGAACGGCGCTTACTATTAATGGTAAATACGTCGGCAACAATGGTCTTCTGCGTGTAGGTTTGAATACTAAGGGAACTTCCGATCGACTGATTTTGGACGGTCCAACTGCTTCGGCCAGCGGAAAAACTATTGTGCAGGTTGCAAACCCCGATGCTTTGGGCGCTGCGACCAGCGGCGATGGTCTTGAGGTTGTTACTGCAAAAAATGGTGCCACCACCACAGCTCAAACCACTAAAGACGCGTTTTCGCTTGACGGAGGGACGATTGACGCGGGTGCTTATGAGTATGGCCTTTTTGCTGGAGACGCAAAGGGGGGCGGTGAGAACTGGTATGTGCGATCGCAAGGTTACCGTGCAGAGGTAGCACTCTATTCGGCGCTACCCAATCAGTTGCGCCAAAGCAATCTGGCCATGCTGGGCGACTACCGTAAGCGCATAGGCGACGAAGCGTCGAATGCGTCGGGTGACGGAGATCGCCGTCTTTGGACGCGAGTTATTTCATCTGAAGTTGACATTTCGCAAGGCGGCGGAGCTTCAGCTCGTAGCAATAGCCACATTAATGGGTTCCAGCTGGGCAGCGATCTTCTAGCATATTCAAACTGGCGTGCAGGTGTTTACATAGGTCAACTGGAAGGTAGTTCGAGCGTAAAGGGGGCCGTGGGTGGTATCAATAATCTGAAAGCGGGCAAGAATACCCTTCGCAGCCAGTACTTCGGGGCGTATGGTACATACACTACTGATAGCGGCCTTTATGTTGATACGGTTATTCAGTCGGGCAATCATAATTACACCGTTGAATCTCTCCGAAATCATGCGAAAGGTAAAGGCAGTAGCTTGTTGGGGTCCGTTGAGGTTGGTAAATCTTTTCAGTTGGGGGCGGGCTCGTGGAGTGTAGAGCCTCAGCTTCAGATCATTCATCAACGCTTGGATATGCAAGATTCAAAAATCACGCGCGCCCAAGTGAAATTGAAAACCGATAACGACTGGATTGCGCGTGCAGGGTTACGCTTGAAAGGCCAATTTGAAACTTCCCTCGGTGCAGTGCAGCCTTATGCTCAGGTTAATGCCTACGCGACTTCAAACGGTGCTGATGTGGCACGTTTTATAAATAGTTCGAGTACAACGGACGTTTCAACGTCTACTGGCGGAAAAAGTGTTGAGCTCGCAACTGGCGTTAGTTTGGAGTTGACCCCAACGATTGGTGTGTATAGTGAAATTGGTAAGTTATGGACCGCGGGTGGTAACACTGACGTATCTAACTCGGTTAGTGGTACCCTTGGGCTTCGTATGAAGTGGTAAGAAAATCTTCGCACGACTTTCTTTCGTTCCCCAAGTATGGACTGCCGATAATGGAGCTGCCTTGCCCTACTTGAGTTCGGCTGGAAATCGACGCTTTACCTTGAACGGAAAAAAACCGAACAGGCTGCGTGAAAATGCAGCTCGTATCGGATAGAAGCAAATCCCCCGACGATTCGGGGGATTTGCGTTTCCGTATTTGGAAAAGCAGAAGGGCTTTCAGGCAATCATCTCCATCATTCCTCTCATACTCAGCAAGTTTTTCGACGCTTTCAGATAGTTCGCGTTTATCGTCTGCGCCATTTCCATTCGAGTACTTTTTCAGCTACCGCCGCAGGAACTTTTCGTTGCCCAAAGCCCATTGCTTCAAGTTCCCAAACGGGTTGGCGACGATAGATTGGCGATTGTCCGCATGTCGGGGTGAGCATTCATGCGCTGTGCCATTCGCTCAAATGCGTTATGTGCGCCAACAAGCTTATGAAAAATCGAAAACATGTAGCTGCGCAACATCCTCTTGCCTGGGTGCATCAACACATTCATGGGAATTGAAACCTTGTGCGCCGATGATCTTCATAAGCTTCCATCCAAACCTCTTGGACCGACCGTGATGTTGAGCATGCTCTTGGGTACCGCACCCAGTGTTCTATGGAATTGCAGGCAGAACTGGTTACTAATTTACAAAGGATGGGGAGTATAAAATGTGGGCCCAGTCAAAGCAGTGAGTTCACCTACCAGTTTAGTCAAATCTGACTTGATTGGGAGCGTCTGCACCAGGTCGGCCCCCAATCAGAAGCACGAAAGCTCAGAATTACCGCGGCCAGACCCAGTTCAGTGATCCAGGCTTTGCACTTGTCACCGCCGTCCTCGTCGAAGTTAAGTATCTCTGGATGCTGAAACGAATCCATTTCATTGAGCACGACTGGTGCAGGTTGGATTAATTTGATTTTTCAGGCATGACCTCGCCCTTGCTGTAGGGATGGATGTCAAAGCTGAGAAGGCGCTAAAGATTAATGATTTATTTATTGTTTAATTTAATGATTAATAACTTTTTTCGTTTGCTGCTAAGTGATCATACTGGATGCGTGCCACAGAACCTCGGTTCGTTCTCATACCCGAACCCAGGATCCGATGGTGCCGGCGATACATAGCATTTTCTTGATTTGGGGTTCTTTACCTCGCTTCTTAAATCAAGATAAATGCCGTTATTGTCCGCTCGCTAATACCGACTAGCTTTGATCAGCAGTGAAAAGGGGCTAATGATCAGAGGGAGTGCCAGGAAGGCTTTTTCGGTATTAGCGAGTTTTTACCTCTTTGTGTTTCTGCTTTGGGGCGTATAAGCCCCTTTTTTATGCCTCTTTTTTATAAAGTTATCAAGGGTGAAATGATTCTGTGGATGCGAATGGGAAATTTGATCTTTGGAACATCTGTTTTTGGGTAGTCCAACTGGCCGCCCTTGTTGTCCATTTTCAAATTAATTATCTAATCTGATTGGCGTTACTATTAGTTATAGTTTATGGGGGGTGAAAATGGGTATGTACAAAAAAACTGCTATTTGCATTTTTCTTAGCAGTCTATCCGCGATGTCTTTAGCAGTCGAGTCCCCCAATAGATCGTTGCCGCAAAAGTATGAAGTAACTTCTGGTCGCTCGTTGAATTCACTAGAGTCTATGGTGGGAGAGGTCAATCCCGAGCAAAAGCTATTTTCTATAAAACAAAACACACCGAGTATAAATTTTTTGTTCATTCAAAAGCCTCGGCCTGAAGTCACTGGAAATCCGAGCATTGATAATCTTAACGTTCGCCAAATGAATGAGTGCATTCGAGCGTTTGGCGGCAACCCTGTAGTTTGTGGGAATTAATCCAGCAGGGTAATAAATCCGGCAAATGTTGCGAGCATACATGCGTCGCTCACCGCAACGACCAATATTGTTTCAATGGGACGTATTACAGTTACATTCGAGTGAATGTGTCCAGAGACAACATAACAAAGTTACCAATCGAGCAGTTTAGCAAAGTCAAGGATGTTTGCACTCCTTTGTGCCGTCGGACACAGCACTAGTGTGGTCGCGAGTGGTTAAGCTAGAGCGGTAACTTCAATAGATTTTATATGATCAGTGGCAAGCTTCTCGGAGAGTAATAATGAGCACAGCGCGAAAAAAAATTATTGCAAGAGTATTTGAAGTCATCATTTTTTTATTTTTTATGTTCATAGTTGTGATGTTTTTAACAGGAGTTGCTATCGATGATTTCCGGCTAGTTGAGATGAAGCATGATTCAGGAACGCTGCTCGTTATGGTTTGGCAGACTCTTGTTGTGGCTGCTGCATTTCTTTGGTTTTGGAGGTTTCATAAACAATAATGGAAATTAAAGGGTGTCTGATGAATAAGCGGCGTCATGCGTAAACAAACGCCCCTACGAATTCTTAGTGAATATAAAGTATTTTTCAATTGCGTTGTTTTTCATTACCTGGTTAAGTTTTTTTAGTATTTAAAATTTTTGCCACCAGCCAGTTCTCAAACTTGCTGCTGTCGTTTACGATTTCAGCCCGAGCCGCGCTGGCGAACATGTTCGAGCCTTCCTGGGCAACTGAAACTGCATGCAGGTCTGTGAAGACTTCGCGGGCTACAAGGCAGGCTTTGAGGTGCGCGTCATGGAGATCGGCTGCGTGGCCCATGCCCGCCGAAATTTCTTCGACTTAAACGCGACCAACAAAAGCCACGTTAGCGAATAAGCGTTGAACTAGATTCGGCCTTGTTCAAGTTGAACGAGAAGTCCGTGAGCTGGAGACGGAGGCCCGGCAACGAATACGGCAGGAAAAAGTACCGCGGATCATCGACTCACTTCATACTTGGATGATCGCCTATTGGCAGTTAGTGCCTGAGGAATTGGTCATCGCCAAGGTGTTGGACCTCAAACACTGGATAGCGCTCACGCGCTACCTCGATGACGTGGCCGTACCCATTGATAATATCTGGCGCGAAAGCCAAATCTGACCATGGGCTCGTGGACCCAAGAGTTGGCTCTTCGCAGGGTCGCTACGCAGCGTAAAACGGGCAGCGGGGCGATAATGACTTTGATCTAGTCTTCGCGATTGAATGGCCATGATCCGCATGCTTATTTGAAAGATGTGCTCACGCGGCTGCCCATGCAGAGGGCGAGTGAATCGCCAATTGCTGCCGCATGCTGTCAATCGCTTTAGTTGCACAACGGGATGACAGTCCGAAGATATCGACAGTAGTCCGTGTTACGTCGAGCGCGAGGGTCAATCGCGTGTAGGGCAGCAACAATAGGCGAAGACCTCACGGATATGCTCATATCGCTGCCCGCAATTCACGTGGTGACAGGCCATAGTGTAGGCGAAAGCGAACAGCAAAACGTGAGGCCGAGGCGTAACCGCACGCACCGGCGATTTCACCGATCGGGCGAGAAGTTGTTTGCAATCGTTGCAATGCTGTCGACAGTCGAACGCTCTCCAAAATATTCCTGAAACTATTACCCTCTTTCGCCAGTTGGCGCCGCAAAGTCGACTCACCCAGATTCATGTGTTGTGCGATGCTTGCAACCGTCCAGTTTCTTTCCGGGCTGGCCATTATCAGTTGCTGCACACGTTCACACAGTGGATCGTTGCGTCCCATCAGCAGAGGTCCGACCTGGCCGCCAAGGCATAGGCTCAGAAGAACAGCTTCCCCATAATGTGTGCATAGTGCCTGGGGGGCATTCCCATTGATGGCGGCCAACAACTGCTCCCATGCCTGCGTTGTGTGCCTGTCCAAAGGAACGCATAGGTCGGTCTTCAGTACATCGCGACGGCTTATAATCTGCTGGCCATATCGGGTGCTGAAGTTACGCAATGTCGAGACGGGGAAGGTCACCGCATCGGCGATGTAGTGACCGTGAGGGCCTGGGATGTTGGAGATACCAAGCTCGCGCCCGGCCGGCATCAGAATCAGATGATGAGGCCCTGCGCGCATCTCACGATCATCCCATTGCAATAATTTTTCCCCTTGTTGCACTCGACATAAGGTGGTCACGAACACCGGAACCCTTGGCAAAGTAAGGGGGTGTCGCGCCCGTATGACACATGCATCGATAATATTTTCGCGGTGCTGTATGCCGTCACAAGGGCGCATCGTGCTTAACGTCCGTAAGTTGAAGTAATGGTCGCTTTGGCCAAGGCGTTGGCGTTGAGCATATAACCCACCAAGGCTCCGCTTGCCTGGTTGTCGAGCGGTAGCTTATCGACTTTTAATGCCCATACAGTGAATTCATAGCGATGAGGTTTATCTCCCGCAGGTGGGCATACTCCGCCAAATCCCGGCTGGCCGTAATCGGTTCGCCCTTGTACTGCACCGACAGGCAGGTTCGCCCCCACTCCTCTTGGCAAGCTATTGGTGGAAGCTGGCAGGTTAAACACCGTCCAATGCCACCAACCGCTACCGGTTGGTGCATCGGGATCGTAAACGGTGATCGCGTAGCTTTTAGTACCCGCAGGGGCGTTTATCCAGGAAAGCTCTGGAGAAGTGTTGCCACCTTCGCAGCCGAAGCCTTGGAACACTTCACGACTGGTCAGCGGTCGATTATCGGCAATATCCCGGCTCGTCAGTGAGAAATCGGCAGCGTATCCACTGAGTGTTACTGCCATGGAAAGTGCAGGTAGGATTGATCTGATTCTCATCGTGACTCCATCTGAGTCTTAAAGTGAAGCTCGAGTCTAGGTTGAGTAAAGAGTGGTTACTGTGCCGAAATGCTCGATAACAGTGCCGAAATGCTCGATTGCTTAGGAGAACGACTGACTCTCGACCTGTGTTGCCCAGACGCTTACGGAAAAACTGACTTCTTCAACACAATCGGACGACCAGTTTTCGGTCGTAAGTTGGCCGAATGCGAACAGAAGGGCATCAGCTATTACTTCACCGACTATGAATTCGAAATCGGCTACAGGTCGCGCCGAAGAAAAAGTGCCAGGTGAAAAAACTATTTATTTCTCAATGCATAAGGCCCTGAGCTTAAGTGTGCACTTAGAAACTCCAGACATACCCTTATTTTCATCGACCCAGAAGCCCGAACCGTGGTCACTGCGGACACGTCTGCTGGCTGAAAATAAGCAGGCAAAATGCGGGCAAGCTTCCCGTTACTTATGCTCGGAGCAACGTCCCAGGTTGATGCCATTATGACTCCGAAACCTTCATGCGCCCATTCTCGGACGATATCGCTGTGGTTAGACGCCATCGGCCCTGTGACCTTAACCGACTCAGGGCCGTTAGGCCCCTCTAAGCGCCATACGCCAAAGCTCTGATCCCTGCCACGAAAAAGCAGACAATCATGGCGTTGAAGATCGTTCAAGGCTGCTGGATTCCCTCGTTCCTTCAGGTAAGTTGGTGCAGCACAGAGGATCCTCTGACTATCCGCGATCTTGTGGACAATTAGATTCTGTTCGTGAACTTCTCCAACTCGGATGTCGATGTCGAACTGCTCGCGAATGAGATCAGTTCGACGGTCAACCAATTCCAGCCATACCTCTAGCTTAGGATGGCGTTTACGAAGCAATGTAAGCACTGGGGCGATATGAAATCGCCCGATTCGCTGGCTGGTACTGATACGTAGCATGCCCCTGGGTTCGATACGATCACCCAGTGATGTTTCAAGCATCCCATTGACGTTGTCCATGATCGTTTGCGCCCAAACGAGCATTGTCTCCCCATCTTGGGTGATCGAAACACGCCTGGTCGTGCGGTTAAACAGCTTACAACCCAGCGCTTCCTCCAGCGCCAACACACGCTTGCTGACGTGAGCGGGAGAAATTCCAAGTTCGGTCCCCGCGGCGATAAAACTGCCACGTTTTGCGATAACGGAGAACAGAAGCAAATCCCTGAGGAAGGGATCATTGTTCACTATGGGAGAATTCTTATTTTCCATATGGCCCAATTATAGACTTACTGGCTGATAGTAGCCTTGATCCTAGCAGATCGAATCCCGACCTTTATCATGTCGAGATTTATAACAATAACTCTCGCGAAGATTAAAGCATGTCCAAAATCAGAATTGTGGTAGCCGGCGCCGGCCTCATCGGTCGACGCCATATTGAACTCATCCGGGCGAGTTCTTCCTGTGAACTGGCATCAGTTATCGATCCGCTTCAAATTGATACACCCTACTTAGATTCACTTGGGGTCTGCCAATATTCAAGCCTTGCTACCTGCTTCGCCGAGGACAAGCCTGATGGTGTCATCCTCGCCACCCCAAACGCGCTACATGTCGAACAGACCTTGCAATGCATTGAGGTTGGCGTTGCCGCTTTAATCGAGAAACCGGTGGCGCACAACGTTGAGGAAGGCAAGCGGTTACTCGCGGCCGCTGACGCCACCGGCGCTAAGCTGCTCGTCGGGCATCATCGTGCGTACAGCCCAATACTTGACAGTGCTCGCGAGGTCATACGTGACGATATCCTAGGAGATCTCGTTGCTGTGCAGGGGAGCGCTTTGTTCTACAAACCGGATGACTATTTCGATTCTGCTGTATGGCGACGCCAGGAAGGTGGTGGTCCAATCCTGATCAACATGATTCATGAGATCGGCAACCTGCGTTCGCTATGCGGTGAAATTGTTGCTGTTCAGGCGATGCAGTCAAATGCCGCACGTGGATTTCCTGTTGAAGATACCGTGTGTATCGGCCTGCGCTTTGAGAGCGGCGTGCTGGGTTCATTCTTGCTTTCTGACAGCGCCGGGTGCGCCCGCAGTTGGGAACAAACATCACAGGAGAATAAGAGCTATCCCACCTACGAGGATGAAGATTGCTACGTCATCATTGGTAAAAACGGCTCGCTGTCAGTTCCAACAATGCGGCTCAAATACTACGCAGCCCCCAAAGACCGGTCATGGTGGAAACCCTTTCGTACAGGGGTCGCTAGCATTAACCGAAAAGACCCGCTTGAAATCCAACTGGATCACTTCTGCAACGTCATACGAGGTACGGAACTGCCTCTGGTCTCCGTGCGCGACGGACTACGGAATCTCATCATCACCGAAGCAATCTCAGAGGCCGCAAGAAGCGGTTCGATCATCAAAATCGACCCAATTTAAGTTCTGTACATGGCTCCTGGTCATACCCATGCCTTGCATGAATCAGAGGCGGTTTCTCCTGTTCTCCAGATCTATAAAAACACTAACTGGAGTATTCAAATGACTGAATCGACAATGGGTTGCCGCAGCAGTATTACGGTTACGCTTTCCGCGAATCTCAGCATCAGCCTTGGCTGCTTTTTTGGGTTATTTTCAATTTTCCATTGAAAGTGTATGTGGACGATCGCGGATGGCTATCACAGCACGTCTGTCATTAGGCTGGATATCTCTCAATACACCGACGATGGATATCACGATGCTGCTTAAACCCCGTATCACCCTGATTCGAAAAGACGAGGCTGGACTTACTCAATTGTGGAACCTAAATCTGAAAAATGGGGGCGTACCGTTTCCACCCAGCGCTTACGCTCATAATCAGCAACCCAATTATTCCCAGCGATGGACTGAGGAGGCGTTGTGATGAGTGGGTTACGATCATTGTCGTGCGGGTTAGCAGTCGCAATTTTACTGGCAGGTTGTGTGAGCTTGCCAGATAAGGCGCCGACTCTTGAGGTTGCGTTGCAAAGTCGAAATCAGATCTGGAATGCCGTGGCTCATTACCAAGATCACACATATGTGGCGGGCCCACGCTGGACGGGGGGGGCGGGAGCGCAGCTTTCCATTGTCGATGCACAAGGACAGAGCGAGGCTTATCCCGATAGGGCTTGGAACGCCTGGGCGCCTGGGCAAGAGGCGAGCAATGCTTTTGTAAACATCAATGCCTTGCGTCTTGAAGGCTCGATGCTGTGGGTGGTGGATACCGGTGCTGCCGAATTTGGAGGCGATCCTATTCCCGGCGGGGCCAAACTCGTTGCGATCGATTTGGACAAAAAACGGGTCGTGCGCAGTTACCCTTTTTCCAGTGATGTCGCAAAGCCAGGGAGCTACGTCGATGATGTCCGGTTTCAGGGCAATCATGCTTTTGTGACGGATGCCGGTAACGCAGGTCTCATTGTCATCGATCTGCATAGTGGTAACGCAAAACGTGTGCTGGATGGGCATTACTCGGTCAGCGCTGGCACGGATAGAGAGATTATCCTCAGCGGTAAGACCGTAAACACGCCTAATGGCTCCCCGTTGCGTGTCAATGCCGATCCGCTGGAGGTCAGCCCTGATGGCGTGTGGTTGTATTACGGCGCGCTGCAGGGCCCTTGGTACAGGGTGCGTATTGCTGACCTGATTTCGTCGACGTTAACGCCCCAGCAACTCGCAGTTCGTGTTTTGCCTTTTGCTGACTTACCACCTACGGGCGGTACGGTGATGGATGCAGGCGGGAATTTATACTTCTCTGACTTGGCTGCTGACGCGATCCGTGTACGTCGACCTGACGGACGTATTGATACCTTGATTGTCGATGAGCGTTTGCATTGGGTAGATGCGCCGTTTCTCGATCTGGACGGTAGCTTGTTGCTGCCCGCTGCACAGATGGACCGTGTCGGCCTATTTAACGGTGGCAGCTCTCAGGTAGAATGGCCGATGACAGTTTTTCGCCTCTCAACTCGCTAGTCACCAGTAACACCTAGCAGTCACTAGCACTTTGCTATTGCTCTCTGACAAAGGGAGCAATAGCGATGAACCGCTGCCTCAACCACTGATGAAGCTCGGTCACCGCTCGCGACATTTGCCCACGGTGGGGGCAGGCAAAACTCAGGGGGTACACGTCTCCGGGATAGTCGGCCAAAACCACCACTAGCTGTCCCGCCTGCACGTCGGCGCTGACATCCAACCATGACTTGTAGGCCAGACCTTCTCCTTCCAGCGCCCAGAGGCGTACCACGTCAGCGTCATCGCTGAACAACGGACCGGTGACGTGTACCGTTTCTGCTCCCAACTGCCAGCGGTCATGCAGTCTGCCATTTTGCAGATAGGGCAGGCAAACGTGCTGCACCAGGTCTTGAGGAATCATGGGCGTGCCATGCCGTAAGAGGTAGTTCGGTGACGCCACAAGCACGCGACGGTTCAGAGGAACCAGGGGTAGGGGCGATATAGCTGGCGTCTCGGTTCTGACCGTAGCGGATGGCCACATCCACCGGGTCGCGAAACAAGTTGCTTACTTGGTCTGAGAGCAACAATCGCAGGTTTAACTCAGGGTGAAAACGTCGAAAATCTGTGAGCCACGGCAGCAGGATATTGCGTCCCAGGTCCGATGGTGCGGCGATATGCAAGGTACCGCGCAATGGGGCGTTGTCGCCTCGCAGGTTGGCGCGGCCTTGTTCCAGGTGCTCCAGCACTGAGCGTGCCGTGGACAAGTACTGTTCGCCTTCAGCGCTCAGACGTAGGCTGCGCGTTGTTCGTGTAAACAAGCGCACCTCCAACTCTCGCTCTAACCGCTTGATGGCGGCTGCAACTTGCCCGGGCAGTAAGTTGGCTTCGACTGCCGCCGCGGTAAAGCTACCCAAGGCTGCGCTGCGAAGAAAAAGCCCAAGGTCGTCTACACGTATCATTTTCTTTCCGGGAGTGAAAGTGTTGTTGGATTCTGTAGGTTTTTCTCTGTATTGGGAACGGTGAAAATGCAGGTAACCCCATTACCGATGAGTTGCCATGAAAGCCATTGCCTTTACCGAGCACGGTCTGCCCATCAACGACCCACGCTCTCTGCAAGATGTGGATATCCCCGCGCCCAAGCCTGGCCCCAGGGATTTGTTGGTGGAGGTTGAAGCCGTTGCAGTCAACCCTGTGGATACCAAAGTGCGTTCCGGGACCTTCGCCAAAGAACCAAAAATTCTCGGTTGGGACGCGGCCGGCATGGTGCGTGAAGTGGGGGCTGACGTCACACTGTTCAAACCCGGTGATAAGGTTTACTACGCTGGCTCGCTTATCCGGGCGGGCAGCTACAGTGAACTGCAGGTGGTGGACGAGCGTATTGTCGGACACCGACCGCAGTCTCTGCGGGCTGCGCAGGCGGCGGCATTGCCGCTGACCTCGATTACCGCCTGGGAGTTATTGTTTGATCGTCTTGGCGTCAGCGAAGGCGGCGGCAATGGCGATGTGTTGCTCGTCGTCGGCGCTGCCGGTGGTGTGGGATCAATGCTGGTTCAATTGGCCCGTAAGCTGACGGGCATGACCGTGATTGGTACCGCGTCGCGCCTCGAAACTATCGAGTGGGTCAAGCGCATGGGGGCCCACCATGTTATCGATCATCGCCAGCCGATGAGGGCCCAATTGCAAGCGCTGGGGCTGGCTGATGTCAGTCATGTTGCCAGCCTGACACACACCGAAGAGCATCTTCCGCAATTGATTGAAGTGTTGCGTCCACAGGGGCGCCTAGGGGTGATCGATGATCCTCGCAGTCTCGATGCGATGCCGCTCAAGTTGAAGTCATTGTCCCTGCATTGGGAGTTGATGTTTACGCGCTCACTGTTCGAAACCCCGGACATGATCAACCAACATCACCTGCTTAATCGTGTTGCCCGATTGGTCGACGAAGGCATATTGAAAACCACGCTAGGTGCGAATTTTGGCGCTATTAATGCAGCCAATATGCGTAGCGCCCACGCGTTGGTCGAAAGCAACAAAGCACATGGCAAGGTTGTTCTGGAAGGCTTTGTGTGAAGATTCTGATCATATTAACGGGATTGGTCCTGCTGGCGTCGTCGGCCATAGGATGCGAAAGCCAAACCTCCACTCTTTCTTCTGGCGGAGCTACGTTCGTGCAAAAACCTTTGATATCCATCGCCGTGCTCAAGGCTAAACCAGGCAAGCAGGAGGCGCTAAAGCAAGGACTATTGGCACTGGTTAAACCCACTCGCACCGAGCCGGGTAACCTTGACTATGTGCTGTTTGAACTACGTGACGCCCCTGGAACATTCTATATGCGTGAAGCATTCAAGGATCAGGCGGCACTCGATGCGCATTTCGCGACGCCGTACTTCAAGCAATTTGCAACAACGGCCGATGACTTGCTTAGTGAACCTCTGCAACTAATTTTCCTTGAGCAGGTTTCGAACTGAGATAGCTTCAATTCGACTACGATTTTTCCTCCAGGTTGGCAGCGCCACCTTGGGGGAAATGGTATCCAGAATCAAAGGCAGCGCATCCAAGCATTTACTCAGACCTTTCGTCTTTTTGTGTCTGAAAAGCCTCAGGAAACAAGTACATCATCAAGTATTCTTGCATCAATTTAATAAAATAAACCTCAACAGTTTCAACGAGTAAACCTCCCAATGCACGTCTCGTTCCCGCTCCAAATATTGATTCTCACAAGTCCGCTGGGCGCTGGGATCCACGAAAAAGACGCTTAGGCGTCTTTTTCGTTTCTGCGGAAAACCACTGGAATCCAGGGTAATCCAGTACGAACAACTACAGGATTAGGTACAACATTCCGGGCCCGTTCAAGTCCGTATTTTGACTGGCTCCGCTCGGGTCTCCAGACGAGCATCAGGTGCTGACTCTCTCACAGGAGCTCACCATGCCTCTCTCTGAATTCACCGTTCGGCATGCTCGAACCACCGGTAAAAACTATACCCTCAGCGACTTTGATGGCCTATCTCTTTGGGTGACCAAGGCGGGCGGGAAGCTCTGGCTGTTTCGCTATTATTGGGAAGCGCGCCAACAGCGCATGTCCTTTGGCAGCTACTCTGAACTCAGCCTGAAACAGCGCGTGAACGCCGTGATGAAGCGCGCAAGCTCACTGCGCAGAATATCAATCCTGCGAGCATTTTAAGCAGCGGCGTTTTGAGGTTGAAGCCGAGGTCAGACATACCTTCCAGATGGTCTACAACGAGTGGATTGCATTCCGCCGCCTAAGCTTGAAGGAAGGGCGCCAGAGCACGCCATCGCCCTTGGACGGTTAGATGCTGTCCGGTAAAAGGCGGATAAGTATGACCGACGATACGATGGCGTGCCTTACCCCTGCAATTGATACTTCCGATGAGCCGTAATTCTGAGATTCGGCTGGGCGATAATGTTTAATGCTTCGCATCTGAAGTTCGAGGTCCGCTAACGCGCTCCACCTTAAATGAGCATGCCGCGCTTTTGGTCAATGGCTTTAGCCACTGCCATAGCGGCATCCAGCTCGCTCATTTCATGCTCATTCATCAGTCTGAATCGCTCAGTTTTTTCTTCTGGCTCAGTCATTGCCATCGCCAGATAAAGGCTTGGCGGTATTGCTCGAAAAAGCACCTCGGTGGACTTCGAAAGGATGACCCCCTCCGTGAATTTCCCTGACTCTTTACGGGCTGAGAGCATGAGCGTTTTTTGAGCATCATTGAGTTCGCGGAACCGCCCGATTTTGTTGACTTCATCGGGTGGCATGTTCAAGCAGATCCACCACTCAATCATGTTCAACATCGGTTCTGCTGCTTTGGGAAGGTCATCGATATTCTGAGTGGCTAACCAGTACCAGGCTCCGAGCTTGCGCCACATCTTGGTGATCTTGAGGACATAGGGGGAGAGCAGCGGATTTTTGGTAATTATGTGGCCTTCGTCAGTGACATTGATGATCGGCCGGCCGAGCATCTGATCACGTTCAGCGATGTTATTCACTGTGTTAATCAACGAGATGTAAGCAATTGAGAGTTGAGCATTGTAGCCCTCTCTGGCATAGGTGGCGAGATCGACGATGGTGATGTCAGCCTCCGGCCATGGCGTACCGTCACGGTTGAATAGAACACCATCTGAACCCTGACAGAACATGTCCATGGCGTCGGCCATTTCCAGCATTCTGACGCGCCTTTGTTCTGGCAGACTTGCGTCATTACCGGATGCTCTCAACGCATCTCGCACATCCTGGGTCAGGACCGTTCGATGGTGATCTGCGCAGGATTTTGCAGCATTGATGATGCACTGCCGAATCATGCTCCGATCAGCGCGAGTCAGGCGCTGTTCTTCTTTCTCTTCGCCGCCGGTAATCATCAGGCGAGCAGTGATTTCGAGTTCACCCAGTACATCTCGCTCTTCGTCCTCCGTGGGCTCTGAGTCATCCATCGCGTCAGCATCCAGCGTTTTGACGTTACAAGGTGTATCAATCAGTCGGTATGCATCGGCAAAGGGTGCAAGGCTGACCCCCGTACCGGGCGCCAATTTCACCCGGTTGACCGTCAAGCCCAGGCGCTTGGCGAAGTCTGCGAACAGGCCAAAGCTATTGCCGGCCTCCGCAATGAAAATGCGTGGCCGGTATACCGCAGTGATCTGGTTCAGAATGTTGTTCAATGTTGCCGACTTGCCGGCGCCGGTCGGCCCGAACAGAAAGAGGTGGGCATTCATCTGCCTATCCAGGCGGTTGAGTGGGTCAAAGGTGACCGTGCCTCCACCACGATTGAAGAAGGTTATCCCGGGATGGCCGGTGCCTTCGCTACGCCCCCACACGGGCGCTAGGTTGGCAAGATGCTGTACAAACATCAGTTGCGTGTACCACTTGCTGTTACGAACGCCTGGATTGAACACACAGGGCAGCCAGCGTAGATAGCTGTTGAGCGGCGCGACCTCATGTTCATCGCGCACTGGCTGTAGCCCGGCGTTGAGCATGACGTTGTGAAGCCGCAACGTGCGCTCGTCTAGCTGCCGAATATTTTCGCCGCGCAGATAGAAGGCCACGGCTGCTCGGTACAACTTGTGAGCGCTGCCAATGTGGGACCTTGCCTGTTGGACGTCTTCCCGGGTTTGCTCAGACGCAAGCGTATCGCCGACTGACTTACTTGCCAGGTGATTGAGGTGCGATTCCAGCATGTCCTGCGGTGTGATCACTATCGTGATGCACAGAGTGGTCTCTTCAGGCATCTGGTCGAACAGGGTGTTGGTGGCATCGCCACCTTTAGACGTTTCGCCTGTCAGGTGACCTGTGGGGGGAGGGGATCGAAGACGATCTAGCACCACCACACGGTGCGGCATGTCATCCATGTACCAAAGGCCTTGCTCTGCATCTGAGCGGGGTTGCTCGAAGAACAGTCGTTGCGCAAAGTCCGTGCCGCTGGCTAGCTCCAGTTCATCAGATGCGTTGTCTTCTGGCAGCGCCGCCAACTGGTAAAAGGTTTTTCGTGCTTCAGCGTTATTGCCCAGTAATCGCGGGTCAGGGTTGAACCATCGCAATAGCCAGTTGTGAATCTGTGAGGCGTTCATGCGGCAAGATTTCACACCCGCATTTCCCATCCCGGCCACCAGCCGATCGCAAATGCTGTTGAGTGCCTGTTCACTGGATTGGGCGCGGCGGGAGGACGAGCCTTTGCTGCGGCGATAAATGGCCATCCGCACTTTACGAGTTTGGCCCCGCCAAGGGAGTTTGGTCACCGCGGTGTCTTCGAATAAACCGCCCGGCTTGGAAATAGCCTGCAGATGCTGCTCGAACATCTGGAGGTAGTACTCGGTGAAAGCCGTTCCTTGAGCCCGAGGTTGGATGTACGCCCGGAGGTTTCTCATGTAACCGTCCCAATCCGTCTCATCCTGCGCATAGAGCTGAACAACCCAGGGTTGGTCTTCCAATTCGTCGAAGCTATCTTGCAGCGCATTCTCCAGAGCGTCTCGCACCGTACGCAGCCAGCTAGCCTCCCGTCCTTCTGTACCAACCGGGGTCAGCTCATAAAGCGCAGCCACTGACTCTCCATCCTCCAGCAGCATGCATTGGGACTCGGGAAGAAATTCAACCCAAGGCAGCATGTCGACAAAGCTGGGTGCGTTTGCATAGAGGGCTCGCTCATCAGCGACTGTGCTTGGACGCGTCTGAGAGGTCCTCCATGCACCAGGCTCAGGTAATCCATGGGCCGCGAGCTTCTCGATGTGATCCTTCCCTGCATCCGACCTTTTCTGTTCCATCAGTAGTCCTCCGTCCGTTCGCCGGGCATGGCGTATTGAATGCGCTGGTAGAAGGGGAAGACCGTGCTGTAGCCGGGTACAGGTACGGGATCGGTGCCAGTCAAGTGAGGGAAGACGTACATCACTAGGTCAGGGTTTGGGAGGCGCTTAAACTGGCTGTAAATCTCGGTTTGAGAGGTTCGGGTATAGCTAGCGGTATCCGTGATCGATTCATCCATTGGCCTTTGCAAGAACGCGCGAGCGTCATGCAATTGCCGATCGATAGAGCCTGGTGACGCCGACCTGGTGTTCGCATCCCAGATGTCCATCATGTTCTGCGGACCATGGGGAAGCAGCTGATCCCTGCTGGTACTGCATCCGCTGATGAGCAACACACCGAGTAGAACCAGCAAAGAAGGGTTAATCGAGCTCGGATACATAGGTACCTCCAGAAGCATGCCGCACCTTGCGGCCCAACGTTTCGTAGTCGATCTCTAGCTGTCGGTCCAAGTGCACGGACACTTGGGCGCCGGGCTGCACGTAGATGGCGGCGAAGGCTTGGCCGTAGAGTTTATTAACCCAGTCGCCGATGTCTTTCACACCGCCTGAGAGGATGGTTTTCATCGCGTCGGTGCCGGTTGCTCCATTTCCTACAGGCGTGCCGGATGCACTGAATAGCGTGTTTGAGCCTTGTTGATCTGATTCCAGCAGTTTGGCCACGCCGGCGCCGGCTGCGGTGATCAAGCTTTTGGTGCCCAGGTACTGTTCAGCGTTGGAGCGCCGCTCACCCGAAATACAGGGGATGCCATGAGGGTCGCTGAGCCAACCAATTCCGCCCTGGATCTTGTCCATGCTTGATCCACTGGCTTGGCCTGTGCTTTGACGGTTAGTGAGCTTCTGTGGGGTGGGTACTGTGCTGATGCGACCATCACTGAACACGAAGGTCATGCTGATGATTTGCCCCCGCACGCAGGAAAGCGTCCAATCACCTGCGGCAGTGCCGCTAATGACCGCACCTGCGACGTCCGGCAGATCAATGCCATTCGCGGTGAGGTTGTCAGGGCCAATGAGTACTTTGAAGGGGTAGGGGTCGTTAACCACGCCATCAACCGGTACCCGGCCGATCAGGGCTGTCATGGCGATAGAGCCTGTAAGCGTGCTGTTCTCCGGCAAGGTATAGACGGGCTTGGCCGACTCTTTCTCCTCGGAGGTTTTGATATTGCGTCCCATAGCTTCGGTGGCAGCTTTCAATTCTCGCTGACCACGATTGATCTCATCGCTGAAGGCATCAGGAAAGCTGAAGCCTGTAGAGGGTTTGTTGGATCCGCTGGGTATCGGTTTACCCTGTGAATCCACCGTCGTGGCGTCCTGAGGAGCGATCCAGATCAGATCATCCTCACCTTTGGAGAACTGGTCACCATCCCCAGGCTGCAATCCCAGGCCTATGGGAAGGTCGGCACTTCGGTTACTCAAAAACTCAGTGGAGAGGCGTTGCTTAAGATCCTCCAGCAGGGTTTGTGTTTCCTGTTCGTTTAGCCGGCGGTGATCCTTGGGCGGCGCCTTCTGCAATTCGGTGCTCAAGGCTTGCTGAATACGTTGATCAATCTCACTGTCCCGTTGGCGTAAGCGTGTGTTTTCTTCTTGTTGACCTTTGTTGTCGGAGAGCAAGGCTTTAAGTTCGCTGCGCATCGCCTTGGTCTGGGCTACCAAGGTGGCCACCGTGTCGTTTGGTGTATCGCCTTCAATGCCGAGCTGCTTCATTTCCTCCTCGGTCAGCCTTGGTTCATTTGCCTTAGAGGACGATGCTGACGGCGGCTTGTTGGAGCAGGCTTTGAACGCCCCAAATACGACCAGCAGAATTAAGGGCAGGATCAGCCATTTGAGCAATCCATTACTGTGCATGAGCACCTCCCTGGGATGGCTTGAGGTTGATACTGGCGTCGACCTGGCTAACCGTAGGTGGCAATGCTTCAGCTAAGCCTTTGCCTCGGGTTACCAGGTAGGCGACAGTAGTATCGGTGGGAAGGTCGGCTGCCCCGAGGGTTTGGTGCTGAAACGCCGCGCTGATGAAATCGCCCTGTAACTCGCGAGGGTCCAGGTTTAAGGGCTGAGTCGACGTGTTGCTCAGCTTAATGGCGCTGACGAAGTAGTTCTCCAGTTGCCAGGCGCCAAGGAGGGTGGCGTTCACCGGCTGAGTCGGCATCAGGTTAATTAGATCAAGGGCACGGCGTTGCCCGACCTGTATGACACCCTGTAGCGGCTCTACAGTACGTAAGGGGGCGTAAAGGCTCTGTGCGGCGTAGCGGATGAGCACAACCGGCAGCGGCGTTTCATGGTGCTCTGGCTTCGCCTGTGCAGTGCCGGGGGAGGATGGATCGTCGTCGGTATCCGACCGCTCGTGGACAGATCCGTAGCTTTTCGGGGGGCGGGCAGCTTTGACTATTTTTACGGGCTCAAGTAACTGCTGATCGATGGCCTCTGTAGTAGCGACATCCACTAGGATGATTTCGCCTGTGTGCACATCCTGCAGCTGTAATCGCGTGGGAGGGATAGGCGCGCTGGCCCTTAAGTACAGCACGCCGCCGGTGCTTTGAATGCGCAGGGTGTGAGTAAGCGATCGGGGTACGCCGACTCTGACGTTCTGATCGATGAAGATGACGCGCTCTTGGCCAATATGCAGAGGCACAGGCAAAGGCAGTCGCTCCCAGGTCATGATCTCGACAGCCTGTGCGGTTGTGAATGCCAGTCCGAGTGGCAGGGCATAACGCAATCGGCGCATTACTGGCCTCCTTGTTTGTGTGGGGAGCGGCTGGTGGGCGGGACGGGAGGTGCGATGCGCTGCGGGGGGGAGTCGTAACAGTCCAGGGCCAGGCCAAAAGGGTTTTTCTCTGGATCGACGTCCAGGCGCACCACCTTCAAGGGGTAGCGGACAAAGGCTTGCTTGACGCGCTCCGAGCCGTAGAACTCCTCCGTGGCCAGGTCCAAGTGAACCAGCCATCGGTCTCGGCTTTGTACCCTGACACGAAGCTCTGGGTCATCTCCGTAGCCCCGTTCCGGGAGCTCGAATACACTACGAGTACGGTTGCGCAGTTCGCTCGCCGTTTGACGCTTCTGAAAGTCGCTTTCAAGTTCGGCTTGGCAGCTCGGTGTCAGGTAGGCACTGAGTTTATGGATGGCGCGTGGGTAGTCTTTTTCCCCGTCGGTGGGCCAGCGGTTGAGCTGTTGGAAGATGTAAAAGCCGAAGGTGTAGACCGATTCGGGTGGCACTTCCCACCATTTGCGCGTGCTGCCTGATCGTAGGTCTGGTGGGTTGTGAATAGTTAGGTCCCTCGGAGAGTCCCACCATCCAACGCCCATCAGCAGAGCTACGCCGAGAAGTGACCCGCAGCCGACGCGCAGCGTTTTCACGTGAGCTTCGAGTCGAGCTACCTCGTTTTTGAAGCGGCTCATGGATGACGGCTCCGGCGAGTGCTCCAAAGGCCTGAGCGCACCACGATATCCGAACCGCCAGTCCAAGCAGTGAGTAACGGGAAACGCTTGGCGATGGAGCACTGCAGGTGCCTATAGAGCCACGTCTCGGGTTTGCCGCGCTTGTGACGGCGCAGCAGTTTTCCACCGATTAGCAGACCCAGGGCGATGCATAGCATCATCATCGTGGGACCTAAGGCGATGCTCTCGAAGAGCACCGCTGCTGCAACGCCGATCGCAGTGCCCAGCACTGCTGACGCGGCGACAGTGATCCACATCTCGTCAGCGGTAAGGCCCAGGACAATGATGGGCTGGCGGTTAAGCCGCGTGGGTATGAAGCGCAAGGTGCCGTCAGGTAACTGCTGATCTAAATCCCTTTTCATTGAGCACCCGTCTCACAGCACGCCTGTGCCTTTGGTCAGCAGCCAGATGATGATCACCAAAAGCAGGGCACCTACACCGCAAGTCAGCCCGAATTGCCCCCAGGTTTTCTTGCCGCTCTGCACTTCGGAGTAGGACCCATAGGCGTGATACGCAACACCGCAAAAGGCTGCGGCGGCGATGGCGAGGGCGATAAGGCCTACGATGTCGAAACCGTGGTTCTGCAGGGTTTGGATGATGCCGTTACCTTCACCTCGGCTGGGTGCCTCCATTTGAGGAAGCGCCGCGTGAGTACCGGCCGATAGAACAGCGGAGCAGATCATTAAGTAGGGGGGAAAGCGGCGGACGAGGTTCTTGAAGAGTGGGCGAATATACATGTTGTGCCTCCAATGGCGATGAATGAACGTTGGTGCCGCATCAGTGCAGCAACAGGAACGTGAGCAGGATGTAGATTAGGGTTACCTTCAGCGTCAGGCCTACGAACTTCGCCTGTGAAATCTGGCCGGTGGCCCAACCGCGATAGCCGCTACCGAGCGCCCAGGCAGCGAAGACCAAGGCACTGGCCAGGACCAAACCGATGAAAAGCGTGGTGCTTTGCTGTGGTGTGAACCCACCTAAAGCCCGAAACGCGATGAGCTGCGGTTGGCTCATGCTCATGGCTGAGAAGCGCTTGGCAGGGTGTAGTGACCGGTCAACTTGGGCGGGTTACGAGGTTGAGCGCGAGATGGCGTCAGGTACTCGTTGATGCCTTGGCGCATCAGATTGATGTCAGCGGAAAAGCGAGGGTAGTCGAATGTATACCGGGCACTTGGATCGATCAAAAATGTGTCGGGTGATGCAGCCAAGCGGCCTAAATAATCAAGCTGACGAAGCATTAGGGATAGTTGTTGATGTTCGTCGTCAGCAGCAGAGGCGAAGCCTGATGAGGCCATGCAGTACATCAAAAAGGCTGGAAGCCTGAGGGAGCAGAGGGGGAGCATTGACGGCATCCATGCGCAGAAGATTTCTCTGAGTGTCTCGCATGGAAATACCCCTGCCAGTAGGAAAACTGGATTGGGGTAGAGGGTTTTTCTTTATCGTAGAATTGAATTGAAAAGTCGTTCGTTTAGTATCGCTTTTCGCTTTGTAAATTATTGAAGGGATGAGGAGGGCTGGATTTTCTTCCACACGGGCGGTGCTCACCGACGCAGATATTTCAGTGTTGCCGAACAACGCTAGGCGCATCTCTTCTTCAGTCCATTCTTTGTTCATGTTGCTTCTCAAGGACCTACAAGCACAATCCTAACAGAGCTGGACATACCGCTGGCTGGGATCACTTCTTCAGATCCGCTGACACTTAGGTGCAACCATAACCGGCAGTGTGCCTTCAGAAGCATTCCTCTAGACATGCCGAGTCGATTCAGTGACCCCCGAGTGTTGAACCGTTAGGTTTGGAATCAATTGAGGTGTCGGGCCCGATTCCAACTCACTTGCAACTTGAGTGATCAATGACCTGGCTCCTAAAGGTTGGACGCGTTTTATGCCCGCCGTGCTTGAGTCTGTACTCCACTTGGCGCACGAACGCTCATCGTCAAGTGGCCAACCCGTGATCTGGAATACTCCAATTAACTCTAAAGCGGCCTGACACAAAAATGTGGAGTTAATTGACGCCATTATATCGACACTATAAGATCGCCGCCAAATAGTGGCACAGGGCCATGTAGAGGGATCTAGATATGTGGCGTTCGGTACATCGGACCAGGCTCTGCCTGCTGTCCGCTTTTTTTTGCCTGAGCACAGTTGGAGTGGGGCACGCAGCTCCTTTGCAGAACACGCCGGGCGTCACCGACCTGATCCGCGATCGTCAGGATCGCCTGCTCGAAGAGCAGCAGCGCCGCCTCGAAGAACTCAAGGATCTGCCCGGCAAAACCGCTGCCTCCGCCAAACCGACAGCCCCGGCAGACACCCGTTGTTTCCTGATCAAAACCATCGAACTCACCGGCGCTGACGCCCTCTCCGAAGGCGAGCGCAACAGCTTGCTCAAGCCTTACATTGGCCAGTGCCTGGGCGTACCTCAGCTCAATGATCTGCTCAAGGTCATCACCGACCACTACCTCGCCAAAGGCCTCGTCACCAGTCGTGCCTACCTGCCGCAACAAAGCCTCGCCAGCGGCGACCTCAAGGTGCAAGTGGTGGAAGGCCGTCTGGAAGGCATGAAGGGCGCGGAGGGCAGCGGCATCACCGACCGCCAACTCGCCATGAGCTTCCCAGGCAAACCGGGCGACCTGCTTAACCTGCGCGAAATCGAGCAAATGGTAGATCAGCTGAACCGTCTGCCCTCGAACCAGGCCCAGATGGAGTTGGCGCCCGGCAGAGAAGTGGGCGGCAGCGAAGTGCTGGTCAAAAACACCCCGCAGAAACCGTGGCGCGTCGGCCTGTCGCGCCACAACGGCGGCCAGCGCGCCACTGGCGAGCAGCAGTGGGGCGTCAGCCTGGATTGGGATAATCCACTCGGTCTGGCCGATCAATTGTCGCTGCGTGGCGGCCACGATGCGGTCAGTGACCACCAGAAAACCTCGCGCAACTCTATGCTCAACTACAGCCTGCCGTTCGGTTGGTGGAACCTCAATTACAGCTACAGCGAAACCGAATACCGCTCACTTGCTCAAGCCAGCGACTTCAATTTCAAGCAATCGGGCGATAGCCAGAACCATCAGTTACGCCTGGAACGGGTTATTCACCGTGACGCCCTGAGCAAAACCTCTTTGAGCACCGGCTTGGCGTATCTACGTACCAACAACTTCGTCGAAGACAGCAAGCTCGATCTGAGCAGCAACCGCCTCAGCGAGGCCCAGTTCGGCATCAACCATGGTCGACGTATGGGCGGTTCGTTCCTCAACATCGACCTGGGCATGCAGGACGGCATCGGTGCGTTCGACGCCCAGGCCAATCACAACCCACGCCCCGGCCAGGCCGATGCGCGCTACCGCAAATACACCGCGACCCTTAGCTACCTGTACCCGTTCAAGTTGTTAGGGGAGTCGTTCAGTTTCAGCAGCCTAATGACCGGCCAGCGCAGCGAAGACGTATTGTTCAGCCCACAACGAATGAGCCTGGGCGGGCAGTCGTCGATTCGCGGCTACAAAGATCAGACGCTGATTGGCGATAGCGGCGGCTATTGGCGCAACGACCTGCGCTGGAGTCGTCCGGTGACCTGGGCGTGGATGCAGCCAGTGTTCAGCGAGTACGGCACCAGCCTCGGCTACGACCAAGGCGTGATCAGTCACGGACGTTACAACGCCGAACAGCATGGGCGTATGAGCAGCAACTCGGTCGACCTGTTTGCGCGTGGCCAGAACGTCGCCGCCACGGTGACCTTTGCACACTCTTTGGAACGACCGGGGCCGATCACTGAACGTGAAGCGCCGATCTATTTCCGTATGGATTTCTTCCTTTAAATTTTTACCGCCCTTTGGGCATCGAGACATCACATGGACGTTCGCCAGTTCGCCTTCCTCGCGCACCAACCTTCTGCGGCCCTGAAAACCCGCTCCAGCTTCCTCGGGCTACCCAAGCGCGGGTTGGCACTGGTACTGGCCAACGCCATGTTCTGGCAGCCGTTGCTGGCCCAGGCAGATGGCATCGTGGTCAGCGCGCCCGGCACCAGCCTGGGCCAGGCGGCGAATGGCGTACCGATCGTCAATATTGCAGCGCCCAATGGCAGCGGGCTTTCGCACAACCAGTTCAAGGATTACAACGTCGGCCAGCAGGGACTGATCCTAAACAACGCCACCAGCCGCACCCAGTCCACGCAGTTGGGCGGGATCATCCTCGGCAACTCCAACCTCAAGGGCAATGCCGCAAATGTGATCCTCAACGAGGTGAACGGTGGTAGTCCGAGCCAGTTACGCGGGTTTACCGAAGTTGCGGGGCAGTCGGCACATGTGATCGTCGCTAATCCCTATGGCATCACCTGCAATGGTTGCGGATTTATCAACACACCGCAGGCGACGCTTACTACTGGTAAAGCGGTGATTGAAAACGGCCAGGTCAGTCGGTATCAGGTCGATCAAGGCAGTGTTTCCGTCGACGGCGCTCAACTCAACGCAAACAATATTGACCGCTTCGAGATCATCACCCGCTCGGCCAAGATCAATGCCGAGATCCAGGCCAAGAACCTGACAATCATCGCCGGCGCCAATGACGTCGACGCCAAGACCCTGAAAACAACGGCACGTGCCGCTGACCCAGCGACCACCCCTCAACTGGCCATCGACTCTTCGGCGTTGGGCGGTATGTACGCCGGTGCGATCAAATTGGTGAGCAGCGAAGCCGGTGTTGGGGTAAAACTCGACGGCAAGATGCTCGCCAGTGGCGGCGATATGCAGCTGGATGCCAATGGTCACCTGAGCCTGGCGCAAGCCACGGCGGCTGAAGCGGTTGTAATTAACGCCCAGAGCCTCGATGCCCAAGGTGCGATCTATGGCGGTACTCGAGTCGAAGCAACCACCCAAGGCACACTGACCAACCGCCGTTCCATCGCTGCTCAGGACAGCGTCAAGCTGACCAGCGACGGTCAGCTCGACAACCTCGGCATGGTCGAGGCCGGGGTCACCCCGGAGAACAGCCGCAATCAGACCGGTGATGTGAGCCTCACCGCCAAGAACATCGACAACCGTGGCCAGAGCGTCATCGCCAGCCGCGACCTCAAGGTCACTGCCACTGAAACCCTCGATAACCGTGCCGGCACACTCTCGGCCAAAACAGGTCTGACGCTCAATGCTAAGGACATCGACAATCGCGGCGGGACCCTGACCAGTCAGGGCACGGCCAAAACTACCCTTGGAGGTACGCTCGATAACCGCGACAACGGCACCCTGGCCAGCGGTGGTGAGCAAAGGCTGAAAGCGACAGCGGTGAAGAACACCAGCGGCATCATCAGCAGTCAGGACACTCTGGGCCTGGACGTGGCCAGCCTAGACAATAGCAGCGGCAAAATCACCGCCAAAGGTGCGCTGACCCTGGACGGCACCACCGTCGAAAACGTTAAGGGTCAGATCACCAGCCAGGGCGACATTCTCGCTACCGCCAAAATCATCAATCAGCAAGGCGGCAAACTGATCAGTCAAGGCCAGCTCACTCTGACCGCCGACATCATCGACAACAGCCTCGACGGCTACATCGCGTCCGCCAATGCAATGGGCCTCACGGCCCACCAGCAACTGATCAACTCCGGCAAAGGCATCATCAGCACCCAGCAGGGCCTAACCCTCAACGTCGGTGCGGTGGACAACGCCACCGGCAGCTTGCTCAGTCAGAGCGGAATCACCGCGACTCTGAGTGAGGGACTGAACAACCAAGATGGCAGTGTCATCACCCAGACCGGCGAACTCGATATCGATGCCAAGAGTGTCGATAACCGTGGCGGCGTTTTAGCCAGCGTTGCAGGCAAACTTAAAACCACCCTGGCAACGGTGCTGGATAACGGCAAGTCGTTAACTGTCGTGGGCGACGCGGGGCTGATCCAGGCCGATTCGCTCGACTTGGGTGCGCAACAATCAGTAATCAATAACGGCGGCCAAGTGTCCGCCTTGAGTGGCGATGCACTGATCACCACTGCCACCCTCGACAACCAAGACGGCGCCCTGCTGGCCAAGCAAAAGCTGACGGTTCGTGCTCACGACCTCAACAACATCCAAGGCCGAGCGGCCTCCGACGCCATCGATTTTGGCCTCACTGGCGAGTTGAGCAACCAATCTGGCCTGGTCGAAGGCAGCAGCGGTATGCTGATCGACGCCGCGTCCATCAACAACCAGAACGGCAAGCTGCGTTCTCTTGGCCAGCAAGGTACCGCCAGCGTGGCCAGCGCGCAGTTGCTCGATAACCAGAGCGGCATGATCGAAGCCGCCAACCATGACGTGTCCCTGCGCATGTCCAGTTTCAAGAACACCGACGGTAATATCCTCCATGTCGGCACCGGCACTTTTGGGGTCGATCTGGCGAAGTTCAGCAATATCGGCGGAAGCGTTGCCACTGCCGGCACACTGACCGTCGATGCCGCGACCTGGGACAACAGCACTGACGTTCAAGCTGATGTGCTCAACGTCAACGTCGGCCAGTTCAACCAGGCATCCACCGGCAAGCTTGCGGCCAGCCAGAGTTTCACCGGTAAAGGCGACACGTGGATCAATGCCGGGCGTATCACCAGCGGCGGGGCGTTCTCTCTGACTGCTACCAACGTCACGAACACCGGTACCCTGGGTGGTGCCGGCAAGGTTGATGTGAACGCTGACGCTGTACGCAACGACCACGGCCTGATCTTCAGCGGCACTGACATGGCGCTGCGCCTCAAGAACCTGACCAATTACTACGCCGATATCTACAGCTTGGGCGGCCTGAGCGTAATGGCTCGCGACGGCGTGGAGCGCAGTGCGTCGTTGGAAAACATCTCCAGCCATATCGAGGCCACCAACGACGTATTAGTGCGCAGCGACAGCGTGATCAACCGCAAGGATGTGTTCAGCACTGTCGACGAAGCCGTGTCGGGCTACCTCAGCGTAACGTGCTACGACTGCAGTGGTGATCATCACAACGTCGACTACGTTGCGCATGAAGTCTCCAAGAGTGTGGTGGCGACAGATTCGGCCAGCTCTTTGATCCAGAGTGGCACCAAACTGACCGTCGAAGGATCAAGTGTTCTCAATAAATACAGCACTATGGCCTCGGGCGCGGACCTGCTGATCACCGCTGACATCTTCGCAAACATCGGCGCGACTACCGGCACCAGCACGCGTACACGTACTTGGAACACAGGCCGCATAACTGACGGTACCGATGACCGTTTCCGTGCGAACTGGATCTACCCCTACAACGCACAACCTAACCCCAAGGTGTTGCCAGTTGGCGCACTCAATTCCTTCAGTCTCGTAGGTGATACCACCACCGTGACCCCGGGCGATCCGATCGCCTCGGTGATTCAAGCGGGTGGCAACGTCAGTATCTTGGCTACCCAGCAGTTGGAAAACAGCAGCATTGTACAGTTCGCACCGCCTACACCGGTTTCGGACAAAGGCGGCGCCACTGCTGTGACCAAACCCGCCGTGGTCGTGCTGAACCCACAACTGCCACCCGACCTGGCACAGCAACAAGTCAACCCGACCACCCTGCCAGGCTTCACGTTGCCGAGCGGTACGAACGGGTTGTTCCATGTGGTCGATAGCGCCGCTGCCGCCAAAAACAGCCAGGACCTGAGCAAGGCCAACATCCAGGGCTCGGACGCCAGTCGCGTAGTTGTTGGCCCTAAATACCTGGTCGAAACCAACTCTGCCTTTACCGACCTCAAGCAATTCATGAGCTCGGACTACCTGCTCGGCCACCTCGGCTATGACCCCGAAACCAGCTGGAAACGCCTGGGTGACGGCCTTTACGAACAGCGCCTGATCCAACAAGCCGTTACTGCCCGAACCGGACAACGTTTCATCGCTGGCCAGACCACCGATGAAGGCATGTTCAAGTACTTGATGAACAACGCCATTGCCAGCAAGGAGCAACTTAACCTCGCCGTCGGTGTAACCCTCACCTCCCAACAAGTCGCCGCACTGACCCACGACATCGTCTGGATGGAAGACCAGGTGGTCAATGGTGAACACGTGTTGGTGCCCGTGTTGTACATGGCCCAGGCGAATAACCGCCTGACGGCGGATGGCGCGCTGATTCAAGGCAAGGATGTGACGCTGATTGCCGGTGCGGATTTGAAGAACGCTGGGACCTTGCGCGCCAGTGAAAGCCTGTCGGCAGCGGCGGGTAATAACCTGGTGAATACAAGGCTGGCCGAGGCTGGTGAAAAGCTCAAGCTGGTCGCGGGCAAGGACCTGGTGAACATGCAAGGCGGCATCCTCAAAGGCAAGGATGTTGACCTGAGCACGTTGACCGGCGATATCCGCAACGACCGGACCATCACCACGATTGAAAACAGTGGAAAAGGGTTCAGCTCCAAGACTGCTGTTGTGGATAGCGCTGCGAGCATTGAAGCCGGAAACAACCTGACGATGCATGCTGCGCGGGACCTGTTAAACGTGGGCGGGGCCATTACGGCAGGCAAGAGCGCGTCGTTGAGTGCGGGTAACGATGTTGTTATCGCTGCGGCTCGCGAAGAAACCGGGTCGATGCGCCAGGACAAGCGGCATTTCTGGGAACAAAGCCAGACGGTGCAGCACGCCAGTGAGATCAAGGTCGGTGAAGATCTTGATGTTAATGCAACGAATGAACTGACGATGGTTGCCAGTCATGTTAAAGCAGGCGGCGACGTCAACTTATCAGGCACCGACGTGAACCTCCTCGCGGCTGCCAACGAGGAGTCGAGCGAGTATCGCTACAAACGTAGCGGCAAGAAAATCAATCAGGAAGAAGACCATGCTCGGCAGCAGGGCACAACGATTGAGGCTGGGGGTGATGTAAAGGTCGCTGCACTACATGATGTGACGATGGTCTCCAGCAAGATCGACGCCGGAAATGAGGCCTATCTGGCTGCCGGGAATAAGATGAATTTGTTGGCAGAGCTCAACCGCGACTACTCCCTCTATGACATGACCAAAAAAGGCAGTTGGGGGAGCAATGCGGCGAAACGAGATGAGGTGACGCAGCGCACTTACGTCGGAAGCGAAATAAAGACGGGCGGCGATCTCACACTCAAAAGCGGTGGCGATCAGCGTTATCAAGTGGCAAGCCTGAACAGCGGTAAGGACCTGACGCTGGATAGCGGTGGCCGTATCGTGTTTGAAGGTGTGAAGGACTATCACGACGAGAGCCATACCAAGAGCAAGGGCGACTTGGCTTGGTACAAGATGAAGGGCGAAGGAAAGACAGACGAGACTCTGCGGCAAAGTGCATTGATTGCTCAGGGTAAATTGGTGATCAAGGCTGTTGAAGGCGTTCGAATCGACATCAAACAAGTCGATCAGCAGAGCGTAAGTCAAACCATTGATGCGATGGTTCAAGCCGATCCAAATCTCGCCTGGATGAAGCAAGCAGAAGCGCGTGGCGACATCGATTGGCGCCAGGTCAAGGAAATTCACGATAGCTTCAAGTACGAGTCTTCTGGGTTGGGGGCAGGGGCGAAGATTGCGATCGCAATCTTGATGTCGTTCATCATGGGCCCAGCAGGTTTCGGGTTGCAGGGCGCCAATTTGGCCGTAGCGACAAGCCTGGGGACTACTGCTGCCACGAGCACCATCAATAACAAGGGCAATCTTGGGTTGGCGGTGAAAGAAACGTTCAGTGCGGGCAGCTTGAAAAACGCTGCAGTTGCGGGCGTGACGGCGAGTCTCATCAACTACGCAGACACCAAGTGGTTTTCCGACGCGAGCGGAGCGACTAATGGCGGCTCAACAGTTGCCTCCAGCGGGCCGATACAGAATCCTGGCTATGCCTCAAGCATGCTCAAACCGGAAAACTGGGCCAATACTCTCCTGAGAAGTGGCACTCATGCACTCATCAACGGCAGTGTTTCTACGGTCATTACCGGCGGAAGCTTAGGTTCTAATCTGGGAGAGGCGTTCATTGGTGAAGGCATTGAACTAGGCGCCGCAATTGGGAACAAGAAGATTGGTGACTTGGCGGCGAATCTGGATGTTACCCCCAAGATAGCTGAAAAGCTGGTTTTGCATGCGGCATTGGGTGGGTTGATCGCCAAGGCTCGCGGAGAGAGTTTTGCCAGTGGAGCAATTGCTGGTGGTGTGGCTCAAGGGCTGACGCCTATTGCGAATGGCCTGTTGGCGGAGTATGTCAGCTCACGCTTTGAGGCGGCCGACCTGAGTGCCGCAGGGAGCCAGTTGAAGATCGGAACTGCGCAGATCATTGGTTTGATTGCTGCGGGAGCCGCGGGTGGGAACCCGGCGACAGGTAGCCTGATTGGCGGAACGGCGGAAAAGTACAACGATCAGGGGTTTCACCTTGACCCTACCGATCAGTTTAATGACGATGGCTTGCCACCGCAGAATACGCCGTCTGACGTCGATAAGCTCAAAGCGGAAATATCGTTATTCATCCTGATGGGGCTTGTCCCTGAATCGCTGGGCGGGGCTGCCGAGGGGTTCATAGCTAGAATCACTGGGATGTTCAGTAAGTCTTCAAGTGAAGCATTAGCTGGAGCGGGGACCAGGGCCGGTGCGGGTGGCGCGTCAGAGATTGGTGCGAAAGCTGGAGGTGCAGTCGCCGAGGGGGCAGGAGCTGCGGCAGAGGAGATAGTAGCCGGTGCAAAAGGCAATCAGCTAATAAATGGGAAGTGGGTTGATGCTGAAGGGCTTCCATTACCTGTTCCTTCCAGTGTAGGTGCATCTGGGCGAGTCCCGAATGTTTTGCAAACTGGGGGTAATACTCTCAATAAGAGTACAGCTAACGCACTGAATGAGCATTTTGGTGAAAGTTTAGCTCCGCGTGAATGGGGCAGAGCACTTGAGGCATTAAAAGCTGACGCTGGAAAGCTTCCTAATAATTTTCATGGCAGAATACTAGACAATGGGGATTATGTAGGTAAAGCTGGCGAGGTTATTGGAAATATTAGAGATTATCTGCCATGAGTAAAAACTCTAGGATTACTCCTGTTTCGTCGGACTATGAAACATGTGCTGAGTGCTATGTAAGGTTGATGATTTACCCTGGGGAGAGGCACCCCGATGAAATCACTAATATCATGAAGGTTCGGCCAACATTAATTAATGTCGCTGGTGAGAAAGTTACAAATAGTCGTGGGCTAACAAGAGAGGTAAAAAACTCTGGTTGGTTTTTTTCTACCGAAGGATATGTATTGTCAAAAGATCTTAGAGAGCACATTGACTGGATAGTTGAAAAAATTTCTCCGCATCGTGAATCGCTGAGAACAGTTCAAAAAATTGATGGAGTTAAAATTACGTTGAAATGTGTGTGGTTTTCCTTGCTAGGTCATAGTGGTCCTGTGCTTTGGCCGGAGCAAATGAGAGCTCTGGCGGATTTGGATTTAGAATGCTCTTTTGATGTTTACTTTGTCGAAAGTTAGTTGGTGAAAAAGAGGTAGCAGATACAGCTGCGACGGGCGGGGGAAAGTTTTTGTAAATGAAGGAACGTTTCCAGGCGAGGTATTTACCGGAAAGAAACCGTTTCAGACGACTCCTGGAACAGGGAGTGTGACACGGGAGAGGTACAACCCAGCGACTGGGAAACTGGAAGAATCTGTGATCGAGTACGACCAGTATGGCCGGCAGGTTGAAAGAACGGATTACACTAACCACGGGTATGGGAACCAAGGTAAGCCTGCGGAATATCATTCCGACCCGCACACGCATACCGAGGTCGTGGTCAGGGTCGTTAGAGCTTCGTGATTTTTGGCTCTTTGGTTGGTCCGAAAGCAACTGCTAACGCTCCAAATACACACAGGTTCATTACGGACTCTGCTGGTAATACTATTGATTTAGATTATACGAAGGGACTCAGGGAAACGAATGTGACGGTCACGGGAACGCGTGGTGGTGTTCAGTATGCGTTGCAGGGCCTTGGCCGTAGCAGATCCCTCGGGCACGAGTTCGCGTTGGGCCAGCATCTACTCATGCAGTTTTCAGCTATGGGCACCGCCGTTTCCTAGCGCAATTGCCAATGGTCTTCGTGGCTCATTTCCTTGGAGTGTGGCTCGACTTCGTACAGCCCGCCAATCGATTGAAGCACCTGCTCCGCCAACTGGCTTTTTATTCGCGACGTGCAGGTCGAAGAACTTGCGGCGCGCGGGGCCCATTCAGCCGATTTCAGTGATGCCCAACTCGAAGCTTGTCTTATAGCCGGCGAAGTCGTTACAGACCAGCTTGCCGTTCCACGTGTCTAGGAATTGACGCCCATGTCCGCCGGTACGGCTTCTCCTTTTGAGCTGTGTCTACCGTTCAGGTCTGTATCGTCAGAAACATCTCCATCAATGAGGATTTTTGAGAAGGTGCGATCAAGATCAATGAAGACTGCCGTTTGCCTGGTCATAGCAGTCTTACAGCAGGTCTGGTGCAGTTACGGCGCGGGCTGCAGCAACCCTTTCATCCCACCTGATAATCTGCACCAGATCGACTTGAACTATAACCCTCGAAGCTGCTACTTCAATTAGCCGCTAAAGGTCACAAGTGGTTGTTTAGACGTATCCGCTACTGGCCGAGGAGAGCCACTCACTTGTGGCTAACGTAGGTCGGGGTGCTTGAAAGCATTGCATCGTGCTGATGTACTCTTGTCCTGGGCAGGAGATTGCACTCAGAGATATTTTTTGAAGCTTCCTGCGGAGATGGTCACGATAAATCCCAGTGCAGCTGCATTAGGGAGCAGTATCAAGATCGGGCTTATAGTCATCGGAAGGGCGGGATAGATAATCCAGGGAGCAACGATTAGAGGCACAATCAGCATTTTGGCGCGGTGATAGACAAATCCCGACTCTCGCCCGGCACCGAACCGTCGAAGGTCACGACGTACCAATCCATCCACTAAGCCTGTGAACACTGCCACCAGAAACAGGGGGATGGTCAGCGTCAGAATCAAGAGCCTCGCTAGATAGGTCAGTGCCGCATAAATCGCTGCCAGGCCGTAGTTCTCGATTTGAACGTAGGCTAATCCTAGGTAGTACTGAAGGTCTCCACCCTTTGAGCTGTTCACCCTTGCTTGTACGGATGAATGCTTGATCCATTCAATCAACCCCGTTTTCTCAAAACACCATTCGTATACGAACCCAACAATCCAGCGTGCTGTGTGGTCAGGGTCTTGAAGCAAAAGGCTCTGGGTGAACGATTTGGATATCCACTCGAGCTCGCTATTCAGCATGTCCCGCGAGTGATGCCATCCTTCCTCCGGCCAGAAGAAATACAGCCCGATCCACTCCGTTAAAATGCTGAAAAACAGCGAGATCAGCAGGATACCGAGTAAGGCGAATGGTAGATTTACAGCTTTGCTGCACCAGCCTTTTTCACGGTACTGCTGCTGGCTTTTGGCGGTTTCGGTCGCACTTGCCATGGCGTTCCCTAGATCAGTGAATGGTCATGCATCGGTGTTCAAAACAAACGAGCAGGGGACCTGCGACGGGGTCTTCTATCCGTATGCTGCTAGGGTTAGCCCAATGGGGTTTTAGGCCTTTCTCCAGAAGCTGATCAAAAAGCGCGTGTCCATCATAGATACCGAGTTGGGCGCATCCCAGCAGTAACTGGAGTTCTCCTGAGATCTCTCTTATGGAGGGTGCCATTGCCCTGATATTTGTAAAACGCAGCTCTATGCGCGATGGCCGTTTCATACTTGCGGTGTCTCTTGGTCCATTGCCGCCACAGCGTCATCCTGCAGCCCTGCTGGCAGCGATTCATCCAGGTTACGTGTACCGCTGCTGGTCCACCATTCGCCACCGCCATCGACGTAACTGTTACGCATATTCTCGGCCAAGGCTCTTAAATCTTTGGGCATCAGCTCATCGGGATCTGTAGCAGGCAGAGGCATGCGAACCTTCCAAAGATTTCCTCCTTCGATCAGAGCGAAGGCCTGTCCTTTGGGAAGGCTGACGATGTGAGCAGGTTCAATTAGCGGCACGCTGGTAGAGCTGACCCTATCTTGAGTGTTGCTTGTGAAGTCAGTGTTACCAGAGGGATCTGAGCTGTCTGTAGCGCCGCTTACCAGCGTTGTTGAGTACACGTCGACCTTCGGTAGCTGTTTGGTCAGCAGCTCAGCGGTCGCCGTCTCGCGTACTCTCAACATGAACAGGTTGTTGAAGTTGCCCACCACCTGGCCCGCTTTGGCGCGGTTGCCAATCTTGGCCTCAATGTCACTAATGGTTTGCGTATAGGCGCTGACCTGAATCCCGGCGCCGCCGCCCTTGTTGATCATCGGGATGAACTCGTCACCCATCAGCTCGTTGAACTCGTCAGCGTGCAGATTTATTGGGATCTTCTGATCGCAGGTGGCACCGGGCAGACCATCATCAATTCCGAATTTGTAGATGTGACCAGCCACCGAGACCAGGTCTGAAAACATCGAGTTGCCCACGGCTGCGGCAACCTCTGGGTCAGACAAAGCATCCAAACCGACATACACGATCGCGCGCTTACGGATGACCTGCATCCAATCAAAAATGGGCCGCGGGTCATTCAAGTCTGTGTAGTTGGGTGATATCAGCTCAGCCATGCGGCCGGTGGTCAGTTTCTCCAGGAGGGGGAGGAGGGACGCAACGATCTTGTCGAAGTAGGTTTTGTCATACCTCACTGCCGAGCGCAGGCCGTCCATTACGGGATCAGCCACCCTGGTTTTCGAAAGGTATTGGTCTATGGCTGTCACACGCTTTTGCCGACCTCGCATGTTGAATGGTGTGTTTTTTTCGTTTAGCGCCCCTTCAATGGTGACGATCACCTCCCACGCTTTAGGGTCATGCTTGGCGAAGTAGTAGCCGCTGTACTCGATAAACAACGCATCGATGTTGATCACGTGCTGCTGAATCTTCAGGTAGTCCGGACGTACACCCAGCTCCACCAGTGCACGAGCAATGATGTTAACGAAACGCCAGGCGAACTCACGAAACGCCGCACTGTTGCCTTCACCTGATAACTGCCCAGAAATCCTGCTCGCCACTTCCGATATTCGCCCAAAGCGGCCCACGGCGTTATACCTGGAGGAAAAGTCCGGCCAGCCCAGATGGAATACGTAAAACTCTCCCTCCCGGCCAGCACGTTTGGCTTCGATGTACATGCGCTTTAGTAGGTCGGCATCTCCCTTTGGGTCGAAGACAATCACGGGTTCAAATTCAGGTAACCCGTTCACCCGTTTCACCCGGCGAATGTCCTGGGTGATAAACAGCTCAGCCAGCCGAGTCTTACCGACCCGGGTAGTGCCCAGGATCAAGCTATGGCCTACTCGCTCGCCCAAAGGTAGCGACACATCGACCTCAATAGGTTCGACGCCATGCAGGCGTGTAGAACCTCCCACAGGCGGAAGAGGGCGCACGGGATTCAGGGGGCTGTCCCACGACGTCACTTTAGAGACCAGGTTAAGTGGGAAGCTGGCGTACTCCATGCGCTCTTCCATGTGACGAACAGCTTGGAACAAGGCTGTAGGCTCAACGTACCGGCGAAACTCTGGTTTGTACGTCTGCATCAGACGCTGTGTATGACGCTGTTCCCACTTGAACCCAATACCGATGAACAGACGCCGATTGCTGACGGGTACGTTTTTACTGGTCATCACGTAGCGCGGCAACCGGCGGATATTGCGTCGATAGCGCAGAACCACCAGTGCCTGGCGCAGGCGGATCCAGCCAAATCCCAGAAAGAAAACTGCCGCGGCAACCCCAAACAAAGGTGTCAATGCCAGCGACCATGGTGCGAACAGGCTTAGATAGGCACCGACCACGCACACCGTTACGGTGTACAACTCGACTGCAGGACGGAGTAACGCTTCGATGGTGTGCGACTGGGTCATGATTACTGCTCTATGCCGGTCGCAGTGATCAGCACTGGGTAATGCTCCACACCCATTCGCAAGGCCAGGTCATCTGCGGACGCAGGCACCATTTCAAGTCCGGCACCGAGTTCACGCAGTTCTGTCAGTGCATCTAAGTGCTGCACGTTCACCACTAACCCGACCGCACTTATCTCATGTAGTAGATCCGCCCTGGCTGCTAACCAGCGACGTGAGAGGTAGTCGTCACCCACAAGAAATAACGGCACAAGCCCGGGGACATTGTTTACGCGGTTTTCGACTTTGCCTGGGCTTAAATGCTCGGACTTCACCGGCAACATATCAGCCTCGCTGTATGGATCAATGCGCACTGGCGGCAAGATCATGGGCTTGGCCGATTGGTCGTCAGAGGGCAGGTTGAGTGTTCGGTAGTAGGGGAGAGCAGAAGTACCTCCAACATCCTCTACGACAACCAGGGCGGCATGAGTGAAGGAGTAAATCAGGAGTGTCACGACTCCCAAAACGAGGTGCATTTTCATGGCGTCTTCGGTCCTTGAAGTGATGGGTGGGTGATACGAGAGAGGTGTTGAGCGAATGACTTTCGATAGCGTGCTGCGGGTACACCGCCCGCCGGGCGGTGATAGCGTCCCGCGGCCGTTACCCAGTCGTTTTCTGCGGTTTTGTGCTCTCGGAGTAGGGCGGTAGCCACCGCCAAATTGCGATACGGATCCAGGGCTTCGCACGGCTGGAGAAAACGTTCGCCGTTCCAGCCAATATTGATTTGGCCCAGCCCAACGTCTACTGCCTTAGTACCTACATCGCGTATGGCTTGAAGTAGTGCGCTGCAAGCCGTCTCGCGACGTGAAAAGCGATAAGGCTTGCCGGCGACGTTTAAGGTCCAGGGCCAGGGAATCAATTGGCCTCGCAACGCTGTACCGCTTTCCTGAAGCGCCAGTGCGTAAAGCACCTCTGCCGGAACGCCCGTGCGATGCGTTGCCAACTGATAAGCCGGTGGCGGACCTTCGTAAGCTGAGGCGCTTACTGCTGCCAGCCCTCCTGTCAGAAACATGCCAGCGACGATCAATGCCGCTGCCATTGACCATTGACCTGTCGCATCACTGCTGGGAATGACTCTCCGTCACCTAGGCTGGCCCATCGGCCACCGTCGTGATTCAGGGTGATGTCGCGGCTTCGCACTTTCTTCGGGTCAATGCCTGCTTTGTTGGCCCAACCTCGAATGAGCTCGTCGTTGCCTCGTGCCCCCACCAAGTAAAGATCAAAGTGGTGATTTGAATTTTGAAGTCGTATAACCCGCTCTACGCATCCCTTGCAGTCGATCGAAACAAAGACCATCAATCTGGCCTGTGTCGTGACAGGAGAGGACTGGGGTATGTTGTCGGCACCTATCAAGTTTACGGATAGCAGGTTGGGGTAAAGCCGCGCGAAGGCCTCGTCGTAGGCATTCTGGTAAGCAAACAGCTTTGTAACTCGGCGGTACTCGGCATGCGCTTGCATCTCTGTATAGCGCTTCTGCTCTTCGCTATCGCGTGCCTCCAGGCCCAACGCAGTCAGGGGGTCAATACCGGGCGAGTAGACGCCCAGTGGCCCTTCCATCAGCTCGCGGTAACGCTGCCACTCTTGCGCCTTAAGTCCCCATTCACTGGCTTTTGATTGTTCCAATGGGGAGGTGAGCTGGCCCTGGGTACGAGTGTTTTCAATGACTGACTCCTGGTCTTGCGCATAGGCCTCAGACCAATCTGAAATGCACAGGCCACTCAGCGCGATTACCAAATACCTTTGCTTCATCGCAGATCTCCTAATTGATCGTCACGTTGTGCGAGGAGCCATCAGGCCGTCTGAAACGAGCGGTATCAAGCAGGAGTGCGTCTAGCCTCCAGCCCAGGTATGAGCCAGTAAGACGCAGTAACTCCACATCATCCAGGCGAGTCAGATCTGTGGCCGCCACCGCCAAAAACATCACACCTCCGCGCGACTCGACACCAAGTATGTTGAAGGGCAGCGCGGTGGGTTTGTTGGCCAAGGCCTTTGGCTGAGAAGGGCGTGGAGTGGAGGCGGCTGCCGGCGATGCAGTGATAGGAGGTAGGCTGTCGATGGCGTTTTTCAGCGCCTGCAGTCGGTTATCAAAAAGCTGCACTTGCTCCGCAAGGTCACCCAAGTCACGCTGCAGTTCTTGAACATCAGCAGATTGCTCATTGGTCCGATTCAGTACATTAAGCTGCTCCTGAAGGGTGAGCTCACGGATCCGAAAAGTCGCCTCAGTCACGAAGCCCATTTGCTCCAAGGTCTCAAGCTTGGCGTTCACCTCTTTGAGACGCTGCTGAGTGCTTTCAAATTGATCGCTTGAAGGCGTTTGCTTCATGGCTGAGGAGCGCGCGGATAGCTGCGCACCCAGGAAAAACGCTGCACCTGTTAGCAGCACCAGTGTTCCGTTTTGTAGAGCGGGCAGGAGAGAGCGGCGATTCATCACTCACCTCCCGTACGCGTCTTACTGTCTGTGGTCTTGCTTACAGAGCCAACATTCCACGCGAGCTCATAAGGACTGCGGGTTTCAAAGCAAATGGTTCGCGTCTTTTCATCAATAACTGGCTGCCAGGCAACACCTGCCAACGTCACTAGCGCGTTGCGTAATGAGATTGGGCCCAGGCGGTAATGCGAGGCCGGGAGGGGATGCATGTACAGCGACTGCACATCATCATTTGTCGGGCACAACTGGTACCCCGAATGGCGCACCACGTACGCCAATGCATCCCGGACCGTAGGAGCAAGTCCATCAGGTATTTGGATGTCGATCACTTGGGTCAGCAGATCGATTTGCTCTGCCCTGGGCGACGTATTGGCAAGGGTGTAGCGACCATAACGAATAGCCGATGAGAGTTCCGCATGTACGAAAGCCTTAGCGTTACTCAAAGGCCGAGCAATATGGGCAGGCTCCGTTACCGGTTCAGGCTCGACCGATCCGGGAGACGACATACAGCCTGAAAGCAAGACTACCGCTAGCGGCAAAGCGGACAGTGTAGCGGCATTCAACGGTCGATTCAGTTGGTAGAGCATCCTTGTTTCCTCACGCAAACGGGGGAACAAGGTGGCAAATTGAAAGGATGGTGACCGCAAAGAAACTGATATTGCCGATAAAGCTTTCTCAGACTAATCGAGTCTACCCGCTACCCATAGGAGGACCTACGGCTTGGATGATGGGAGGGGCAAATAACGGCCAGAAGCGGTCTTCCAACTCGTCATACCCGCGGATCATTCGTGCTTAGTTCAAGCTAGGTAGCTGTCAATCAATCCTGGTGTTGATCTAGCTAGCTTGGAAAACCGACGTATTAGCTGCGTGCGCTGGTTCTCGCCCATGTCTGTAGGGCATTAGCCACTAGCCACGAATCGCCCCGGCTTTTCATTCCCCGAAATCACTTCCGTCTTTGTACCTATCAGAGCCGCTCTCGAACGGCATTTATCGATCCGAACCATATTCGCATTGGTCGGCGCTGGCGCTTTGGAGTTGGCCAGGTAAGCCGCCTCAAACTTGGTGTCAGGCCGTCTACGCAGTGCCATTCAACACGGCAGGCACCATTGAAGCGGTCTTCTGTGCAGGCCTTTTATCGGTTCAGCCGATTGAAGCCTTCGAATTATCGATTTGAGCCTTTGTTACAATCGCCTGAGTATGGGGCCACCTACAACAAAAACTAGGATTAGCCATGAATACTCGATTCCATAACCCAGTTGATACACGTTTCGGCTGGGGCAGCCTGCTCCAACTTGCCGACGTCACAGAGAATCAGAAAGTGGCTCTGGTGACCTTTCCTGAGGCACGCGAATTGGGGCTTATTGAGCGTATCCAGGATCTGCTGGGCGACCGTTTAATATATGTAGTCGAGGATGTCCAACCCAATCCGGACGTGGCCCAGTTGCGAGATACCTATGAACGTTTTTGGCAGCAGGCGGGTGACTGTCATACGGTGATCGCCGTCGGGGGGGGCAGCGCCATTGACACGGCCAAGGCACTGATCGTCGGAACTGAATCGGGGCGTTTCGATGAGTTGCTCGCCCTGTTGGCGACAGGCAAACCCTTTGTACCGTCACGCAGCAAATTACTGATCGCTGCTCCTACAACGGCGGGCACCGGTAGTGAAGTTACGCCTTGGGCGACGATCTGGGATTCGGCTAGTCACAAAAAGTATTCGCTGCACCTTGAGTGCACCTGGCCAAAAGTCGCCATTATCGACCCTCAGCTGATGCTGACGGTGCCGGGTAGTGTCACAGTTTCGACGGGATTGGATGCCTTGTCGCATGCCCTCGAATCGGTATGGAACGTCAACGCCAACCCGATTTCGGATACATTCGCCATCTCCGCCATCGTAGATATTTTGGAATGCCTGCCATTGCTGCAGCGTGATCTTTCAAATGAGGAACTGCGTTCGCGCATGGCGTTGGCTGCGCTCAAGGCCGGTCTGGCTTTTTCCAATACAAAGACTGCCCTTGCGCATTCCATCTCCTATGAAATGACACTCCAATACGGTTTGCCGCATGGCATCGCCTGCTCGTTCACTCTGCCACTGGTGCTCGGCCTCGCGTGGGGGCATAACGAGGCACGCGACCGGACACTTCAGCGAATATTCGGTAACGACTTGATCAAAGCACAGGATCAGTTGCGTAACTTCCTGCATAGCCTGAACGTGAAAACTGAGTTTTCGGATTACGGCGTCACTGTTGAGCAGGCGGAACAGATGATCAATTTCGCCATGCAGGGCGCACGAGGTAAGAATTTCATTGGCTCCCTGGTTGCTTAGCAAGCATTGATACCCACTGCCGGCAGGAACACTCGCCGCGATGATTTCCTACTGCACCAAAGGTGCCATCCACCGACGTCAATCGGCTGGACCGAACAATAATAAGGAAAAGATCATGAATCGTGCCCAAACCATGCCTGTTCTTTCCGCAAACACTGCCTCGTTCCGCGCGGCCCAATGGCGAATGCTACTGGCCGCAATGTTTTGTTATTTGTTTTTCTATACGGGTCGGCAAACGTTCGGTTTCGCCATCCCGGGTATTCAAGCTGAATTCGGTTTCACCAAAGAACATCTTGGATGGGCCTCGGCCGCCATGCTTTGGGCGTATGCCATAGGCCAGGCCATCAACGGCAATCTTGCGGATAAATATGGTGGCCGCCGAATCATGACGGCCGGCGCTGTACTCTCCTGCGCAGCCAACTGGTTGACCAGTTTTGCCAGCAACTTTGCCGCACTGATCCTGCCTTGGGGAATCAACGGTTATTTCCAGGCTCTGGGATGGGCACCGGGTAGCCGGCTGATCTCCAACTGGTGGAGCGCAGGTGAGCGCGGCAAGGTGTATGGCTTGTACGTGTTCGCCGCTGGCAGTGCCTCGGTGTTGTCTTATGTGACCTCAATTGTGGTGCTCGAAGTGATGCACCTAGAGTGGCGCTGGATATTCCGCCTGCCCGTACTGCTGATGCTGGCGGGGGGCATTATCTTCTATCTGGTTGCACGCGAACGCCCGCAGGACATGGGGTTTGAACCCCTTGCCGATACGGGGGTGGCCAACGCGGAGGACAAAAATCACGAAGTAGCCCACGGTGAAGAAGAGACTTCTGCTCAGCGCTATAAAGCGGTTTTGAAGAACGTTCGATTGATCATCGCAGCGGTGTCCCTAGGTTTTCAAAACGCCGCTCGCTACGGCTTAATCGTCTGGGTACCCGTGCATTTCCTGGGCGCGAACTGGAAAAGCGGCGACAGCATGATTGATCCCAAGTGGATCACCGTTGCGTTGCCAGTTGGCATGGCCATCGGAGCTCTAAGCAATGGCTGGATCTCGGACAAATTGTTCGGTTCCAAACGCTACCTGGCGATCATGCTTTACATGGCGCTGGGCGCTGCAACCAGTCTGTGGATGTGGACGCTGGCGCCTCACAGCCCAATGGGCCTCATTGCATTGTTCCTGTGCGGATTTTTCGTCTATGGCCCAGCATCGAGTTTTTGGGCGCTATGCCCTGACCTAGTTGGCGCTAAGCGTGCTGGTACAGCGACAGGCGTGATGAACTTCTCATCCTATCTGTTCGCGGGTCTGGCAGAACCGCTGATCGGCAGTATGCTCGACAGTACCGGCAATACATCGTTGATCTTCATCGTGGTGACTTCGGCGTGTGTTTGCAGTGCGGCAGTCGCGCTGTTCATAAGACGCTAAGCGTAGGTGAGTGCGGTTTGATCCAACGTTCGCGGCTTAGGCACAGGAACTTTTATGTACCAGTATCATAAGTGGTTACGTTCTTTTCACGCTGTCGCGAAGACCGGCAGTTTTACCCTTGCTGCCGAGTACCTCAGCGTTGGCCAGCCGACGGTGAGTGAGCAAGTCAACGCACTGGAAAAAAAGTTCTGCGTGGAACTGTTCCACCGCCGCGGCCGCTTCATCGAAATGAGTGCCGCAGGGCACAAACTCTATGCGATCACTCAAGGACTGTTTGGGCAAGAGGATGAGGCCGTGCAACTTCTGCAAAGTTTCAAGCAACACAAAACAGGGATGTTGCGTCTGGGCGCGGTGTCACCGCCCATTGCGATGAACCTGACGTACGAATTGATGCAGCGTCATCCAGATATCGAGCTTGAAACTTCTTTTTCCGCAGAAAAGGAGACGCTGGACCGGCTGTTCAACTTCGACATCGATGTTGCAATCCTGGCGCTGTCTGAATTCGACCAGCGCTTTGATACGCAGCTGTACCGTCGCTATCCAATTATTGCTGTTGTGCTTGAGGACCATCCTTGGGTAAGCCAAGCAGAAGTGCACGTCGAGCAAATCAGCCAAGAGAAATGGGTGATGCGGGAGAAAAGCTCGCGGACTCGGCAATTGGTAGAAGAAAGTTGTAAGCGCCTTGATGTCTCGTTGAATTGCGTTATGCAGCTTAATAGTCGAGAAGCCATCGTTCATGCCATTGCAAAGGGCATCGGCATCGGTTTTGTGTCTGCCGTCGAGTACGCCCAAACGCCAGGGACAAAACCGATCACGTTTGTAAATCACCCGTTTTCCATCGACTACCACTTGTGTTGTCTGGGTATTCGCAGAAACCGGCCAATGATTGCGGAATTATTCGACTCAAGCCCAACGCCAGAAATTTGATTCTGTCACGCGTTAAAACATTCGAACAGCCTACTTCTCGTTGACGAGAGGGACGGTCATCCCATACATAAAATTGGAGATTTACCATGAACTATCAGCAACCCTCTCATGTACAAGCCTTGGTTCTCGACTGGGCTGGCACTGTGGTTGACTTCGGCTCTTTCGCCCCAACCCAGATTTTCGTAGAGGCTTTCGCAGAGTTCGGCGTAGCGGTTTCTCTTGAAGAGGCACGAGGCCCTATGGGCATGGGCAAGTGGGATCACATCCGCACGCTGTGCAATCAACCACAGATCGCCGAGCGCTATCGTGCTGCGTTTGATCGCTTGCCAACCGATGATGATGTCACTGCACTGTACGAACGTTTCATGCCCTTGCAAATCGAGAAAATCGCCCTTCACTCCGCGCTGATTCCTGGAGCCTTGGAGACCATCAATGCCTTGCGTGACCAAGGTATTAAAATAGGCTCCTGCTCGGGTTACCCGGCCATTGTGATGGAAAAAGTGGTTGAGTTGGCTCGGCAGAACGGGTACGTCGCCGACCACGTGGTCGCGACTGACGACGTGCCCAACGGTCGGCCTTTCCCGGCACAGGCGCTGGCTAACGTGATTGCACTGGGGATCAGCGATGTTGCCACATGCGTTAAAGTCGATGACACATGGCCTGGCATTCTTGAAGGCCGCAGCGCAGGTATGTGGACGGTGGCACTGACATGTTCCGGCAATGCACTGGGACTGACTTACGACCAATTCAAGGCGTTACCCGTCGAAGATTTAGCGGCAGAACGGACCCGTATTGGCAAAATGTTCGAAGGCGCTCGCCCGCATTACATGATCGACACTATTGTCGACTTGCCGAGTGTCGTCAATGACATCAATTCGCGGCTGGCACGAGGTGAAACGCCGCAAGGTTCTTGACCTATTTACACGGATTGTGGCGAGCAAGCTTCTTGCCGTGAGCCCGCTCGCCACAAAAACCAAAAAAACGCCGAAGCAGGTTTCCTCACAACTCACACTTGGTTAAATCGGCGTTTAAGCGCTCTATACCGCATGTGCCGGGAGCCGTTCAGCGGGAGTGGCAGCATACGGCCAAAAGCGGACGTCATCGGCAGATCCGAATTTGCAGACGACGCTTGAAATAATTGCCCATGCAAATTAATCCACCGATGGTGTAGCTCTGGCAGGCAGCGGAGGCACTGTCACGCCCAAGTACTTTGCAATTCGCACCGAGTCCTCTCGGCACCCATTAGCGAAAGCCAATTTCAGGAACCCGGCCGCGAGTTCTTTCGTTTGCTCGTCTGCCACCCCCAGAGCCAACGTGTAATAACCTTCAGCACGAAAATTCTCAGCGCTTAAGGCCTGGGGCCGCGCATTGTCCACGACCCATTGAACGGGGTCTTCTCCTGGTTGCAACTTTGGTTTGTTCTTGGGGAAGCAATACGGGAATGCCGTCAGCAATGGGTATTCCGACAAATAGGGATCTTGGCCCTCAACCGCCATTTGTAGTATTTTCAACCGCCGGGTGTACTCCTCGCTCATTGGGAAAGAGCGAACACACTTTGCATACTCCAGCGCACCCGCCATCAGCCCGCGCTCAGCGGCTTGGCCATACAGTTCACAAATAGTCTTGTTGCCTTTTATGGGTGTTTTTCCAAACAACAGCTTAGCCTTTTGGTACATAGCGACGGCATGTCCGGCGGCGATGGCATTATCTGGGTGCGCGTACATACGATCACTGACCTTCGTCAGCTCATCAACAGTTGCCCTTCCTTTCGCTGGATCAGTGTCCGTCTGCGCCGCTAAGTTCTGAAGTCGTGTAACAACGCGTTGTAGGTCTTCCATGTCCTTCTGGGCCGCGTGATACTCGGCAATGGATTCAGGTGGCGGTTCTCCAGCGAATGGATAGAGTAGGGATGAAGCAAAACCCTATGGCTGAAAGATATCGGTGGTACATGCAAATTACCTTATGGATGAGCGGGGGAGTTTTGGTAGCCCTGTGGTGCGAGTAGCTACTCCGGACGAGGCAACTATTATGCCGCTATAGATTTAAATTGAGCACTCTGGAGGGCACCGCGATCGTTTGTGGCCCTCAACTCTGAGGAGAATTTAAAGAGTTTGTTACAGCGTGTCGATAGTCAGCGATTGGCCGTTCTACGCCAGCGCCGACCGGCCGCTTCGGGTCGTAAGCAGCCTCTCGCTACGTCGCATCGCTCACACCCCGATTGTGTAGGGGTATGTGGGGGGTATTGGGGGAAAAGCCCGTGGTTGCTGGCTGTAATGCGCGAATACATGAGGCTGCATAAACGCCTAATTGGCATTGGATGGCATTGTTTGGCGTACGGTTTGCCCCATTTTTGCCCCACGCTCGGCGCTCGAGGCTCTAGAGAGAGAAAATCCGTCCGAAATGGATTGGACATAACCTTCTCTCATAACTTTAGCCCGCTCGGCCAAACCACTGAAAGCTCTTTGGCTTGTGCGAATTCTAAGCAAACCCGATTGCTGCCTTGCAAAAATACTGCTGGCAAAATTGAGCAAGACGTGTGTGGCAGACGCTACGGTGGAGAGGCTGTCAGCCAAAGGCACTCACCGAGTGCAAAACACCTTAGAAAAGCGGTTTCCGTCTTAAGCGGAGTAGGAACCACATTTGCGTTAGCGGCAGCGAGCCCTCGACGCTACCAAAATGTTCATATTCCGGCGAGTACTTTGGAGGTGACTTAAATAGGAGTCGACCGGCGCCTCGATTCTTTCGACGCACATGGCCTCTTATCTTCAATCTAATTCGTCAGCCTGAGATGGTTTTCTAGGACTGCCAATGCCACTACTACCAAGCCAGTCGCGTTTTTTTTTCGCCAACCTAAAACCACTTCGACAGCTAGATTTAAAGCAACGCTTAGCAAGATCAAGTTGCTAGGAAAATAAATTGAACCCCCATCAACAAATTGTTCAAAAGAAGAAGCAATATTTCCCTTAAAGAATGCGCTACGGCGCCCAGCCAGCTGATAGCCTGCATCACACCTATACATGTGTGATGCAAACTAAGCTAAACCTAGAAAACTATTTTCAGGGTCGCATCGACTCCATTGCTTTGAGCTTCGGAACCAAAGTTTCCTGAGTAGCCAATGCCAAGTGAGACGTCTTTCAGCAGTTTTATATTTGCACCCACGCCAATCATCGCCGCGTCACGCGAAAGCTTTGCGCCGGAGACTTTGAAACTAGGAGAGCCACCGATACTCATGGTTGCGTCAGGGCTTACATCGCCAAGAACGTGCTGCCATCCAACACTCGCATAAATTGACCCATTAGTATTCTTGATCTTAAAAGGCAGCGATGTTCGCACACCCGCCGTGGAGGTGTTAACCGCAACCGAATCTCTTTTTCCAGTTATTGCTTCCGCACCACCCTTTTCTTTAAACCCTGAGGTATCCATGTCAATCCGAGACAAATTAACAAATGGTTTAAGTGTTGCCACACCCAAACTAATTTTATAGTCCGCCTCAGCAAAGGTTTGGATAGTATCAACTGTATATTTCGAAGAAACCTTATCGGAAAAGCCTGAAAACTCTACATCACGCTTAGTATCAACGTCATGCTTGCCGTAAATCACACCACCACGCAACGAGATTTTGCCTATGTCCTTTGAGCCATAAACGCCAAAACTATAGTCGTCTGATGAGTTCTTCGTCAATAGAGATTTTGCATCTGACTTGGAGTGTCCGGCACCAGCCATTACACCAACTCTTGCGTCGTTAAAAACAGGGAAATCAACACCCGCAAGCACACCATCAGTACTATTTGTTAACGCTGATGTTCCCCCACCAGCCCCGAACCGAGTGTTGTCACTGTATGGACGAATCCACACAGACTTCGTCGGGCGTAGCTCTCCATCTTTATTAAATTCTCCAAGGAGTTGTTGATTCACTGCTTGCCCTAGCGAAAACTCATTCTCTATGAGAGCAGTTTTAGCAGAAGCGTAGAATTCGCCGGACAACGCATCAAAAGCCGAACGAGCAGCGTTGAAGTCCGTACCAAGCGCCAGGACCTTATTAAACAAACCCAAATTTTCGCTAGAAGAACTCAGGCCATATAAAGCACCTGCAACTGCAGATTGATTTTTTGTTTTAGCCGCAGTCTGAAACGCATTGGGATTGAGTGTAAGACCTAAATTAATGTACGTATTCTGACGATCAACATTTGCAGAAAGAAAGCCATTCTGCAGGACAACTTTTGAAAAATTACCAACAATTCCATTTTCAGACTTAAGAATTGTATAGCTCTGAGGCTTTCTATAATCCACTATTGGGTCAATAGTGAAAACAAGAACATTGACATTACTGCCAATGACCGTCTTCCCAGTATTAGTCCTACTTGTATCTGAACTCACTTCAACCAGATCGCTTTTTCCGCTTGCATCTAACGAGACAGAATATACAGAACTATCGTTAAAGCTTGCATTACCAGTAACTTTTACAGTCCCCAAGGCCTTGGCACCAGGAGATAAAGTCGAACCCGTACCAACATTCAAATCCGAAAAAATATGGCCAGTACCGGCGAATACTCCTTTATCAGAGATCTTCACGTCCCCAAAAATATCACCTGAACCTTTATACTCCCCACCGTCACTGACGCTGAGCGCTCCTAGTATATTACCAACCCCAGAGAGCACTCCACCACTGCCAACATTTGCAGACGAAAACGAATCACCAAAATCTTCATCAAGAACAATTTCACCTTGATTAATATTTAATTCGCCTGAGAACTTTGAGCTATCACCTGTCAATCTGGTGACGCCATCACCCGTTTTTTTAATAGTACCCTTACCTTCAATAGTCGAATTAAACAGTGACTCGGAAGGGCCATTTGTATTGAAAACCAAAGTCCCTGGACTACTGAACACAACCTTAGGCGTATTCAAGCTTTGCTGCCCATCATTGTTTTCAACAGTAACAGTTGAGCCGGCATCCTTAAAGGTTAAAGCATTTGTGGCATTTACTTTAGTTCCACTCCCAATACTGATATCGCCCTCAGCATAAATATCTTTAGTATTAACAGTCGAGCCACTATCCTTAACTATAAACTGGGTATGACTTCCATCTGCGGCAGTTGCTTTCCCTACCTTGATAGCTTCGGCCGAATTGAACACAGCACCGCCGGAAACAGTAGCTTTTACTTGACCACCTGTGACACCTAAAACCGCCCATCCGTCACCAATATTAACACTCGTGCCAGCCCCATCAATGAGCACAGTAGCACGGTCGTTTATACCACGCCCAAGATTCAGACCTCGAGCGATTAGAGTAGAACCAGATAATACGTTTAGACTTAGCTGATTGGCCGCTTGATTCGGCGGAGTGGCGTTATTTCTATCTCCAAGATTAAAATACGAACCGATAGAAATAACCCCTTTATTAGAGAGATTTACCTGACCAGCGCCTACGATTTTCATATTTCCTGAAGCTTGAAAAATACCGCCATCCTTCGCTTCCACAATCACATCAGTACTATGACTACCAAAAAAATTATTAGCGGTGTACCCGCTGTATACGTTAGCATCTCCATTATTCCATGTTGTCCCGATAAGAGTCACAGATCCAGGATTTGGTGCAATACCATAACCCAAAGCACTTCCTACAGACCAATAGCAACTGGAAGCACCTATTATCGCCAACACGAGTTTATTTTTTTGAATTTTCATTTCTTTATCGCCTCACAGCCAGACATACAAGATTATTAGAGCCCACTACACCTTGAGACTTCAGTGCCACACTAAAGGAACATAGGAATAACTACACGCAACTTAAATGACCCAACCCAAAGCCTAAGATCGGACTCTCTTGCAATAGCCTTAAAGTTTTTAACGCAATATTCGACGAGATGTTTTGATATCTACAGACGCCTTTCATATTGAATAAATTTGCTTTTAGAGACGCTCAAACACACAGCCCCATCGCACTATATTAATTTTTATTCATAACATTAATAGATGTTTTCTTTTTGACGAAGGTCCTCCTAGGTAATAGCCTTGCATATAACTGCAGCCAAGCCTCCTAGCATTCAAAGCATCGTTTTCACTTTCAATCCCTTCAGCTATTACTTTCGACCCTGCATCCTGAATATACATCACCACATTTAATGTCGCGTCAAAACCCATGAAATCACTACTCAGACTTCTTATTGTGCTTTTATCTAATTTCACGTAATCAAACGTAAAATTTTTTATTGCCGCAGCGCGGGGCATACCCGTGCCAAAATCATCCAGAGCAAACCGCACCCCCAATGACCTGAACGATTTCACGAACTTAATAAACGCGGAGTGATCATCAATTGCAGCCCCTTCAGCCAGCTCGATAATTAGTCTATTAGCAACCGAAGGATTTTTTCTTAGAACTCTCAAAACGGATTCCCACCAAAAGTCCAGATTGAAACTCAGGGCAGAAATATTACACGCAACAACAGCACTATAATCAATTTGCAGCCTACCTATAACTGCACCTAATACATAACGATCTACCAACCTAATCTGACCAGTCTTTTCAAAGGCGCTTATTGCTCTTTGCGTATCGATTCTGGCTCGTTCATCAGAGAACCTTATTAGAGCTTCGCTGTAAAGAATGGCTGTTCCCGAAGTGTCATATACCGGTTGCAGATTAAGGCTACATTTATCCCTCTATAAAACATCTACGAGACGCTGGAACAAGTTCATTTCAAACTCGCACCTCGCCCTCCAGGCACTTGTATTCTGGGGCGCCGCCAGCATCATCGAAAAGCTTGTTGATATACTTTTAATCGAGGCATGGTCTCTTGAAGATACGCTACTAGAAACGACTTAACTAATTGATAAGTAGGCATAATGGGTAAGTGCTTTCCAAAAAATTGTTAGTGGCAAAGAATAACATCAAGGCTTCTGCCATCAAATTAGTTGCACCACCACCCAGATTGACAGAGACCACGCATTCATCTTCGAATGCCCGTAAGAACGAAAAAACCAAAAATATAAAGATGACTCTGAATTACTTCTGAAATTTCCGCACAACATTCCTCACCATACAATGCGCGGACATGCTTATAATTAACAAATTAAATATGAAAGCACGCAACTAAATTTTTTTCTGCAGATACAGTCGAAAAATGAGAACTCTTTTCATTTTAGGTAGAGGTCGCAGAGAAGATGAGCTATGTTCTCAATTCTGGCGATTCACAAAAACAAGGCAACCAAGGAAGGTGTGTTAAGGATTCTTTAAATATGTCCACGATCTTTGAGCTTGAGCTTTTCTTGTGCGTAGCTCGCCACTCCAGCCTGTCCGCCGCTGCACGGTCCCTTGACGTCAGCCCTGCCGCCGTTAGCTTCGCCGTCAAACGCTTGGAGGAGCGGCTGCGGATGAGCTTGTTTGCCCGTACCATTAGGAACCTGCGCCTAACCGATGAAGGGACTCGTTACCTTGTGTGTGTCGAATCAGCTTTAGAGTTACTGCGTCAGGCTGAGAGCGCACTCCTGCAGCGGGTAGACGAAAAGCCGCATTGGGGTTCAGCATCAAATTCGTGTAGCGCGTAGGTGCCAGGTTAATTTGCACTGAAAGAATTGTTAGTGATAGACGTTATTTGAACCAACGAAACTACGCTGTCGGCTAGGCAAAGATTTTGCCAGTCCGAGGACTGGTAGGTAAGGAGCCTTTAGCGCGAAGCTCACTCTGCATTACATAAAAAGTAAACTTGGCTGCACTTGCTGGGTATGTGGCTGGGCAGGATGTTGACACATCCTGCCCGGCAGCTTCTTTTACTTCGGTGTAGAAACTTCTCTTGCATAGGCCTGACAGGCCCGCAGGGCGATCAATCCTTGGTCGCCGGCGTCGGTGATGCCGATAATTCGTTGAGCATGCGCTGGGTCAAGTTGGGCTCTTGTGGTGCCATGAACCACGCGGCCGGCGGCGGCGGTTGGCACTGAACAACTGCTCGTGGCATCGGTGGTGGCGAGAATGACTGACAGCCGGAGATCAGCAGTAGCCAAGCGATCACGCAGACGAGCCTGTTTCGTTTGCTCATCGGTCAGTTCCTTGTGGTGGGCTTCATCTTTGTTCTGCAGTCGCTGCTCCAGGGCGAAGCGCTTGTGCTGCTCGGTAAGCTGCAGAGCCGCAGAGGCTTGGGATAACTCGTTGAGTGTGTCCGCATGCAGCCGGGCCTAGCGCTCCCACTGCTGGCCGTACCGCCAGCCTTGCGCGGTCCAGGCCAAGGCAGCAGATCCGACCGCCAACATCACCAGCAACATGCTGACCGCCACGAGCCGGTATTGCGGGGGGATCAGGTCGAAGAAACGCATAACACCGCCCTCGTCCTGCCCCACAACTGCAGCCGATCTTCCAGGCCATTGAGCCCGCCATTGATCCGGCGGGTGATGGTGTTGAACTGATCTTGATCCGCGAGTGCGTTCAACCCGTTCACCGACCAGAACCACGCTGCCGACTCAGCCGCCCATTGCGGCAGCTCGAGCAGCTCAGGCGTGCCCAGCAAACGTTCATCACCAAACAGCGCCAGGCTGCAGCGCAAATAGTTGTCGTGAACGGTAATCTGGATCAACCCACGGCCGCGATAACGTTGGCCGTCACCGTCAGCTGCAGGCGTGTTCCCAAGCTTGACAGCCTGAGGCCCGGTGTCGTACTTGCTGAGGTATTGATCGCTTCCCAATTCACGCACGTACTGCAGTTGGCCGGACTCATGCCCGACCTGGGCCAGGAATGCAGCCTGACGCTTCGGCCTGTCGATCTTGCGGTTGGTCATGGCCGCGTTTAGCGCGGATACAAAAACGCCCGCTTTGCGGCGGGCGTTGGGCATGATGCTTTGAAGTTGCAGCTCAGTGATGGACATCGCTTTTTCCCAGGCAAAAAAATGCCGCTCGATGGCGGCGAATGGTGAGATGGGTTCCGCCAGTTACAGCTCCAGAACTTTTACCTCCTTGGTTTTTTTCGTCTTCTGGCCTTTGGCTTTGGCCTTGCCTTTCTTGCCGCCATTGCACTCAACGGTGGTGGACCAGCCAGCCTGAGTGAATACCTGCTCAACCGAGTCGACCAGGTACTCGCCATCGATGCCGACCTTGAAGCCGGTGGCGTTTACCGAACGCTCGGCAAACAGATCGGTACGCCCAGGCATTTCAAGACGAACGCCTGCAGAAGATCGATTGAAGGCAGTCAGGCGGGTCTTATCGGCCTGGGCCGCTGCGGTCTTATTGGGGTAGATATGACGGTCTGGATGCACCGCCGGCAGCCCGTCGGGCACATCGGTGTTGTCCAGGCTGATCAGCTTCAGCTCACCGCTTTTCTTGTCCTGATGCTTGGTGGCCACCGCCTTGTGCGTATTGCGATCGCCTAAGCGGAATTGCCACCGACTGACATCGGCGGGCGTGATGGTAACGGTGCCCAAGGTCTTGCCGCTCGCACTGGTGCCGCCGTCGCGGGTCATGACAATCAACTTTCCATCGGCCACCTTGGCCGTGCAGTCGTGTTGCTTGGCAATGCGGGTGATGAAGTTGAAATCAGACTCGCTGAGCTGGTCAGCCCGGGGCACGTTCGTGGAGACGTTGCACACCGGCGTCCAGCCGTTGCGGGCAGCCACGTCGGCCACGATCTTGGACAGTGGCACATCTTCCCAGCTACCGCTGCGCACCGTCTTTCCGGTACTGCGCATGTCGCCGGCCTTGCCGCGCACGACGATGGTGTTAGGCGGGCCGGATATCTCGACCTCATCCACCATATAACGGCCCAGGCGCACCATGGACGTTTCGGCATAGCCCAGGTAGATCTCAATGCCGGCGCCGCGCTTGGGCAGCGCCACGGCGCTGTCGCGGTCATCGATCCGCAACTCGAAGTCGTCAGACTCCATGCCTGGTTTGTCAGTGGTTTTCAGCAATAACAGGCGGTCATTGATCAGCGCGGTAATGTCTTTACCGTCTGCAACGACACGAAAGCGAGGGGTCATGGTTCACCCAGTTACCCCGCCAACGCGGGGAAATGTTGGCGGCCGTTACGCGTAACGGAAGGAAAGGACAGCCAGGCCTGGCTAATCCCAAAGCATCACAAGTTCTTCAGTGGGTGCCGGCATGTCCGGCAGGACAATCACCACACCAGCTCGGTACGGCTGAACCTCATCGGCCAGCCCCTGATTGGCATCGAGCACGGCCTCCACCGTGCCGCTCAGATGGCCGTAGTAGTTGTGACAGATGGTGTCCAACAGATCCCCGTCAGACGTTCTTCATGTCGTCGCCATAGCGTACAAACTCCAGGGTAAAGCTTTGCTTACGCGGGATGCCGCCGCCCAGCAGCGCGCTTTGTTCTTCCTCCACACTGGTCATGCACCAGGTGCCCAACACGTCGCCGTAGCCAGTGGTCAGCGTCATGGGCTGCAACTTGCCACCCAGGGTTCGCAGGGTGTCCAGTTGCTTGATGCCGCCCCTGAAGCCCGGGAAGATGGCGCCCTTCAACGTCAGCTTTTCGTCCCCACCGATAGCCTGCTGGGCTGGTCGACGCGTCAGGCGCTCCTGAGAGGCCCAGCAGAAAGCTGTCGAGCGGCGCAGTTCATCAAAGGCCGCCGTGTCCAGATTGAAGAAGTACGGCTGCTGTTTCGGATCACGCGGCTGCATGATCATCAGGTGCGGAAAGGGTTTCACCGCCTCCGGCGCCGGTGCGGCATCAGCAGCAAAGGCCCCGGTCGGGAGAATGCCAGACAGCGAGGGCCTGAACTTGCCGGCGATATTGTTGATCGCCGTCGCAGCTCGCCCGGCCTGCTCGCTCAGCGCTCCCAAGCGCTCATCAATCTGAGACGCCGCCCAGGTGGCTGCGCTGTACACCGAGACCACCTGGCCAACCTGCTGTCACCCCACGCATAACGCGCTGCTGCTTCTCGCCAATGGCCGGCTCCACAAAAGGGACGCCCTCCAGCTCAGAAGCCGCACCGCTGAGTTCACTGATTGCGCCGTCGACCGGCCCAATCATCCCATCCAGGCTACGGCGACCAGTCTCACCTGCCGCCGCCAAGGACTTCACACTTGCTTGCAGCTGCTCCATGTACCCCATAAGTCCCCCGGGTCAAAGGTGCGCATCGTCGTAGAGCCTGCGGCTCTCCAGTTGCTGAGTGATTTCTCGCTGATGGCCGATCTCTGCCCTTCACAAAGGGCAGATGTTGCCCGCTAGCAGAGCATCAGGACAGCTGTTTTCGGCCATCAACAGACAACCTCAGTGAAGACCACAGCGTTCAGACTGAGACTGCTGATAAGTGCGGCCGCGTATCTAAAAAGCTTCAAATAGACCCGTTCATTTAGTTCGCATTCGATGGAACCGAGATCCACCAAGTTGTCACTCATGGGCACATCTTTTCACCCTAGGAGTTACACCATGCAAGGACGTATAAAACTCAAGCATCTAGCGCTTTTGACGCTTCCCCTCATTGCAGCATGTACTACGCCAGATAGGACACCCGAGCCCACGATCGAGCCGCGCACCCAGCTTGTCGAAGGACGCTTATTCGATAACTGCTCGGTGGGTTGTCCTTCCGGCGGAAGTCCTTTAACTCTGATCCGGGAGGCTTACACGCTGAACAACAATGGCTCGACCAAATTTGCAAACTGGGTGTCGTACAAAATCACGAAGGAGTCGGCAGCTAGCGGCCGCCCGCGTAACTGGAAGACGGATCCGGATGTCCCTGTCGGCGAGACACTTGATCCCGTGGACTACAACGGCGCAAACGTTGCGCTAAAGATCGATCGCGGTCATCAGACGAACCTTGCCTCGATGGGGGGCGTTCCTGACTGGCAAACCTTGAACTACCTCTCCAACATCACCCCTCAGAAATCCGACCTCAACCAAGGATCCTGGGCTCGTCTTGAGGACCAGGAGAGGAATCTAATTAAGGACGTAGCTATCGATGAGGTGTACGTCGCCACCGGTCCGCTCTATGAGCATTTTGTGGGCACGCTCCCAGGGACGAACAACGTCCACACCATCCCGAGCGGGTATTGGAAGATCATCTTTGTAGGACCCTCACCAGAAAACGGGCTGCATGCCTCCTTTGTCATGAACCAAGAGACTCCGCGCAACGCGAACTTCTGCGCTTACCAAGTGACTGTCGATCAGATCGAAGAAAGGTCGGGGCTCACTTTCTGGAGTGATCTACCGCTGCCAGTGCAGGCGACGCTTAAGAAGCAACAGGGCCAATTGCTAAGTCGCCTGGGCTGTATTGAACGTTGAGGCCATTTTGCTCGGGCTGCTGATGCTGGTGGCGATTCTTCAGTGATTTCGCGACCGTAAGTGAATTGGATATAGGCAGTCTTTAGCTCTTACAAACCTGCTATTTGAAAGGGATGCCAACCGCCGTTTCTCAGCTTACGTTGCACCATTTCTTGATAGGTCTGAGGGGTGGATGGATGCTTTCTGTTGTGTCGGCGCTGGTTGCACACTTTGCAGGCGGCGGCGATGTTTGAACCACGATCGTTACCGGCGTCCTGTTTTGCCACGAGGTGCTCGGCTGTGCACTTCATGAGCTCGGCCTGCGCGATTGAGCAGCCGTACAGCTTTGCGTAGCGAGGTGCTGAGCTAACCCACATTGGATAGTCGCAATAGAAACAGCGACCATCCTGGCGGTAGTACGCATACGAGCGAGATTTGGCAAGTAATGTGGGCACCGATAGCTTCCTGACGGCGAGGCAAATCTGTTGCTGCATCCTTCGCAACCTGCGGGGGGAGGCCAGTTCATAAGCGGCAATGGAAAATCAGGAGTACCCCCTCAGTGCGCTAACAGAGCGCAGAGAGGGAGAATGAGCCACAGATGGAATGCGGCGATGTGATGAATCAGTACTCGGAAGGTAGAAGCAAGGTGGTGACGCTTCTGTCCCTCTCTGTGATGATCCAGAGCTTTCTTTCCTGCCCTGCTTCAATCTCGTAGGACGAGAACAAGCGTTCACCGTACTGCAGTGCCTGCTCATTGCTCAGCTTGTCTTGGTCGCACAAATCCCCCCAATCACCGACAAGGTGACGGTTGAGATGAGGATGCACATCCAACAGTCCTTGTTCGATGAGCGAATGCACGCCATTGGTCATCATCATTAGGCCTGGGTCAAAAAAGACATCAGGTACCTTCAATTCTAAAGATGAGCTTTCACGCCGAAGAACAATACGTAGCGTGGATGGTTGATCCGCTGCGTGCTCCACGATCAGCCGTAACTCCAGCCAGTGTCGATCGACACGATCACCGCTAGGTAGAAAACGATACAGGCCAAACTCATAGAACGGCTCTACCGCATCTACTTTTTCGGTCCTGTACATAAGGCATGCATACGCGGCTTGAAGGGTTTCGCCTAAGCGGTTTCCCAGGTCACCAAGGCTCGCTGGTTGCTCTAGATACACCGCTTCGTGCCAGGCGTCTTGCGAGAAGATGACTGGCGACTGAAGTAGCTTCGATTGAAGCGAGGTGAGGTTTTCGATTTTCATATGTCTCTCCGAAAAACGCCCAAAACGGAGAGACACGTCGCCCAAACGGGGAGTGTTCCCCGTATGGACTGAATAGGTGTGAATCAAGACGTGGACGATGTCGACGTCTAGTAGCTAGTAGGCCGCAGAATGGGCACTGCTGGCTGAGAGGGTGAAGCTATAAATCAGGACGCAATGACTTTTCCGTAAACCTCATAAAGATTTTTTAGGATGGGGAAGCCGAAGCAAATTACCAAGAGCCAAAACTGCCAGCGAAGTACGGTGATGTTTGACTCAAGCTTTGAAACGGCACCGTGGAATTGGCTTGCTTGCCGTTCGATCAATGTACGTAGATCTGCACCTTGCTCTTTTATAAGTGCCGTGAGATCGGTACGAAGTCCTGAGATTGAGCCCTCAAGATGCGATTCGGTCCGCTCTAAGTCAGATTTTGATGCGAAATGTTTCACGTCATCCTCCCAAGCCTCTACAACAGCTTTAGCTTTGTTATTAGGCACACTGATAGAAGTCAGTGCGTCATAAAGGGCTAGCGATAGTTTCATCGTGTCTCCTGCAGTTGGCAAGCGACGCAGAGTCCCACCTGACGGTAAGCTCCCGTCACTGTGGGGTGGATGCATTCCGTCGGCGAGCATATCGACGATGCCCACGCTTCCGAATGCGTTGTGAGCTTTAACTGATCAATGCGGTAAAGCGCATTCGTGGCCTTCTGGATCATGGTCACCTGGGCAGGTGCTGTCGACGACAGCTAACCAGATCAAATAATCAGCTTAAACGTTGCGATGATCCAGTCAGACATTTCCTGCATTTTTGTAGGCTCTGCTGACTGCTTCACACGAATTGAGGAAAGGAGAGGCCGCAGGATTTTGTCATTGCTGAACCGCGTTGATCGCTCACAAACCTAAAGTCTGGGAAGCCGCCTTATCTGAGTGTAAAACCTGAGCACTGATTGTATCCAGATGAATATAAAATACAGAGGAGGAGCGTAGCTCCACTTCAGTTATTCCATTTTGATAGCTGACTAGGGTCTGCTATTTCATTATGGACCCAGCGAGGTAGGTGGGGAGACTCTTCAGCTATTGCATCAAGCCTAGTCCGTATTTTGTCCAGTAATTCTTGTGTCACTGAAGTGTTCGTGCCGAGTTGCTCAAGCTCTCTGCCCGCCGAGTTGTACTTTGAGCCGGCAGTTCTATGCTTCTCCCCCTTATTCTGATAGCCCATTGTTACCGACAAAGCGGCTAGCACCGCCGCTGCCAAGCTTAAAAAGCCTAGGCAAATTTTCAAGAAAAACCCTGATTGCTCCTCTAGCGTAGCGAACACGGTCGTACCGATTATGGTCGATAGTACTGCTGCTGTGACTGTTAGTCTCATGTTCGCTTTCGAGTAGAAATCAGCAGTTTTGTAATGTCCGACCGCAACGGTGCTGCAGCGTGTGTACCATTTTTTCAGTAGTAGTTCGGCGTTTTCTGGAAGTTCAAGGTCTGCTGACATGAAATCATCCCTAAAAGTAAATGAGGACCAATTCTCGTTAAGAAATCTGAAATTTCACTTGGTATGAAATGTCTAGCGTAAGCTGATTTATAGTATTCATGTGAGGCTAGTAAACCCAGCACGTTAGAATAGGTTTTTTCCGTGACTGATCTGCATTATTGCCTTAGCATACTAACCATGCCAACCATGATTGGCTTCAATATCAAGGAAATCTTCAATGTCTCGTCTAGTGGAATACCGTAAGCTCGAGCAACAACTGGCGGCTCAGCTCGCAGAGCTTGAGTCCATGAAAAGCGATTCTGGTCTGAAAAAGGAAATCGAATTCGAGAAAAAACTCCGCGCTCTGTTGGGGGAGTACAGTTTTAGCTTGAAAGACGTAATCAATATCCTTGACCCTCAAGCTGGTCGCCGTGTAGCAGTAGCCAAGCCGGTAACGGCTACCCGTAAAGCACGTCAGCTGAAGATGTACAAGAACCCTCACACGGGCGAAGTGGTGGAGACCAAGGGCGGCAACCACAAGACCTTGAAGGTATGGAAATCCGAGCACGGTTCAGACACCGTTGAGTCCTGGCTGTCGAAGTGAGATCAATGGTTTGGCAACATAAGGGCCCTTGATGGGCCCTTTGTTGTTTTGAATTCCAGGGGAGAGGATTAGCCTCTTTTTTGAAATGTCTATTACAGAATCTCGGATCTGTATCCAGTAGGTTGAATTTCACCTAAATCGTGTATTTTCTGCCAACACATAGCCAACGAGACAGTCTCACCCATGCCAAAAAATCAAATCGACATCGTTATTGGCCCGTTCAGTCCACGGAAGTTGATGAGGTGATCGAGAATGTTATGGGGGCCAGGGCGCAGATTTTTCCAACGCTGAGCCAAACAGCAACGCCACCTAATCTCGCGGGATTCAAGGCGGCGTATCTAGTTCTAGGCTCTGTACGAAAAGTATTGTCGTAAGCACCGCATCGCACAGGCCAATGAGACCATCGCTGCAAAACTTGTTGCGAGCTTGTCAAAACGCGTCACGATGCGGCGGTTCTCCTTCAGCCAGCCGAACATGCGTTCGATGATGTTGCGCTGCCGGTATTTGGGGCGATCAAACAGTCTGGGTAAACCCGGCTTGGGTTTGCGCTTCATGCTGCGCAACGGGATTACCGGTTGCATTCGATAACGATCACAGTACCGGCGCAGGGCTTCAGCATCGTATCCTTTGTCGGCCAACAGCCATCGGCAGCGTTTGCGAGGACGGCCGCGCAAGCTTGGGATGTAAGCCTCATCCAGTAACGGTTGGGCATAGGCAATATTGCTGGCTTGTCCGCCTGACAGCAGGAAACGCAGCGGCACGCCATTGGCGTCGCATAGCATGTGGATTTTGGTTGTCAGGCCGCCCCGACTGCGTCGGAGCGCGTGATCTTGCAGTTCTTCAGGCCCCCTTTTTTTCCGGCGCCTGATGAGGCTCGGGTTGCACGAACGGCACTGGAGTCGATCATCCAGGCTTCCAGATCAATCAAGCCCTGCTCGTTCAACCGGGTATGAAGGCGCTGGAGCATTTGATCGAAAGCGCCACAATTACGCCAGTCGCGAAACCGTTGATACACCGTTGACCAAGGGCCAAAGCGCTCTGGCATATCTCGCCAGGCTGCTCCCGAGCAGAGCAACCAAAGCACGCCGTTGAGCATCAGGCGATCATCGACTCGAGGGCGCCCGGTGCGTCGGGTTCGAGTAAAGATATCGGCAATCAGGTCCCAGGCGGTGTCAGGGAGTTCATATCGCTTTGCCATCTTGGCCTCCTGGCTGTAATGGCAATGAATTTTACAGAAAACGGTGTTTCGTGAGTTTTCGTACAGAACCTAGGAAAGGGGCAATTTCTCGTAGCTCGCAGGGGCAACGAGATTGTCGCGACCATTGGTTACCTACCTTAGGATTACCGTTTTCCTCAACTCGACTAATCGGGCCTCAAGGTCGTCGAAGTGGTGCGCTTGTTCGTGAGTCCAGATCAACGAAGCTCAGGACTCGCCGCGAAGCTGTATGGGTATCTGAGGACACTAGCCTTCGCCGGTGGCATTGACGTGCCGTACCTGCATACCCATCCCTTTCTCCCAAGTGCGATTAGTTTCTGGCAAAAGCACGGGTTTGAGACGGTGGATGTGGAAGACGATCCGTACTGGCAGACAACGCATATGCAGAGCTTTCTGCCGAAAGGCTGAATCAGCACCCACTGAAAAAGTGTTCAGGTTTCTTACCGAACGCAAGGTTCAGTGCACGTTAACTCGGCGTCTAGGCAGTGACCCTCAGGCTTTTGCCTCGCTCTTCAAGATACTGAATGCGCTTGCCACCACTCTTGGTACCTGCCCATTTCCAAGGGCTTTAATCCGGTCCACCCGCTGGGCCAGCCCATCAACCACTCGACCCACTCCGGGTTCAACTGGCCACTGTCTGACGCCATCACCGCATGGTCCAGTCTGTCTCTCGTTCGGTCCCTGCCACACTTTCGCTTCAGCGACTTGGGTGATGAACCCTTGGCCATGCTCGCTGTTGGGGTAGGCCAATAACCAGATCCTGTCACGCTTATGGGGCGCACCGCATTCACTCGCTGATACACGACACCAGTGAGCGTCATACCCCATTTGGGTAAGGTCACCGAGGACCAGGGCAAGGCCTCGTGTAACGAGCATTGGGGAGTTTTCCAGCCACACAAAAGTCGGTCGAACCTCATCGACGATTCTTGCCATTTCTTTCCAAAGGCCTGATCGAGCACCCTCACTGCCGACGCCTCTGCCTTGAATGGAGATGTCCTGGCACGGAAACCCGCCAGATACCACGTCAACAATGCCTCGCCACGATCTACCGTCAAAACTGCACACGTCAGACCAAATCGGGAAAGCCGGCAGGGCTCTATCGTTTTGTCGTTGCACGAGAACTTGTGCGGCGTAGGCATCACACTCAACAGCACAGACGGTGCGCCATCCCATGAGTTGGCCTCCGAGTATTCCTCCACCAACACCTGAGAAAAGAGCCAGCTCATTCATCCTTGATCCTGAATGTTGAGCCCGCTTAAAGCTGAGCCCATCGATAACGGGAGAATTCCTGAGTGAGGTCGGCAACGTTGTGTCTGTGTGAGGAACAACGGGCGCCCGGGTAGGGCGCTTTGGTCGATGGCTATAGCCAGCCATACTCAGCCAGTGAGACCGGGGAGCCTTCAGCAATGATGAAGTGATCCAGCACCCTGACTTCCACGAGTTCCAGCGACTCCTTGAGGCAGGCAGTGAGTCGTTGATCTGCCAGGCTTGGTTTGCGACATCCCGAAGGATGGTTGTGGGCGATGATGATCGCGGCGGCGTTATGCGCTAAAGCACGCTTGATAACCTGCCTTGGGTGGATGACCGCGTTGCTGATACTCCCATGAAAAAGCACCTCGAATTTAATGGGTCTATGCACGCTGTCCAGATAGATCACCGCAAAGACTTCGTGATCCATCGCAGCGAGTTGCAGCTTTAGGTAGTTGCGCACCGCATGGGGATCCTGAAGCTTTGGTCCTCGGGTAAAGAGCCGACGGTCGAGGATCTGTAAGGCCGTCTGAATCAAGTGATCTTCGTCCTCACGGCAGACGATCGTGGGTAGGGCCGCAGTGCCTAAGTCGTTGGTGTGACTCATCGCGTAAACCTCTGAATGGGTTGCAAGAGACACGCGGTCCCCAAGGGAGTCGTTGTCCCTCGAGGGTGGGTGAGGGCGCCTTGAGGGGGCGCCTAGGTGTTTTGCTGACGGTCAGATCTCGCTTGCGGCGGGCACTGGGCTCTCCATAACGGAGTTTGGCTGTGCGTCCTGTGCTGATTCCTTGGGCGGAGCCCTGAATACGATCTCGCCATTGATTCTGATCATGGACAGATAGAGCAGTCGTCCTTTGAGGCTCGCACCAGGCTGACCTTTTTTGTCGCCCTTCTGGTACGTGAAAGGTGAAATCCAAATATCACCGATTGTGAAGCACACCAAGACCTTATCCCCTGAGTTGATCTCTTCCATGCAATTGCGAATCAGCGTGTCCGCTTCAGCGCCCGTCACTCGGCAGTCGATGTAGGTGTATTCAACGTCATCAGCGGCGCCGTGAAGTGCAGCTACGGTCACTGCCATAAACGGTTCTGCCTTGCGCACTTGGACCTCTCGTGCGCGACACAGGTATCCGATACCGCGAGTGTGCAGATCGTAGTATTTCGTTTCGTTGGTGGAGAATTGCGTCATGAGTTGCTCCGTTTCTTGGCAAAAACGAGAAGTCACTCATCCCCAGGGAAAGTGATTTCCCCGTTGGGTGGTGTGATAGGCATTCGATCGTCAATGATTCTGACGAGTGACCGCAGTGGTGAATGCGATGGCGGACGAGTGATCGGTGCGTGATTTACGCACTGCAGCCTTCTAGATCAGGACTGCCTGAGCATGTTGCTGAAACGTCAGCAGGGCACGTAGGGAGGATGAGAAAGCAGGAGGGTTTGATCAAGCTGCCAATTGCGACAGTGACTGTAAGAATATTCAGCGAGCGCTTGCTTCAAATGTTAGCGAGCACCCGAAGGTGTGAGGGTACCCAGCGAATCTATGGGGCCGTCTTCGCTGGGCTGTAGGCGTATGGAGTTACGGGTAAGTCCTCACAATGAAGAAAACAGTGAGGTTAGTCAGCAGTTGTTCTCGTATCTGATCATTCTCGATACACAAGCTTTAAACATGCTACCTCGCAGACCAGTTTTTCCATCGATCTACTCGTTCCAAAAAGCCATAAAGAAAGGGCGAAACGGAAGGGTCTATTGGAAGGGAGTCGAAGGGGAAGAGGCCTACCTGCAAACGGGCCGTCAATGAGCCAAAAACGCAAAAGGCTCTCCAACGACTGAAGCAGGTGAATAGCTGAATGTTCTGGCAATCGAAGAAGAAAAAGGCCGCCCAAACTGAATCTCAAACCTTCGGCGCGGATCCTCATGAGTACCTTGCTCCCAGGACTGCATCCGAGCTTTTGTCGACGCCGCGACGAAGAAAGTTGCTTGAGCATATCTGGCAACGCACCTCGCTTTCCCGATCTCAGTTTGATGATCTCTATCTGGAGCCTGTTAGGCGGTACGCCGAGCTGGTCCAACAACTACCCGCCTCAGAAAACCACCACCATGCTTATCCTGGCGGGATGCTCGACCATGGGCTGGAGATCGTTGCGTTCGCGCTCAAGATCCGTCAGTCCCATTTATTACCTGTGGGAGCCACTCCTGAAACCCAGGCCGCACAGACCGAAATTTGGACTGCTGCCTTGGCGTATGCCGCTTTGCTTCATGACATTGGCAAGATAGCGGTTGATGTGGAAGTGCATCTTGCTGACGGAACCCGCTGGCACCCGTGGCATGGCCCAATCTCTAGGAATTACCGCTTCAAGTATCTGAAGGAACGTGAGTACACGCTCCATGGCGCGGCTGCTGGGCTGCTTTACACCCAAATACTGACCCAGCCAGTCCTGGATTGGTTGAGCTCCTATACAGATCCTTGGAGCGCGCTCATCTATGTCCTCGCGGGTCAATACGAACATGCCGGCACATTGGGAGAGCTCGTCATGCAGGCTGACCAAGCGTCGGTCGCCCAAGAGCTTGGTGGTAATCCTTCACGTGCCTTGGCGGCACCGAAGCACTCTGCGCAACGTCAGTTAATTGAAGGACTGCGCTACCTCGTAACCGACCAATTGAAGTTGAACCAGCCCCGGGCTTCAGACGGGTGGCTGACTGAAAATGCGTTGTGGCTGGTGAGCAAGACAGTAGCCGATAAGCTTAGGGCTCACTTGTTGTCCCAGGGGGCCGATTCAATCCCTTCGTCGAACTCCACACTGTTCAACGTCCTCCAGGACAACGCGATCATTCAAGTGAATGCTGAAGGAAAGGCCATATGGACTGCCACAGTCCAAAGTGGAAAATGGCAAAAAACACTTACATTTTTAAAGGTCGCACCTGCATTGATTTGGGAAAGAGGGGAGCGCCCGCCATCTTTTTCGGGCCTGATCACGGTGGGTCCTGCGCTAGAGCCTTCAGGGGAAGAGGCCCACATAGAGGTCGCGACCTTCCCACAGCGTCCGCCCGATATTCTCGTGGACACGTCGCCCGTTCTTACGGAAAAACCTACAGAGACAAGCTACAAATTAGTACCGGACGAATACATGGAGGCGACGCAGTATCCGGACGATCTCTGGGAGGGACAGCGGACGTGTATGACCGAGGAGAACGACAGCTGTCCTTCTTATCTCTTCCCTCCCAACAAGGGGGCTGCACCGACTGAATCTCTTTACGCATATTCCCAACCTCAATATCTACCAGACGTTGTACCCAAAAGGGTTGAGATGTTGAGCGGGATTGAGCAGGGAAAAGCTTTTGTAAGATGGCTTCGTCGCGGTGTAGTAACCCATAAAGTCGTCATCAACGATGCCAAAGCTAAAGTACACAGCGTGGCCGGTACGGCATTTCTGGTGACTCCCGGAATCTTTCAGCGGTATGCGCAAGAGCATCCTGAATTGGCAAGGGTAGCCAAAGAGCAGGGCACAACCGATTGGCGGTGGGTGCAGCGGTGTTTTGAGAAACTGAGCATTCACGAGAAATGCGCAAGTGGTTTGAATATTTGGGCCTGTGAGGTGAGAGGCCCACGTAAAACCAGAGACATTAGAGGCTATCTGCTAAAGGATCCGCTTCAGATATTTACCGAGAAACCCTATGACAACCCCTATCTGGCGTTGAAAGGGTCACCTACTTTCAAGGATGAAGCACCATGCATGTGATCTCAGAATTACCGGAGATCTATTTCTTTGAGATGCGACTGCGAGCTACGACTGAACAGGGGTACCGTGTCGCTACCAATGCTCTGATTCGGTTTGCAGGTGACTGTCTCATTGATGAGATCGACAGGAAGACGGTCTTGAGCTGGCGTCGATCAGTCCTGGGACGTGATATCAAAGAGGTGAGTTGGAACACATACGCTCGTCACCTCAGGGCGTTATTTGGCTACGCAATAAAAAACAATCTCACCAATCTCCTCGAGAACCCATTCGAGGGATGCGGTGTGCGCTGTCCAAATCGACCGCCAAAAACAGTTAAGGAGCGCTTGATTCGAGACTCGAGAATTATCCTTGTGGGTATGGCCCGTTCTGAAATGAAAACCCTAGTAATGGCTTCGTTTCATCCTGCATGGTTTTGGCGGACGGTATTCGAGACGTTTTTCTACACAGGCATTCGGGCCAATGAACTTCTTAGCCTTCGCCCCCTTGATGTGGATTTGGAAAACATGACGATCTGCATTCATCCAGAGGTCTCAAAAAACTTTGATGAGCACCTTGTGCCGATCCACAGCAAACTCGCTAAGCACTTGAGGATTTTGCTCATCAATGCCAAAGCGCGCGGAATTAGGTCTACCGAGCAGCTCTTCAACGTGAACAAATTCTCTCAGCGGCATATGCGTAGAACGATGGATATGAGTCAGCTTTCGCGCTTCTACACGGCGCTCAGTCGCAAGCTTGGTGTGCACGTGAGTCCGCACCGCTTCAGGCATACGATTGCCACTGACTTGATGAGGCAGCCAAGGTGCAATTTGCATATCGTTAAGGATCTCTTGGGGCATCGGAGCATCAGTACCACGCTGAAATATGTTCATGTGGATGTTGACCAAGTGAGGCATGCACTGGAGGAGATGCGGTAGCTGGCCATCCTTGTCCACTTTTCCTACAGGCCAATAGATTTTGCTGCTTTGACTTCCTATTGATACGCGACTATTTTTGACGCGTGGTAGTTTTTATTCTTGTTGAGCTATAGATTCGATGTACGTCTCCACCACGTTTTTTCGTGGCACCTTTGTGATTTTTCAGTAGCAAATGACTGTTAATCATTGGGTCCCTGGTTCGAGTCCAGGTCGTGGAGCCAGATAGCGACATAAAGAGAAGCCTGCAGAGATGCAGGCTTTTTTTTGCGTGGGATTTTTCCGTGCAGTTCCAAACGTACAGGATGAAGCTACCTCTAAACCCAGGCTCGATCATCATCCGCGGTAAACGTCGTCCCCTCAATGTGATAGACCTGTGGCTCTTCAGAAAAATAGCCCTCCAACCCCAACATGAACAGCCGATGGTCCTCACTCGCTTCAAACCCCGGCGTGTGGTCCTCCAGCGATTCCCAACGCACGATCAGGTTGAAGCGCTCCGGTGTTTCAACCCCCTGGGCAAGCATATGGCCCAAGTAGCCTTTCGCACGGCTGAGCAACGGCGCCACCTCGGCAAAGGCACGCCTGAACGCGTCGATGTGTTCCTTGTGGACGGGCAGCACGGCGATCTCGTAGATCATGACGTTGCTCCTCGAGTGGGCACGACGGCAATCGCGATCTTCCCTTGGACGCCGTTGTTGGGGCTCTCCAGCCGTGCATGGGCGAGTCCGATGTCGGCCAGCGCATAGACGGCGCCCACATGGGGGCGCAATTGACCCTGTGCGACCAAGGTGCTCAGTTCATCCAGCTTGCCGCGATTTTGCCGCGTGAACACGAAGTGATAGCTCGCATTCTTGCCCCACGCCTGGACCAGGTTTTGCGGCTGGGCGATGTCCACGATCGAGACCACGCGGCCCAGTTGCGCGAGTGCGTCGGGGCTGCGCGACAGTGTGTTGCCGCCGATGGTATCGAACACCACATCCACGCCACGACCTGCCGTTTCCCGCATGATGGCGTCGACGTAGTCGTGCTTTTCGTAGTCGATGACCACATCGGCGCCCATGCTTTTAACGAACTCAATGTTGGCTTCGCGCACGGTGGTGAACACCCTGGCGCCGATGGCTTTTGCCAGTTGGATCGCTACGTGGCCGACACCGCCCGCGCCGCCATGTATCAGGATGCTTTCCCCCACCCGAAGGGCTGCGCGCACGGTCAGCGCTTCCCATGCCGTACCACCGACGAGGCTCAGGCTCGCCGCCTCAAGGTGACTTAGCGTGGGCGGTTTCTTGCCAATGATACTTTCGGCCGCCACATGGTATTCAGCGTAACTGCCGGGGCCGTCGAAGATCTGCGGGGTGTACCAGACTTCGTCGCCTGGCGCGAAGTTCGTGACGCCCGGCCCGATGGCTTCGACAACGCCGGAGACGTCGTGGCCGGTGATGGCGGGGAGGGGCACCAGGTCGGCATAGTCGCCGCGTCGCACCTGGTAATCCAAGGGGTTGATGGAGGTCGCATGGACCCGCACCAGCACCTGCCCGGTGTGCGGCACTGGTTTTGGCACCTCGCAGAGTTCGAGCGAATCCGGGCCGCCAAATGATTCAAGCATCATCGCTTTCATTGCATTACCTCGTTTCGGTAAAAAGGGATATCGGGAAATCTCGATATATTGGAGTAAAAAATTACAGCTCCTTGCCAATGATCTCGGCAAGGGCGCTGATGGTTGCTTCGTTTCGCTTGTAGTAGGTCCACTGCCCGATGCGCCGGGTCTCGATCAAGCCCGCTCGATGCAGCGTGGCCAGGTAATCGGACACGGTTGACTGCGACAGCCCGACGCCTTCTTGAATACTGCTGACGCAGACGCCCACGGTATGAACGTCCCCTTCATCCTGCGGGGGGAAGTTCTTTTCGGGATCCTTCAAACCTTTCAGGATTTCTAGTCGAGTACGGTTCGAGAGGGCTTTGAATATTTCGAGTAAGTCCATGTCGCGAGGATATCGAGATTTACCGATATGTCAATGCGTAAGATGGAGCCACGTTTTTTGTCGTAGCAGGGGGAGCAAACCCGGCAGGTTCCCGACGGCTCCGCCCACCTGTTGCGCGATGAAGCCGACACTCGCGTGTGCGCTACCTGAAAATATCTCCCACGCCTTTGTCGAAGGCGTCCAGGCTTACCTACGGCAGTGGCGGGGCTGTCGGCCTGCTGGCGACGTTCGGCTCGCTGCAAAGCCAGGATTATCACCAGGCTGCGCGGCGCCCAGGCTTGCACCCCTTGCTTTGATTGCCAGGCGTTCGTGACGGAGGCGATCTACGGCGAGTGGAGGATCAAGGCGGGGTTGACCAGGGCGTGTGCCGTTAGTAATTGCTTTTTGCGGCGGAGCACGTGTGCGGGCAGGTAGCGAACGTGTTTGCTTGGGTGTACAGAGTCGCGTTGCTTGATCCCACAACGGCCCTTGCGCCCGACTGTATTGATTGGGCGCGCCTCACTGCACCGGGTAGGTCGGAATGAGTTGTTGCTCCTTGGCTTGCAGCAGTTCACATACTTCAATGTTCAGGCGCACGTACTCCTCCCAGCTATAGCGTCGAGCGTATCGCTCGCTGTATTGCTGGTCCACGCGGCATATTGATGGACGTTCGCTGTAGATGTTGCACCCTTTGCTCGCCGCATCGTAGTGCCGGCACGTGCCATCGCCACGGTCGAGAAATTGAGTCTCCAGTGCGAGGTTGACGTGTTGACAACACAAGCCGCATTGCGTGCAGGGGAAGGTGTCCACGCAGGGAAATACCTTTTGTCAGGGAAAGGGCGCCCACGGCAGTGCGTGGGCGCGGTGTACTCAGGCTGCCGGGATATCCAAGCTTGGTTTTTGCCCACTTGCCACTGCGGCAACGTCCTGGATGCGCTTTTTGGTCGCCAGGACCAGGTTGCCATCTTTGTCGAGGATCGCGGTGTCTATCATCGCCTTGATCAACTGGGCAAACTTCACTGAGGCAAACACTGCTTCCTTGCTCTCTGTGGAGAAGCTGCGATAGTCCACGCCTTCCTGTTCAATGACTTTTTTCAGTTCACTTACGCTTCGGCGCAGTTGCGAGCTGATTTTGGAAAATGTGCTGTTCGCCAGCGCTGTGACTTTCTCAATGGCGGTGAGCTTACTGGCCATCAGTTCGGCCTGGTCGCGCAGAGTGCGAGCCTGTTCCATATTACTGCGAGCGTTGTTCAAGGCCTCTTCGCCCTTGTTGCCCAAAACATGGCCAAAGATCGCTAGAGCCGGACCCGCCACTATGCCGCCTAATACCATCATGCCACCTGCCATGCCGTAACCGCCGGCTGCCAGCGAGCCACCGCCCAGCCAGGCCAATGTTGCGTTCGTTGCGGCTACACCACCCAGCGAAGAAATCGCGGTGCCGGTGCTGGCAGTGGCCAATAGCATGGTGCCGTTATACGCACCGAAGGCCAGCGCTGCGCCACCGCCCATGCCGGCACCGAGGCCTAGCCCGGCGTCCTTCAAAGCTTGGTAGTCCTGGCGAAGCCCGGTGAGCGTCTTACCGGTGAAGTCGCCTGCATTGAGTTTGTCCAGCTCGGGGCTTTGCGACAACTCGACGTTTTTCAGGCGTTCAAAAGTTTCGATAAATTCCGCCACCACGCCGTTAAACGCGCGCAACTTTCGCTGGCCGTAATCTTCCAGGGTGGTATTGGTTTTCTGGCGTTGATCCTCAACTTTCTGGTTCGCGTCGTTTACCAGCATGCGGGCATCGTTGTTCAGGTCCTTGGCGCTGCTATGGTCCATGGCGCCGCTGACACCCTTAGCTGCACCGTACAAACCGGCGGCGGCTGCGACGGCACCAATGATCAGGGGAATTGGCATGCTCTGTTTCCTTACTCGAGGATGATCGAAATGGTTTTGCTGACTTCCTGATTCAGCGTCTCGGCACGCTCTAGCAGGTCGTCAAAAATGAAGTCTTCCAGGCGATGGTGCTGTTGGAATTCCTTGAGCAGCGCCCACTCGATGCTGGAGATATGCCCGTCACGAAGTGATACCAGTAGCAACTCGAAAAGAATGACTTTAGGCGCTGAAGGCAATTCGAACGATTTGCCCTTCAGTATTTCCTTGAGCACTGTTGTGGCGGCTTGAACGCGTGTTTCCGGGTTGCCAGCTTTGGGCACGGGGTACTTTTTCAATACGTCGGTCAAGCGTTTCTTTACGTTGACCGAATCGCCAAAGAATTCCATGAAATCCGCGAAGTCCGGTCGCTTGCCAACCGATTTTTCAAGGTCGGCGATCAGCTCGCACTCCTGCTCGCCCTCCTGGATCACCAGAGCATCCAGGTTGGTACCCGAGGTCAGTTCATCCGCACGCTTGCCATCCCAAAGCAGCGGCTTATCGGCAATCGAAAGCAACTTTGCCAGGTCCAGTAAATGATGTTTGTCCGCATCGGACAGCAGTTTTATCAACATCGGTGAGTCATCCTTTTGGAGCACGCAGGGTGATTTAGAAAGTCAGGGGACTGTCCGAGTCCATGAAGTCATCAAACTCGGATATCGATTGGAATTGCAGCTGTTGGCCTAGTAACCCGGCATACAGGTTGATGGCTGCCGCCATGTCATTGACGTTGCTACTGGCAATGCCCGCGGTGGAAAACAGTTGCAGGGTCGCTTGTTGCAGTTGCGGGATCTCGCTTCGAGTAAATGCGTCCAGTCGAGCTTGTTCCTCTGCGATTTGTTCTCGGGCGGCGGCTTCGATGGCCTGCACGCGCGCCAAGTGAACACGGGAGTGTTCCACGCCCTCGGCGGCTTCCAAGGCGACGTGGTAGAACATCGACGACAAGGTGTAGCCGATCATCCCGCCAATCGCAGCACCGACGAACGGGATCGGGATTGCGGCTTGTCCCAGCGCGGCCATCATGCTGCTGGAGATCATGCCAGCACCTTTTTCGCCGACCTCGTGCAGTAATTGCGCTTCGCTGATGTCGTCATTGACGTAGCGTTTGATCGAGTCGCCCAGAGACAAGCAGATATCGACGACCATTGCCGGTGCATTGGTCTTTGACAGTGTGCGCATGGTCTGGCTGCTCGATTGCTGCAGTCCGCCTTTGATGGCAGCTCCGACAAACGCAGTGCCGTAGCCGAGGGCGGCGGCCTTGGCCGTGTCAATGGCCAGATCCTGCGTAGCTTCAACGAGCTCTTTCTTCTTCAAGGCGACACTGAACAGGTTGGTCAGCAGAGAAATGGAGCCGCCGACAACCGCGCCGACTTTCGCGCCTTCGAGACCCGCCTGGTGACTGGTACGGCCAATATCCTTGAGGGTCTCGCCCTTGGGATTATTGACATAGTCGACGGCCTGCTCGGTTGTGATGCCCAAGTCGACGATGTCTTCGCGTTCCAGCTTGTCGAACTTGTTCGCACGCTCGCGGAATTTCTCGGCGAGCTCGGTCTTGCCTTCCAGCTCCGCTGTTTCGGCGTGCTTGCGCAGACCCGCAGCACGCCGGCGACAGTAAGCTCGGGCGTCGTCTACTTGCTCGCTGGGCAGTTCGAGTTTCTTGCCAAAATACTTGCTGTACTTGTGCTCCTCGTGGCTTACCTGGTTAGCCACACGGTTGCCATTGGCCTCCAGCTTGGTCTGTGCCTCGTAGATGATATTGCCCTTGGCATCTACCCGTACGCGGTCGACGGCTTCGCGGTACTTGCCTTCGGTTTGAATACCGTAGCGGTTCAGGTCATCACTGCGAATCGTTCGTTCGGTGGACTTGTTGATGATGGCCTGCGCGTTGTCTCGGCTGGTGCTGGCCACTTCTGCGGCCCAACCCGCACGATGTTTGACACCAGTGCCCTCGGAGCTGATTCCCTTGAGGCCTTTGCTCAGTTGCTTGCCAACTTCATTGTCGACGCCGGTGAACCCCTTGATGTATTCGGCGTTGGCGCTGCCAAAGCGACTGACCACTTCATTCGTGGCCAAAGCCGTGGCGGTCTGCGCGATATCCGCTTGAGTCTGGCCTTGGTGGGCATTTGGGTCGTAGGGTTTCATTGAACCTCCTGGCAGGCATAGGTTTGGGGGTATAGCGCGACCATCTTGTTCAGCTTTTCAGCAATGGCCTGGATCCAGCAGATCGGTTGATGCAAATGAATACTTTCGCCGAGGCCGAAAACCCACCAGAAGGTTTCCTGATCGTTGGGCACGAGGGCCTGCAGCCGTTGCCAATCACTTCCGGGCAAAGGCGTAAGGGTTTGTTCGGCGCTCAGCGGCGTCTCCTTCAAAAGCCAGGCAATCATCGGGGCTACGTCGGCGACCAGTGTGTGTTGCTCGACCGGGCCGGTGCTGTTGAAACCACCGCCGTGCAGGTAATGATCTATTTCGAAGTCCGGTTGCTCTTGGGCTGCGGCTTCCAGGCACGTGGCTTGCTGGATACGATGCAATGCAAATTGACGCACATCGCTGTACCCCTCGACTGTGCCTAACAGATAGTTCACGGAATGTCTTGAAACCATGCCTGCGGGGTGAATGCGCAAGGACTTTTGGTTGCCCTTGCTACGGCTCTGGTAAACGATCTCCAGTTGTCGTGCTTCTAGCAGCGCGGTGGCTACTTCAGACCACACGGCATCGTTAAGCGGGGCTGGTTGCAGTGCTTTCCCATTAGGCAGCGCACGCACGCGTTTTGCCCAATGCGCCAGGGTGTTGTGCTGCAAGCCTTGGAGTTGCCGCTGTGCCAATTCGAAATGCGGCGCGAGCAGGTTCAATACACTAGGTGGCAGCAGTTTGCCCAAATGACTTTCAGCCAACGCAAACGCCAATGCGGTTGGCGTGTCGAGTGCAGGTAGGTCGAATTGCGGAGTGTCCTTGGGAAAACTCCAGCGGTAAGGACGTTGGCTTTCATCGCAGAGCAACGGGAAGTCAAGGCCCAAGCGTCCGGTCAAATCACGTTGCAGGGTGCGCAAGTCGAGGTCGAATTGTTCGGCCTTGAGTTTTTGCAATAGCTCGGCGGTGGAAATACTGCGCGGTTCACGTGGGATCAGGCGTAGCAGGGCCAAGTGCCTGAATAGCCGGTCTTTGGGATCTGACATGGGCGACGATGCTCGAATCTACCTTGATGGCTCGCAAGGACTGGGTGTCTTGCAAGCATTTCCGTTGATGGCGTTTTAACACTAACTACCGGTATATCCAAGGGCAGAGTGCCATCCTTGTGCTTGCCTCACGCGGTGCAGGGGGAGGCATGCCGATGTTTTTCTCGATCGAGTTCTTTCTTCATTTCATCGAACGCTTGGTTGTTTTTCATCACGACCACACCGACAACTACACCGATGGCAAAGCAGGCTAGCGCTTTCATGGAGGGCACCTCAGGCTGGAAACTGGACGTTGAAGCTATCCTCCAACGATGAGGCGACAGGCTGTGTCGTGCAGGTGGAGGGGAGAGAATTTTTTCAACAATGTCAGCGTTGCACTGCGCAGAAAATATTGAATCACTCTGAAAAAAATTTGTTTCACCGCTTGAAATTTTTCCGCCTGAACCTACTTAGGTGTTACGCGATGCCGAATACGGGTCGCGTATCAAATCACTTGGAGAAACCTCAGGAGATTTTGCAATGGCTACTACTCTTTCCTTGGCCCCACTGTTCCGTCACTCCGTCGGCTTTGACCGGTTCAACGACCTTTTCGAATCGGCGCTTCGCAGCGAGGCCGGTACCACCTACCCACCGCACAACGTCGAAAAGCACGGTGACGATCATTATCGGATCGTGATCGCGGCTGCTGGCCTGGTGGAGGATGACCTGGAGATCCAGGTGGAGAAAGGCGTGTTGACCGTCGCCGGCGGCAAGCGCGAACACAACGAGGGCATCACCTACCTGCATCAGGGTATCGCTCAGCGCGCGTTCCGTCTGTCGTTCCGCCTGGTCGACCACATTGAAGTGCAGGGTGCACAGCTTTCCAATGGTTTGCTGAGCATCGATCTGCTCAGGGTCGTACCGGAGGAAGCCAAGCCTAAGCGCATTGCGATTGGTGGTGCTGCCAAGGCTGATGTTAAATCCATCAGCGAGCAGTGAGTTGAAATGAATAAAGGCGCTCTTCGGAGCGCCTTTATTCGTCAGGTTCCCCCCTCGGTAGTCACCCACGGCACCCGCGCATTGCCAAAGACGTTCAGCGCGGTAGCCGGCATCTTCATCAACCGTTACCGTTACGCCCCTGCCATTGGGTTTGAACCAGGATGTGGCGCAGTTGGCATCGGCGTGCTGCAATTTCTCACGGCCGTTGTTCCAGCATCAGGGAAGGAGTGCCCATGAAGCGCCATTTCGAAGATTTGCAGCTAGGCAGTATCGAACTCTTCTGCCTTGCCGCCGAAGCCAGCAGCTTCACCGCCGCCGCGCAGGTTGCCGGTGTCACGCCGGCTGCCGTAAGCCGCAGCATTTCGCGCCTGGAAGAACGCCTGGGCTCGCGCCTGTTTGTGCGCACCACTCGCAGCATCCGCCTGACTGACAGCGGCCGGACCTTCTTCGAGCAATGCCGCCAGGCCCTGACCCAACTGGTGGAAGCCCAACAGGAAGTGATGGGCGCGCAGGCCGTGCCGTCGGGGCTGCTGCGCATCAGTATTCCCACCACCTATGCCCATCATCGCCTGTTGCCGTTGCTGCCGAAGTTTCGCGCGTTGTACCCGCAGGTTACGGTGGATATCCACATCAGCAATCGCAATATCGACTTCGTCGCCGAAGGCTATGACCTGGCCATCCGCGTGCGCGCCCAGCCAGACTCCTCGCTGATCGCGCGCCTGCTCGAAGATGCCGAGCTGGTCGTGGTCGCGGCGCCGTCCTACCTGAAGCGCGCCGGCGTCCCTCAGGGGCTGGAAGATTTGCCCACCCATGAGTGCATCCAGTACGAATTGCCGAGCAGCGGTCGTCGCATTGCGTGGCTGTTCCAGGTCGACGGCAAGGCGCAGGAATATGCGGGGGAGGCGGGGTACAGCTGCTCCGATGATGTGCTGGGCGGCGTGACGCTGGCCAAGCACGGCGCGGGGTTGTTCCAGACCTACAAGTTTATCGTCGAGCAGGAATTGGCCGACGGCAGTCTGGTGGAGGTGCTAAAGCCCTACGGGGGACGCTCGCGGCCGTTTACCTTGCTGTATCCCCATGGGCGGTATGTGCCACACCGGGTGCGCGCGTTTGTGGATTTTCTGCTGCACTGTCGGGACGGATGGGCGGTGCCGTAGACGCTGCAATATCCCAGGTCAGCAGCAGCTGGCTGATCGCCGCGTCGAGGGTTGCATGGGGCACATTGTCCCGAGCCAGAATCGAAACGCCCTGCAGGAAACTATCAAATACCGTCGCCATCACTGTTGGGTTGACCGTGCCTGGCAACTGCCCGGTGCGCATCGCCCGTTCAACGCAGGCCACAAGCCCCGCCCGGGTGCGCAGTCGCGACTGCGTCAACCCTTGCGCCACCCGCGCATTCTCCGGGCTCGGCGCGCTCATCACCCCCAATGCCACCATGCAGCCCTTGGGGTGCCCGTCCTCACACTGCATGCGCACGGATTGGCGCAGCGCTGTTTCAACCGCCAGGCGCGGTGGCAGGCTTTCGTCCCACAGGCATTCGGTAACCTGGGCGTAGGTCGCCAGGTAACGCTGCACGCATTCGTCGAACAGCGCCTCTTTGGAGCCGAACGCCGCGTAGAAACTCGGCGCGGAGATCCCGCCCCCCAGGCTGGCCTTGAGCTGGGCGAGGGAGGTGGCGTCGTAGCCGTGCTGCCAGAAGAGGTGCAGGGCCTGGTCCACGGCCTGTTCGCGATCAAAGGTACGGGGGCGGCCCATTTGTGCCATGTCGGATCTCCGGTGCGGGTGGCGAGATAAATACTAGTCGATATATAAGTCGTTGACAACGCGTTGTGCGCGCCCGCAACATCTGTATCGATCAGTATCTAAATTGCGCTCAAGGAGTTTCCCGTGACACCCTCACTGACTTTATCGGCGTCAGCCGACCGCCTGCCCATCGGGGCCTTGCTCGCCCTGGCCATGACCGGTTTTATCTGTATCGTCACCGAAACCCTGCCCGCCGGCCTCTTGCCGTTAATCAGCGAAGGCCTGGCGATTTCCCCGTCGATGGCAGGGCAGATGGTGACCGCGTATGCCCTGGGGGCGGTGCTGGCGGTGATCCCCATGACCATTGCCACCCGTGGCTGGCGCCGGCGCAATGTGCTGTTGCTGACCATCGTCGGTTTCCTGCTGTTCAATTCGATCACGGCGCTGTCGTCCCACTATGGCGTGACCCTGGTGGCGCGTTTCTTTGCGGGGGTGGCGGCCGGCTTGGCCTGGAGCCTGCTTGCCGGTTACGCCCGCCGCATGGTCGCGCCGCATCAACAGGGCAGGGCGCTGGCGTTGGCGATGGTCGGCACGCCGATTGCGCTGTCGCTGGGTGTGCCTCTGGGGACTTGGCTGGGCGGGTGCGTGGGTTGGCGCACCACCTTCGGCCTGATGTCGGCGGTGAGCCTGGTGCTGATCGCTTGGGTACTGGTCAAAGTCCCGGACTACGCGCCCCAGCCCGCGCATCAACGCGTGTCGTTGGGCAAGGTGCTGACCACGCCGGGTGTGCGACCGGTGCTGGCGGTGGTCATCAGCTGGATGCTGGCGCACAACATTCTCTACACCTACATCGCGCCGTTTGTGGCACCGGCCGGTTTGGCAGATCGGGTTGACCTGGTGTTGTTGGTATTCGGGGTTGCCGCGCTGGCGGGGATCTGGATCACGGCAAGGCTGGTGGAGCCGCTATTGCGCCACACGGTACTCACGAGCCTCGTGGTGTTTGGCGGGGTCTCGCTGGCGTTGGGCTTGTTCGGCAACGTGCCTGGAGTGATCTACCTCGGCGTAGCGGTATGGGGCCTGAGTTTCGGCGGTGCCGCGACCTTGTTGCAAACCGCCCTGGCCGACGCGGCGGGGGATGGCGCGGACGTGGCGCTGTCGCTGAATGTGGTGGCCTGGAACAGTGCGATTGCCGGCAGTGGCGTCGTCGGTGGGGTGTTGCTGGAGCGCTGGGGCGTGGCGGCATTTCCGTGGGCGATGCTGGTGTTGATTGGCGTGTCGCTGGCGATTGCCTGGGGTGCCAGGGCCCATGGGTTCAAGCCGGGACGGCGTGCGGGAGCGGCGATAGTGGCTCATTAAACCCTCGGTCGAACGCCATTGGGTGTACGCTGGGTCTCAATTCATCGGATATTAGCCCTTCATGTCCACGCTAAGCGAAGAGAGCCGCCAGATCGTAGCTTCTCTGGCGCACCGTGCTGGTCCTGCCGCTGATATTGCAGGCATTGCTGAAGCGATCATGTCGATCTTGCAGGACATGGACGCAGCACTCATCCCCATCATTGGGCAGCAAGGCTGTGTCGCGCTGTTGCGCCGCAGCCTGCACCTCAGCGCCTCGACCCAGGCGCGACTCGCCGATTTGCACGACCGCATGCAGGCGGCGACGGATCGGGCCGGGCTCAAGGCCGTATTGCTAGAGCAGACTGAAGCTGATGCGCTGTTTTTGGGTGAGGTGTTGCTGACGACCTTTTACACCTTGCTCACCACGCTGATCGGGCCTTCGCTGACCGCGCGTTTACTGCGCGACGTGTGGGAACCTTCTTTGAGCGACACCCCTTCGCAGGAAAATTCGCCATGAGCACCAAAGTAACTATCAACCGCCTGGCTACCGGTGTGCCAGGGCTGGACGAGGTGCTGGGCGGAGGATTGCCGGAGTTTTCGTTCAACCTGATCGCCGGCCCCCCTGGCTGTGGCAAGACCACGCTGGCGCATCAGATGATGTTTGCCTTGGCGACACCTGAACGCCCCGCGCTGTTTTTCACTGTGCTGGGCGAGCCGCCGCTGAAGATGCTGCGTTATCAGCAGCAGTTTGACTTCTTCGACAACGAAGCGATCAACCAATCGATCCGCTACATCAACCTGGCCGACGATACCCTGGCCGGGAACCTGGACGAAGTGCTGCGCCGGATCGTCAGCGAAGTGGAGGCGCACTCGCCGTCGCTGGTGTTTGTCGATTCCTTCCGCTCGGTGGTGCTGGCCAGCCAGACCCAACACAACCCCAATAACAACCTGCCGCAGTTCGTGCAACAACTGGGCATGTTGATGACCACCTGGCAGGCCACTACCTTCCTGATCGGCGAGTACTTCACCGAGACCGACACCAACCCGATCTTCACCGTGGCCGACGGGCTGATCTGGTTGCGCCAGAGCGTCGAGCGCAATTCGATGGTGCGCAAGATGGAAATCATGAAGATGCGCGGCCAACCGACCTTGCCGGGCTTGCACACCTTTCGTATTGCCAGTTCGGGCATCAAGGTGTTCGCACCGGCTGCCCTCAACCCGGTCGAGGCGCCGATGACGCTGCCTGTTCAGCGCCTGAAAATGGGCGTGCCGCGTCTCGACGACATGCTCGGCGGCGGCCTGCCGCGGGGCTATTCGCTGCTGGTGGCTGGGCCTTCGGGGTCGGGCAAAAGCATCCTGGCGGCGACCTTCCTGGCCGAGGGTGCACGCAATGGTGAAACCGGCGTTATCGCGGTATTCGAACAACGCCCCAACCGCTCGCAAAACGCCGTGCTGGCCGACTTGATCCACAGCGGCAAAGTCGGCCTGGTGGACAGCCGGGCGCCGGACCTGTCGATTGATGAAATTGTCCAACTGCTGCTCAGCGAAATCAGCCGCTTGAACGCCACGCGGGTGGTCATCGATTCGCTGTCGGGTTTTGAGCTGGCCCTGGCGCCGACCTTTCGTGAGGACTTCCGTGAGTCGTTGTCACGCATGGTCACGGCCTTGACCCGCGCCGGGGTCAGCGTGTTGATGACCTCGGAACTCGAAGACCGCTACACCGACCTGCGCTTCAGCCCCTACGGCACGGCGTTCCTGACAGATGCGATCATCGTGCAGCGCTACATCGAAGTGCGCAGCCGCTTGCTGCGCATCATGGCCGTGGTCAAGGTGCGCGCCAGTGCCCATTGCGATGAGCTGCGCCAATACCACATCAACGAGGATGGCCTGCAGATCGGCGAGATGCTCGCTGACCAGGAGGGGCTGCTCGGTGGTCGACCGACCCGCGAGCACACGGGCGCTGAAAATGTGTGAGTTGACTCATGAGTAAAGGCGCGGGCGGGGACAAGCGTGAGGTGGCCAGTGCCGCCCATGAGTTGTTCATGCTCGGCCAGAAAACGGTTGAGGCCCGCGCCGTACTGGCCGCGCTGCAGCAACAACTGACTGACGCCAACACCCGCTTGGAGGATTCCCAGCACGTCGAGCAACTGATTGAGGCCAACCAGCAGTTGGTGCTGGCGATACTGCTGGCGCAATCCGACGCGGTGGCGGCGCCTCAGGTCGAGGAGCAACAATTGTTCCAGGAATTGCGCGAAGCCAATGCGCAACTGGTGATCGCCGCACTCAGCGCCCAGGAGCTTCAAGCCACTGCCGAACGTGCGTTGGGCCAGCAGAAAAGCATCCTGGCGATGGTTGCCCATGAACTGCGCAACCCACTGACGCCCATCAGCCTGATTGCCGAGCGCATGGTCAGGCTACCCAGCGACCAACTGCCACGCATGCGCGAGTTGATCGAAGGCCAAGTCCAGCATATTTCCCAACTGGTCGACGACTTGCTGGATGTCTCGCGCGCCAGCACCGGAAAACTGCGCATTCACCGCCGCGAGGTGGACATGCTGCGCATCCTGAATGCCGCCGTCGACGCCTGCAGCCCGGTGATGATCGCGCGTAGGCAGCAATTCGATGTGGCGCTTCCCGACGCGACCCTGACTATCAACGGCGACCCCGTGCGACTCGCACAGATCCTTCACAACCTGCTAGGCAACGCGGCCAAGTACACCCAGGCGGGTGGCACTATCGCGATGGTGGTGAGCGTGGACGCTGGGCGATTGAGGATCAGCATTGCCGACAATGGCATCGGTGTGACCGCCAAGGCCTTGCCGTTCATTTTTGATCCTTATGTGCAGGACGCCCACGCAATCGGTTTCAACAGTGCCGGCCTGGGCATTGGCTTGACTGTGGTGCGCGAACTGGTCGAAGCCCATGGCGGTACCGTCACGGGCATGAGTGAGGGGCATGGCAAGGGCAGCGAATTTGTGGTGTCGCTGCCGCTGTCGGGTTAAGGAATCAGCCGCGCATCACGCAACTGATCGAACACGTCGAAAAAGGCCTGGTCGCTGGCCTGGTAGGCGGTGAAGCCCAGCTTGCGGCTCTTGGACATATCGGTGACGACCTCGATCGGCCGTCCCAGGTCGGCGTCGGTGTGCCACGGCGAGATGAGCCGGCTGATGTCCGCTTCTTTCAGCCCGTGTTGCGCCGCGATCTGGCGCCAGATGGCCTGGTCGTCGGCCATCTGGCGTTCGAGCGGGGCGGGCGCGGCGGGGAACTCTGCCGGCGCAAGGCCAAAATAATCCGCAATCTGCCCCCACATCCATTGCCAGCGGAATACATCGCCATTGGTGATGTTGAACGCCTGGTTGGCGGCCGCCGGTGTGGTGGCCGCCCACAGCTGTTGCTTGGCCAATTGCCGCGCATCGGTCATGTCGGTGAGGCTGTCCCATTGCACGCGGGAGCCTGGAAACACGAACGGGCGCCCGGTGTGTTTGCACACGCTGGCGTAGACGGCGAGGGTGGTCGCCATGTTCATCGCATTGCCCACGGCCACGCCGGTGACGGTGTGCGGGCGGTGCACGCTCCAGGTGAACCCATCTTTCTCGGCCGCAGCGAACACCTCGTCCTCCTGGGCATAGTAGAAATTCTCCACGTCCAGACGGCCTTGTTCTTCGCGGAACGGGGTTTGCGGCAGGCTGCCCTTGCCATAGTTCTCGAAGGGGCCGAGGTAGTGCTTCAAACCGGTGACCAGCGCCACATGCTGCACGCTGCTGGCGGGGCGCACCGCGTCCAGCACGTTGCGCACCATCGCGGCGTTGACGCGGATGTTCTCGGCCTCCGTGGCCTGGCGTGACCAGGTGGTGATAAACACATGCGAGGGTTTCAACTCGGCCAGTGCCTGCTGTACAGACGCCGGGTCTTGCAGGTCGGCGGCTACCGGGATCACGCCGGGCACTTGGGACGGGCTACGGGACAGCGCGGCGACTTGCCACTGATTATCGAGCAGTAACTGGGTGATGGCGCTGCCAACGATGCCGCTGGCGCCAACGACTAGGGCTGTCTGGGTCATAATGTTCTCCCGAGGATGTAGGGTTCTGAGCCCCTTCGTGTAGGAGAGGTTCAACCTTATCCGTGAGCCTTGCGGCACCAAACAGCCCTATAAGGGTCATAGGCCCCGCACGAACATTCGCGCTTGTCCGTTTACCCTCACCATAAGATCTAACGCATGTACCTACGCAATATTGCAGTCGGGCTGTCGGCCCTTGTTTTGCTTTCCACCGCTGTAGACGCACGCAGCCTGGCCAATCCCTACACCCCCACGCAACAACGCAGCTCGTTCGACGGTTGCGCCCAACTTTTCCCCGCTACCACCCCGATCAACACAGCCACCGTCCCGGCGTCGATGAAACCCCTGGCCCTGTGTTCCGACACCTTTGCGGTGCTGTACTCGCAAACCAGCAAGACACCGCTGGTGGTGGTCGAGCGCCTGAATGCCGCGCAGTTGAAAGACGCCAAAGGCGAAGAGCGCACCAACCAGTTCTACCCCGACCCTCGCATCCCCAAGGCTGGGCGTGCGGAGCTGAGTGACTACCGCAGCCAGCACCCGGCCGTGGACCGCGGCCACCAGGCCCCGGCTGCCGATGCGCCGAACGCCCATGCCATGGCCCAGTCCTTCGCGCTGTCGAACATGGTGCCGCAAGACCCCACCAACAACCGCAAGGTCTGGAGCAAAGTCGAGGCCGACGTGCGCAAATTCGCCAAGCGTGCGGGGGGGGATGTGTATGTGTTCACCGGCCCGCTGTTCGATGCCGGCTACGGCACCATCGGCGACAACAAGGTCTGGGTGCCGACGCGCCTGTTCAAGCTGGTGTATGACGCCTCAAGCAAGCGTGCCTGGGCGTATGTGCTGCCCAACGCCGAGACGCGGATCCAGAAACCGATGGACTACGACACCTTTGTGAAGAGCACCGGGCTCAAGTTGTTGGGGGATCTTCCGGTTTCGGGTTCGGTGGGGCGGACATGATCGAGGCGGGTCGATCCAGTTGGCGCTTGAGGGTATAGAGCGCCACCCCCACGGCAAGTATCCCTGCCAACGCACCCACCCCCAGCGCCCAACGTGGCCCCAGGTGGTCAGCGACCCAACCGACAATCGGCGCACCGATCGGCGTTCCACCCAGGGCCACGCCCACGCGCAGGGCGATCACTCGGCCGCGCATCGCCGGCTCGGTCGTGAGCTGCATCAGGCTGTTGGTGGTGTTGCTGAAGGTCATGGCACCCACGCCGATGATCACCAGCGCCACCGCGAACAGCCAGTAGTTCGGCGCCAGGGCTGCCAAGGTGCAGCCAATCCCGAATATCGCCGCACCGTTGAGCAGCGAGCTGAACTGTGGGCGTTCACGGCCAGCCGCGATCAGTGCGCCGGCGATAGTGCCGATGGCCAGCGTCGAGGACAGCAGGCCGTAGCCGCGCGCATCGGTATCGAACACGCGGACCGCCATGGTCGAGATGAAGATCGGGAAGTTCATGCCGAAGGTGCCAATCAGGAACAGCATCAGCAGGATCGCCTTCAAGTCCGGTCGCGCCCACACATATCGCAACCCTTCGGTGAGGCTGCCCTTGGTGCGCAAGGCGCGGACCTTGGCGTGCTGCCCCGAGACCCGCAGCAAAAACAGCGAAGCCAGCACCGCAAAGAAACTGCTGCCATTGAGCAGGAACGCCCAGCCGGTGCCTACCGATGCGATCGTCAGGCCGGCCACCGCCGGGCCGATCATGCGGGCCATATTGAACGAGGTGGAGTTGAGCGCGATGGCGTTGGACAAGTCCTTCTCGCCGACCAACTCCGCGACGAAGATCTGCCGCACCGGTGCATCGAATGCCGAGGCGCAGCCGGACAGAAACGCGAACACATACACATGCCACAGCTCGACGAACCCGGTGATGGTAAACACCCCCAACGTCAGTGCCAGCAGGCCCATGACCGCCTGGGTCACGATCAGCAGTTTGCGCTGGTCATAGTGGTCGGCGGCAAAGCCGGTCCACGGCAGCAACAGCAGTTGCGGCCCGAACTGCAACGACATGACGATGCCGACAGCGGCGGCGTTGTGCGCAGTGAGCTGGGTCAGCACCAACCAATCCTGGGCGGTGCGTTGCATCCAGGTGCCGATATTGGAAACCAGTGCACCGGCGGCCCAGATGCGGTAATTGGGGCTTCGCAGGGAGCGGAAGGTGCCGAGGAAACTCATGGTTGTATCGGGGACTCCTCAAGCCGACGGAACGATTTGCACAATGCCTGGGTGCATAGCGCGGCAGGCGCAGCTACCCACCACAGTGAAGATCAATGTGGGCGTTGTCGAGCCCCAGCGAGGCTGCGAAGGCGGCACCGCCGGCATTTACATTGCCTGACCTACCGCCATCGCAGCCTCGCCAAAGCTCGACAGCTCCCACAAGGGATCTGCTTTGTAGACAGAAATTTGAGCCACGACAAAGATCAACTGTGGGAGCTGTCGAGCCCCAGCGAGGCTGCGAAGGCGGCGGCACGGCTAGCCTTTCCATCGCCTGACCCACCGCCATCGCAGCCTCGCTAAAGCTCGACAGCTCCCACAAGGGATCTGCTTTGTAGATGGAAATTTGAGCCACAACGAAGATCAACTGTGGGAGCTGTCGAGCCCCAGCGAGGCTGCGAAGGCTGCGGCACGGCTGGCCTTTCCATTGCCTGACACACCGCCTTCGCAGCCTCGCCAAAGCTCGACAGCTCCCACAAGGGATCTGCTTTGTAGACAGAAATTTGAGCCACGACAAAGATCAACTGTGGGAGCTGTCGAGCCCCAGCGAGGCTGCGAAGGCGGCGGCACGGCTAGCCTTTCCATCGCCTGACCCACCGCCTTCGCAGCCTCGCTAAAGCTCGACAGCTCCCACAAAGGGTCTGCTTTGTAGACAGAAATTTGAGCCACGACGAAGATCAACTGTGGGAGCTGTCGAGCCCCAGCGAGGCTGCGAAGGCGGCGGCACGGCTGGCCTTTCCATTGCCTGACACACCGTAATCGCAGCCTCGCCAAAGCTCGACAGCTCCCACAAGGGATCTGCTTTGTAGACAGAAATTTGAGCCACGACGAAGATCAACTGTGGGAGCTGTCGAGCCCCAGCGAGGCTGCGAAGGCGGCGGCACGGCTGGCCTTTCCATCGCCTGACCCACCGCCATCGCAGCCTCGCCAAAGCTCGACAGCTCCCACAAGGGGTCTGCTTTGTAGACAGAAATTTGAGCCACGACGAAGATCAACTGTGGGAGCTGTCGAGCCCCAGCGAGGCTGCGAAGGCGGCGGCACGGCTGGCCTTTCCATTGCCTGACACGCCGTAATCGCAGCCTCGCCAAAGTTCGACAGCTCCCACAAGGGATCTGCTTTGTAGACCGAAATTTGAGCCACAACGAAGATCAACTGTGGGAGCTGTCGAGCCCCAGCGAGGCTGCGAAGGCGGCGGCACGGCTGGCCTTTCCATCGCCTGACACACCGCCATCGCAGCCTCGCCGGCCCCCACACTGTATTTCGCCCCACGGGGTATACTCGCCCACTCGCAACCAACCCATTCAAACTGCCCGAGATACTCCATGAGCACTCTTTCTCTCACCCCCGCGCGCAAGCCTGTCGCGCCGCTGGTGGCCTTTATCATCCTGGTGCTTGGCGCCCTGTTCCTGCAAAACATGGTCGGCTCGCGCCAGGTGCTATTGCTGGTGGTTGGCGCCGCGCTGGGCTTGACCCTTTACCACGCCGCCTTCGGGTTCACCTCGGCGTGGCGCGTCTTCATCAATGATCGGCGCGGCGCCGGCCTGCGCGCGCAGATGGTGATGCTGGCGGTGGCGGTGCTGCTGTTCTTCCCGGCGTTGGGGGCGGGCACGTTATTCGGGCAGCCAGTGGTCGGGTTGGTGGCGCCGGCCGGGGTGTCGGTGGTGTTCGGGGCGTTCATTTTCGGGATCGGCATGCAACTGGGCGGCGGTTGTGCGTCGGGCACGCTGTTCACCGTGGGCGGCGGTAATGCGCGCATGCTGGTGACGCTGTTGTTCTTTATCTGCGGGTCGTTGATTGCCACGCACCACGTGGATTGGTGGTTCGCGCTCCCGGCCTTCCCGGCAGTGTCCATCGTCAAGAGTTTCGGCGTGGTGCCGGCGTTGGGCTTGAGCCTGGCGGTGTTCGCGATCATTGCGCTGGTGACGGTTCGCCTGGAGAAGGGCCGCCACGGTCAGCTGGAAGAGGGTGTAAAAAGCGAGCACCAAGGCGTGCGCCGCTTCCTGCGCGGGCCGTGGCCATTGGTGTGGGGCGCCATCGGCTTGGCTTTGCTTAACTACGCCACCCTGGCATTGGCGGGGCGGCCGTGGGGCATTACTTCAGCGTTCGCCTTGTGGGGTGCCAAGGTTGCGAGCGGCCTGGGTGTAGACGTGGCCAGCTGGGCGTTCTGGCAGATGCCGGGCAACGCCAAGGCCCTGGCCGCACCGGTGTGGGAAGACATCACCAGTGTGATGGACATCGGCATCGTCCTCGGTGCGCTGTTGGCGGCCGGCCTGGCCGGGCGATTTGCCCCCAGCCTGAAAATTCCAGCGCGCTCGCTGGTGGCGGCGGTAATCGGCGGCCTGTTGCTCGGCTATGGCTCGCGCCTGGCCTACGGCTGCAACATCGGCGCGTATTTCAGCGGCATCGCCTCGGGCAGCCTGCATGGCTGGGTATGGCTGGTGGCGGCGTTTATCGGCAACAGCGTTGGCGTGCGTCTGCGGCCGTTCTTCTTTGCGGGCGAGCGACCGCAGGTGGCGCTGAGCGGTTGCTGAATCAGCTTTCAGGTGGAAGGCTGGGCGCCTGGGCCGCTTCGGCCGCCAGCCTTTCCCGATCTGCCTTGCTGATGTACGTATCCTTTTTCTTCGGCGCCAATTTGGCGCTGGCCTTCTTGGCTTTGGCCTTGAAGAGCTGCTGCAGTTTTTTCTGGCGATTCATGTCTTTCTACCCGGGTTGTTCAGGCTCGGGATGATACCAGCTTAAAATCCGACGCCGTCCCCTGGGTCGCTTTTTAGCGCCAATCTGTGCATTGAATCGCCGTTGCTTTCACCAATAATCGGGTCCTCCAGCGCATAACGGAAGACACTGATGAGCATCCATACCCGCACCAAGCGCATGACTGTCCCGCAACTGGTCGCCATGAAGGGCCAGCAGAAGATCGTCTCCCTGACGGCTTACTCCAGCGCCATCGCCAAGCTGATCGATCCGTTGGTCGACTTCATCCTGGTGGGCGATTCCACGGCCATGGTCGGTTATGGCCGGCCTTCGACGTTGAGCATGCAACTCGAAGAAATCATCGGCCACACCCGGGCGGTGGTCGATAGCACGCACCTGGCCTGTGTCATCGCCGACATGCCGTTCGGCAGTTATCAGGAATCCAACGAGCAGGCCTTCCGCAACTGCGCCCAGGTACTGGCGCGCACCGGTTGCGACGCCGTCAAGCTGGAAGCCAACCAGGCGTTGGCGGGCACCGTCGAGTTTCTGGTGGCGCGCGGTATTCCGGTGATGGCTCACGTGGGGTTGATGCCCCAGTTCGTCAATGTGATGGGCGGTTTCAAGGCCCAGGGCCTCACCGCTGAAACCGGCGCCGTGATAGTCGAGGACGCTCGGGCCAACCTGCAAGCGGGCGCGTTCAGCCTGTTGCTCGAAGGGGTGGCTGAAGGTGTTGCGCGGCAGATCACCCTCGACTCGACAATGCCCACCATCGGCATTGGCGCTTCACCGGCCTGTGACGGCCAAGTGCTGGTCACTGAAGATGTGCTGGGCCTGGGCGGCGAACACCTGCCGCGCTTCGTCAAACAGTACGCGGATGTCGGCGCGGTGATTCGTGACGCGTGCGAGCGGTTTGCCGAAGACGTGCGCCATGGTCGCTTCCCTGAGGCGCGGCACTGTTACGGGCTGTGACGGATTGCCCGCGCTAGTTGCTCCACGGCCTGGGCGATGTCCTTGCTCCAATCCAGGGTAAAGCTCAGGCGCACATGCTGTTTCCAGGCGCCTTGCTGGCTGAACAACTCACCGGGGGCGATGACGATGCGTTCGGCCAGCAGGCGTTCGAACACCCGGTGCATGTCGACCGGGTGCTTGGCCTCCAGCCAGAAGCTCGCACCGCCTTGGGGCATCACCACCTCGAAGGTACCCTGGCTGTGTTCGTCCAGCAGGGTGTTCATACGCGTCATGCTTGCTTGCAGCACCGCCCGCAGCTTGTGCAGATGCGGGTCGATGCGCTGGGAGGTGAACAGTTTTGCGATAGCTTTCTGGCGGATCGGCGAGAGTCGAAACGCCCGCTTCATGAACAACCGCTGCAACTGTGGCCCATGCCCTCGGCACAGCACATAACCGTAGGGCGCCTCGGCGCCGATCACCTTGTCGAAGGTCGAGAACACCAACAGTTTCTGCCGGTCGGCAAAGTCACGGTAGCGGGCCGGCTGGGGGGTGAAGTACAACTCGCCGTACGTGTCGTTTTCGAACAACCAGATATCCCGCTCAGCGAGCCACTGGCAGATCTGCTGTTTATCCTCAGCTGGCATGCGGCTGCCATGGGGGATGTTCACGGTCGACGACAGCACCGCCAGGCGGATGGGCTCCTGCCTGAGCCGTTCATCGAGCGCGACCAGGTCGAAGCGCCCGTCGGCGTCCAGGGGCACTTCGATCACGCGGATGTGCGCCGCCTGCAACTGGCGCAGGATCGCCCATGAGCACGGCGATTCCACCAGCGCCACCGTGCCCTCCAGCCCCAGGGCATTGAGCGACAACTCCAGCACACTGTGCAGGTCCGCGCCGATGTACACCTGGTCGGCCTGCCAATAGTTGGCAGTGGAACAGGTGTAGTGCTCGGCCAACGCCGCGCGCAACTCTGGCTCACCGAACGGCAGATAGAGCGGGCTGAGTGAACGCGGGTAAAGGCGCGCCAGTTCCCGCTCGATCATCAGCAGCGGGTTTTCCAGCGAGAGCAGCATCGCAGGGGCGTCGCTGCTCAGGGCCAGCATGCCTGGCTGCCGGGCGCTGGCAAAGACTTGGTCGAGCAGGGTCGGCGGGTGTCCAGTCGATAAAGGCCCCGGCACCCAACGCGTGAAGTAGCCGAACTTGGGCTTGGCGTAAACCCGGCCTTCATCCTCGAGCAGCGAGTAGGCGTACTTGGTCGTCGATACCGACACGCCGAGGCGCTGCGCCAACTGGCGCAGCGACGGTAACTTCTGCTCGCCTTGCGCAGGGCTGGCCTCGATCATCTCGACGAGGTAGCGATACACCGCTTGGTAGGCGAACGAGGCGTCTTTGGGGGTATCCACGATCACTCCGGGGGCTTCATCGCGATGTTTCAGGTGATTGCGCCTTCTTCAAGGGTGAAAGGAGCGCGCCAGAAATTCATCGATCAACGCCACCACCTGCTGCTGAATAACCGCCCTCGGTCGCGCGCCCTCACCATCCCGGCAGATCATGCCATCGCCTGGCGAGTCTTCCTCGATCAACGCCATGCCGCCCGGCTTGCAGATCGACATAAAGCTGAAGTGCGTGGCGTCGGTGATCTCTACGTAGTGCGTCGATGCTTTTGGCAGGCGCCGGACCATGTCGGCAGACTCCAGGTTGGGGTCCATATCCTCCGTGGGTACGCCGCCCGCGATCACCAGTACCGGCACCGGCAGTGCGGCCAGGCTGGCGTCGGTGAGGCCGCGCGAGAGACCCAGGTCCAATGTCACCACGGCGCCGACACGTACGTCGCGCAGGGCTGCGGCCAGTTGGGCCTTCGCAGTCGGTGTCTCGGCGGGTTTTATCTGCTGGTAGCCGATGCAACCGCCCAGCTTGGGATGGGCATTGCAGTCCCGGGCGAAAAGGTCCGGGTCGAAACGGGCACCGGCGATTTCCATGGCGGTCCAGCCGCCGATGGAATGGCCCACCACGGCGATGTGGCCTTTCGCGACTGCACCGAATTGCGTCGGCTGGGCGATCACTGCATCGATGGCCCGGCTCACGTCTTTGGGCCGTTCCCACAACTGCGCGGCAGCCTGGGGGCTGCGGTCTTTGCTGGTAGTGCCGGGGTGGTTCAGCGCCGCCACGATGTAACCCTCGTGGGCCAAGGCGCTGGCCAGCCATACCTGATTGCCCCAGTTACCGCCGTAGCCGTGGGACAGCACCACCAAGGGGTGTTCGCGGCTCTCTGCTGGCGCGTCGGGCACCGCGAGGGCGCCGAAGAACACTGCGTCATCGCGGATCAGCTCCGGTGTCGTGGTGGTGGCGGTGGGGTACCAGACGACCATTTGCAAAGGGCGCTGCGCATCGGCGACGGTGATGTTCTTGAAGCCGATAGAGGTGGTATCGGCGAATACAGGCGTTGCCAGGCAAACCAGCAGTAGCGCGGTGAGGGTGTGTTTCACAGTTTTTATCGTCCTTGATGTGAGGGCACATCATGCCTTGAAACAGGGCGTTTTAATAGAGCAGAGGCGGGACTAGGAAGTTGCTGACGAAGTCCTACTTGCAAGTATTACAGATAGGGACTTCATGCTTTTAGGAAGTGAGTGCCTTACTTGAATTGAAAAATCGTGCAAGGGTAGGGGTGTGATTCCTACTGCTGGAATGATTGGAACCTCAGGTACTAACTTCTGATGCTAGGGTGAAGATTATGAAAAGCTCGATTGTATATGCAGGCCGCAACCGTGCAAATCGGTTCTCGCTCGCCGTACTTGCTGTTTTAGTGGTGTTTACAAAAGAGATCGCATGGGCGACGGAGTTTTCTATTACTAAGTCGGGAGCACCAGGGCAAGTGCTCGTATTATCTAACTCCCACACTGATCCTGGTGTCGGTTTTGCGAACTTCAATGTTTTGTATCCCGATATTCCCCCTGGAACACTTAATGATCCCAAGCAGTTGCTAGAGATTCGCTGGAGTACGACGTATTATCCTGGGACGCTTAGGGATGACGTGGAATTATGTTATTTTCGTCCTTTCAGCGCCGAAAAAAACTGTGAAACTATCTCCCCGAATTCTTCGGGTGTGTTAATGGTTTTTAATGATCAGTCCTTCGGTCATGGTTCGAAAGTCACGATTTATCACAGGGTATTGGGTGGTACGCCACCTTATGCTCGTCCTGCTGGCGTCGATTCTGTGACATTTAAATATCGGTATTAATTAGCGGCGTGGCACTCGTAGTTATTTCAACTGCGAGTGCACTGTAGCGGCGCGAAACCTTTTGTATGAACGTTCACATGCCGTTAAGCAAGGTGAATTCTAATGATCACTATCAATCCTTCTGCATCATCGTCTAACACCCGCGTGACGAGTGATTCCCCAAGCGTTGCTACTGCGTCCGCGGTCTCGTCTGATAATGGCAGCACTGATGCGCTCACTGCCACAAGCAATAACGGCATCGCCACCGTCTCGATCCTGGCGCGTCAATTGAATGAGGCAGCAATACGGGCTGAAATACCACTGGGCCAACAGAGCGCCGATTCACTCGAGGCGATCACCGACAATAAGTATTTCGCCAATAAGGCGCAACATGACGCAGAGATTCCAACTACCCGCCACCCGGAACTCTTGGCACGTGCGCGACAAGCGACCGGTTTCCTCAATGGGCATGACAGCAACCCCTTCAACGGCCTAGGGCGAGATCAACTCAACCTGATCGCCCGCGACAACGGTGGCGCCTTCACGGTTAACGAGCGACGGGCGGCGTGGGAATCGATACAGTCGATGGAGTCTTCAGCCAATTCGGGTACGAAGTCACCCCCCGCTACGGGTTACGAGATTATGATTTCGCGCTTGTTTCGCGGCAGCGAACCACCCGTCGCCCATCCACCTGCGACCTTTGAGAATGGCGCTCAACGGCGCAGCGAATTCCTCACGCGGGATGACCGTGCTTTGATATCGGATATGTACGCTCATGCACAGTCAGAAGGTGCGGATCTACGTCACGTCGACCTCTTGGTTCATGCACTCGCAAACTATCGTCATTACAGCGACGGTCGCCAGCTCATTGGCAGTAATGGCTACTACGTAGACGAGTATTGGACAACGTTCGATTTCAAGCCTGAGGACGCCGCCATTGCCTCAAGCGTTTTGACCAGTTCAGCGTTCAGCAGCACCCGTATCGACCAGGGCTTCGTGCGACACATTCTGAGTCCAGACAACGGGGCGTTCACCCATATTGGCGGCATACCGTTCCTGGAGCGAATGGTGAAAATATTCTCCAGTGAAGGCGCGGATCAACCCCCACTCGGCAGTGAGTTCGCCACCTTTGAATACGCCAAGGCCGCGGACCATATCGTCACCACCACGCACAAGGACATAAAGCTACCCCCCTCCAAGGTGATCACCGACGTCGTCAACGGGGTCTGGAACCTCACCGAATACGGCAAGGCCGCCGGCTATACGATGGATAAGTCCAATGGCCGGATATACAAAGTCACTGACCTGCAGAGCGATCAAGTGCAACAGCGTTCGACCTCGGAGGTTCTTGCCGGTGAGTTGCCCACTCACACGCTCCTGGGCAGCCTCGCAGACACCCGCGACCCGCCCAAGGCACGCTGGATCTGGCCCGGCCATCTGTTCAAACTGATGAAAAACTTCAAACCCTGAGGTCTCGGCTCGCTGCGTGATAAGAGCGTGAATCTTGCTATTGGCCAACACAGCCCCATAACTACGTGTGTATCCACCAAACGCAAGGGCAGACCATGACCAATTCAACCGAAACCGCCATCCTCGCCGGCGGCTGCTTCTGGGGCATGCAAGACCTGCTCCGACGCTACCCCGGCGTGCTGCAGACCCGCGTCGGCTACACCGGCGGCGACGTGCCGAACGCGACCTACCGCAACCACGGAAACCATGCCGAAGCGATCGAAATCGTATTTGACCCGGCGGTGATCACCTACCGGCAGATTCTTGAGTTCTTTTTCCAGATCCATGACCCGAGCACGCCTAACCGTCAGGGCAATGACGTTGGTCCGAGCTATCGTTCGGCGATTTATTACTTGAGCGAGCAGCAGCGCGATATTGCCGAGGATACCGCTGCGGATGTGGAGGCTTCGAAACTATGGCCGGGTCGGGTGGTGACTGAGATCGAGCCGGCCGGACCGTTTTGGGAGGCGGAGCCGGAGCATCAGGATTATCTGGAGCGAATTCCTAATGGGTATACGTGCCACTTTATCCGGCCGAACTGGAAGCTGCCCAAGCGTGGCTGAACGCACTGTATGAAATCGCGAGTCGTTGTAAGAGGGTTACGACGACTCGTGAATCGATGGGTTAAAAACTCGAAGCGCTAGCGTTCAGCTAGCGTAGCCTCCCGGCTACTAAACAGAGGGGCCAGCTGTGCGCAGGTTAGTAGACGGGGGAAACACACAAAGCCGGCGGATTCTGACGCACCTGTAGGCAATCGAGCACGGTGGTGAAGCTTGCTGCAGGACATATCCCGGCGGTGGCTGGCGGTCATCGTAGCCTTGCCAAGGCTCGACGACGCCCACAGGGGAGCGGCGTTGTGTGTGGGCGTTGTGGTTGCGAAAAGAACGCCCCTGCTTACTCGGGCTTTTTGTAGGCCTTGTACGCGTTCTGCAACACGATATGGTCCGCCACGTACTTCGCATCGTGCCACACCCCATAGATGAATGATGACGCGCGGTTGACCAGGTTCGGCAGCCCCAAAAAGTAAATGCCGCTTTGCGCCGAAATCCCGCGCTTGTGGAACGGCTCGCCGTTGTCGTCAAACGCATCCACTTTCAACCAGCTGAAATCGAATGTGAAACCGGTCGCCCACAGGATGGTGGTCACGCCGGCCTCAGCCAGATCCAGGCTGAGGGTCGGATTCACCAGGCACTCCGGGTCGGGCAACAATTCCCAGGCTTGCGGCTCCAGGGGGAACGGCAACCCGTTCGCCTCGATGTAGGCATCTGCATCGCGCAGCACATCAAAGTAAGCGCGGTCGCCTTCGGCCACGTTCTCGGCCAAGCCCGGCTGGAACGTCATGACACCGTCCGCCCAATCCTGGGTGACGCCCACCAGTTGAATCCCTTGGTGCGCGAGTCGGCGGAAGTCGACGGTCTTGCCACCCTCATAGCCACTTACTGCAAACGCCACGTGCTTCTTCTTCGGCTGGATTTTGACTTCGTCCCACAGGCCCAGCGCACCCAACCACCAGCAGTAGTCGCGGCTGCGGTAGGCGCGGGGCGGGCGGTAGTGTTCGCCGACCGAGAGGTACACGGTCTTGCCGGCCTTTTGCAATTCTTCGGCGATCTGCGAGCCGGAAGCGCCGGCGCCGACCACGAGTACGGCACCTTCGGGCAGTTGGCCAGGGTTCTTGTAGGCAGAGGAATGCAGTTGATGAATTGGCGCGCTGGCGGGGACGATATTCGGGATGGACGGGCGCTGGAACGGGCCGGTGGCAGCAACTACGTTGGCGGCTTCGATCACGCCAGCGGAGGTGGTGACCTTGAACCCGGGGCGGCCCACATGGCGCTCCACCGACTGTACGTCCACACCCGTGCGTACGGGGGCCTGCAACTGGTGCACATAGGCTTCGAAGTAGTCCGCCATGCGTTCTTTCGGTGGAAAGGCCTCGGGTGAAATCCCTTCAAAAGCAAGGCCGGGGAAGCGGTCGTGCCAGGCCGGGCCGTTGGCGACGAGGGAGTCCCAGCGTTCCGAGCGCCAGCGTTCGGCGATGCGGTGGCGCTCGAGCACGATGTGGGGCACGCCCATCAGGGACAGGTGTTCGCTCATGGCGACACCGGCCTGGCCTGCGCCGACTACCAGGGTGTTGATGGTTTCTACTGACATGGGCGGTTCCTGGAAAGTGAGGGTTTGTCTGCAACATCGATTTCAACCGAAGGCGCTGGCTTGATGCGTTGTGGTTTCAAGATGTCAGCAACGCAGCGACGGCAGTCAGTGCCAGTTCATAACCCAGCGTCCCTAGCCCGGCGATCACGCCGGTAGCGGCTTTGGACACGTAGGAGTGATGCCGGAAGCTTTCGCGCTTCCAGATATTGCTCATGTGCGCTTCGATGATCGGGCCGTCGAAGGCCAGCAGTGCGTCAAGGATCGGCACGCTGCTGTAGCTCAGCCCGGCCGCGTTGATCACGATGGCGTCGGCGTTCATGCGTGCTTCCTGGAGCCAGTCCACCAGCACGCCTTCGTGGTTGCTCTGGCGAAAGTCCAGGCTCAGGCCCAGCGCGGCGGCATGGCGTTGGCAACGGGCTTCGATGCTGGCGAAACTTTCGCTGCCGTAGGTGCCGTTTTTGTCCTGCCCGTAGAGGTTGGCGTTGGGCCCGTTGAGGAAAAACACGCGGTGGGTCATGAGGGGGCTCCAGGTTATTCGGCGACGGTCAGCACGACTTTGCCGACATTGGCATTGGCTTCCAGCAGGCGGTGCGCGTCGGCGGCTTGAGCCAGTGGCAACAGTGCATGGACCTGCGGGCGCACCAAACCGGAGGCCAGCCAGGGCAGGAAACGCGAACGGATGCACACGGCCAGGCGGGCTTTTTCGGCATGGCTTTTGGGGCGCAGGGTAGAGGAGGTGAGGCTGAGGTTTTTGCGCATCAGCACCTGTAAGTCCAACTCGATGCGGGCGCCTTGCAGGAACGACAGGCTCACGTGCCGAGCGCCCATGGCCATGGCGGCAAGGTTGCGCGCCACGTAAGGGCCGCCGACGTTATCCAGCACCACGTCGACGCCGCGCCCTTCGGTGCAGTCGTTTACTGCGTCGACGAAGTCTTCAAGGTGACGGTCAACCGCGCGCCATACGCCCAGCGCTTGCAGCATCGCGACTTTCTGCGGGCCGCCTGCGGTGGCAATCACTCGCGCACCGGCGGCGTGCGCACACTGCACGGCAAAGCTGCCGACGCCACTCGCGGCACCGTGGATCAGCGCCGTGTCGCCACTGCGCAAACGGCCCAGTTCAAACAGGTTATGCCACACGGCAAAAGCCGCTTCCGGCACCCCAGCGGCATCGTGCAGTGACAAGCCCGCAGGCACCGGCAAGCAATGCGCCGCCTGCGCCACGCAGTATTCGGCGTAGCCGCCGCCATTGAGCAAGGCCATCACGCGATCGCCGGTGGCGAACTCATCCACATCCGCGCCCACCGCGACAACCATGCCCGCTGCTTCCAGGCCCAGCACATCGGTGACACCCGGGGGAACGGGCGAGCCATTGCGTTGCATCAGGTCGGGCCGATTGACCCCAGCCGCCGCTACACGAATCAGCACTTCACCGGCGTGCAATGGCGGGACAGGGCGCTCTACCACCTGCAGCACCTCTGGGCCGCCAGGCTCGCGGGCGATTACCGCTTTCATACGGTCCAGTCGTCCGGCACCACGGCGATCACGTCGATCTCCATCAACCATTCCGGTTGCCCCAGGCCGGAGATCACCAGCCCGGTTGAAATGGGGAACACGCCCTTGAGCCATTTGCCGACTTCCTGGTACACCGGCTCGCGGTAACGCGGGTCGATCAAGTAGGTGGTGGTCTTGACGATATGCGACAGGTCCGAGCCCGCCTCTTCAAGCAGTTGCTTGACGTTTTTCATTGCCTGCTCGGCCTGGGCTCGCGGGTCGCCAAGGCCGACCAGGTTGCCGTCGAAGTCGGTGCCGATCTGACCGCGTACGTAAATGGTATTGCCGGCGCGCACGGCCTGGCACAGGTCGTTGTCCAGCGCCTGGTTGGGGTAGGTCTGCCGGGTGTTGAACATGCGGATGCGGGTGTGGGTAGGCATGACGGAGGCTCGTGGGAAGCGGAATGAATCCAGCTTCACACCGCCCCGGTTCCGGCGAAACCAGCATTTGCGCGGGGTAGTGCTTAGGAAAAACCGAAGCCCGTGCAGGTCATCGGTTGGCGCCTGACCCGGCACGAACCCTGCAACGTGACCTGTACAGTCATTGTTGAGGGGCAGGCGTAATGCTCAGTCGTATTACTCAGCGTCAACTGGAGTATTTCGTTGCGTCGGGAGAGGCGGGCAGCATCAGTGCGGCCGCCGAGCGCATCCACGTGTCGTCGCCGTCGATCTCGGCGGCGATCACGCATATGGAGGCGGAATTGGGTATCCAGCTGTTTATCCGCCACCACGCCCAGGGCATTTCACTCACGGCAGTAGGGCGCCTGGTGATGCAGGAGGCCAAGCTGATCCTGGAGCAGATGACCAACCTCTACACCATAGCGTCGGAGTCATTGAACACCGTGCGCGGGCCGTTGCGGGTGGGCTGCCTGGAGTCGCTGGCGCCGATGATCACGCCTGAATTGGTGTTCGGTTTCGGCCGTGCGTTTCCCGGCGTGCGGCTGACGCAAGCCGAGGGCAACCACGAGGAATTGCTGGAGAAATTGCGCAGCGGTGAGCTGGACATTGCCCTGACCTACGACCTGGTGACCAGCCCGGACATCGACTTCCAACCCCTGGCGCAGTTGCCGCCTTATGTCATGGTCGGCGAGTACCACCCACTGGCGAGCTTGCCGGCGGTGAGCATGCAAGACCTTGAGGCCTACCCGGTGGTGCTGCTCGACACGCCGTGGAGCCGCGACTATTTCCTCAGCCTGTTTATCCAGGCGGGCACCACGCCGAACATCATCATGCGTTCCACCAACCTCGAAACGGTGCGCGCCATGGTTGGCAATGGGATCGGCTATTCCTTCGCGAATGCACGGCCCAAATCGAACATGTCCCAGGACGGCAAACGCGTGATTCGCCTGCGCCTGGCGGGCGCGCACCGGCCGATGCGCCTGGGCTACGCCACGGCCAGCAATACCCAGCTGTCGCGGGTGGTGTCGGCGTTTGCCGAGCGGTGCCGCATGTTTGTGTCCGACCAATACATCCCCGGCATGGCACCGCCGAGCTTTTTTGACCCGCATGCGGTGCGCGATTGTCGGAGCGAGCTTGCTCGCGAAGCTCGGTAACGATCACGCGGCAACCCGGTTTTGCACCGAAATGCGGCGCGCGACGCGCCGTGAATTCCGGCGTGCACCCTTTTGAGCTGCATAGGTTCTGCCTACCCAGTGCCCCGGCTTTTACGAATTGACCCCAAGTGCCTCCCCCCACGACTCTGAACCCATCGATGTAGATCAACTTCTCAGGGCACGGCGACGATGACATTCGACTGGAATTACATGTTTGGTTTGCTGGCCGATGCCGAGTTCTGGCGCGCGACGTGGACGGTGATCAAGCTCAGTACCCTGACCTGGGTCTTGAGCATTGGCCTGGGGTTTCTGCTGGCGCTGGCCAAGCAATCCAAGCATGGCCTGCTCAGCGTGCCGGCCCGTGGCTACATCTGGCTGTTCCGCAGCCTGCCACTGCTGGTGCTGCTGATCTTTATCTACAACCTGCCCCAGGCGCTGCCCGGCACGTCGGCGGTGCTGGCCGACCCGTTCTGGTCCGGCCTGCTGGCCCTGGTGATCTGCGAGACCGCCTACGTGGCCGAGATCCATCGCGGTGGCCTGCTTTCGATTCCCAAGGGGCAGGGCGAGGCGGCGCGGGCGCTGGGCCTGAAATTCTTCGGCACCCAATGGCGTGTGGTGATTCCCCAGGCGCTGCGGGTGGCGTTGCCGTCGCTGGCCAACGAATACATCTCCATCGTCAAGCTCACCTCGCTGGTGTCGGTGATCTCCCTGACCGAGATCCTGATGGTCGGCCAGCGCCTGTATTCGCAGAACTTCCTGGTGATCGAAACCATGGCGGCGGTGGCATTCTTCTACGTGTTTATCGTCACGGTGTTCGACTTCCTGCTCAAGCGCCTGGAGCGCTTTCTCGACGTCAACCAGCGCAACGTTTCCCGCGTTCCCGACGCAGCAGTGCTGGCCCTCGCGACTCAACAGCGCACGGCCTTGGCGCGCCCGGCCACCAATGGCGAGCCCGCGCTGCAAGCCGCACGGCTGCACAAGGCCTACAACGACATCGAGGTGCTGGGCTCGGTCAACCTGCAGATCCAGCCGGGTGAAGTGGTGTCGGTGATCGGCCCGTCGGGCTCCGGCAAGACCACGCTGATCCGCTTGCTCAATGGCCTTGAGCAACTGGATAACGGCGAGATCCGGATCAACGGCCAGCCGTTCATTCACTTGAATAAAGTCGGCGCGCACAAACCCCAGTACATCGAGCACGCCGAGCATCGCCTGAACATCGGCATGGTGTTCCAGAGCTTCAACCTGTTCCCGCATTTGAGCGTGCTCGACAACCTGCTGATGGCGCCCAAATACCACCGCCTGGGAGCGACCTGCGACCTCAAGCAACAGGCCTACGCGCTGCTGCACAAGGTCGGCATGCTCGACCACGCCTGGAAGTACCCGCACCAGCTGTCCGGTGGCCAACAGCAACGCGTGGCCATCGCCCGCGCCCTGATGATGCGCCCCCAGATCATGCTGTTCGACGAGCCGACCTCGGCGCTCGACCCGGAGAAAGTCAACGAAGTGCTGCAAGTGATCGAGGCCCTGGCCGAGGAGGGCATCACCATGGTGATCGTCACCCACGAGATGAACTTTGCCTTCAAGGTTTCCGACCGCATCGTGTTCATGGAGAAGGGCCGCGTGGTCTGCGACGACACGCCGGGCGCCCTGCGCAGCGGCCACAACCCACGCGTGGAGGCGTTCCTCAAGGACGTCTCGCTGGCGTGATCTCTTTAACGTTCAGGACACCCTAAAATGATCGAGCAATCGCAAATCGAACAATTCCAGCGTGATGGATTCCTGGTGGTAGAAGGCGTGCTGTCGGTGGACGAAGTGGCCGCACTGCAGCACGACTTCGACCAGTGGGTAGAAGAAAGCCGCGGCCATGACCGGGGTTGGGGCACCACCGTGGATGGCCGCGAGCGCTTTGACCTGGAGGGTGATCACCGCGCCGATCACCCGTCGCTGCGCCGGGTCAGTTCGCCCACCGAGATTTCCCCGGCTTACGAACGCGTGGCGTTGCACTCGCGGATGGCGGCGATTTGCGCGCAGTTGATCGGCGCCCAGGGCACACGTTTTCACCACAGCAAGATCAACTCCAAACTGCCCCATACCGCGACCCAAGTGAAGTGGCACCAGGACTTCCTGTTCACACCCCACAGCAACGATGACATCGTCACCGCCTTGCTGATGGTCAGTGAAGTCACACCGGAAAACGGCCCGTTGAACGTGATCCCCGGCAGCCACAAAGGCCCGCTGTGGTCGCACTGGCAGCACCAGCGGTTCACCGGTTCGGTGGACGATGCGGTGGTCGAGGAACACTGCCAGCACCCGGTCGCCTGCTATGGCCCGGCGGGCTCCGTGTGCTTCATGCACACCCGCCTCCTGCATGCTTCCAGCCCTAACGAGACCGAACTCCCGCGCACCCTCTTCATCAGCGTTTACGCAGCTGAAGATGCGCTGCCATTCGGCGAGAACCCGCTGCCCAGTGCACATGCCGGCCTGCTGGTGGCCGGTGAAGAAAGCGGCTTGGTGCGTTCCACGGCCAACCACATGCGCTTGCCGCAGAAGCCCCGTGGCGCCTCGTTCTTCGTGCAACAGGCAGGACAAGATTCAGCCACTGCCTAACCCAATTCCTTGCTACCCAAACCCCTCGCAGGTAATCACCATGACAGCGTTTCGTAAAAGTGTTCGTCCCCTCGCCGTGTGCCTGCTGGGCGCAGCGGTTGCGATGACTTCGTTGGCGGCTTCGGCGTTCCAGCAGGAAGGCAAGATCATCGCTGGCTCCGATGTGACGTTCTTTCCCTATGAGTACATGGATAACAACAAGCCCGCAGGCTTTGACATCGAGTTCATGGACGGCCTGGGCAAGGTCATGGGGCGCAAGGTCGAGACCCTCGACACACGCTTCCCCAACCTGATCACCGGCCTGCAGGCCGGGCGTTTCGATGTGACCAACTCGTCGATGTACATCACCGCCGAGCGGGTCAAGGTCATCGACATGATCCCTTATCTGAAAAGCGGCGAGTCGATCCTGACCCTCAAGGACAGCACGTTCCAGCCCAAGACCCCGGAAGAGTTCTGCGGCCACAAGATCGGCTCCATGGGCGCGACCTCGTGGCTGGCGCAGATGAACAAGCTGTCGGCGGAGTACTGCGTGGCCAAGGGCTTGAAGCCGATCCAGATCAGCGAATACAGCACCGACCCGCAAACCACCCAGGCCCTGTTGGCCCACGCGGTTGAAGCGCAAATCACCGACGCCGCCGTGGCCCGAGGCGTGATCGACAAACTCGGCAACCGCGTGGTGATCTCGTCCGACACGTTGATCTACCCGGTACTGAATGGCTTCGGTGTGAAGAAGGGCAATGACACAGTGAAGAAGGCCTTGCTCGACGGCCTGGAAAAATACCGCGCCACGCCGGAGTACGCCGCCTTGCTGAAGAAGTACAACTTCGAGGCGCCAACCGAGGCCGATATCGCGACGCTGATGCCGAAGTAAACCTATCAGCGCGTGCCGCATTCGCGTGCGGCCGCGCCCTGCGGAGACCGATTCATGGCGTTATCCCACGAAGAACAGACGCGCATCGACCTGGCGGCGACCTTTCGCATCATTGCGCACCTGGGCATGCATGAAGCGGTGGCCAACCACTTCAGCGCCGCGGTGTCGGCCGACGGCAAACAGTTTTTGCTCAACCCGAAGTGGAAGCACTTCTCGCGTATCCGCGCCAGTGACCTGTTGCTGCTGAACGCGGACGACACGACCTGTGCCGACCATCCCAACGTGGACGCCACCGCCTGGTCGATCCACGGGCAGATTCATCGGCTGCTGCCGCACACCCGTGCGGTACTGCACTTGCACCCGGTGTACACCACGGCGGTGGCGTGCCTGGCCACGCCGCACATCCCGCCGATCGACCAGAACACCGCACGGTATTTCAACCGCGTGGCGGTGGACGAGTTGTACGGCGGCATGGCCGACACCGAGGCCGAAGGCGCGCGCCTGGCCGGGCTGCTCGATGGCAAGAGCCGCCTGCTGATGGGCAACCATGGCGTGATGGTGACGGCGGGGTCCATCGGTGAGGCGTTTGACGATATCTGGACCCTGGAACGCGCCTGCCAGATTCTTGTGACGGCCTGGTCGACCGGGCAGCCGCTGCGGGTGTTGTCCGATGAAGTGGCGGAGAAAACCGCGCGGGGTTGGGAAGGCATTGCCGATTTTTCCCGCCAGCATTTCGAAGAAATGAAGCAGTTGATGATCGACGCTGACCCTTCAGTGCTCGACTGAGGAAACCCCATGACTTTTTCCGTTGTCGCCCGCTGCGCCGAGACGGGGCAGTTGGGTATCGCCATCAGCTCATCGAGCATTGCGGTGGGCGCGCGTTGCCCATGGCTACGGCCGGGCGTGGGCGCGGTGGCGTCGCAGAACATCACCTTGCCAAGCCTTGGGCCGCAAGTGCTGGACTTGCTGGAACAGGGCCTGGCGCCCAGTGAAGCGCTGGCCACCGTGATCGCGCAGGATCACAGCCAATACCGCCAGGTGACGGTCATTGATAGCCAGGGCCGCACCGCGCATTTCAGTGGTGCGCAGACCCTGGGTATTCATAACGCGGTGAGTGGCGAGCAGTGCGTGGCGGCCGGGAACATGTTGGCCAACCCCGGCGTGATCACTGCCATGGTGGCGGCGTTTGAAACGGCCTCGGGGCACCTCGCCGACCGCCTGCTGGCCGCAATGCATGCCGGCGTGGCCGGCGGTGGCGAAGCCGGGCCGGTGCATTCGGCGGCGCTGGTCATCGTCGATGACCTGTTGTGGCCGGTCGTGAACCTGCGCGTGGACTGGGCTGACGCCGACCCCATCAGCACCCTCGACCACCTCTGGCAGGCCTATCGCGGGCAATTGCAGGACTACATCGACCGCGCCATTAACCCGCAGATAGCACCCGGCTACGCCGTGCCGGGAGATGACCGATGAACACGAGCCGCGACCTGCTGGCGCAGTTGGTACGCTTCGACACCACCAGCCGCGAGTCCAACCTGGCCTTGATCGACTTCGTGCGCACGTACTTGCAGGACCATGGCGTGGCCTGCGAGCTGGTGTACAACGAGCACAAGAGCAAGGCCAACCTGTTGGCGACCATTGGCCCGGCGGACGTGCCCGGCATCGTGTTGTCCGGGCATACCGATGTGGTGCCGGTGGACGGTCAACGCTGGAGCGTGGCGCCGTTCGAGCTGACCGAGAAGGACGGCAAGCTGCATGGCCGTGGCACTGCGGACATGAAGGGCTACATCGCCTGTGTGCTGGCGTGCGTGCCGGCCCTGGTAAAGGCGCCGTTGCGCCTGCCGGTGCATATCGCGCTGTCTTACGATGAGGAAGTCGGCTGCCTGGGCGTACGTTCGCTGATCGAGCGGTTTCATGGGCACGCGGTCAAGCCGTTGTTGTGTGTGATCGGCGAACCCACCGAACTCAAGCCGGTGCTGGGCCACAAAGGCAAGCTGGCGATGCGTTGCCATGTGCAGGGCGCGGCGTGCCACTCGGCCTATGCGCCGTCGGGCGTGAATGCCATTGAATACGCCGCGCGCTTGATCAGCGAGCTGGTGCGTCTGGGCGAAACGCTCAAGGCGCCAGAGCATCTGGATGCGCGTTTTGATCCGGCGTTTTCCACGGTGCAGACCGGCCTGGTCAACGGCGGCAAGGCGCTGAATATCGTCCCGCAGGAATGCACGTTCGACTTTGAAGTGCGCTCGCTGCCGGCCCAGGATCCGTGGCAGGTGGTGCAGCATTTACAGGGTTACGCTGAACACACGTTGTTGCCGGCGATGCGGGCGGTGAGCGGGCAATCGGCGATCAGCATCAGCGAACTGTCGAGTTACCCGGGCCTGGCCACGTCGCTGGAAAGCCAGGCGGCCGAGTGGGTTGCGCAGTTCTGCGGCTCGCGGGAATTTGGCACGGTGGCCTTTGGCACAGAGGGCGGCCTGTTCGACCAGGCTGGCATTCCCACGGTGGTGTGCGGCCCCGGCAGTATGGAGCAGGGGCACAAGCCGGATGAGTTCATCAGCATGGAGCAACTGCAGGCGTGTGACCGCATGTTGGCGCGGGTGGTGGCGTTTGCGAGCCGTTAAGGCAGGCGCCGATCAGCGTTGTGGGAGCGGGCTTGCTCGCGAATGCAGTCGGTCAGCCAATCGATTATTGACTGGCCCACCGCATTCGCGGGCAAGCCCGCTCCCACATGTGCCCTGTGGTGTGCCTTTTAGCTGTCAGGTTTTTGCCACGCCCACTCGCCATTGCGCCGGCGGCAGGATTGCGTTCACCAGGTAATCGCCCACGATCCGCGACTTGTATACGCGCGGGTTGTGGTTCGCCAGGGTTCGCGCATTGCGCCACAGCCGGTCCAGCGCCTTGCTGCTGGCGGTGGCGCTGGCCCCCAGGGCATCGAACAAGGCGGTGGTGGCGGCCAGGGTTGCATCCACCACCGGGTTCACCGCCAGGCATACTTCCAGTTCGGCCAGCGCAACCTGCGGATCGTCATCGTGCAACGGCTGGTCGTGGGCGATCACGTACTGCGCCGTTTGCTCCAGGCGTTGCGCCGCTTGTTGGGCAATGGCTTGCGCGGCGTAGGCCTGGCTCGCGACTTCACCGATCACCTGCAGCAGTTGCACGTCCTGGCCTGCGGTGTCGGCATTGCCGGTGGTGAACGTGCGTGCGCGTTTGCTGAGTTCTTCGGCACCGCTAAGTGCGGCGCGCCGGGCGATGCCGGCGAGGGTGCTGAGGTGGTAGAGCTGGAAGAACGATTGCCCATGCCCGAAGCGCTGTTGGGTGGGGCGCACGTCGTCGTCCACCACCGGCGCGTTATCGAACAGGCAGGTGCCGCTGGCGGTGAGGCGTTGGCCGAAGCCGTTCCAGTCATCGACGACCCGCACACCGGGGGCCTTGAGGTCGACGACCACGCTGTAGATCGTGCCGTCTTCGCCGGTGGCAATGGTGTTGATCAGGTCGCTGTAGAGCGCGCCGGTGGTGTAGAACTTTTGACCGCTGATCCGCAGCGAGCCGTCTTCGTCACGGTGCAGGCGGGTACCGAAATCGCCCCGAGCCTGATGGCCGACTTCGGTGCTGCCGGGGGAGAGCAGGGCGCCCTGGCCGAGTCGGTCGAGCCACTTCGCGCGCCAGTCGAGGTCCTTGGCGCTGAGCACGTCTTCGCAGAAACCAAAATGGCCACGTAAAGCCTGGGTGATGTTGGAGTCGGCAGCGGATAGCTCCGTGAGCAGTGTGAGCAACTCGACCAGGGTGGCGTCCTGTCCGCCATAGCTGGCCGGCAGGCGCCAACGCGGCAAGCCCAGCGCATTCAGTTGCTGGATCACCGTGGCAAGGCTGGCGCGTGTCTGATCCGCCTCGGCGGCCTGTGCGAGTATGTGTGCAAACAATGGACGAAACGGCGCGGCCAGTTGTTCGTAACGGGCAGTGGGCGGTGTGCCCCAGATATTCAAAGCGGAAGTCGACATGCAATGGACCTTGCAGAAAGTGGTTCAGGTGCTGGGGTCCAGTGGTCTGGTGACGTCACCCTAACTCAGGGACGGCAAAGTTTTTAATACGAAAAGCAGCTAGCAACCTGTGCGACCGTTCTATCGATAGTGCGCAACAGTATTAAACCTCATTGTGTTATTGCGATAGCTTCTACGTCGAACGACCAGACTGCACGCCCACAGATGGTTGCATCCGCCATCTAACCCCGTGGGATTTATCATGATCAATCGTCGAACTTTGCTTTCCTTGCTGGGCCTTGCTTGCTTGACGCTGCAGGGGCCTTCGGCCTGGGCAGCGGAGCCCCTGACTCTCACCGTGGGCGACCAGTTCTTCTCCAACCGTATCGTGTTGGAGCTGTCCGGGGAGCTGAAAGACCTGCCATACACGATCGACTTCAAACGCTTCAATACCGGTTCCCCGGTGGCCTCTGCCGTGGCCAGCGGTGCGCTGGACGTGGGCATCGTCGGTGATACCCCGGTGATCAGCCTGGCCGCCAATGGCGCACCGGTGAAGGTGGTCGCCAGCACCCAGACCAGCCTCGACGGTGTGGACATTGTCGCGCGCAAGGGCATTCATTCGGTGGCCGACCTCAAAGGCAAGACCGTGGCCATCTGGAATGGCTCGTGGAGCCAGCAGTTGGCGTACAAGGCCCTGGATGAGGCCGGTGTGCCGCGCAGCAGCGTCCACTTCAAATACTTGTTGCCGGCAGAAGCCAGCCTGGCGTTGACCCAAGGCGACATCGATGCCTTCGGCACGTGGGAACCCTATGTGTCGTTGCAGGAAAAAGAGGGCAGCACCCTGATCCGCAATGCCAAGGGCCTGATGAGCGCGCCCACTTACATCGTGGCGTACGAGCCAGCCCTGGCGCAGAAAAGCGCGATCATCAAAGACTTCATCGCCCGCCTTACCCGCGCTCGGGTGTGGAGCAACACGCACATCGATGAGTACGCCGAAGCCTGGTCCAAGGCCAACCAGTCGACGCCGGAAATCGCCAAGGTGTGGTTCAAGCGCGACGCGATCAAGGTGCTGCCGATCTCGCCGACAATTGTCAGCGAGGCCCAGGCCACGGCGGATTTCCTGGTGGATGCGCAGATGTTGAAGCAGCGGTATGACGTGGCGCCGTTGTTTGACCGGGTGCTTTAAACGCGGGGCAAACAAGCGCTCATAGTCTCGACGGACTGTTCGTGCAACCGATGGCCACCAGAAAAGCACCGGTGGTCGCTGGCAAGCCTTGATGTTCAAGGCGCGGTAACAGCCAGCCAGGGAGCGCATGCCCGAGCATGACACTGGTCAAATGTGGGAGCGAGCAAGCCTGCTCCCACATTGGGGCCCTGGTTTTTCAGGGGGTAATGGGTGTGACCGGGTGCAATGTACTCAGCGCACCAGGCAGGGCTGCTTGTTGTTGAAGCGCCACCCCGGCATCAAAAACTGCATCGCCACGCTGTCATCCCGCGCTCCGAGCCCCATGCCTTTGTAGACTTCGTGAGCCTTGGCCACGGCGTCCATGTCGATCTCCACGCCCAGGCCAGGTTTGCTCGGTACTTTCACGTAGCCGCCTTCGATTTTCAGCGGTTCCTGGGTCAGGCGTTGGCCGTCCTGCCAGATCCAGTGGGTGTCGATGGCCGTGATGTCGCCGGGCGCGGCAGCCGCGACCTGGGTGAACATCGCCAGGGAAATATCGAAGTGATTGTTGGAGTGCGAGCCCCAGGTCAGGCCCCATTCATGGCACATCTGCGCCACGCGTACCGAGCCTTGCAGGGTCCAGAAGTGCGGGTCGGCGAGGGGGATATCCACCGATTGCAGTTGGATGGCATGGCCCATTTCGCGCCAGTCGGTGGCAATCATGTTGGTGGCAGTCTTGAGGCCGGTGGCGCGGCGGAATTCAGCCATGACTTCACGGCCCGAGTAGCCGTTTTCCGCGCCGCAAGGGTCTTCGGCATAGGCGAGTACGTGGTGCTGGTCGCGGCACAGGCGGATGGCTTCTTTCAATGACCAGGCGCCATTCGGGTCGAGGGTGATGCGCGCATCCGGGAAGCGTTCGGCCAGGGCGGTGACGGCTTCGATTTCGGCATCGCCACTGAGTACGCCGCCCTTGAGCTTGAAGTCGTTGAAGCCGTACTTGGCTTGTGCGGCCTCGGCCAGGCGCACCACGGCCTCGCTGGTCAGGGCCTTTTCGTGACGCAGGCGGAACCATTCATCGTCGCTGTCGGCCTCGTTGCGGTAGGCGAGATCGGTCGCGTGGCGGTCGCCGACATAGAACAGGTAGCCGAGCATTTTCACCGCATCGCGTTGCTGTCCTTCGCCGAGCAAGGCCGCTACGGGGACTTCGAGGAATTGCCCCAGCAGGTCGAGCAGCGCGGCTTCCATGGCGGTGACGGCATGGATGGTGATGCGCAGGTCAAAGGTCTGCAGGCCACGGCCGGCCGCATCCCGTGAGGCAAAGGTGCTGCGCATCTGGTTGAGGACACGCTGGTACTGGCCGATCGGCTGGCCCACCACCAGGCCGCGGGCGTCTTCGAGCGTTTCGCGGATACGCTCGCCGCCGGGGACTTCACCCACGCCGGTATTGCCGCTGCTGTCCTTGAGGATGACGATATTGCGCGTGAAGTAGGGGCCATGGGCGCCGCTGAGGTTGAGCAGCATGCTGTCGTGGCCGGCGACGGGGATGACCTGGAAGTGAGTGACGACGGGAGTATTCATGGCAGGTTCCTAAAAGGGCTCAGAGAGGTTTGCTGATGGCAGCGCCTGTTGGCGCGCTGGGCGACGTCAACACGGCAGACGGCGACGTCTTGGCGAAGAACACCAGGATCGCGGCGAGCACCGAGGTGCCGGCCAGGCCGTAGAGGCCGCCCTGGATCGAGCCGGTGGTCTGTTCGAGAAAGCCGAAGGTGGTCGGCGCGACGAAGCCGCCCAGGTTGCCGATGGAGTTGATCAGCGCGATCACCGCTGCGGCGATGCGCACATCCAGGTAGCCCTGGGGGATCGGCCAGAACAGCGACGATGCCGACTTGAAGCCAATGGCCGCAAAACAGATCGCCACAAAAGCAAACACCGGCCCACCGGTGGTGGACATGAACATGCCGGCCGCAGCAATCAACAGCGCTGCCGCCACCCAGGCCTGCTGGAACTTGAACTTGCCCGACAGCGAAGCGAAGGCGTACATGGCGATGATCGAGATCAGCCAGGGAATCGAGTTGAAAAAGCCGACCTGCACATCACTCAAGTCACCCATTTTCTTGATGATGCTCGGCAGCCAGAAGGTCGCCGCGTAAATCGTCAGTTGGATGCAAAAGTACAGGGCGCAAAACAGCAGGATCTGACGGTCCTTGAGCAGTTTGCCAATCGTCGGTTTGACGGTGGTGAGGGCTTCGCGGTCGCGCTGTTCCTGGTCGATAGCGTTGACCAGTGCGTCCTGTTCTTCGCGGGTCATCCATTTGGCGTCGTGGGGCTTGGAGTCCAGCCAGAACCACACAAAGAAACCGATCACCACCGAGGCCAGGCCTTCAATGGCAAACATCCACTGCCAGCCGTGAAAGCCAAACCCTTCGATCTGCAACAGCACACCCGACAGCGGGCCGGAAATCAGCGAGGCCACCGCAGAACCACTGAGGAAAATCGCGATGGCTTTACCGCGCTCCACGCCCGGCAGCCAGCGGGTGAAATAGTAGATCACCCCAGGGAAGAAACCAGCTTCGGCCACGCCCAGCAGAAATCGCAGGATGTAGAAGTGGGTTTCGTTCTGGATGAACGCCATCAACGTGGCGACGATGCCCCAGGTAAACATGATGCGGGTCAGCCAGATACGTGCCCCGACCTTTTGCAGCAGCATGTTGGAGGGCACTTCGAAGAGGGCGTAGCCAATGAAGAACAGCCCGGCACCGAAACCGTAGGCTGCGGCACCGATGCCCAGGTCGTGCTCCATGTGCGTGCGCACAAAGCCGATATTGACCCGGTCGATGTAGTTGAGGATGAACATGATCACGAACAGCGGGAGCACATGGCTCTTCACTTTGCTCACGGCGCGCGCGAGGACCGAGTCAGTTTCTGGTGTGGCAGATGCATGGCTTGAATTGTTCACAATTCAAAACTCCCCCTGATTATTTTTATGCGGGATCGCGTGTCTTGTTGATAGACATCATACAAGTGGTTTTCGCTGGTTCGCAATGCAGGGGTGAGTGTTTTTGTTTTCATAACGCCAGTGTCAGCGCTATCTATTTGGTTATTTGCCTTGTTTTACTGGCTATTCGTTGTTTTTTATCTGCGGTGATATGCGAGTGGAGGACTTAGGCGTCCACCGGAAGCGATGAGCGTTTGAGTTTAGTTGTCATACAAGATAGGCGTTTTCTTAATCAACCCGCACCCACCCTCGGCCTGGGTGTTAAGCTCCCGACAGCTAACCCCGTGGACCCGTAGCAATGCCCATTGAAAGTGGAACCCCCATCCGTAGACGCTCTACCAACCTGGCCCAGGGCGTGGTCGATGCACTGACCCAGCGCATCCTGCTTGGCCAGCTCAAGCCCGGCGAAAAACTGCCCTCGGAATCCACCATCGTGCTTGAGCACGGGGTGAGCCGGACCGTCGTGCGCGAAGCGATCTCCAAGTTGCAGGCGTCGGGATTGGTCGAGACCCGTCACGGCATCGGCACTTTTGTGCTGGAGCAGCAGGCCCAACAGGGGTTGCGCCTGCATGTAGACACGGTGGCCAGCGTGCGCAACATGCTCGAACTGCGCCTGGGCCTGGAGGTGCAAGCCGTGGCGCTGGCGGCCTTGCGCCGAACCGACGAACAGCTGGCCCACATGCGCCAGGCTCTGGACGATTACCAGGCATCGCTGGCCAATAACGACAGTTGCGTGGAGGAAGACAAACGCTTTCACCAACTCATCGCTGAAGCCACCGGCAATACCTTCTTCACCGAAATCATGCTGCACCTGGGGAATGCGATGATCCCGCGCACCCAGGTGAAGGTGACTGAACGCGGTGGCGCTGACTTCGCCCAATTGGGCCAGCTGGCAAACCTGGAGCACGAGGCGATCTTCAACGCGATCAAACGCCAGGACCCGGACGCCGCGCGCGCCGCCATGGTGCTGCACTTGACCAACAGCCGGGATCGTTTTTCAGGGGAGCAGGGCCGTTGAACGAACACACGTTATCCCTGCGCCTGGAGCGCGTGGGGGCGAACATTCCGGTGGGTGCCCGACTGGCCGATATCGGCTCCGACCACGGTTACCTGCCGGTGGCGTTGATGCGCCGGGGCGTGATCGCCTCGGCAGTGGCGGGGGAGGTGGCGACGACGCCCTTCTACGCAGCGCAGCGCACGGTGCGTGACAACGGCCTGGAGCAGCAGATCACCGTGCGCCTGGCCGATGGCCTGGCGGCCATCGAACCCCATGACGGCATCACCGCAATCAGCGTGTGCGGCATGGGCGGCGAGACGATCCGCGACATCCTCGAAAGCGGCAAGATGCACCTGAGTGGCCAGGAACGCTTGATCCTGCAACCCAACGGTGGCGAGCAACCGTTGCGCCAGTGGCTGATGGACAACGGCTACTCCATCGTCAGCGAAGAGTTGCTGCGCGAGAACCGTTTCTACTACGAGATCATCGTCGCCGAGCGCGCCGGGCCGGTGGCTTATACCGCTGAACAGCTGTACTTCGGCCCGCTGCAGATGCAGGCGCGTAGCCCGGCGTTTATTGGCAAGTGGCAGCGTCTGTTGCGCCAGAGGCAGAAGACCCTGGCCAGCCTGGAGCAGGCCAGGCAGGCGGTGCCGGAGCAGAAGGTGCAGGAAATTGCCCGGCAGGTGGGGTGGATTACTGCGCTACTGGCTTGATACACCTCAATTCAAACGTGATGACCACGTGAATGTGCACGCCAGTGAGCAAATTTGTAACGGTTGCGCCGCCATTGCAGCCACGTCAGCTCCCACGCTGGAAGTGGGTTGTTTGTGGAATGTGCGCCATTAGTTACATGGGCGGTGATGCGATGAGTGCTTTCGCCCCATTAGTGTGCGCCGCGCATTATGTATTGGGTGCGAACCGGCCTATTCCCGCGCTTCAGCCAACGGCCCATATCTTGCTAGTGCCTTCTCAATCAATGACATGGCATTTTGCTGCTAGTCATATCAAGGCGTTGCCCACGGTGCACCCCGTGGGTTGTTTTTGGGGAGTGGTCGTACATGCACAGCCTTTTGTCACCGGGTATCCGCCTGCTCGGACGTTTCGGTTTCGCGCGTAAATTCCAGATCCTGTTTTTCCTGTTCATGCTGCCCCTGGCGGGTAGCCTGTGGATGATCGGGTCGGACTACCGCGACAAATTAACCGTGATTTCCAGCGAGCAGTCCGGCGTTCGGCAACTGCTCGCCCTGGACGCCCTGGATGGCCAGTTAACGGCGCAGCGCAACCTGGCTGCGCGCTGGAAGGCGGCAGACATCCTGCACGCGCCAACGCCAGCGGCGAAGGCGGCGATGGAAAAAGTCGATGCCAATTTCCCGGTGATCCTGCAAAGCCTGCAAGCCCTGGGTGATTCGCTCAAAGCCCAGAATGCCAGTGCCGACATCCTGGCCCGCTTCGAAGCCTTGCAGGCCACGGTCAAGGGCATGGACTCCCAATCCCTGCGCACCGTGGGTTGGTGGCCGGACGGGTACGACCGTTTCACCTCGGCCCTCACCGCCATGCAAACCCTGCGCGAGCAGATCACCCTGGATGCCGGGCTGATCCTCGACCCCTGGCTGGAAACCTACCTGCTGATGCAGATTTCCACTCAGCACACACCCGACCTGATCGAGCGTATCGGCCGCATGGCCAGTGTTGGCCAGTCGTCCATCGCGTCGGGGCAGTTCACGTTGCAGAGCCGCTTGCAGATGCGTGACTTGCGCGGCCGCATCGGCGATGCACGGGACCAGTTGGTCAAGGCCGCGGCGTCGCTCAAGGCCAAGCAATATGCGGGTCTTGAGCCCTGGACCGGGCAATACGACAACAGCTTGCAACGGCTGGACGACGAACTCAAAGTGCTCGACGACGGGGTATTCGGCGGCACCATCAAGCTCGACACCGCAGGCTTCGAGCGCAGTGTCGATGGGGTGCTCGACAGCTTGGGCGCGCTGCGTAGCCAGTCGCTCAGCTCGCTGGATGCGCGCCTGAGCTATTACCGCGATCGCTCGCTGCAGAAATTCATCCCCGTCGCCGCGACATTCAGTCTGTTGGCCTTGGCCGCGTTGTACCTGTTCATATGCCTGCAAGCCTCGATTCGCCGCAGCGCCAGTGGCATCACCACGCTGGCTGAGTCTCTGCGCGACGGCAACCTGTGCGTGGAGGTGGCGGTGGAAGGACGCGACGAACTCGCGGCCATCAGCACTGCGCTGAACGTCGCGGTGGTGCAACTGCGCGCCAGCCTGCTGGGGGTCAATCACGAGACGCAGCAACTCGGCTCGGCGGTGCTCACCCTCAATTCGCAATCGGGCAGCACGCTCACCGAAGTCGAAGACCAGCAACATCAAATCAGCCAGATTGCTGCTGCCGCCACCCAACTGGCCGCCACTTCGCTGGGCGTCGCCAGAAGTTGCGAACACGCCTCGGGCAGCGCCCAGCAGACCCGGCGTATTGCCGAAGACAGCAGCCGCGACAGCCAGCGCACCACGGCCAGCATCCAGCAGCTCAACCAGCGCCTGACCGATACTGCCGATGCACTGGAGCAAGTCAGCCAACAGGGCCAGCAGATTCAATCGGTGGTCGACACCATCCGCGGCATTGCCGAGCAGACCAACCTGCTGGCGCTCAACGCCGCCATCGAAGCCGCCCGCGCCGGCGAACAGGGCCGCGGTTTTGCCGTGGTAGCCGATGAAGTGCGCAGCCTGTCGCAACGCACCCAGGCCTCCACCGCGCAAATCGCCGGCACGGTCGACAGCCTGCGCGCCACGGTCAGCCAGGCGGTCACGTTGATGGGCGCCGCGTGTGAACAGGCACTGACGGATGCTGAATCCGTCACCGGGCTGGGCACACGTTTGGGCGAGATTGCCGGTGCGGTGCAACACGTCACCGACACCCTGGCGCAGATCGCCACTGCTGTTGAAGAACAAGCGGCGACGGCAGATGAAGTGAGCGGCAATATCCAGCAAGTGGACCAGGCGGCAGGGCGCTTGCTCGACGGCGCGCGGGCTGTGAACCGAGCGGCCGACACCTTGAGCAAAGGCAGCCAGGCATTGAGCGACAACACCGCGCGGTTTCGCCTGGGCTGAGCAATCGGATGAACCTTCGGCGGATACGGGGCTCACTTGTCAGGTAGCCCTGTTCCCTTGCCGAAAGGAATCCGCATGTCCGCAACGACCCTCCCGCACGGCCCCGTCACCCGCGAACTCAGCCTGCGCGCCGTCATCACCGGCAGTGTCCTCGGCATCCTGCTCACACCTTCCAATGTCTACGCCGGGTTGAAGATTGGTTGGTCGTTCAACATGTCGATCATCGCACTGTTGATTGGCTACGCCATCTTTCAAGGAGTGGCCAAGCGTTCCACCGACCACCTGCCGTGGACCTTGCATGAAAGCAACATCAACCAGACCGTCGCCTCGGCCGCCGCTTCAATCATTTCCGGCGGACTGGTAGCGCCGATCCCGGCCTATACCTTGCTGACGGGCAACCAGTTAGACGCTATCCCCATGATTGCCTGGGTGTTCTCGGTGAGTTTCCTGGGCATCTGGATCGCCTGGTATCTACGGCCCTCGTTGCTGAATGACAAGGCGCTGAAATTCCCCGAGGGCATGGCCACCCTGGAAACCTTGCTGCACATCTACAACCATGGGCGCGAAGCCGCGACGCGCTTGAAGGTGCTGCTCGGCGCCGCGTTGCTCTCCGGGCTGGTCAAGTGGGTCGATACTTTTATGTGGGCCTTCCCGCGCTGGTCGCCCAGCGCTCAGTTGGAGCGCCTGACCTTCACCGCCGACCCTTCGCTGTTGCTGGTGGGCTTCGGCGGTATCATCGGCATTCGCGTGGGCCTGACCCTGCTGCTCGGCGCCTTGCTCGCCTGGGGTGGCCTGGGCCCCTGGTTGTTGGCGCAACACCTGGTGACCTTGCCTGTGGGCAGCAGCGGCCCGCAGTTTGCCGCGCTGGTGGAGTGGTTGTTGTGGCCGGGCGTAAGCCTGATGGTGTGTTCCACCTTGGCCTCGCTGGCGATTCGTTTGTGGGTTTTGTACCGATCAACGCAATCCGGCGGCGAATCGACCTGGACGGTGCCAAAACCGGGGCCTGCCGCCGGTTTTGTGCTGGCGATTGTGCTGGTGGTGAGCCTGCAGGCGCTGCTGTTCGGCATTCATCTGGGCATGGCGTTGCTCACGATCCCATTGGCGATTTGCCTCGCCGCCGTCGCCGCGCGCGTGGTGGGCGCCACCGGCATTCCGCCGATCGGCGCCATTGGGCAACTGTCCCAGCTGAGCTTTGGTATCGTCGCGCCGGGGCAGGTGCCGATCAACCTGATGAGCGCCAACACGGCTGGTGGCTCGGCCGGGCAGTGCACCGACTTGATGAATGATTTCAAGGTGGGCAAGGCCATTGGAGCCACGCCGCATAAGCAGGTGATCGCGCAGATCCTGGGGATTTTCATCGGCAGTATCGTTGGCGTATTCGCCTACCTGGCGTTGATCCCGGATCCGCAAACCATGCTGCTCACCGAGGAGTGGCCGGCCCCGGCGGTCGCTACCTGGAAAGCCGTGGCGCAAACCCTCACCCATGGGTTGGATTCACTGTCCACCAGCATTCGCTGGGCGATTGCCATCGGCGGCCTGGTTGGCGTAATGCTCGGTGTGCTGGACAGCACCTTGCCTGCCCATCGTGCCCGCTTCCTCCCGAGTGCCGCCGCCCTGGGCCTGGCCTTCGTGCTGCCGGCCTCGGTCTCGCTGATGATGGCCCTGGGCGCGATACTGACCTGGCTGCTGAGCTGCCGCTGGCCGAGCCTCACCGAGCGCTTTGCGATTACCGCCGCCGCTGGCTTGATTGCGGGGGAGAGCATCACCGGCGTAGGTGCTTCACTGTGGTCGATGGTGCACTGACGCGTGGCTCGGCAGTTGCCGAGCCAGCCGCCATGGCCTCAGGCGATCTTCACATTCATGGTGATCCTGGCGGTGAACACCTTCACTTCGCCCTCATCAAAAATATCCACCGGCACGATCTTGTCCCCCGCGGTGGACCAATCAATACCGCTGCCATCCGCTACGGCACGGATGTTCGACTTGGCCTTCGCCAGGTACTCCACGGTCATGCCCTTGGGGATCCATTTGGCACCTGACGGTATCGACACGTCCGTCATCGTTCCACCCGCCAATTCCGCCGCGTTGCACAACGCAATGGCATGCACGGACGCCAAGTGGTTGGTGATTTCCTTGCGAAACGGCACATTGACCACGGCATGCCCAGGGCGCAGTTCGGCGATTTCCGGGTTGATGGTGCTGAAGTAGGGCGCCACTTGGCAGGCCATTTGGCTGAACGCTGCAGGGCCTGCACTGTTGAACATGCTGAGAAACTGGCTCATGGATTATCCTCGCAATGGGTTGACAGAATAATATTCTGTGACGGAACAATATTCTGTAAATTCCACAGGTGTCAAGCCATGCCTTCTCTGCAGGCGGCTGTACCTTTAGACTCCGTACATTTGGCGAGCCACTTCATGCACGCACCTGACCTGATCGAGCGCACCTTCCCGGGCCGGCGCAGCGACCTCAAGCGCAGCATCCTGCGCGAGGCCCTGGCCAGCTTTAACGACGTGGGTATTGAAGCGACGAATATCGAAACCATCCGCGCGCGGTGCGAGACCAGCGTGGGCGCCATCTACCATCACTTCGGCAACAAGGAAGGTATCGTCGCCGCGCTGTTTTTTGCCGCGCTGGAAGATCAGGCCGCCTTGCGAGACCACTATCTGAAGCCGGCGCAAACCGCCCAGGCCGGTGTGGAAGCGCTGGTGCGCAGTTATGTGGAGTGGGTGGATGCGCAACCCGAATGGGCGCGCTTTATGTTCCAGAGCCGTTTCGCCGTGGCCAACGGCCCGCACAAGGACGAGCTGCTCACCCGCAACAAGCAGCGCAATGCGCAATTGACCGAGTGGATGAGCGACGAAGGCCGCCGCGAGGCGTTCAGCCATATCCCGTCAGAACTGCTGCTGTCGCTGATCATCGGCTCGGCCGAAAGCTATGCCCGTGCGTGGTTATCCGGCCGGGTCAAGCACAGCCCGAATCACTACGCCGCGTTGCTGGCGCAGGCGGCGTGGGCCTCGATCAGCCAAACGCCTGAACAATCGGCAGACATTTAATTGTCGGCACTCCTGGAGGCTGGCGTAGTCTGTTTCCAAGACATTCCTCTCGCCCTGCGGAGCCTTCAATGATTATCGTCCACCACCTCAACAATTCACGCTCGCAACGCATCCTGTGGCTGCTCGAAGAACTCGGACTGCCCTACGAGATCAAGCGCTACCAACGCGACCCGAAAACCAACCTCGCCCCGCCAGAGCTCAAGGCCATCCACCCGCTGGGCAAATCCCCGGTGATCGAAGACGGTGGCCAGGTGCTGATCGAATCCGCCGCCATCATCGACTACTTGATCCGCCACCACGGCCAGGGCCGCCTGCAACCGGACCCCGCCAGCGCCACCTATGACACCTATGTGCAGTGGCTGCACTTCGCCGAAGGCTCGGCCATGTTGCCGTTGATGCTTAACCTCTACGTCGGCCGCCTGGGTGACGCTGGCGCACCGTTGCATCCGCGCATCGAATCGGAAGTGGCCAACTATTTGGGTTACCTGAACGACGCGCTGGCGGAGAAAGCGTACCTGCTGGGCGACGAGCTGAGTGGTGCGGATATCCAGATGAGCTTTATCGGCGAAATCGCCAAGGCCCAGGGCAAGCTGCAGGCCTACCCGAACCTGGCGGCCTGGGTGGAAAAATTCCAGGCGCGGCCTGCCTATCGCAAGGCGGTGGAGCAGGGTGGGGAGTATGCGTTTGCCAAGTGACTAGCGTTGCTGCAACGCCACCTTCAGGCCCAGGCCCATAAACAGTGTGCCGATGATTTTCCCTTCCCAGCGCCGCAACCGGGAAAGCCCCTTGATGCCTCGGCTCAAGGGGCGGATGGCGAGGGCGAGCAGGCTGGTGTAGACCGCGCTGAGCGCCGAGAATATCAGGCCCAGTACCGCGAACTGCACCAGCGATGAGCCAGATTCCGGGTGCACGAATTGAGGCAGGAAGGCCAGGAAGAAAATCGCAGTCTTCGGGTTGAGCAGTTCGGCGCCCACCGCCTGGAAAAACGCCTGGCGCGGCGTGACGGCGGGCAACGTCAGCCCTTTCTGAGTGCCGGTTTTGGCCATGAACGCGCGGATGCCCAAGTAGATCAGGTAAGCCGCGCCCGCCCACTTCACGGCGTTGAACGCCGTGGCCGAGGTCATCAAAATCGCCGACAACCCCAGCGCCGCGCCCAGGGTATGCAGCAGATCGCCGCACGCCACGCCCAGGCCGGTGGCAACCCCGACCTTGCGGCCGCCCTGCACAGTGCGGGTGATCACCAGCAACACGGACGGGCCGGGGATCAGGAACAGGCCGATCACGACGGCGATATAGGTGATCAGGGAGGCGAGTTCAAACATGCTGGGCACTCTCGGAACGGGGCTCGACCGCCAGTTATCCCCAACTGGGCATTGTTTACAACTGTTAACGGATTCAACGGCGCAATCGCTTTAGGCTTTGCGGTGTCCGTACAGGAGCCCCCGGCCATGACCCTGCGAGCTGTTGCTACCTTGTTTGCCTTTGCCCTTTTGCTGCCGTCACCGGCCGAGGCCTCGGCGCCCATCACCCATGTCGCCATCTACCGTGGCCCGGCAGGCTGCGATGACTGTTCAGAAAACGTGGCAAAAGCCCTGGAGCGCATCAACCCCAACTACCGTATCGACTTCGTAGGCGCCGATGAGCCCATCGACATCACGCCGCAAACCCTCGCGGGCTACGACCTCTACGTGCAACCTGGTGGCGGCCAGGACATCCCCGGCGCCCTGCGCAGCCTGGGCGATGCACGCATTGAGGCGATACGCGATTATGTCGCCAACGGCGGGCGCTACCTGGGCGTGTGCATGGGCGCCTACCTGGCGGATGACAGCAACCTCGGCCTGATCCCCCAGGACCTCGACGGCGAAGCCGGCCGCCCCGGTTTCGAAGTGCCCGACATCGCCGACGCCGCCGTGCAGGTCACGTGGGAAGGCAAGCCTGACCACGTGTTCTTCCAGGACGGCCCTTACTTCCCCAAGGTCGCGCCCAACAGGGTCATCGCGACCTACCGTAACGGCGACGTCGCGGCCGCGCGGTATACCTTCGAGAAGGGCGTGGTGATACTGAGCGGCCCACACCCCGAAGCCAGTGCACAGTGGTTCGAGAACGCTGAAATCCCGTTAAGCCAAATGCCCCAGCGCGACCTGTTCGGCTCGCTCATACGCCACTTCTAGTCGCCACCCAGCGTGGGGCGAGCCCGCTCGCCGCGGCAGGGCCGTTCACCACAAAGGTCTTAAGCGCTGCAACGAAAACGACGACAGATCCAGCTCGCTCGTGCCCCGTATGCACCACTGCGCAAAAGCCTCGCCCAGCGCCGCCGAATGCTTGAAGCCATGCCCCGAACACGGCGACACCACCAGGGTGTGTTGCAGCGTCGGGTGTTTATCGATGATGAAATGATGGTCCGGCGTCACGGTGTAGGCACACACCGCCGACTTGACCACATTGGCCGTCAGCCCGGCGATACGGCCTTGCACGTGCTGTTCGTACATCTCCCGCGCCTGTGCGGGCGAGACCGTGCGGTCCAGCGTCTCTGGCGTGGACACGGTGTGGTACTGCGCCGTGGCCAGCTTCAAACTGCCCTCGCCGGGCAACGCCGGGAAACCGTAGCTGGTATGCGCCTCGCCCGGGCCGTGGGTGAAGATAAACGTGGGTGACGCCCCAACCAGCGGCGCATCCGGTTCCAGCTCGAACCAGAACAGTTGCTGCCGATACACCTTGAGCAGCCGGTCAAACGGTGCCCCCAGCAGATCGCCTGCCCAGTTACCGGCGCTCACCACCAGCTTGTTGGCCTGCAAGGTGCGCCGGTCGGTGGTCACCGTCACGCCATGTTCATCCGAGCGGATATCGGTCACGGTCTCGCCTTTGTACAGCGTCGCGCCATGTTGCTCGGCCAGGCGCAATTGCACCTCGATGCAGCGCTCGGGCCGCACGAAGCCGCCGGCGGGCTCGTAGTAGCCGATGGCGTTGTCCGCCACCTGGGCAAATTGGGGAAAGCGTCGGCGAATCTGCACGGCGTCCAGCACTTCGTGTTCGATCCCGTAGGTCTGCGCCAGGCCGATGGTGCGCAGGGTGAAGTCGCTTTCATCGCTGGTGTCGAAGCCCTCGTGGGAGGTGAGTACCAGCAAGCCGGACTGTTCGAACAACGACTCCCCCGACAAGGCCTCCAGCTCTCGCCATATGCGATGCGAGTTGCGCACGATGGGCACGTACTGCGCCCCTTCACCCACCGACAGCCGCGTGATTCGCGTATCGCCGTGGCTGGAACCGAAGGTATGAGGCGGGTGATGGCGGTCGATGCCGGCGACCTTCACGCCGGCTTTGGCCAGTTGGTACACCGTGGCGGCGCCCATGGCGCCCAGGCCGATGACCAGTGATTCATAACGTTCCATCGTTAATACCTAATTGAGAAGCTTGTTTGGGAAAACGCCCCGTCAGCGCACCACGTCCAGCGTCTGGATTTCATTCACATAGTGGGTCTGGCTCGACGTCGACTCCAGGGTCAGGGCGACGCCCAGGTCCTCGATAAACGCACGCGAGGACGTATAGCCGTCCTGCTCGCAGGCCAGTCGGATGGCATCGCCCGTCAACGACGCAAACACCTGGCGCGCCGGGAAACGTTCGCCCACCTTGCAGGTCAAGGTAGTCTCGGCCGGTTTGTCGGTGGGCTTGACCGGCACATTGGCCATCTTCAGGTGGGCACTCAAGGTCTGGCCCGGCGCCCAGCTCGTCGGTAGTCTTACCTCGGCCTCGCGGGTCTGCAGCACCTGGCCTTCGCCCACACCGTTCATTTTCGATTTCAGCTGGATCAGGTCCGCCAGCATTAAACGGTCCACATTGAAGGCGGTGCCATAGGCTTCATTCTTGACCAGCAAACCGTCCTCAGCCTTGAACCGGATCGTGATCGGCGCGTCCTTGCCCGCACCATTCTTCGACAGGTAGGTGTAGCTCAACGTCTTGAACCTGGGCTGCAACAGCGGCGCGTCGAGGCCCTGGAGCACATTGGGCGGCACAGGCACATCGGCGAGATTGGTTTCGGCCACCGTGCGCGGGTAATCAACCGGCGCAATGTCCGGCCGCAGCAGTGCCACCAACCCGGCATTCACGCCACCCTGCACCGAACAGCTCACACGGGAATGCTTGCCCTCCGGCTCCACGATCAGCACACGCTCCACATTGCGCAGACCCGGTGCCTTGCCCGGCATCGGCTTGATCGACTGCCAGCTATTGCCCACCTTCAGCTCGCTGCGCGTGTATTGTCCCTCGCCTTTTTGCAGCGCACCGGGTGTGTCCAGCAACGCCGCGAAGCGCTGGGCGACTTCATCAATATTGCCGTCCACCGTGAAACCCCAGAAGTAATAGAGGCCCAACGGCCCTAGATCGCTGACTTCATCGTTGTAGGACAGCAGCTTCAAACCCGCGATGGTCGGCGCGCTCACCGGCACCGCAGTGGCCATGGGGTCGGTGCGGTCGCGCACCGCGATCCAGGTGAAGTCCTTCTCCTGCTTGAGGGGTGCGTAGGCTTGCCAGGCGTCGCGATGGGTGTTCAGGCTGCTGAAGAAGCTGGCATCGCAACGGGTGAAGGCCTTGAGGGTTTCTACCCGTGCGGCGTCGTCGGCCCGGGCTATCGAAGGCAACAGCACGGCAGACGCGAGCAGGGCAGCGGAAAGCGGCAACTTCATGGGACGGGATTTCCTTTTCAGCGGGCGGAGAGCAGGGCGAGGCATTATCCAGCAGTTCGGCGCCAGGCTCTAGTTGGCGGAGCGGGTCAGGCGCAAACGCCAATTACCGCCGTGCTGGGTTTGGCAGGCTTCTTCGCAGTCAAGTTGAACGCAGCGCTGCAACGGCACGGGTGGGATTTCTGCATCGTGCAGGGCGGCGGCCGTGAGTTCGCGCAGGCGAGCGTCCAATCCTGTCGCCACGGCATGCTCCTTGTTCGCGCGGGTGTCGAAGATCCAGGTGATGCGCAGGCTATGAGGGAAGTCAGCGTAGTTGACCGTATGCGTCAGCCATTCAAACCCCGGGATTTCAGCCTTGGCCGTTTCGCACGCCTCAGTCAGTGCAGCGACCAGTTGGCGTTCAATACCGGCGATTGCACGTTTGGACAGGGCCATGTAAAGCTCCGAATGCAGACAAGCGCCGCAGATTAAAGGTAGGAATCGTCGAGCTTAGGCGAGGCTGCGAAAGGATCACCTCGGTGTCCTTGTAACCCCGCAACCTGTGTATCGCATCTCGCTCAATAAAAATCATAATAAAGCGCCCATTCGCCCGTGACGCGGTGCTTCCAGAACATCAAGCTTCCGTTATCCACTACATTCAGCTGGATTTTCGCATCCGACGAAATCTGGAACACAAATTCAAACCCTTCGCCTGGATCGACACCCGACTGGCAGAACGACGGATAGCCGCCGAGCTTATGCTCATAGGTGTGGGTCACCAAGTCGTAATAACTCTGTATCACCCCGGCGCGTTCCAGGTGGAGTATGTGCTGCTCAAGCTCAGCAGGAACGCCGCCGCCATCCCACAGCGGGTAATCCTGCGGCACGTGTTCCGTCTTCAAGGGAAACGGCTTGAGAAACGCACCCGGCACCGGCAGGGTTTTACGCACCAGTACATCGTCCGGCCCGTATTCGCGTATCAGCCAGTTATCCCCCATGGGTTCAAAATGCTCGGGGAACGGGTTCGACACAAACAGCGTCAACACCCGAACCCCCTCCAGTGCCGGGCTGTTGAAGGGCAGGGCGGGCAAGTAGAACTGCGCGTAGGGCAGCAACGTTTCCCCGGCCTTATTGGTGGGGATGCCTTCGTCGGCGCGGAACAGAAAGACGTTACCCAGCCAACTCTCTTCATCGGTGCCCGCAGGGCGAAAGCCGCCGGCGATGAGTTTGAGTGCTGGGCGAGCCAGGCGTTGTTTGATGTCGTGGATATCCATAGGGGGTGTAAACCTTCCTTGCATCCAAGGGATAGAACCCACGTTACAAGAATTTGCCTCGTATTGATGCCTTCTACGCTGGCAACTTTCTGCTGTCGCAGGGTATGCAGTTAATCCCGTGTAACCCTGGCATAACCATTTGCTTCTTGCCGAAAGCGGACCGTTTCAGGCCAAACAGGTCTACCATGCCACCCCCGGCAGTGGTTTCACGCGCTACCGATCTCATTCTCCCAAGGTATCGCCTATGTCCATCGACCAGATTTCCCTCCCTAAAGGTGTCGGCCCTCACGCCACCAAGCTTTTCGACGCCATCACCGGCGCTTCCACCCACGAAGAACTCAACCGTGCTGGCGGTAAGGCTGAAGGTTTTGTACTGGGGCTTGAGGCCACCAAGGCGATCAAGAGCCAGATCGCCGAGTCGTTGTATGTGGTTTACGATGACGCGGCGACTCACCGTGCGGGTGAGCTGAAGGGCTGATGTTCAGCGTCCAGATCGTCGACGCTTACCCAGGAGTCAATTAAAGATCACCGTCTGGTCTTTTCGCGAAGGAGCGCACATGACATTGACCGTTAAAACCCTGCTCAACCTGGCCATGGCCAACCCCATCAACGCCGAAATCACCGCGCGCCTGCCCGACCTTGGTGTGGACCAGTGCTTTCTCACGGCGGGCTGCCTGTTCCAGGCGGTGTGGAATCATCAGTCGAATTTGCCTGCGGCCCAGGGCGTCAAGGACTACGACGTTTTCTACTTCGATACGGACCTTTCCTACGAGGCCGAAGATGCGGTGATCCGCTCCGCTGAAACGCTGTTCCAAGACCTGGGCGTGAACGTCGAGGTGAAGAACCAGGCGCGGGTGCACCTTTGGTACGGTCAGCGGTTTGGCCGGCCTTACCCGCAGTTGCACACCGCCAAGCAGGGCATCGACCGTTACCTGGTGGCGGGTACGTGCATCGGTTTGGAGATTGCGACGGGCGAGGTGTATGCGCCCTATGGGTTGGAGGATGTCGCGCAGGGCGTGCTGCGTATCAACCCGCGGCATCCGGAGCGGGAGCTGTTTGCGCGCAAGGCCAGCAGTTATCAGGCGCGGTGGCCTTGGTTGAGGATTGTGGCGCCTGACTAGCGTGAGTATGGCGGTGATGCCTGCACGGTGTGGGTCGGTAGGGCGTGGCGAACCCTTCGCAGCCTCGCTGGGGCTCGACTGCTCCCACAGTTGATCGTGGTCACGGCTGAAATCCCATCGTTAGACACACTGGAATGCAGCAGCACAGCAGCCCCCCTGTGGGCGCTGTCGAGCTTCAGCGAGGCTGCGAAAGCGGTAGGTCAGGCGATAAAGATACCCCGCACTGCCAGTGCCCACCGGTAGATCGGCAGTGAACTTTTACCCGTGTGCGACACGTCCAAGCATTGAAATGCTCAACCAAGGACCGACCATGACTTTCTTCATCTTCCTGCTTGCCTGCATCGCCGCTGCCAGTACCGGCATTATCTTCAAACCCGGCGCCTGGTATGAATCCCTCGTAAAGCCCAGCTTCACCCCACCCAATTGGTTATTCCCGGTGGCGTGGACGATTATCTACCTCTTGCTGGCCTGGGCCGGTTATCGCCTCAGCCTCATCCCGGGCAGTGAGGTGGTGTTGGCATTGTGGGCAGCGCAGATTGCGTTGAACACGCTGTGGACACCGGTGTTCTTCGGTGCCCATCGCATCCTCGCCGGAATGGTGATTATCGCGGTGCTGTGGGTGACCGTGGCGGCGATGGTGGTACTGGCGGTGCGCCTGGACCTGATCACCGGCTTGATCCTGTTCCCTTACCTGGCGTGGCTGTGTGTGGCGGCGGCGCTGAACTTCTCGATCCTGCGGAATAACCGCTGATGGCCCATAAACCCTGGCCTGCCAGTGAGCCTGAACGGGCCGAGATGCGCCGCTTCAACCAAAAGCTCGCCTGGCTGCCGCGCTTTAAAATCCGTAATCGCATCACGCCGCGCTTGATCCAGGCATTGCTGCGCGCCAGCCAAAAGATCAAGCGCTCGCCCGTGGCTGAAAGCCGACCCGTAGGCTCTGTACCCGTGCGCATCCTGCGCCCAAGCGGCAAGCCCAAGGGCGTGGTGCTGGATATCCACGGTGGCGGCTGGGTGATCGGCAATGCGCAGATGGATGACGACCTCAACCTGGGCATGGTCAATGCCTGTGACGTGGCGGTGGTGTCGGTGGATTATCGGCTGGCGGTCGACACGCCGGTCGAGGGCCTGATGGACGACTGCCTGGCGGCGGCGCGTTGGTTGCTCACCACTGAAGAGTTTGCCGGCCTGCCGGTGATCGTGGTCGGCGAATCGGCCGGCGGGCATCTGGCGGCGGCGACGTTGCTGGCGCTCAAGCAGTGGCCGGAGCTGCTCCAGCGTGTGCGCGCAGCGGTGTTGTATTACGGCGTCTACGATTTGACTGGAACGCCGAGCGTACGCGCGGCGGGGCCGCAAACATTGCTGCTGGACGGGCCGGGCATGGTCGAGGCGCTGCGCATGCTGACGCCGGGGTTGAGCGATGACGAGCGTCGGCAGCCGCCGTTGTCACCCCTGTATGGTGACTTCAGCGGCATGCCGCCAGCGTTGATGTTTGTCGGCGAACTGGACCCGTTGAAGGATGACACACTGTTGATCGCAGAGCGGTGGCCTGGCGCTGAGGCACATTTGTTGCCAGAGGCGGCGCATGGGTTTATTCATTTTCCGGTGGTGATGGGGGCAGCAGTGCTTGCCTACAGCCGCGAATGGATAAGCCGTCGAGTGAGTGGGGCAGTACTCAGTCTTCCAGCGTCCAAGTAGTCTTACGCCTCTTCAAACCAAGGAAAGCACGTGCCCGTGAACGCATTGACCCTACGCCCGGCGCGTGTGACCGACCTTCCGTCAGTCTACCGAGGGGAGTTGGCCTACATCCAGCAATGGGAACCCACTCACGAAGCCGGTTGGCGCTCGCAGGTGGAGCGCAACCTCGCGCTGTGGGTGGACAACTTCGAGCGGTTGACGGTCGCTGCGCTGGACGGGCAGTTCGTCGGTTATTCGCTCTGGAAACCCGAGGAAGGCTTCGCCGAGCTTTACACGATCAATGTCAGCGAAGCTGAGCGGCGCAAGGGCATCGGTCGGGCGTTGCTGGAGGCGTATGCGGTGGCGGCGAGGGACGGTGGTTGCACGCATTTGAGTTTGAGCGTGCGCCCCGACAACCCAGCCCGGCTGATGTATGAGCGCGCAGGGTTTGTGCAGGTGGGGACCGGTTCTCATGGCTATCTTCGTTATGAACGAGCGGAGGGCCTGGGAACTTAAAACCTGATCAACTGGTCAGGTTAATCAGTTGCTCCTCTCCCTCAACAAGGACTTCCCCATGCGCGAATACACCCTCGACTACCGGTTCAACGACGAACCCCGCACCCATGTGTTCGAACTCAAGCAACCCGAGTTGGCGATGCATGAAGCGGCGTTGCACTTGCTGCAGTTGCATTTTGGCGATGCGGAGAATGGCTTGATCCTGCCGCCTGCTGATGCGACGCCGGAGCAAATTCTGGAGCAGGCGCAGGTGGTGGGGATTACGCAGATCGAGGTGGCATGAGCCCAAGGCCGATCATTCAGGCGGTCAAGGCCGCGGATATCCCAGAGGTGCTGGCGTTTGTGCTGGCGGCCCGTGCCGAGCTGTTCCCCACGCTCAGCGCGACGGGGATGCCGGCGGACCTGGCGCAGTTCGAGGCGATCTATCTGCACGGCGATGGGCGATTTCTTGTCGCGCGTGATGAGGGCCAGATCGTCGCTGCCATTGGTTATTTGCCCTATGACGGGCGTTTCCCGCAGTTAAATTACCAGGGCCTCAAGACGGTGGAGGTGGTGCGCCTGTTTGTGCGGCCGGCGTTCCGTCGCTTTGGCTTGGCGGGCGAGCTGTACCGTGCGCTGGAGGCGTTGGCCACAGCGGATCGGGTAGCGGCGATGTACCTGCACACCCATCCGTTTTTACCGGGAGCGATTGATTTTTGGCTTCGCCAAGGCTTTGAAGTGGTGGACGTGGAGGCGGACCCAGTGTGGCGCACGACGCATATGCAGCGTTGCCTCTAACACCATACCCTCACGAATATCCTGATCAGTTCGGACGCAACCGCAGAATCTGCGCGCCATCAAATGGGTCTGTCAGGTAATGCGCCTGCACCCCGAAGGTTTCCTGCAAGCGCTGCGGTGTCAGCACCTCCAGCGGTTTGCCCAGCGACACCAGCCGCCCGTGATCCAGCACCGCCAAGCGGTCACAGGTCAGCGCCTGGTTGAGGTCATGCAGGGCAATCAAGGTGGTGACGGGCAAGCCCTGCACGCCTTTTAGAATCCCCAGTTGGTGCTGGATATCCAGGTGATTGGTCGGCTCATCCAGCAACAGAATCTGCGGCCGTTGCGCCAATGCGCGGGCGATGTGCACACGTTGGCGTTCCCCGCCCGAAAGGCTGCGCCAGGCGCGTTGGCTCAGGTGGGTGGCGTCGACGTCATGCAAGGCCTGTTTCACGATGGCGTCGTCTTCGCTGGACCAGGGGCTCAGTGCCGACAACCACGGCGTACGGCCCAGGGCCACGGCGTCGAACACGCGGATGGCGTCGTCGGTGTCAGCCTGCTGTTCCACCACCGCCAGTTGCTGCGCGATGGCGCGGCGCGACAGCTTGCCCAAGCGCTGGCCACCCAATAACACCTCGCCGGACGCCGGTGTGCGCAAGCCGGCGAGCAACTTGAGCAGGGTGGATTTGCCGGAGCCGTTCGGCCCGACGATACCGAGGGTTTCGCCCAGGTGAACCTCCAGGTGGATGTCGCGCAGCAGCTCGACCTCGCGCACCTTGAAACCCAGGTCCGTGCAGCTCAGCACCGTCATCGCGCGTTTCTCCGGCCGATCAGGATCAGCGCAAACACCGGCGCGCCGACCAGCGCAGTGACCACGCCGACCGGTATCACCTGGCCCTTGATCAAGGTGCGTGACAGCACATCCGCCGCAATCAAAAACAGCGCGCCACCCAAGGCACTCGCCGGCAGCAAGCGCGAATGCCCGGTGCCAAGCAGCAGGCGCACGGCGTGGGGAATCACCAGCCCGACAAAACCGATGGAGCCGACAATCGACACCATCACCGCTGTCACCAGGGCTGCGCAGCCTACCAGTACAAACTGCACGCGGCGCACCGGGATGCCGAGGGATGCCGCCGAGTCGCTGCCGAAGGTGAACGCATCCAGCGCGCGACGGTGCCACAGGCACACGGCCAAGCCAGCGACAGCCACCGGCACGGCCAGCCACACCGAGGGCCAGCGTACGCCGCTGAGGTTGCCCAGCAGCCAGAACATGATGCCGCGCGCTTGCTCGGAGCTGGCCGACTTGGTGATCAGGAACGCGGTGAGCGCATTGAACAGCTGCGAGCCGGCGATGCCCGCGAGGATGATCTGGCCGGTGCCGCTGGCCGAACCACTGGCACGCGCCAACAGGATCACCAGTGCAAATGCTGCCATCGCGCCGACAAACGCGCCGGCCGACAACGAAATCAAGCCGCCGCCCACGCCCATCAACGCCACCAACACCGCGCCGGTCGAGGCACCGGCGCTGATGCCCAGCAGGTACGGATCGGCCAGCGGGTTGCGCAACAGCGACTGCAGGATCACCCCGCAGGTCGCCAACCCCGCACCGCAGGCGGCGGCGACCAGGGCGCGCGTGAGGCGGTAGTTCCACACCACGCCTTCATCGATGGGGTCGAGCACGTAGCCGGCCGCCCACAGTTTGTTGGCGAGTACCTGGAGCACGACCTGCGGCGAGATGGCGGTTTCGCCGATGGCCACGCCAGCGAGTACGGCGGCGAGGAGCAGGGCCAGGGCGAGCAGGGTACGCATCATTTCGGCAGGTCGTAGCCGTCGATGGCCGTGGCCAGTTGTTCAAGGCCATCGAACATGCGGATGCTGGCCTGCAACGCCAGGGCGTCGAGGATGATAATGCGGTTGTTTTTCACCGCGTCCATGTTGCGGGTCACCGGGTCGCTGCGCAGAAACGCCAGTTTCTTTTCATGGTCGTCGGCGGGGTAGCGGCGGCGGTCCATGCGCGCGATCACCAGGAAGGTCGGGTTGGCCTTGGCAATGGTTTCCCAGCCGACGGCGGGCCACTCTTCATCGGACTGCACCACGTTGGACAGGCCGAGGGTTTGCAGCATGAACTCCGGAATGCCTTTGTGGCCGGCCACGTAAGGGTCGCTGGCCATCTCCGAACTGGAGAACCACACCAGCGCGCTGGCCTGCTTGAGGCCTTTGCCCTGTGCCGTGGCGACGGACTTGGCCAGGCGGGCCTTGAGTGCGTCGTTCAACTGCAGGCCACGATCCTGTACATCGAAAATCTGCGCCAGCTGGCTGATGCTCTTATAAATAGTCTCGATGTGGAACGGCTCCAGTCGCGTGCCGTCAGCGCCTACCAGGTTGTCCTTGCCTTCGCAGTCGGAGGGCAGCAGGTAGGTGGGAATCTTCAGTTCATGAAATTGCTCACGGGTGCCGACCACGCCTTGTGGCCCGACCACCCATTCCAGCTCGGCAGCCACCAGTTGCGGGCGCTTGGCGATCACGGCCTCGAAGCTCGGCTCATTATTGGCCAGGCGCTCGATGCTGTCGTTCTGCGCCTTGTATTGCGGCAACACGCTGTTGAACCACAGCGAGGTGCCCACCACCTTGTCGCCCACGCCCAGCGCATACAGCATTTCGGTGGCGGCCTGGCCGATGGTCACGCTGCGGGCAGGGGCTTGCTGGAAGGTGAGGGTGCTGCCGCAGTTTTCCACCGTCAGCGGGTAGTGGGTGGGTGCAGCGTGGGCCAGGGCACAGAAGCCAATGCCGGTAAGCAGGGCGGTAACGCGTGGCAGCATGGAGCAATCTCCGAGTGAACCGTACGTGGAACTGGGGAGGCACGGTTTGGAAATACACCCTCGAGCGCTGTGGTTGAGGCAGGCAAGCGTGTCCTTCCCGGACACCCCGCCGGTTAGTTATTGAGCGTGAGCCGGCAGGTCTCCTGACTGATGCATCGTCGCCAGGCTCCGGCCTTCCCGGACAAGGTCCAGTGGCATCAAGGAGCAGGCTCAGCACCTACAGTTGCGGGGGCAGTTCCGATTGGCGCGAGGGTACGGCGCTTCGGATTCCCTATTAGTCCCGTTTGGGAACCGGCGCGGTATGGTAGTCGATCGCGAGGTTTAACGGGAGGCCGTGAAGCCAACGGTAGCTCTTTGATGGTGGGGCTCCTATGATGCGCAGCCAATGGATCGCTTTATCACAAGGAATACACAGTGAAATCGTTCGTCGCGCTCGCCCTCGTCGCCACCCTCGCCGGTTGTGCCGCCCAAGGTAAATCTGAACAACAGATTCTTGACGAGGCCGCCACCGCCTATGTCAAGTCGATGCCGGCCGGGTCGGACAAACTCCGTTTGCACTCGATGAGCATCCCCAAAAGCGGGATGTTCGGCGATACCCTGGCGATTTCCATGGCCGGTGAGCAAAACGCCGCCTACCTCAGGGGAGAACTGCTCGATGCCAAGCGCTTGGGCGATGTGTTCTTTTTGATTATCGGTGCCAGCACGCCGGTTGATGTTGCCGTGATCAGCAAAGCCGTTGAGGGGCAGGACTTGAAGGGGATGCAGATTTATTACTCGGGCACTGATGCGCAGAAAGACAAAGTGCGTGCGGCGGTCGAGAAAACCCAGGCGCAGTTTCATTACATCAATGCGCAATGAGGGCCCGCCCGTTGCCTCGCCTGCTGCCTGTCACCCTGCGATCCTGAAATGTGGGAGCGGGCTTGTTCGCGAAAGCGGCCTGACCGTCAACCACCATCTGCCTGTCACCCCGCGATCCAAAAATGTGGGAGCGGGCTTGCCCGCGAAGGCGGCCTGATAGCCGACCTGGATGTTGGATCAGACCGGGTACATATCCGTTATTTAGGTTACGGCTGATATTGGTTCCGCTCTTACAGCGGGTCACTTTGGAAAAGAGCCCCAAAGTAACCAAAAGGCTCTTGCCCCAACACTCGGCACCTCGCCTAGGCTCGGTGTGCCCGTAATCCGACAGGGATTTGGGGGGCCGCCGCCACGCGCCCTCCATGGCGCGGGGCGGCTAAACCGGCATCCCTGCCGGTTTACCCCCCAAATCCCTGTCGAATTCCGGCCAGCGTGTTTGATGGGGCGCCTGAAATCAAAAGCAAGATCAAGATCAAGATCAAGATCAAGAGCGGCTCGCTTTGCATCGTGGTTAGCGATGGTTGTCGACGACGCTTAACAGGTGGGTGCTGTTTGAAGCGCTGGTCACAGACGAATGTCTTCGGGGCCTTGTATCAGTGCTTCAATTCGTGTGCCGGTGGCGCGTTCTTCGTTGCTGAAACCGTCGTAGTCGGCGAGGTTGGCGAAGCGGATGCCGGTCAGGCGTTCTATCTGGATCACGCTGCGCTGGTAGGTCCTGAGCTGGCCGAACACCAGGTCCAACTGGCCGAGCTCGCGGCTCTGGTCAATCATGTAGGCACTGGCAGAAGGCTTGCCGTCGTCGCTGAGGTAGGCGACGACTTTCCAGAAGGCCTTCGGGATCTGTACGCCTCGGTACACACGGTCGTCGTCAGCGAACACCGGGCCGGTGAACACCGTGGCCCGGGCTTTCCAGCGTTGCGTGTTGTCGAGGATGTAGTCTTCGAGCTCCAGCCAGGTCTTCTGGTTGAACCCGCTCATCTGCGGCGAACAGTTGGTGAAATGAAAGGTATCGACGTTGGCGGTTTGCGCCGCGTCGCCCCAGTTCGGGTCTTGGCGGCGGACCAGGTGGCCGCGATCGAGGCCATTACTGGCATAGAGCGCTTCGCCCACCTGCGCATCGTTCGGCAGGCGACCGTCGTAGGCCCAGGTGTCGTTGCTGCGAATAATGTCCACGTGCTGGCCGCCGTCGATGTTGACGCCCACATACAGCGCAAGTCGCTTGGCGCGTGACATCGTTATCGAGAAGTGCGTGTAGTCCAGGCGCTGCTGTGTATCGCCCGCCAAGGCCTCCTCGACCGTGGGCCAGGGCACCCCGAAGCTGCCGAGAAAATCCTCGGCATAGCCGCCCCGGTCCTTCAAGTCTTTGGCCGAAGTGACACGGGGCGTCGTCGCTCGCGCCTCCAGTAGCGTAGGGCTCGGCGCGATCAATGGGCGCAGGTCGGCGAGCCTGGGGCGGTACGAAAGGTCGATTTTGGCTTTACGTGCTGGCATCGGTAAGTCCTCCTTGGATAAACACGACTGCAACATAAGTTAATGACAATTGATGATGCGCGTTAACCCCTGGGGACTATCCTCAAACGGTCACCCGGACGTTCACCACACGCCAACAGGGAGCCAGCCAATGTGTGATCGCCATTACCGTAACCCGATTTTCTGCCTGATACCGCCCTATATGCTCGACCAGATCGCGCGCAACGGCGACAAGGCGCAACGGGAGGTCGCGTTGCGCACGCGCGCCAAAGACAGCACGTTCCGCTCGTTGCGCATGGTCGCCGTGCCCGCCAAAGGCCCGGCGCAAATGGCCCTGGCCATGGGCGCAGGCAAGCGCCGATCGATCTACAGCGCCAACGGCACCGATAGCCTGCCAGGCACGCTGATCCGTGGCGAAGGGCAGCCCGCCAGCGGTGATGCCGCAGTGGACGAGGCCTATGACGGCCTGGGCGCCACGTTCGATTTTTTTGACGAGGTCTTTGATCGCAACTCCATCGACGACGCCGGCATGGCACTGGACGCGACCGTGCATTTTGGCCAGGACTACAACAATGCCTTCTGGAACTCGGCCCAGATGGTGTTTGGCGATGGGGACGCGCAGTTGTTCAACCGCTTCACGGTGGCCCTTGACGTGATCGGGCATGAGTTGGCCCATGGTGTCACCGAGGACGAGGCCAAGCTGATGTACTTCAACCAGTCCGGGGCGTTGAACGAATCGCTGTCGGACGTGTTCGGTTCGTTGATCAAGCAATACGCGTTGAAGCAACGCGCGCAAGACGCCGATTGGCTGATCGGCAAAGGGCTGTTCACCCAGAAGATCAAAGGCAGTGCCCTGCGCTCGATGAAAGCCCCCGGAACGGCGTTTGACGACAAGCTGCTGGGCAAGGACCCTCAGCCCGGGCACATGGATGATTTTGTGCAAACCTACGAGGACAATGGCGGGGTGCATATCAATTCAGGCATTCCCAACCATGCGTTCTACCAGGTGGCGACCAAGCTGGGCGGGTTTGCCTGGGAGCGCGCGGGGCGTATCTGGTATGACGCGCTGCGTGATGCGCGACTGCGGCCCAACTCCGGGTTTTTGCGTTTTGCTCGCATTACCCATGATGTTGCCGGCCGACTCTACGGCGCGAACAAGGATGAACAGAAGGCGGTCCAGGAGGGTTGGAAAGCGGTCGGCATTTCTGTCTGACGTGAGGAACAGCCATGCACATTTCGATCAAGGAAAACGGTGGGCCTGGGTTCTTTCCGGGCCTGGCCAAGCCGCAGACGGTGGAGCTGGACACGCTGCCCGAGCAGGACCAGCAGGAGTTGCGGCAGCTTATCGAGGCCTCTGACTTCTTTCAGCTGCCGCAAAGCAAAGCGCCCGAGCGCGGTAATCCGGGCGAGGTGCATTACACCCTGACGGTGACCGAGGGCCAGCGCGAGCACACCGTGTGCGTACTGGCCCCGGTGAAGTCGCAGGCGCTGGATGGGCTGGTGCAGTGCGTGCGTCGGCATATCCGCTGCTGAGGTTCAGGTGCGCGCGTTTGCAGTACTCGCCAGGGAAGCGCCCAGGCTGTATAGCAAACCGCCCGCGATCACGAACAGCGCCAGCATGTAGAACATGGAGTGGGCGGGCTGTGTCGACAGCACGATCCCGCACAGCACCGGCCCCAGGGCTGCGCCGACGTTGCCCAGGTTTTGCGCGCCGTAGTACATGCCTCGCAGAGGCTCGGGCGCGATGATGTCGATGAACATGTACTCGGCATGGAACACGATGATCTCTCCCAGGGTGAAGATCGCCATGGACAACACCCAGAACATCAGCGAGTTGGACAAGCCAAACCCCGCCAGGCCGACAATGAACAGGCCCAGCCCTCCTGCGAGCCATAGGTGCAGGTGCTGATGGGTGATCCGCTTGCCGATCAGGTATTGCAGGCTGATCACCATCACCGCGTTGGTTGCCACCACACTGCTGATAATCCGGTACGCCGCCTCGGGTGTGGTGGTGACGACCAGGTATTGCGAGAGGTAAGCGGTGAACTGGCCAAACACCACGGCGCTGAGGATCCCGCCCAAGGTAAAGCACACAAGGCGGTAGTCATTGAGCAGCAATTTGCCCACCGCTAGGAACGGCGCGCCGGCTTGGCTTGCGTGGGGTGGCGCCCAATGCCTGTCGCCCCACACGGCATAAACGATAAAGAACCCCACCCCAAGCCCCGCCGACGCCAGGAAGGGCAGGCTGATGGCCAGTGTGGCCAGCCCTGCACCGAGGAAGGGGCCGACCGCATAACCGATATTGGTCAGGGTGTATTTGATCGAAAACGCTTCGCTACGCGCATCGACGGGAAGCAGCCGCCCGAACCCGGATTTGACCGCGATGTCGATCACGGCATACGCCAGGTTGATCGCGACCAGGCAGGTGAAGAATATCCACAGATCCTGCGTGATAAATGCCCCCAGAAACCCCAGGGTGAATACCGTGCAACAGCCCAGTATCAACCGGTAACCAGGCTGGCTGTCGACCAGAAAGCCGCCATACAGGCTCAACACTGAGCCGATGATCAGCGAACTGCCGATCACCAGGCCGATGTCGGCGACGCCCAATTCAAATTGGCCCGACAGGTAGATCACGAGATAAGGCAGGGTGATAGCCCTGGCGAGCGTTAACACGAGTGACGCACTCAGCAGCAGGTTGACGGTCAAGGGGTAGTTTTTCAGCGTGGTCAGCATCCGAGCCTCAGTACCAGGGTTTAACGGTGACAGCTTACTGTTGAGTGCAGTTCTGATTTAGGATGCTTTTTACCAAGTAGCCTGAACTGAGTTCACGAATACAGGACGTCCATGTTTTCTTCCGAACGCTTGAAAGGTATCGATGTGTTTGTGTGTGTCGCGGACTACGGCAGCTTTACTGCCGCTGCCGAGAAAATGAACCTGACCGCCTCGGCCATCAGTAAAAGCATCGCGCGATTGGAGAAACGCCTGGGGACTCGACTGTTCCAACGCACGACGCGGCGTTTATCCCTCACCGAGGCTGGCGTGGCGTTCTACCGTACCTGCACGGGCGTACTCGCTGACCTGGAGGACGCCGAGCTGTCGCTGCGCGCGGAGCAAAGTGAACCGCGTGGACATGTGCGCATTGACCTGCCGAGTGTGTTCGGCCGTGCCCAAGTGGTGCCGGCCCTGCTGCCTTTGCTGCAGGCGTTCCCGTCCTTGGTGCCGCAAATGTCCTTCGGTGATGGATTCGTCGACCCGTTCAAGGAGGGCGTGGATGTGGTGGTGCGTGTCGGTGGTGCGGATGTCTGGCCGGAATCGGTCGGCCAGCGGGTGCTGGCCCACGAATGGCATACCTTGTGCGCCTCGCCGGCCTACCTGGCGAGCCATGGGGTGCCGACGTCCGACAGTGAACTTGAGCACCATCGGTGCATCGCCTATGGCTGGGTGGACGGACGGGTCAGCCCGTGGAGCTTTGCGGGCGAACAAGGCACCCCGAGGCGCTGGCAGATGACGCCGCACCTGGTGATCGGCAATGGCGATGGCTTGATGCAGGCCGCGTTGGCCGGTTGCGGGATCGTGCAACTGCCGTCCTGGTTGATCCAGCAACCGCTGGAGGAGGGCAGGCTGGTCGAGGTCTTGCCGCAATTGGCCACCGAAGGGGCAGCCATCAGACTGGCCTGGGTTAAAAACCGCCAGGCGCTGCCCAAAGTCCGTGTGGTGCTGGAAGCATTGGTGGCGGGGCTCGGGAAGCGATAGCGTCCACCACTGCCCACGCCACCAAAGCGTCTTACTTGCGATCCACCCACACCGTCTGTGCGTTGCAGAATTCCCGTACGCCAAAGTGCGATAACTCTCGTCCGAAACCGCTCTTCTTGATTCCACCAAACGCCACCCGAGGGTCGGAGACGCTGAAGGCGTTGACGAAGATGCCGCCGGTTTCCAGCTGGTCAGCGATATCGCGAGCCTTTGCCGGGTCGGTGGTGAAGATGCTGGCCGTGAGGCCGAACTCGCTGTCATTTGCCAGGGCCACGGCGTGGTCGGCGTCGCGGGCGGTGATGATCGAGGCGACCGGGCCGAACAGTTCCTGTTTGAACGAGGTCATCTGGTCGGTGACGTTGGCCAGTACGGTGGGTTCGTAATAGTTGCCGGCGCCTTGCACTTTATTGCCGCCCAACAGCAGGGTCGCACCTTCTTCCAGCGTGGCCTGTACCTGGTCGTGCAGCTCGTCGCGCAGGTCGAAACGCGCCATCGGGCCGATGTAGGTCGCGGTCGACGTCGGGTCGCCCATCACCATCGCACGGCTGGCTTCCAGGAATTTCGCGGTGAAGGCTTCCACCACGCCTTCCTCGATGATCAGGCGCTTGGCGGCGGCGCAGACCTGGCCGCTGTTCTGGAAACGACCGATCAGGGCGGCTTGCACTGCTGCATCGAGGTCGGCGTCGTTGAGCACGATGAACGGGTCGGAGCCGCCCAGTTCCAGCACGCATTTTTTTAGCGCGGCGCCGGCCTGGGAGCCAATGGCGATACCAGCACGTACGCTGCCGGTAAGGGTAACGGCGGCGATGCGCGGGTCTGCGATAGCGTTGGACACGCCGTCGTTGGTCACGTTGACTACTTCAAACAGGCCTTTGGCGAAACCGGCTTTGTGGAAGGCTTGCTGGATCAGGTAAGCGCTGCCCATCACGTTCGGTGCGTGTTTGAGCACGTACGTGTTGCCGGCCAGCATGGTCGGCACCGCACCGCGCAGCACTTGCCACACCGGGAAGTTCCACGGCATTACCGCAAAGATAGGGCCCAGCGGGCGGTACTCGATCTGGGCGCTGCCGTTGTCCACCAGGGTGGGTTCCGGCGCAAGCATGGCCGGGCCGTGGGCGGCGTACCATTCGCTCAGTTGTGCGCATTTTTCGATTTCGGCACGGGCCTGGGCGATGGGTTTGCCCATTTCCAGGGTGATCATCTGTGCCATGTCTTCGCCTTGCTCGCGCAGGGCGCAGGCCAGCGCCAGCAGCAATTCGGCGCGCTGGCTCACTGGCTGGCGGCGCCACGTGCGGAAGGCGCTGGTGGCGCGGTCGAGGGCGGCGTCCAGTTGTTGCTCGGTTTCGTAGGGATAGCTGCCGACCGTCTCGCCGTTGGCTGGGTTGATGGAGAGGGCGTGGGTAGTTGCGTTCATGGCACCGTCCTGCTGAAGGGTTGAGTTGGGTTCAGCGTACGGGGCTGTATCTTTTCTGGAAACTGAATAATATTAAGCAATACATTCACAATTGGAGAATGACTTGGATCTGGTGCAGCTGGAAATCTTCAAGGCCGTTGCCGAGCAAGGCAGCATCAGCGCCGCCGCGCAGTTGATTCATCGGGTGCCGTCGAACCTCACCACGCGGATCAAGCAGCTTGAGCAGGACCTGGGCGTAGACTTGTTTATCCGCGAGAAAAGCCGCCTGCGCCTGTCACCGGCCGGGTGGAATTTCCTCAGCTACGCGCGGCGTATCCTCGACCTGGTGCAGGAAGCCCGGGCGACGGTGGCGGGGGAGGAGCCTCAGGGCGCGTTTGCCCTTGGTTCGCTGGAGAGCACCGCTGCCGTGCGCATACCTGCGTTGCTGGCGGCGTATAACCAGAAGCACGCCAAGGTCGAGCTGGACCTGAGCACCGGGCCCTCGGGCACCATGATCGAAGGTGTCTTGTCGGGGCGGCTGACGGCGGCCTTTGTCGACGGGCCGGTGCTGCATTCCACCCTGGAAGGCGTGGCGGTGTTTGAAGAGGAAATGGTGGTGATTGCGCCGCTGCATCACGCGCCGATCAACCGCGGCCAGGATGTGAATGGCGAGAACATCTACACCTTTCGCTCCAACTGCTCGTACCGGCATCACTTTGAGCGCTGGTTTTCACAGGACAGCGCGGTACCGGGCAAGATCTTCGAGATCGAGTCCTATCACGGCATGCTTGCGTGCGTCAGCGCCGGGGCGGGGCTGGCGCTGATGCCGCGCAGCATGCTGGAGAACATGCCGGGGTTCGCGGCAGTGAGTGTGTGGCCGCTGACGGATAACTTCCGGATCTTGAATACCTGGCTGATCTGGCGGCGGGGGACGGTGTCGCAGAGTTTGAACTGTTTTGTGAAGTTGCTCGAAGAGCGTGTCACTCCCCTGTAGGCGCTGGCCAGCCAACGCCTGCAGGGAGGCGTTGTCAGCCGCCAAATTGCAGGGTACCCATTGCCAGTTTTGCCATGATTGCCGTCGCGCCCAGTTGCACCAGCCACAAGGCCAGGCCACCGAGAAACACCCCCAGGGCCACTTGCAGCACCAGGCTCTTCTGGCGCTTGGCTTGCGGTGCGCGTGGGGTGAAGTGGTCCAGCTCGTCGCGGTCGGCACGCAGGTCCAGGTCGTCGTTTCTCATAGGTTACTCATAGGGATAATGGCGGAACACTCTATCTGTAGGAGCCCGGCTCCTACAGGATCGTCGTTTGAATTCAGTCTAGGGGAGCGGGGCGTTTTCCGACAGGCATAAAAAAAGGGAAGCCGTGGCTTCCCTTTCCGCAGCGCCGCCAGGCTTACAGCACCTGGACAATCGCCTTTGTGACTGCACCAATGTTCGACTGGTTCAACGCTGCCACGCAGATACGCCCGGTATCCAGCGCGTAGATGCCGAACTCGCTGCGCAAGCGGGTGACTTGCTCAACCGTCAGGCCGGAGTAGGAGAACATCCCGCGCTGGCGGCCGACGAAGCTGAAGTCGTGGTCCGGAGCAGCCTTGGCCAGTTCGGCTACCATCTGCTCGCGCATGCCACGGATGCGCAGGCGCATTTCAGCCAGTTCGGCTTCCCACTGGGCGCGCAGCTCAGGGTTGTTCAACACGGCGGCCACGATGGCCGCGCCGTGGGTCGGCGGGTTGGAGTAGTTGGTGCGGATCACGCGCTTGACCTGGGACAGGATGCGCGCGCTTTCTTCCTTGGACTCGCTGACGATCGACAGTGCGCCTACGCGCTCGCCGTACAGGGAAAACGACTTGGAGAACGAGCTGGACACAAAAAAGGTCAGGCCCGACTCAGCGAACAGGCGAACCGCTGCGGCGTCTTCGTGGATGCCGTCGCCAAAGCCCTGGTAGGCCATGTCGAGGAACGGCACCAGGTTCTTGGCCTTGACCACGTCCAGCACGTTCTGCCAGTCGGCCGGGCTCAGGTCGACGCCGGTCGGGTTGTGGCAGCAGGCGTGCAGTACCACGATGGACTGTGGCGGCAGGGCGTTGAGGTCTTCGAGCAGGCCGGCACGGTTTACATCGTGGGTAGCGGCGTCGTAGTAGCGGTAGTTCTGCACCGGGAAACCGGCGGTTTCGAACAGGGCGCGGTGGTTTTCCCAGCTCGGGTCACTGATGGCGACGACGGCGTCTGGCAGCAGCTGCTTGAGGAAGTCGGCGCCGATCTTCAGCGCGCCAGTGCCACCTACCGCCTGTACGGTAACGACGCGGCTGGCTTCGAGCAGGGGCGACTCAGCACCGAACAGCAGGGTCTGTACGGCCTTGTCGTAGGCCGCGATGCCGTCGATCGGCAAGTAGCCACGGGCGGCATGTTGCGCCACGCGAATGGCTTCCGCTTCGGCAACGGCACGCAAGAGTGGAATCTTCCCCTCCTCGTTGCAGTAAACGCCCACGCCAAGGTTGACCTTGGTGGTTCGTGTGTCGGCGTTGAATGCTTCGTTGAGGCCCAGGATAGGATCGCGTGGTGCCATTTCGACAGCGGAGAACAGGCTCATTTTTGCGGCAGCTCTATGGGGGAAGGGAGGGACGTGTCGCGCTCCAGCCGAATGCACTAGAGCGGTGCACAAACGGGGAGCTAGTATAGAGGCCATCACCGCCAAGGGCGACAGCCGAAACGGCTTTTCGGCCAAGTTTTTCGGTTTATTTGCCGACCGTTAGTCTTATTGCAACATTGATCCTGGACGGCAGGTGGGACGATTGCCTTGAAACCCGTCACATTCGCCACCACTTCTATGGCTATCATGGTTTTTTCCTACGGCCCGCTTTGAATCTTCGCGGGTGGTGGTCTATTTCGTCCTCGACGGGTTTACAGTCTGGGGGTGACTACACGAGGTACGTTATGTCGGATTTCCAACTCGTCACCCGCTTTGAACCCGCTGGCGATCAGCCAGAAGCCATTCGTCAGATGGTCGAGGGCATCGAAGCCGGCCTGGCCCACCAGACGCTGCTCGGGGTGACCGGTTCGGGCAAGACCTTCAGCATCGCCAACGTGATTGCGCAGATCAATCGTCCTACCCTGGTGCTGGCACCGAACAAGACGCTGGCGGCGCAGCTCTATGGCGAGTTCAAGGCGTTCTTCCCGAACAACGCGGTGGAGTATTTCGTTTCCTACTACGACTACTACCAGCCCGAAGCGTATGTTCCGTCCTCCGATACCTTTATCGAGAAGGATGCCTCGATCAACGACCACATCGAGCAGATGCGACTGTCGGCGACCAAGGCGTTGCTGGAGCGCAAGGATGCGATCATCGTCACCACGGTGTCGTGCATCTACGGCCTGGGCAGCCCGGAAACCTATCTGAAGATGGTGCTGCACGTCGATCGCGGCGACAAACTCGACCAGCGCGAGCTATTGCGCCGGCTGACGAGCCTGCAGTACACCCGCAACGACATGGACTTCGCCCGTGCCACTTTCCGCGTGCGCGGCGATGTCATCGACATCTACCCGGCGGAATCGGACCTGGAAGCGATCCGCATCGAGCTGTTCGACGATGAAGTCGAGAGCCTGTCGGCCTTCGACCCGTTGACCGGCGAGGTGATCCGCAAGTTGCCGCGCTTCACCTTTTACCCGAAAAGCCACTATGTGACCCCGCGCGAAACCCTGATGGGCGCCATCGAGGGCATCAAGGTCGAGTTGGCCGAGCGCCTGGAGTACCTGCGTTCCAACAACAAGCTGGTGGAGGCCCAGCGCCTGGAGCAGCGCACCCGCTTTGACCTGGAGATGATCCTGGAGCTGGGGTATTGCAACGGTATCGAAAACTACTCGCGCTACCTGTCGGGCCGTGAATCCGGCGCGCCACCGCCGACCCTCTACGATTACCTGCCGCCCGACGCGTTGCTGGTGATCGACGAGTCCCACGTCAGCGTGCCGCAGGTGGGCGCGATGTATAAGGGCGACCGTTCGCGCAAGGAAACCTTGGTGGAATACGGTTTCCGCCTGCCGTCGGCGCTGGATAACCGGCCGATGCGCTTTGATGAGTGGGAAGCCATCAGCCCGCAGACCATTTTTGTCTCGGCCACGCCGGGCAACTACGAGGCCGAGCATGCCGGCCGCGTGATCGAGCAACTGGTGCGCCCGACGGGCCTGGTCGACCCGGAAATTGAAATCCGCCCGGCGCTGACCCAGGTCGACGACTTGCTCTCGGAAATCACCAAGCGCGTGGCGCTGGAGGAGCGGGTGCTGGTCACCACGCTGACCAAGCGCATGTCCGAAGACTTGACTGACTACCTCGCCGACCACGGCGTGCGCGTCCGTTACCTGCACTCGGACATCGACACTGTGGAACGGGTGGAAATCATCCGCGACCTGCGCCTGGGCACCTTCGATGTGTTGGTGGGGATCAACCTGCTGCGCGAAGGCCTGGACATGCCCGAAGTGTCCCTGGTGGCCATCCTCGATGCCGATAAAGAAGGCTTCCTGCGCTCCGAGCGTTCGCTGATCCAGACTATCGGCCGTGCCGCGCGTAACCTCAATGGCCGGGCGATTCTCTACGCGGACCGCATTACCGGCTCCATGGAGCGGGCAATTGGCGAGACCCAACGGCGTCGCGACAAGCAGATTGCCTTCAACCTGGAAAACGGCATCACTCCGAAAGGCGTGTTCAAGGACGTTGCCGACATCATGGAAGGCGCCACCGTGCCGGGCTCGCGCAGCAAGAAGCGCAAGGGCATGGCCAAGGCTGCCGAGGAAAGCGCCAAGTACGAGAACGAACTGCGCTCGCCGAGTGAGATCACCAAGCGGATTCGACAACTGGAAGAGAAGATGTACCAGTTGGCGCGGGATCTTGAGTTCGAGGCGGCAGCGCAGACGCGGGACGAGATTGGTAAGTTGCGCGAGCGGTTGCTGGCTGTTTGATTGGTAGAGGCAGTGATGGCCTCTTTGCGAGCAAGCCCGCCCCCACCTTGACTGATTCCCTACCAGGGAATGCGATGGAGTGTGGGAGCGGGCTTGCTCGCGAATGCAGGCACCTCGGTCTGCCAGAATCACCCAAGCTGGTGTTACCATTCGCCCCTTGTTTCAATTTTCAGTTTTATCGCCCATTCGAGACCTGCCATGACCACCGTCCGCACGCGCATCGCGCCATCGCCTACTGGGGATCCCCACGTCGGCACTGCTTACATCGCCTTGTTCAACTACTGCTTTGCCAAGCAGCACGGCGGTGAATTCATCCTGCGGATCGAAGACACCGACCAATTGCGCTCCACCCGCGAGTCGGAACAGCAGATTTTCGATGCCTTGCGCTGGCTGGGCATTACCTGGGCGGAAGGCCCGGACGTCGGCGGCCCGCACGGCCCGTATCGCCAGAGCGAGCGCAGCGACATCTACAAGCAGTACACCCAGCAACTGGTCGACATGGGCCACGCGTTCCCTTGTTTCTGCACCGCAGAAGAGCTGGACCAGATGCGTGCCGAGCAACAGGCCCGTGGCGAAACCCCGCGCTACGACGGCCGTGCACTGCTGCTGTCGAAGGAAGAAGTGGCCCGTCGCCTGGCCGCTGGCGAGCCTCACGTGATTCGCATGAAAGTGCCAAGCGAAGGCGTGTGCGTGGTGCCGGACATGCTGCGCGGTGACGTCGAGATCCCGTGGGACCGCATGGACATGCAAGTACTGATGAAGACCGACGGCCTGCCGACGTACTTCCTCGCCAACGTGGTCGACGACCACTTGATGGGCATCACCCACGTGCTGCGCGGCGAAGAATGGCTGCCCTCGGCACCCAAGCTGATCCTGCTCTACGAGTATTTTGGTTGGGAACAGCCGCAGCTGTGCTACATGCCGCTGCTGCGTAACCCGGACAAGAGCAAGCTGTCCAAGCGCAAGAACCCGACGTCGGTGACGTTCTACGAGCGCATGGGCTTCATGCCTGAGGCGATGCTCAACTACCTGGGGCGCATGGGCTGGTCGATGCCGGACGAGCGCGAGAAGTTCTCGCTGCAGGAAATGGTCGACAACTTCGACCTGTCGCGCGTGTCCCTGGGCGGGCCGATCTTCGACATCGAGAAGCTGTCGTGGCTCAACGGCCAGTGGTTGCGTGACCTGCCGGTCGAGGAGTTCGCCAGCCGTGTCCAACAGTGGGCGTTGAACCCTGAGTACATGATGAAGATCGCGCCGCTGGTGCAGGGCAGGGTAGAGACGTTCAGCCAGGTCGCACCGTTGGCCAGCTTCTTCTTTGCCGGGGGCGTCAACCCGGATCCCAAGCTGTTTGAATCCAAGAAGCTCTCGGGCGACCAGGTTCGCCAGTTGATGCAGTTGATCCTGTGGAAGCTGGAAAGCCTTCGCCAGTGGGAGAAGGATGCGATCACTGCAACGATCCAGGCAGTGGTGGAGTCCTTGGAGCTGAAGTTGCGCGACGCGATGCCGTTGATGTTTGCCGCGATCACCGGGCAGGCCAGTTCGGTGTCGGTGCTCGATGCGATGGAAATCCTGGGCCCGGACCTGACGCGTTTCCGTCTGCGCCAAGCCCTTGATTTGCTTGGTGGTGTGTCGAAGAAAGAAAACAAAGAGTGGGAAAAGCTGCTGGGCGCGATTGCCTGACTCAGCCGTTGTAACGGTCAAACCCCGGTTTTCCGGGGTTTGAACGGTAAGTGATTGTTATCCCGGCAAAAAATTTTGGAAATTGTTGAAAATAAATTTGACACGTTTCCAAACCGCCATTAAGATTCGCCCCGTCCTCACCGATGAGGGGCTATAGCTCAGCTGGGAGAGCGCTTGCATGGCATGCAAGAGGTCAACGGTTCGATCCCGTTTAGCTCCACCAATTTACACGTTCAAGGTCTGGCCACACCGTCCTTGAATTGATCAGGTCTCAGCCCTGATCAGCTGTACAGAAGGTTTTGTCCCCTTCGTCTAGTGGCCTAGGACACCGCCCTTTCACGGCGGTAACAGGGGTTCGAGTCCCCTAGGGGACGCCAGTTTCAACAAGCAGCTCGAAAGGTCTGCTGCGTCGCGAGACGAAAAATCCGGGGCTATAGCTCAGCTGGGAGAGCGCTTGCATGGCATGCAAGAGGTCAACGGTTCGATCCCGTTTAGCTCCACCAATTTACAGGTTCAAGGTCTGGCCACACCGTCCTTGAATCGATCAGTCCTCAGCGCTGATCAGTTGTATAGAAGGTTTGTGTCCCCTTCGTCTAGTGGCCTAGGACACCGCCCTTTCACGGCGGTAACAGGGGTTCGAGTCCCCTAGGGGACGCCACGATTACCCGCTCTGCGGGATTTTTAAGGGTCATTCAATTATTGAATGGCCCTTTTGTTTGTCTGGCGTTTGGCCAATCCTCCCTTTGATTCCTTTTCTCTTCTGACCAACGGTCGTGCCTGTCGCTTGCGAAATATTATTATGGTAATAATATTCAACCCATGAACGACGGAGGCAATGATGAGCGATAAAAAAGCGCAAACCCGCGAACGTATTCTGCAGGCCGCCAGCGCGGCGTTGATCCAGCGCGGCCCGGCCGAGCCGAGTGTGGGGGAAGTCATGGGGGCGGCGGGGCTGACCGTCGGTGGTTTCTACGCCCACTTTGAAAGCAAGGACGCGCTGATGCTGGAGGCCTTCACTCAGCTGCTGGCCAAGCGTCGTGCGTCGATTGACGACATGGATTCACAGCTGACGGGAGAAGAGCGCAGAAGCCTGGTGGCGGCCTTCTACCTGTCGCGCAAGCACCGTGACTCAACCGCCCAGGCTTGCCCGATCCCGGCGACCGTCGGCGAGATGAGCCGTCTACCGGAAACGTTTCGCCAGGCACTGAATGAGCACTGCGAACTGATGGCGGCCCAATTGGCTGCCAGCCCCGAGGACACCGACAAAGCGCTGGCTGACATGGCGCTGATGATCGGTGGCCTGTCCTTGGCTCGCGCGTTAGGGCCGGGGGAATTGTCTGACCGTGTGCTGCGCGCTGCCAAATCGGCCGTGCGCTAGGAAGAGGGCTGCATCATGGGCACGCTGACCTGGATTCGTCGCTTCAACGGCACTATGGGGCACCTGGCACCGCAAACGGTGGCCAGCCGGATGCGTCGCGCCTTCATGACGCCACGCGACTTGCCGCCGCGCGACTGGGAGTTGCCGCTGCTGGCGCAATCGGAGCGCATCACCTTGCGCTTCGGTTTGTCCGCCTTGCGCTGGGGGCAGGGACCTGCGGTGTTGTTGATGCACGGGTGGGAAGGCCGGCCCACGCAGTTCGCCAGTCTGATCACGGCGTTGGTCGCTAACGGTTACTCGGTGATAGCCCTGGACGGTCCCGCCCATGGCCGGTCGCCGGGGCGTGAAGCCCATGTGCTGCTGTTTGCGCGCGCCATGCTTGAGGCGGCCGCCGAGTTGCCGCCGCTGCACGCTGTGATCGGCCATTCCATGGGCGGTGCCAGTGCGATGCTGGCGGTGCAGTTGGGCCTGCGTACCGAAGCGTTGGTGAGCATCGCCGCGCCTTCGCGCTTTCTCGATGTGCTGCGTGGCTTTACCAGGATGGTCGGTTTGCCGGCGCGCGCGCGCTCGGCGTTTATCCAGGAAGTCGAGATGGCCTTCGGGATGCCCCTCAAGCACTTGGACGTCGCTCACTACCAGATGAATATCCCCGGCCTGATCGTGCATGCCGAGGACGATACGTTCGTTCCGGTCAAGGCATCCCAAGCCATCCATGAAGCCTGGTTCGACAGTCGCCTGCTGCGCCTGGAGCAGGGTGGTCACCAGAAAGTGCTGGCCGATCCGCGTGTGGTCGACGCCGTGCTGGCGCTGCTGGCCGGCCGTCGTCTACAGGAGCGGCAAACCGCCTGATACACTCTCCCCGCCGACATTAATCGACTGGGAGCAAGGCATGGGCTGGGATATGGCAACGCCGTTTATCATTGATCTGCAGGTTGCACCTGAAGACATCGACGGCCTGGGACACGCCAATAACGCGGTGTACGTATCCTGGCTGGAGCGCTGCGCCTGGCGGCACTCCCAGCGCCTGGGCCTGGACCTCACCGAGTATCGCCGCCTGGATCGCGCAATGGCCGTGGTGCGGCACGAGATCGACTACCTGGCCGCAGGCTATGAAGGCGACGAGCTGCAACTGGCCACCTGGATCGTCGACTGGGACCAGCGCCTGAAGATGACCCGGCGCTTCCAGCTGCTTCGCCCCCGCGACGGTGTCACCTTGCTGCGTGCGCAAACCACGTTTGTCTGCATCGAACTGTCCAGCGGCAAGCCCAAGCGCATGCCCGCCGAGTTTCTCGACGGTTACGGCCCTGCCCTGACGGGGGGTTAACGGTTGCCGTAGGAAACCCAGTAAACTGCGCCACGATTTTTGTTGAGTGTTTTCCATGCAAATTGCTTTGGCGCCCATGGAGGGGTTGGTCGACAACATCCTGCGGGACGTGCTGACCCGTGTCGGCGGTATCGACTGGTGCGTGACCGAGTTCATCCGCGTCAACGACCGCCTGCTCACCCCGGCGTACTTCCACAAGCTTGCCCCCGAATTGCTGCACGGTGCTCACACCGCCGCCGGTGTACCGCTGCGTGTTCAACTGCTCGGTTCCGACCCGGTATGCCTGGCGGAAAACGCCGCGCTGGCCTGTGAGCTGGGTTCGCAAGTCATCGACCTCAATTTCGGCTGCCCAGCCAAGACCGTCAATAAGTCCCGGGGCGGGGCGGTGCTGCTCAAGGAGCCGGAGCTGCTCAACCAGATCGTCGAGCACGTACGCCGCGCCGTGCCGGCCCACATCCCGGTCACGGCCAAGATGCGCCTGGGCTTCGATAGCCCGGACGGCGCCCTGGTGTGCGCCACGGCGCTGGCCGAAGGTGGTGCGGCGCATATCGTGGTGCATGCCCGTACCAAGGCCGATGGCTACAAGCCGCCGGCCCACTGGGAATGGATCCCGCGCGTCCAGGACGTGGTCAAGGTGCCGGTGTTCGCCAATGGCGATATCTGGAGCGTCGAAGACTGGAAGCGGTGTCGCGAGATCAGTGGCGTCGAAGACATCATGCTCGGCCGTGGCCTGGTTGCGCGGCCGGACCTGGCGCGGCAGATTGCGGCGGCGCGGGCGGGTGAGGAGGTGGTTGAGATGACCTGGGCCGAGATGCAGCCCATGCTCCAGGATTTCTGGGCCCAGTCAGTGGCGCAACTGACCGAGCGTCAAGCGCCCGGGCGCTTGAAGCAATGGCTGGCGATGCTCACGCGCAATTACCCCGAAGCGGTGGAGTTATTTACCCTGATGCGTCGGGAGACCGACCTGGAGCAGGTCGGACGTTTGCTGGGTATGCCCAGCCAGAGCGAAGAGTCGGTGGCATTGCACCGTCAGGCTCACGCGCTATAAGTGCTTCACCTGTTGCTGTAACGGGCGCCGAAAGGCGCCTTTTTTTTGTCTGAAAAGATACGTTGAGACATAACCAACCGAGAGTCGGACTGTCTTTCGAAACGTAGGGCACTGAGTGGATGGCGACGAAGTTCAAGGTGTTGGGCGCAAGGTGGCAGTGCAATTAACAGCGGGCGCGTCAAATACCATAAGTTCTATGAATTCGATCGGGTTATTGTTTTCTTCACGTTGCTTTGTTCCCGAGGTGTTACCTGGTATGTGCACTCGTTGGGCGAATGTTGACGTCGCGCCTCGGTGATTCATTGAATGTCCATGGGAAAACTCTCAGCCGGTCATTTTAGTTTCCTTATGTGAACTGCGAATCTTCGGAACTCATCGCGGTTAAGTCCCACGAATCTAGCGAGTTTGTCGAACTCACCGATGTTTCTAACTTCGAGTCAATCAGTGCCCCTCTTCCGCAACGGTGGGGGCGGGTACCGTTTAAGGAATAACAATATGCCTAATGTATCGCGTCAGCAGTTCATGCCCGGAAGTACAGACTACGCGCAACTTGGTCACTCCTCTGTGCGGGTGAATAAGTCGCTTGAGGGGGCGCCGTCCGCTTCGGTGGGCAATTTGAATACGTCTCTAAAAGACGGACGTCCAGCGTCAACAGAACATACGGTGAGCGTGAATAAGGAATCCCTGGAAAAGTTATTTGCCCTGTTTGAGTTCGCGGTCAAGGCGATGCGTAGCCTGCTTGCCGGTATGGGGCGGCTTCCCCCGTTGGCCGGTGAGCTGGAGGCTCAGCACCCGGTGACGCCTGGGCCTGACGCCAAGGTTGCCCCGGATGCAGACGCACAGCCCCAAGTGATGTCCAGCGTCGATAACCAGCCACAGGTGAGGCCGGGCGTGCAGAGGCGCGTGTCGGATGGGAGCGCCCAGGTAACCCTCGCCCCTGGCGGCAAGCTCAATACCCAGCTGACGCCTGATATCAACGTGACGGTGCAGGTCCAGACTTGTCACTGCCCACATACCGATGAAGGCGTTGCGCCACAGGCCCAGCCCGCTCTAAAGGTCGATTCGCAACCATCGCCGCAGCCACCGCTCACGCTGACGCCGTTGGATCTTCAATCTGATACCCGGCCCACTCCGGACCTTTCCCGTCCCGCGCCTCATGAAACGGATGATTTCAATAGGCACTCCGGGGGCCTTTCAGGTAACCCCCGAGCCGCGAGGCCCAGTCTTCGTTCGCGCTTTTGAGCTTGCGGTCTTGAGGCATTGAATACCCAGTTCGCTCCTTGACCCGCGCGGCCAGGGAGTACTCAAAGAGGTTTGACGCATGTTATCGATAAGCCAAAACCGTTTTGCACAGCCGGTCGTTGATCCTTGCCAGGTGTCAGCGTATTCAGCGCCTGCGTCGTTGGAGACTGTAGGCCCGCACACATCCAGCACTGAAACACAGGCTGCACGCCTAGGCGCCAAGTCCGAAAGGGCCGGCGATAACGCAGACCCTGCGGCCTTGATGGGGCGCCTGGTCAACCTGTTCATGACGTTATTCAGCCAGTTGCAGTCCCTGTTGCTCACAGGTGGACTCCCGTCAGCCCCGAAAAGCAGCGATATAACGCTCACGCAGCCCCATGTGTTACCCACTCACGCGCGAACACGGGTCAATAAGCGAAGCGAGCCCCTGTCTGAACTGTCCACTAAACGTAACGGTGCAAAACCCGACAATATCTGGAACGGTTTTCGCCAAGGGAAAAATGGTAATTGCGTGACCATTTCTGCCATCAAGGCGGCGATGATGAAGTTTGGCCAAAGCCCCATGGATATCTACACGTCTGTCGAGAAAGTTGCAGAGGGTTATAACGTGGTCATGCGCGATGGTTTCGAATTGAAACTGACACACGCTGAGTTGAATAGCGCTGTTCGTGGTTCAAACTTTGTCGGGCTGAATGATCCGGAAATGCTCAAGGATGCACACTTCCTGTTCGCGTGTTCTGCCAAGCGGGCGCAAATTGAAAACAATGATGGGTGGGCGAGAAGAAGTTTCAACGCCGCTATCAGAAGCCTTAACGATGGTGAGGATGAATGGGGGCCGGGAGAGGGTTTCAAGCGACTGGGGTTAAAAGATTACATGAGGCACGTTTCGGTGCGTGCCTTCGCCGATAAGTCGTTGATCGGTATGGTCAACAGGCGCGGGCATTCGGTGGCCGTCGTGGAGGGCAGTGAAGAAATCTTCGGGCGCAAAGGTGGCCGACCCACCAACGGGCAAGCCATTGCGTTGATCTGACAACGCCGCTTGCTCTGGACTAACGGTCGCCAACACGTCCACCTATTTCATAGCCAGGTAACGATATGAGTACTGCGATTGGATCTTCCGCTCGCTCAAACCCCATGGCCACACCGCTATCAATCCCTTCAGGCACCTCTCGCATTCCAGCGTTTGATGCCCCGGAGCGTGGTTTCGGTGAGTATTTCAATGCGAGCTCGCACAGTGCCGTGATCAGGCTGGTGATGCATACTTTTGGAGCGCGTCCTGCGGATTTTTTCGACGATATACAGGGCCGCGGTGATGGCTATGCCGTGACCATGAAAGATGGTTACCGGCTGCATCTTTCCGCACAGGAGTTGCAACAGGCAGCCACTGCGTCACGGTTTACCGGCGACGACAAGGGTGCAGTGGTCAGTGCCCATTTCGCGCTGGCTGCGTTCATCAAGCGCAAACAGTTGGGCAGTGGCAGCGCTGGTGATCGACCTGCTTTCGAGTCGGTCCTGGCCACGTCCTTGCAGGGTGAAACCGCCTACAACCTGTTCAAGGGCATGGGCATGTCCGGGCATCTCCAGCGCGTTTTCACTGCAAACGTTATCGCCGAAGGCGGGGTGGGGGTGGCGGACAGCTATGACTTTGGTTCGCAGCTTATTCAGGCGGGCAAGGCGCACCAGTTCGGCAGGGAGGGCTCACCCGGTCGTAGCCACTACGTGTATGTGCTGGTGAACGATAGCGCGCCAAAACGCCGCGTTATCCAGGATCGGGTTCCACCTCTTGCTGCCCCTGCGAACGTTTTGCCAAGCACCGGCCCGTCCACGACGCGTTCGCGTCCCCAGGCTTCCGAGGTTTTGCAGGGCTTCAACACGCCCTTGCGGCATTTCGGCGAAGTAGTCGATTTGAGCAGCCATGTCGCAGTGATCAAGATGATGATGCTCAGGTTTGGTCGTTCACCCGCTGACATGCTTGAAAAAATCGAGACCCTGGCGGACGGTTACAATGTCACCCTCAAAGATGGCTTTGAAGTGAAGCTGTCAAGGCAGGAGCTGGCGCTCACTGCCAAAGCCACGCGATTTACCGGTGCTGATGCGCCGATGATCTGCGCCGCCAATTTCATGTTGGCGGCCTTTGCCAAGCGCAAGCAAGTCGAAGGCAATATGCTGTTTGATGCGGCGTTATCGAAGACCTTGCGCGCAGAGCACCTTTACAACGTGTTGAAGGGCATGGGCCTGATGGGCTATCTGCGGTTTGTGCAACCCGATCAGCTGCGCCAGCCCGGCAGCGTTGGCGTCATCAGCCCCTTTGACACGGCGGGCGCGCTGGTGGTGGAGGGGATCAAGCATCGCAATGGACAGACGGAGCCCGTCGGCAAGGACTATGGCTACCAACTTGCCGCCGATATGCCCGTCGACCCCGCCAGCGGCAGGCCTGCCCGGTTCCCGGCGGCGTCCGTGGGTGTCCCGCCGGTGAATATCTGGTCGGGTTTCTATCAAGGCGCGCAGGGCAACTGTGTCACGGTGTCGGCGATCAAGGCGGCGATGATGAAGTACGGGCAAAACCCGACCGGCATCTACAAGCGTGTCACTGAAACGCCGAAGGGTTTTACCATCACCATGCGTGACAACTGCACGGTGTACCTCACCCATGCCGAGCTGGAAATCGCCCGTGCAGCGGCCAATTTCCGTGGTGCGGATAAAGGTCTGGTGGCTGATGCCGTATTCCTTTACGCGGCGAGCGCCAAGCGGGCCCAGCTGGAAAACCATGAGTTTCGCGCCGCTGCCGGTTATGACGTCGCCCTGCAGACGCTGAACGACGGTGAAAGTCCGGGTGAGTCATTGCGCCGTCTTGGCTTGTACGCTTTTACTCGCTCCAGCAGCGTGCAGGAACTGGCGTCAGGCGTGCCAGGCACCCTGGCGGACGCCTGGCATTCGGTCGTCGTTGTAGAGGGCGCGCTGGATGAGTATGGCGCCAGGCGCGACTTGAAAAGCTCGCGCTGGATGCAACAGGGCGTTGACGCACTCAAGCTGGTTTAAGCCCGGCCGTCGCCCGCGAGCAGGCGCTCCCTGAATCCGATCATGGGCAGCGGGCGGCTGTGCAGATACCCTTGGTACAGATGGCAGCCCAGGCCCTGCAGGAAGGCCAGTTGGTCCTGGGTTTCCACGCCTTCGGCAATCACCTCCAGGTTCAAGCTGCGGGCCATGGCGACGATAGCGCGGATGATCTCGGCGTCGTTGGGGTCATGGGTGGCGTCGCGCACGAAGGACTGGTCGATCTTCAGCGCATCCACCGGCAGGCGCTTGAGGTAAGTGAGCGACGAGTAGCCGGTCCCGAAGTCATCCATCGCAAAGCTCACACCCAGCTTTTTCAGGCGGCGCATCTTGCTGATGGTGTCGTCCAGGTTCTGAATAACGATGCCCTCGGTGATTTCCAGCTTCAGCAGGCTGAACGGCAGCTGGTGCTGCTTGAGGCTGCGCTCCACCCGTTCCACGAAGTCGTTCTGGCGAAACTGCCGAGGGCTGATGTTCACGCACAGGCTGAAATTCAACGGGTCCACCAAACCTTCCGCGATCAATTGCTCAAAGGCCGCGCAGGCTTCATCAAGGATCCAGGTGCCGACTTCCAGGATCAAGCCGCTGTCTTCGAGCACCTTGATGAATTCGGACGGCGACTGCGCGCCCAGTTGCGGATGCTGCCAGCGCACCAGGGCTTCGGCGCCGACAATCCGGTTGCCACGCGCATCCACCTGCGGCTGGTAATGCACGCTGAACTCTCCACGCGACAAGGCCAGGCGCAGGTCGGTCTCCATCCGCAGGCGTTCGCTGGCGGTTTTTTGCATGCTGTGGTGGAACATCTGCGTGGTGTTGCGCCCTGAATCCTTGGCGCGGTACAGGGCGATATCGGCACGCTTGAGCAAGTCCGCAGGCGTAGAGCCGTGATCGGGAATCAGCGCCACGCCAATACTTGGCGTGACCTGCAGGCGGTGACCATCGAGGAACATCGGCTCCGAAAGCAATTCCCGCAAGGTATCGGCCAGCTCCTGTACCTGGGCGCTGACTTCGGTGCGAGTGCCATCCAGGCCGCTGAGCAGCACCACGAACTCATCACCCCCCAGGCGTGCCACGGTGTCTTCCATGCGCACGCTGGCCTCCAGGCGGGCGGTGACGATCTTCAGCACCGTGTCACCCACGGGATGGCCGAGGGAGTCGTTGATGTGCTTGAAGTGGTCGAGGTCGAGGAACAGCAGCGCGCCGCGCAGGTTGTGACGCTTGAGCAGGGCGATCTGCTGGCTCAGGCGGTCCATCAACAGGGCGCGGTTGGGCAGGTTGGTCAGTGGGTCGTGATAGGCCAGGTGGCGGATCTGCGCCTGGGCGTTTTTCAGCAGGCTCACGTCCCGTGCGGTCAGCAACAGGCACGGGGTTTCATTCAGGGTGATGGGCTCCACCGACACTTCCACCGCCAGCAACTCGCCGCGCTTGTTGTGCCAGAGCATTTCCAGGTGGTGGATGCGGCCTTTGATCTGCAGTTCGGCCAGCAGTGCAGCGCGCTGGTTTTCATCGGCCCAGATGCCGATCTGGTAAAGGGTCAGGCCTTTGGCTTCATCGGCACGATAGCCGGTCAGGCGGCAGAAGCCGTCGTTGACCTCCACATAACGGCCGGTATCGCGCTCGGTGATGGAAATCGCGTCGGGGCTGGAATGGAAGGCCTTGGCGAATTTCTCTTCGCTGGCCTTGAGCGCGGCTTCCGAGCGCTGCTGCTGGGTGATGTCGCGCAAGGTGGTGACGATGCACGGCTGGTCGCCCACGGTGATCAACCGGCTGGAAATCACGCAGGTCAGCGCCTGGCCGCTCTTGTGATGCACCACGACCGCCACATTGCTCAGCGCCTGTTCGCGGATCACCCGCTCGATACGCTCCAGGCGTTTGCTCGACTCATCCCAGAGACCGATCTGCTCGGCGCTTTTATCGATCACCTCGTCGGCCGTCCAGCCGAACGTCTGAGTAAAGGCAGGGTTGATCTCGATAAACGCGCCGCTGTCCACGTTGGTCACGCAGATCGGATGTGGGCTAGCCTGGAACAGGCTGGCGAATTTTTCTTCGGAGGCGGTCAGGCGTTGCTCGCGTTCCACCTGGTCAGTGATGTCCAGCAGCGTGCCGGCCATGCGCAGCGGTGCGCCATGCTCATCGCGGTACAGGCGGGCGCGGCTTTCGAGGTAGCGTGAACTGCCGTCTTCCATCGGCACGCGATAAGTCAGCTGATAGTTGCCGGCCGGGCCCTCGCGCAGCGTGCGGTAGGCATCGCGCATGCTTTCGCGCTCTTCATCGGGCATCCCCTCGAAGAACGCGTCGAAGGACTCATGGAACGGCTCCGCCGGCAAGCCGTGCAGTTGCGCGGCGCGCGCCGAGCCGTAAAGCATGCCGGTGGGGATGTGCCAGTCCCAGGTGCCCAGTTGCGCCGAGTCCAGTGCGAGGTCGAGTCGCTCCTGGCTGTCCTTGAGGGCCTGCTCGGCGTTTTTGCGTTCGGTGGTGTCCAGAAACGTACTGATCAGGTAGGCCTCGCCCTCCAATTCGACTTTTTGTGCGCTGAGGGTGCCATCATGGATCTGGCCGTTGCTGGCGCAAAACTGCACCTCCATGGTGATGGGCTCGCGCTTGCGCTGGGTGGCCTTGACCAGTTGCGCGCGCTGCTCGGGGTGGCGCCACAGGCCCAGGTCCAGGGTAGTGCGGCCGATGGCATGGGCCAACGGCCAACCGAAGAGCATTTCGAAATACTGGTTGGCTTCGCTGATCAAACCGTCGGACTGGCGGGTCAGCAGGACCATGTTGGGGCACAGGTGAAACAGGGTGGCGAAGCGCTTTTCGGAGTGGCTGAGGGCGTGCTCCCGTTCGCGCTGGCGAGTGGTCTCGCGGATCACCCCGATCATGCGACGCCGCCCGGCTTTATCGGGGGCGAGGCTGCCATTGATCTCCAGCCAGTGGTGGGTGCCGTCCGGCCACTGGATATGGTGATGCATGGCCTGTTCGAACGGCTCCCCCGCCAGAACGGCGTGAAAGGCGCGCACCACACGGGCGCGGTCCTGGGGCGCCAGCAGGTCGAGGTAGTCCAGGTCCTTGGGTAAGGGTTGGCGCGGATCGAAGCCGAACAACGCCTGGGTACCTCGCGACCAGCTTATCCTGCCGGTGTCGATTTCCCAGCACCACGCGCCCAGCCGGGCAGCGTTGAGCGCTGCCAGCAGTTGCGGCGCGCTGTCCCAGCTTTGTTCCGCCTCTTGAGGGTCCAGGGCGTAAATGCGGGGCAGGGGTGGCACGGAGTCGACGGGGTTGCGCATTATCAAAGGGCCTTGGCTCGATGGGCGTAAGGCGCGGTTCAGTTCAGACCTTGAGGGCGCACAGTTTCATGCCGGGATCCCTGGCAGATCGACTTGTGCATCCAATAGGCTCATGAAAGCCCGCGCAGCATTCGACAGCGTCCTTTCGGTGTGCACGATATAGCCTAGCTGGCGACTGAGCTGTATGCCCGGCAAAGCGATACTTGCCACCTGATCATCGAGCATGGTGCGCGGCAAGACGCTCCAGGCCAGGCCGATGGACACCATCATCTTTATAGTTTCCAGGTAGTTAGTGCTCATCGCGATGTTCGGCGTGAGGCCCTGGGCCTCGAACAGCCGGCTGACAATATGGTGGGTAAAGGTATTGCCGCCTGGGAAAACCGCCGGGTGGCCGGCGATATCAGCCAGGCTGACGCTGCCGTTGGTGGTGAGGCTGTGCTCCGGAGCCACCACAAAATCCAGCGGGTCATCCCACACCGGCGTGGCCTGTACAAGGTTGTGGGGATCGGGCGCCAGGGTGATCACCGCCACTTCGGCACGGCCATGGAGGATTTCTTCGTAGGCCACTTCCGAATCGAGGAACTGAATATCCAGCGCCACGTTGGGGTATTGGCGAGTAAAGGTGCGCAGGATCGGTGGCAGGCGGTGCAGGCCGATATGGTGACTGGTGGCCAGTGTGAGGCGGCCGCTGACCTCACCGGTCAGGTTGGTGAGGGCGCGGCGGGTGTCGTCCAGCACGTTGAGGATCTGATAGGCACGCGGCAACAAGGCCCGCCCGGCTTCGGTCAAGCCGACTTCACGGCCCAGGCGATCGAACAACCGTACCTTCAATTGTTGCTCCAGGCCGGCAATACGTTTGCTGATGGCCGGTTGGGTCAGGTGCAGGCGCTCGCCGGCACCGGAGAAGCTGCCAGTCTCGGCGATGGCGATAAAGGCATTGAGGTTGGCCAGGTCCATGGTGCTATTCCAGTTGGTAATCCAAAGCATAAAAAATATGAATTTGAGTTATTTAATGTAGCGCCATACCATCAGCCTCACAAGCCAAAGGGTTATTGAAAAGCCCGGCATAGAGAAACACCGTTGATGAGGACCGACTGATGGCCGGCAAAACGCTTTACGACAAGCTTTGGGATTCCCATGAAGTGAAACGGCGCGACGATGGCTCGTCGCTGATCTATATCGACCGTCACATCATCCATGAAGTGACCTCGCCCCAAGCGTTCGAAGGCCTGCGACTGGCCGGCCGCAAGCCGTGGCGCGTCGACTCCATCATCGCCACCCCGGACCACAACGTACCGACCACCCCTGAGCGCAAAGGCGGTATCGAGGCCATTGCCGACCAGGTGTCGCGTCTGCAGGTACAGACCCTCGACGACTATTGCGACGAATATGGCATCACTGAATTCAAGATGAATGACGTGCGCCAAGGCATCGTGCACGTGATCGGTCCGGAGCAGGGCGCAACTTTGCCGGGCATGACCGTGGTCTGCGGCGACTCCCACACCTCTACCCACGGTGCCTTTGGCGCCCTGGCCCACGGCATCGGCACCTCCGAGGTGGAACATGTGTTCGCCACCCAGTGCCTGGTCGCCAAGAAGATGAAGAATATGTTGGTGAAGGTCGAAGGCAAGTTGCCGTTCGGCGTGACTGCCAAGGACATCGTGCTCGCCGTGATCGGCAAGATCGGCACCGCCGGCGGTAACGGCCATGCCATCGAGTTCGCCGGCAGCGCGATTCGCGACCTGTCCATCGAAGGCCGCATGACCATCTGCAACATGTCCATCGAAGCCGGTGCCCGCGTGGGCATGGTGGCGGCGGACGAAAAGACCGTCGAATACGTCAAAGGCCGTCCATTCGCCCCGCAAGGCGCGGATTGGGACGCCGCCGTCGAAGCCTGGAAAGACCTGGTCTCCGACGCCGACGCGGTGTTCGACACCGTGGTCGAGCTCGACGCTGCCCAGATCAAGCCGCAAGTCAGCTGGGGCACCTCGCCGGAAATGGTTCTGGCCGTCGACCAGAACGTGCCGGACCCGGCTCAGGAAGCCGACTTGGTCAAGCGCGGCTCCATCGAGCGTGCGTTGAAGTACATGGGCCTGAAAGCCAACCAGGCGATCACCGACATCCAGCTGGATCGCGTGTTTATCGGTTCCTGCACCAACTCGCGGATCGAAGACCTGCGCGCCGCGGCCGTGATTGCCAAGGGCCGCAAGGTTGCCTCGACCATCAAGCAGGCGATCGTGGTGCCGGGTTCAGGCCTGGTCAAGGCGCAGGCTGAAGCCGAGGGCCTCGACAAGATCTTCCTCGAGGCCGGTTTTGAATGGCGCGAGCCAGGCTGCTCGATGTGCCTGGCGATGAACCCGGACCGCCTGGAGTCGGGCGAGCATTGCGCGTCTACCTCCAACCGTAACTTCGAAGGGCGTCAGGGCGCCGGCGGGCGTACCCACCTGGTCAGCCCGGCCATGGCCGCCGCCGCTGCCGTCAACGGTCGTTTCATCGACGTTCGCGAATTGATCTGAGGAATACCCGATGCGTGCTTTTACCCAACACACTGGCCTTGTCGCCCCTTTGGATCGCGCCAACGTCGACACCGACCAGATCATCCCCAAGCAGTTCTTGAAGTCGATCAAGCGCACCGGTTTCGGTCCTAACCTGTTCGACGAGTGGCGCTACCTGGACGTGGGCTACGCCTACCAGGACAACTCCAAGCGCCCGCTGAACAAGGACTTCGTGCTCAACGCCGAACGCTACCAGGGCGCCAGCGTGCTGCTGGCCCGGGAAAACTTCGGTTGCGGCTCCAGCCGTGAACACGCGCCGTGGGCCCTGGAAGAATATGGCTTTCGCAGCATCATCGCGCCGAGCTACGCCGACATCTTCTTCAACAACAGCTTCAAGAACGGCCTGTTGCCGATCATCCTGACCGACGAAGAAGTCGACGAGCTGTTCAAGCAGGTTGAGGCGCAAGAAGGCTACCAGTTGACCGTTGACCTGGCCGCCCAAACCGTGACCCGTCCGGATGGCAAGGTGTACCACTTTGAAGTGGATGCGTTCCGTAAGCATTGCCTGATCAATGGCCTGGATGATATCGGCCTGACGCTGCAAGACGGCGATGCGATTGCGGCGTTCGAAGCCAAGCACCGGGCAAGCCAGCCTTGGTTGTTTCGCGATGCCTGATTTGCGGTAGACCGTGCGGGCCCCATCGCGGGCAAGCCCGCTCCCACATCTTGACCTGTGAACACGGTCAATTGTGGGAGTTGGCTTGCCGGCGATAGCGCCCGTACCCACACCACAAAACTTAAGGAAACCACCATGACCAGCAACGCCCACACCCAAGTCGTGCAAAAACAATTCGGCGAGCAAGCCCGCGCTTACCTGAGCAGTGCCGTGCACGCCCAAGGCACCGAATTCGCACTGCTGCAGGCCGAACTGGCCGGGCAGGGCAGTGCGCGCCTGCTGGACCTGGGGTGCGGTGCCGGTCATGTGAGTTTCCACGTGGCGCCGCTGGTTAATGAAGTCGTGGCCTACGACCTGTCCCAGCAAATGCTCGACGTGGTCGCTGCCGCAGCGGTCGATCGTGGCCTGGACAACATCCGTACCGTGCACGGCGCCGCTGAACGCCTGCCGTTCGCCGATGGCGAGTTCGACTTCGTATTCAGCCGTTATTCGGCCCACCACTGGAGCGACCTTGGCCTGGCCCTGCGTGAAGTGCGCCGCGTGCTCAAGCCGGGCGGCTTAGCGGCGTTTGTCGACGTCTTGTCACCGGGCAGCCCGCTGTTGGACACTTACCTGCAAACCGTCGAAGTACTGCGCGACACCAGCCATGTGCGCGACTATGCCGCCGCCGAATGGATGCAGCAGCTCAGCGAGTCTGGCTTGCATGTACGCAACAGCAGCCGCCAGCGTTTGCGCCTGGAGTACACCTCCTGGGTCGAGCGCATGCGCACGCCGCCAGCCCTGCGTACTGCGATCCTTGAGTTGCAGCAGGCGATGGGCCAGGAAGTGCGTGATTACTATGAAATCCAAGCCGACGGCACCTTCAGCACCGACGTGCTGGTGGTCTTCGCCGAACGCTGATTGATTTTTCCCGACCTGCCCACGGGCGGGTCGCTTGATGAAATGAGGAACGCATGAGCAAGCAGATTCTGATTCTCCCTGGCGACGGTATTGGTCCGGAAATCATGGCCGAAGCGGTCAAGGTGCTGGAGCTCGCCAACAGCAAGTACAGCCTGGGCTTCGAGCTGAGCCACGACGTGATCGGCGGCGCCGCCATCGACAAGCACGGCGTACCGCTGGCCGACGAAACCCTGGACCGCGCCCGTGCGGCCGATGCCGTGCTGCTCGGCGCCGTGGGTGGACCGAAATGGGACAAGATCGAACGTGATATCCGCCCTGAGCGCGGCCTGCTGAAAATCCGCGCGCAACTGGGCCTGTTCGGCAACCTGCGCCCGGCCATCCTCTACCCGCAACTGGCCGACGCGTCGAGCCTCAAGCCGGAAGTGGTCGCGGGCCTGGATATCCTGATCGTGCGTGAGCTGACCGGCGGTATCTACTTCGGTTCGCCGCGTGGCGTGCGCGAGCTGGAAAATGGCGAGCGCCAGGCCTACGACACGCTGCCCTACAGCGAGAGTGAAATCCGCCGTATCGCCCGTGTCGGTTTCGACATGGCCCGGGTGCGTGGCAAGAAGGTCTGCTCGGTGGATAAAGCCAACGTGTTGGCTTCCAGCCAACTGTGGCGCGAAATCGTCGAAGAAGTGGCCAAGGACTACCCCGACGTCGAACTCAGCCACATGTACGTCGACAACGCCGCCATGCAACTGGTACGCGCGCCGAAGCAGTTCGACGTGATCGTCACCGACAACCTGTTCGGTGACATCCTCTCCGACCAGGCGTCGATGCTCACGGGCTCCATCGGCATGCTGCCGTCGGCGTCCCTGGACACCCACAACAAGGGCATGTACGAGCCTTGCCACGGTTCGGCGCCGGACATCGCGGGCCAGGGCATTGCCAACCCGCTGGCGACGATTCTGTCGGTGTCGATGATGCTGCGTTACAGCTTCAATCTGAGCGAAGCGGCAGATGCCATCGAGAAAGCCGTGAGCCTGGTGCTGGACCAGGGCCTGCGCACCGGCGACATCTGGTCGCAGGGTTGCACCAAGGTTGGTACGCAAGAAATGGGCGACGCAGTAGTCGCCGCGCTGCGGAATCTGTAATCTCTCGGGCCCGCTTGCAGTTGTTGCTGCAAGGCGGCCCACTTTTTAACAAGGTGTAGTTGCGATGAAACGTGTAGGTCTGATCGGTTGGCGCGGTATGGTCGGTTCCGTGCTCATGCAGCGGATGCTGGAAGAGCAGGATTTCGATCTTATTGAGCCGGTGTTTTTCACCACTTCGAATGTGGGTGGCCAAGGTCCGTCCGTGGGCAAGGATATTGCTCCGCTCAAGGACGCCTACAGCATTGAAGAGCTGAAGACCCTCGACGTGATTCTGACCTGTCAGGGTGGCGACTACACCAGCGAAGTCTTCCCCAAGCTGCGCGAAGCCGGCTGGCAGGGTTACTGGATCGACGCCGCCTCGAGCCTGCGCATGCAGGACGATGCCGTGATCATCCTTGACCCGGTGAACCGCAAGGTCATCGACCAGCAGCTGGACGCTGGCACCAAGAACTACGTCGGCGGCAACTGCACTGTCAGCTTGATGCTGATGGGCTTGGGTGGCTTGTTCGAAGCCGGCCTGGTCGAGTGGATGAGTGCCATGACTTATCAGGCGGCCTCCGGTGCCGGCGCGCAGAACATGCGTGAACTGATCAAGCAGATGGGCGCGACCCACGCGGCTGTCGCCGATCAACTCGCCGACCCGGCCAGTGCGATCCTCGACATCGACCGCCGTGTGGCTGAAGCCATGCGCAGCGACGCGTACCCGACGGAGAACTTCGGCGTGCCATTGGCCGGCAGCCTGATCCCGTGGATCGACAAAGAACTGCCGAACGGCCAGAGCCGCGAAGAGTGGAAGGCACAGGCCGAGACCAACAAGATCCTTGGCCGCTTCAAGAACCCGATCCCGGTGGACGGTATCTGCGTACGCATCGGCGCCATGCGCTGCCACAGCCAGGCGCTGACCATCAAGCTGAACAAAGACGTGCCGATCGCCGATATCGAAGCGTTGATCAGCCAGCACAACCCATGGGTCAAGCTGGTGCCGAACAACCGCGACATCAGCATGCAGGAGCTGAGCCCGACCAAGGTCACCGGCACCCTGAATGTACCGGTGGGCCGTCTGCGCAAGCTGAACATGGGCAGCCAGTTCCTGGGCGCGTTCACCGTTGGCGACCAGCTGCTGTGGGGTGCTGCCGAACCGCTGCGTCGCATGCTGCGGATTCTGCTGGAGCGTTGATCGCGTAGAGCAAACAGAGAAACCCGCGTACTGGTGACAGGCGCGGGTTTTTTGTTGTGCCCGAGGCCGCCATCGCGAGCAAGCCCGGCCCCCACCTATTGATTGGCGAACCCGTCGGATGTGGGAGCTGGCTTGCCTGCGATGGCGCCATCAGCCACACCACAACCCTGGGTTAATTGCCTCACCCCCAGTCACCCGGTAAAGTGCCGATCCCCCCGCAATGCCCGAGGCAGCCCCCATGACCCAGACCTTTGATATCGCCGTGATCGGCGCCACCGGTACCGTTGGCGAAACCCTGGTGCAGATCCTCGAAGAGCTGGATTTCCCGGTCGGTACCCTGCATCTGCTGGCAGGCAGCAACTCTGCCGGTGCATCGGTGCCGTTTCGTGGCAAGAACGTGCGGGTGAGGGAGGTTGATGAGTTCGACTTCAGTAAAGTCCAACTGGCGTTCTTTGCGGCGGGCCCTGCGGTCACCTTGAGTTTCGCCCCGCGCGCTACGGCGGCGGGCTGCTCCTTGATTGATCTGTCGGGTGCATTGCCCGCCGAGCAGGCGCCACAGGTGGTGCCCGAGGCCAATGCGCATGTATTGGAGGGTATGCAGAAACCTTTCCAGGTGGGCAGCCCAAGCCCGTCGGCGACCAACCTGGCGGTGGTGCTCGCGCCATTGCGGGGTTTGCTGGATATCCAGCGCGTAAGTGTCACCGCCAACCTGGCTGTGTCTGCCTTGGGGCGCGAGGCCGTGAGCGAGCTGGCCCGGCAAACCGCCGAGCTGTTGAATGTTCGTCCGCTGGAGCCGCAGTTCTTCGACCGGCAGATGGCTTTCAACCTCCTGGCGCAAGTTGGAAAGCCAGACGCCCAGGGCCATACCGACCTGGAGAAAAGGCTGATACACGAGCTGCGTGCCGTACTGGAAACTCCTTTACTAAAGATTTCCGCAACGTGCGTTCAAGCCCCGGTGTTTTTTGGCGATAGCCTGACTGTGTCTCTGCAACTGGGCGCGCCGGTCGACCTTGACGCCGTGAACCGTGCACTCGAAGCAGCCCCCGGTATTGAGCGCGTGGACGAGGGCGACTACCCCACGGCAGTGGGCGACGCAGTCGGCCAGGACGTGGTCTATGTAGGGCGGGTTCGCACAGGCGTGGATGACCCGGCGGAACTAAATCTGTGGCTGACGTCAGATAACGTACGCAAAGGCGCCGCGTTGAATGCCGTGCAGCTGGCGCAGTTGTTGATAAAAGGCCTTGCGTAAAAGATACTTGGCGGCAATTTGTAGATTGATTCTAGCCAGGCGCTATGCTTGGTCCCAGGCAGGAAAAGTTGCGCGTCGGTGACCTATCGGCTCGCCATGCCTTATGGCAGCGGTTACCAACCTTCTCGCAGGCCGGGGAGTGTTCAAACAAAGGATGAGGCTATGGTTCAAGTTCGCAAACTGGTGTTAGCAATAGCGGCCGCCTCGGCGCTGTCCTCCGGTATGGCGCAGGCGCTGCAGCTGGGGGAGATGACCCTCAAGTCGAAGTTGAACCAGCCATTGGCAGTGGAGATCGAGTTGCTCGATGTCGGGGGCCTCACGGCGTCCGAGATCACGCCGAGCCTGGCCTCGTCCCAGGCATTCGTGGACGCGGGCGTTGATCGCCAGGCGTTCCTGGATGACCTGACCTTTACGCCGGTGGTCAATCCGAATGGCCGCAGCGTGGTGCGTGTCACCTCCAGCAAGCCGTTGCCTGATTCCTACGTACGCTTCCTGTTGCAGGTGCAATGGCCCAGTGGCCGCTTGATGCGTGACTACAGCGTCTTGCTCGACCCGGCCAAGTTCGACCAGCCGGCTCCGACGACCGCCGCGCCTGCACCGCGCCTGGCCGCGCCGGCCAGCACCGCACCGGCTGCGAGCAAGTCCGCACAGCACACCACCACGTCCCGCGATACCTTGTGGGAAATTGCCGCGAAAAACCGCAACGGCGGTTCGGTTCAGCAGACCATGCTGGCGATCCAGGCGCTGAACCCGGATGCCTTTATCGACGGCAATATCAACCGTCTGAAAACCGGCCAGGTCCTGCGTCTGCCGGATACCGTACAAAGCACCGCACTGCCCCAGCCCCAGGCGATTGCCGAAGTGAGCGCGCAGAATGCCGCCTGGCGCCAGGGCCGGCGTGCCGCCACTAACCCGGCGGCGGGCAAGCAGCAACTGGACGCCACCAAGCGCACCCAGGCCGGCAACGCGCCAGCGAGCACCAATGTTAAGGACAACTTGAGCCTGGTGTCGGCCGAGGCGGCCAGGAAGGGCGCCAAAGGCAAGGCGGGCGATAGCTCGGCCCTGAGCGACAAACTGGCGATGACCCAAGAGCAACTGGACACCACCCGTCGCGACAACGAAGAGCTGAAAAGCCGCGCGGCAGACCTGCAAAGCCAGTTGGACAAGCTGCAAAAGCTGATTCAACTGAAAAACGATCAACTCGCCCGTTTGCAGGCTGAGAAGGGTGTGCCTGCGGCTTCGGCCACTGCGGCGATGCCTGCGCAGTTGGCAGGCGAGCCGACGCCTGCCCCGGCAGCGCCCGATACCGCCACACCCCCGGCTACCGCTGCCGCAACGCCCGCCGCGCCAGCGCCTGAGCCGGTCAAGGCCGATGCTGCACCGGCGACCACCGAAGGCAAATTCAACGACCTGCTGACCAATCCGGTCGTGCTCGGCGTGCTCGGTGGGGCGGCAATTTTGTTGGTGTTGCTGCTCCTGCTGTTGTGGGTGCGCCACCGCAATGCGCGCCGCGAAGAGGAAAAACACCTGCGCATGGCACGGGCCCTGGCTGAAGAGCCGGAATTCACCTCGAATATTGATCACGATCTGCCGCCAGACAGCTTCGAAGGTCTGGAAGTGCCGCCGCCAAACGTCAAGCTGGCCACCGCGCCAGCACCGGCCCCGGTGGCTGAGCCGGCCGTCGCGGTGCCGACCGTTGCTTCTGTACTCGCGCCGCTCGCCGTTGCCGTGGCTCCGGTAAACGCCAACGATGCGCTGGCGCAAGCCCAATCCCATATCGATCGCGGTCACCTGAACCAGGCCGCTGATGTGCTACAGCAGGCGATCAAGCATGAGCCCAAGCGCAGCGACCTGCGTCTGAAGCTGATGGAAGTCTACGGCCTGCAAAACGACAAGGACGGTTTTGTCACCCAGGAGCGTCAACTGGTGGCCAATGGTGAAAACCATGCCCAGGTCGAGCAACTCAAGAGTCGTTTCCCGGCCATGGCGGTCTTGGCCGCGGGCGTCAGCGCTGCGGTGGCCGCTGCTGCGCTGGATGCTCAATACGTCAAGGATCTGCTCGAGGACAAGCCGGCTGCCGCTGCGCCGGAGGCGTTCGATACCGATTTCGATCTGAGCCTGGACGATCTGGAGGAAGCATCGCCGGCTGAGGTCAAGGATGATCAGCAGACATTCGAATCGCTTCTGCAGCAGCAGACCGAAGCCAAGGCTGACCCCGATGACCTCTCGGACTTCGACCTGGACCTGCAGCTGGACGCCCCGGCTTCCGCGCAGTCCGATGACGACTTCCTGTCGGGCCTCGAAGACCAGATGAAGGATGTGCCGGCCGTCGAGCCGCCGACCCTCACGCCTGCGGCACTGGACGACTTCGACCTGCCGGAAGACTTCGACCTGTCCCTGGCCGATGAGCCCGAAGCGCCCGCCAAGCCTGATGCGTTCGCGTCTGAGCTGGACGATGTCAATGCTGAGCTGGACCGCCTGTCCCAGAGCCTGGAACATCCGTCCATCGAGCCGTCCTTTACTGCCGAAGACGCGGCACAGGGCGATGATGAACCGGAGTTTGATTTCCTGTCCGGCACCGACGAAGTTGCTACCAAGCTCGACCTGGCCCAGGCCTATATCGACATGGGCGACGCCGACGGCGCACGGGACATCCTCTCTGAAGTGCTGACCGAAGGTGACGAGACTCAGCGTGGCGAGGCCAAGGAAATGCTCGGCCGGCTGGCGTAACCGCCAATTGGTGACGCAGCGGCGACCTTCGGGTCGCCGTTTGCTTTTGTAGGCGCAGGCTTACCGGCGATGCAAGCCCACCGGTCTTCCAGTAAAACCGGGTGGAGGGTATTGCCGGCAAGCCAGCGTCTGCACAATTCGGCATAATGGCCGCCTTTGCGCAACTCATCAGGCTCTCAGTTCTTGGCAAATATAGATAATCCGGCCGCCGAAATGGCGGCCGCAGGCTTTTACCGCATCGCCCTGGGCGTGGAATATAAAGGCTCGCGCTATCGCGGCTGGCAGCGTCAGGCGTCGGGTGTGCTGACGGTGCAGGAAACCCTGGAGAATGCCCTGTCGAAAGTCGCCGATTCGCCGGTGTCGCTGATGTGCGCCGGGCGCACCGATGCGGGCGTGCATGCGTGCGGGCAGGTGGTGCACTTCGACACCCAGGCTGAACGCTCCATGAAGGCTTGGGTGATGGGCGCTAACATCAATTTGCCCCATGACGTCAGTGTCAGCTGGGCCAAGGTGATGCCGGCGCATTTTCATGCGCGCTTCAAGGCGATCGCCCGTCGTTATCGCTATGTGATCTACAACGACCAGATCCGCCCGGCGCACCTCAACGAAGAAATCACCTGGAACCACCGCCCGCTCGACGCCGAACGCATGGCCGAAGCGGCGCAGCACCTGGTGGGCGTGCATGATTTCAGCGCCTTCCGTGCCGGCCAGTGCCAGGCCAAGTCGCCGATCAAGGAGGTCCATCACCTGCGCGTGACCCGCCACGGCAAAATGATCGTGTTGGATATCCGTGCCGGCGCGTTCCTGCATCACATGGTGCGCAATATCGCCGGGGTGCTGATGACCATCGGCACTGGCGAGCGCCCGGTGGAGTGGGCCAAGGAAGTGCTGGAAAGTCGTGTTCGGCGTACCGGCGGCGTCACAGCCCATCCGTTCGGCCTTTATCTGGTGGATGTTGAGTACCGTGACGAGTTTGAATTGCCCGAGCGTTTCATCGGCCCCCACTTCCTCACGGGTTTCAGCGAACTTGGCGGCTGACGCCCGGAAAAGCTTTTGTTACCATCCGGGACTTTATCGGTCCAACCCTGAGGTTTCCACGACATGTCAGCCGTTCGCAGCAAGATTTGCGGGGTTACCCGCATAGAAGACGCGATGGCGGCCGTCGAGGCGGGGGCGGACGCCATCGGTTTCGTGTTTTATGCCAGGAGCCCGCGGGCGGTGAATGTGTTGCAGGCGCGGGCGATCATCGCCGCATTGCCGCCGTTCGTGACCACCGTGGGGTTGTTCGTCAACGCCAGCCGCTGCGAACTCAACGAAACCCTGGATGCCGTACCGTTGGATATGCTGCAGTTCCACGGCGACGAAACGCCCGACGAGTGCGAAAGCTACCAGCGCCCCTATATCAAGGCGCTGCGCGTCAAGGCCGGGGATGACATCGCGGCGGCGTGTGCAGCCTATGGCGGCGCTCGCGGGATTCTGCTCGACACCTATGTCGAAGGCGTACCTGGCGGTACCGGCGAAGCGTTCGATTGGTCGCTGATTCCCGTCGGGTTGAGCAAGCCGATCATCCTGGCCGGCGGGCTCAACCCCGAGAATGTCGGGGCGGCGATCAAGCAGGTCCGTCCGTATGCCGTGGATGTCAGCGGCGGGGTGGAGCAAGGCAAGGGCATCAAGGATCACAGCAAGATTCGCGCATTCATGCAGGCCGTGCGCAACAGCAGCGGAGGGATGTGACGGCTGGCAGTCTGCCGCCGTCCATAACTACCACTGTGTAAAACAGCCCGGTGCCACCTGTGGGTAGCCCGGACATGAAGTGGCACCCTGCGCTGGCAGGTTGTCTGGAAGGCTGAGGATACATGCGGGAACAGGCCGGTCGAACGTCTGACCCCGTCCAGCATGCGTCATCGCCACATATGAATTTAGCTCAAGGGCATACGCGGGGCTGTGTTCAAGCCACCGGTACTGGAGAAAGAAAGCATGAGCAACTGGTTAGTAGACAAACTGATCCCTTCGATCATGCGTTCCGAGGTGAAGAAAAGCTCGGTTCCTGAAGGTCTGTGGCACAAGTGCCCATCCTGCGACGCGGTGCTCTACCGCCCGGAGCTGGAAAAGACCTTGGACGTTTGCCCCAAGTGCAACCACCACATGCGTATCGGCGCCCGCGCCCGCATCGACATCTTCCTGGACGCCGAAGGCCGCAACGAGCTGGGCGCCGACCTGGAACCGGTTGACCGTCTCAAGTTCCGCGACGGCAAGAAGTACAAGGACCGCCTGAGCGCTGCGCAGAAGCAGACCGGTGAGAAAGACGCGTTGATTTCCGTCAGCGGCAAGCTGCTGGGCATGCCTGTCGTGGTGTCGGCGTTCGAGTTCTCGTTCATGGGCGGTTCCATGGGTGCCATCGTCGGTGAGCGCTTTGTTCGCGCCGCCAACTACGCCCTGGAAAACCGTTGCCCGATGATCTGCTTCGCCGCCTCCGGTGGCGCGCGCATGCAGGAAGCCCTGATCTCCCTGATGCAAATGGCCAAGACCTCTGCGGTGCTGGCGCGTCTGCGTGAAGAAGGCATCCCGTTCATCTCCGTACTGACCGACCCGGTCTACGGCGGCGTATCCGCCAGCTTGGCAATGCTGGGTGACGTGATCGTTGGCGAGCCAAAGGCACTGATCGGCTTTGCCGGCCCGCGCGTGATCGAGCAGACCGTGCGTGAAAAACTGCCAGAAGGCTTCCAGCGCAGCGAGTTCCTGCTGGAGCACGGTGCGATCGACCTGATCATCCCGCGCGGCGAGCTGCGTCCACGCCTGGGCAACCTGCTGGCACAAATGATGGGCCTGCCGACCCCAGTCTACGTCGCGCCTAAAGTCGAGCCGATCGTTGTTCCGCCGGTGCCTGCGAACCTATGACCCAGCGTACCCTGGGCGAGTGGCTCGCCTACCTTGAGCAGTTGCATCCGTCCGCCATCGACATGGGCCTGGAGCGCTCGCAACAGGTAGCGGCCCGCCTTGGGTTGGGCCGGCCGGCACCGCGCGTGATCACGGTGACCGGCACCAACGGCAAGGGCTCTACCTGTGCCTTTGTCGCGGCGCTGCTGCAGGCCCAAGGCCTGAAAGTTGGCGTCTACAATTCCCCGCACCTGCTGCGTTACAACGAGCGGGTGCAGCTCAATGGCGTCGAAGCCACTGATGAGCAACTCTGCGAGGCCTTCGCCGCACTCGATGCTGGCCGAGGCGAGACTTCCCTGACTTACTTCGAGATGGGCACCCTGGCGGCGTTCTGGCTGTTCGAGCGTGCGCAACTGGATGTGGTGGTGCTGGAAGTCGGCCTGGGTGGGCGCCTGGATACGGTCAACGTGGTGGACGCCGATCTGGCGCTGGTCACCAGTATTGGTGTGGACCATGCCGACTACCTGGGCAATACCCGCGAATCCGTGGCCTATGAAAAAGCCGGGATCTTCCGCCAGGGCAAGCCTGCCCTGTGTGGTGACGTGGATCCGCCGCACACCCTGCTGGATAAGGTGCGCGAGCTGGACTGCCCGTTTTTCCTGCGCGGCCGCGAATTCAACCTTGAGATCGGTGAACAGTGCTGGCAATGGCAGGGGCACGATGCCCGCGGCCAGGCTGTAGCGCTGCGCGACCTGCCGCTGCTGAACCTGCCGATGGAAAACGCCGCGCTTGCGCTGCAGGCGTATCTGCTGCTGGATCTGCCGTGGAATGCCGAGCAGATCGCCGCCACCTTGCTGGCGACGCGCGTGACAGGGCGCCTGGATCGTCGCGAGTTCGAATGGCAGGGCAAGCGCCTGAACCTGCTGCTGGATGTGGGGCATAACCCGCATGCGGCCGAGTACCTGGCGCAGCGCCTGTCACGCACGCCGCCGGTCGGTCGTCGCCTCGCCGTATTTGGCTTGCTGGTCGACAAGGACCTGGAAGGCGTGGTCGCGCCCTTGCTCGGCAATGTCCACGCCTGGGCCGTAGCGCCGCTGGATACGCCGCGCGGCCGTCCGGCCGCTGAGCTGGAAGTGGCCTTGCAGAACCTTGGTGCACCGGTGGCGTCGTATGCAAGCGTGACCGATGCCCTTGAAGCACAGTGCGCCATTGCCACGCCCGATGATGAGATTCTGTTGTTCGGGTCATTTTATTGTGTTGCCGAGGCGCTTGAGTGGTTGGCCCGGCGCTCCACGGAGGAAGCTGCACATGGCATTACTGGATAGCGCATACAAGCAGCGAATGGTCGGAGCCCTGGTTCTGGTGGCATTGGCGGTGATTTTCCTGCCGATGTTGTTCTCTCGCCAGGACGAAGAGCGTCAGGTGGTTGTCGAAGCCCCGGCCGCCCCCCAGGCGCCCGCAGTGCCTCAGGTTCAGGTTGAGCCGGTGGTGGTGCCTGAGCCCCAGGCGTTGCCGGAAGAAGAGCCCGTACCGACCGATGAGGAGGTGGCTGCACAGCAGGCACCGTCGATGCCGGTGCAACCTAGTGTGCCCGTGGTCAAGCCAGCGCCCACCGCGCCGGTTGTCGCCGCGAAGCCTGCTGCGCCCGCACCTGCGCCCAAACCGGTCGCACCGCAACCTGCCGCCCCCGGCAAGCCGGATGTGGGGCAGAGCCGTATCGATCCGAATGGCTTGCCCATCAGTTGGTCGATCCAGGTGGCCAGCCTGGGTAATCGCGAAGGTGCCGACGCCCTGCAGAAGAAACTGCGTAGCCAGGGCTATAACGCCTATATCCGTAGCGCCGACGGCAAGAACCGCGTATTTATCGGTCCGCTGATCGAGCGTGCCGAGGCGGACCGCCTGCGGGACCTGCTGGATCGCCAGCAGAACCTCAAGGGTTTCGTGACCCGTTTCCAGCCTGAGCGCGGCTGAGCAACTGCCGACTGCGGTTGGCCATGCGCTTCAAATGTGGGAGCGGGCTTGCCCGCGAATAGGGTGGATCAGTTGACGTATTTGTCACTGGCCCACCGCATTCGCGAGCAAGCCCGCTCCCACATTGGTTTGGTGATGGGGTTGAGATCGGATTCGCTCGCCCCAAACTACTGATTTGCAAGGCACTGACAATCACAGCTTACCGACAGCCCGACGCTCTGCTAAAATGCGCCGCCTTATCCGTCCGTAGGCTCAAACGTGCCATTTACCTGGGTTGATTGGGCGATCGTTGCCATCGTCGCCATCTCCGCTTTGATCAGTCTAAGCCGCGGCTTCGTAAAAGAAGCACTGTCGTTGCTGACCTGGATCATCGCAGGAGTCGTAGCCTGGATGTTCGGCGGTTCATTGTCGGTCTACCTGGCCGGATACATCGAGACACCTTCGGCTCGCGTCATCGCGGGCTGCGCCATCATGTTCATCGCCACGCTGCTGGTGGGAGCAATGGTCAATTATCTTATTGGCGAGTTGATACGTGTCACCGGCCTCTCCGGGACCGATCGATTTCTCGGCATGGCCTTCGGCGCCGCGCGAGGCGCGTTGCTGGTGGTCGTGGCGGTCGGGCTGTTGAGCCTGGGGCCGGTACAGCAGGATTCGTGGTGGCAGGAGTCGGTACTCGTGCCAAAATTTCTATTGGTTGCAGATTGGTCCAAGAACCTCATTCTGGGGTGGAGCAGTCAGTGGCTGGCCAGCGGAATCAGCGTACCCGCTGATCTTCCGTTCAAGGAACACCTCTTACCGGCCAAAACGCCTCAGTAAGCTGTGTTCAGTCAAGATTCATTAAGTAGGGGTTGCGTCGCATGTGTGGCATCGTCGGTATCGTCGGTAAGTCGAACGTCAATCAGGCGCTGTATGACGCGCTAACCGTCCTCCAGCACCGCGGCCAGGACGCTGCCGGTATTGTGACCAGCCACGACGGCCGGTTATTCCTGCGCAAGGACAATGGCCTGGTACGTGACGTGTTCCACCAGCGTCACATGCAGCGCCTGGTCGGGCACATGGGCATTGGCCATGTGCGTTACCCGACTGCCGGTAGCTCGACTTCGGCCGAAGCTCAACCGTTTTACGTCAACTCGCCTTACGGCATTACCCTGGCGCACAACGGTAACCTGACCAACGTTGAACAGCTGGCCAAGGAGATTTACGAATCTGACCTGCGCCACGTCAACACCAGTTCCGACTCGGAAGTGCTGCTCAACGTGTTCGCCCACGAGCTGGCCCAGCGCGGCAAGCTGCAGCCGACCGAAGAAGACGTGTTCGCCGCCGTCACCGATGTGCACAACCGTTGCGTCGGTGGTTATGCAGTGGTGGCCATGGTCACCGGTTATGGCATCGTCGGCTTCCGTGACCCCCACGGCATTCGCCCGATCGTGTTCGGCCAGCGTCACACCGACGAAGGCGTCGAGTACATGATCGCTTCCGAAAGCGTGTCCCTGGACGTGCTGGGCTTCACCCTGATCCGCGACCTCGCGCCAGGCGAAGCGGTGTACATCACTGAAGATGGCAAGCTGCACACCCGCCAGTGCGCCGTGGCGCCGAAACTCACCCCGTGCATCTTCGAACACGTCTACCTGGCGCGTCCGGATTCGATCATCGACGGCGTTTCGGTGTACAAGGCGCGCCTGCGCATGGGCGAGAAGCTGGCCGAGAAGATCCTGCGCGAGCGTCCCGAGCACGACATTGACGTGGTGATCCCGATCCCGGACACCAGCCGTACCGCTGCGCTGGAGTTGGCCAACCACCTGGGTGTCAAGTTCCGCGAAGGCTTCGTGAAGAACCGCTACATTGGCCGGACCTTCATCATGCCTGGCCAGGCTGCGCGCAAGAAGTCGGTACGCCAGAAGCTCAACGCCATCGAGCTGGAATTCCGCGGCAAGAACGTGATGCTGGTGGATGACTCCATCGTACGTGGCACCACCTGCAAGCAGATCATCCAGATGGCCCGCGAAGCCGGTGCGAAGAACGTCTACTTCTGTTCCGCAGCGCCTGCCGTGCGTTACCCGAACGTGTACGGTATCGACATGCCGAGCGCCCACGAGCTGATCGCTCACAACCGTTCGACCCAGGACGTGGCTGACTTGATCGGTGCCGATTGGCTGATCTATCAAGACCTGCCGGACCTGATCGAAGCGGTCGGCGGTGGCAAGATCAAGATCGACCAGTTCGACTGCGCCGTGTTCGACGGCAAGTACGTGACCGGTGACGTCGACGACGCCTACCTGAACAAGATCGAGCAGGCGCGGAACGACTCGTCGAAGATCAAGACCCAGGCGGTCAGCGCGATCATCGACCTGTACAACAACTGAGTGACAACCGGCCCTGAGGGGCCGGTTTTGTATCTTAAATAAAGAATTGAGTAAGGAGTCGCAGCATGAGTCAGGAATGGGATGCTGGTCGCTTGGACAGCGACCTCGATGGCGTAGCTTTCGATACCCTGGCTGTGCGCGCCGGCCAGCACCGCACCCCGGAAGGTGAGCACGGTGACCCGATGTTCTTCACGTCCAGCTATGTGTTCCGCACGGCGGCCGACGCCGCTGCGCGTTTTGCTGGTGAAGTGCCGGGCAACGTTTATTCGCGTTATACCAACCCGACGGTGCGTGCGTTCGAAGAGCGTATCGCGGCATTGGAAGGTGCCGAGCAAGCGGTGGCCACGGCGACCGGCATGGCAGCAATCCTGGCCGTGGTGATGAGCCTGTGCAGTGCCGGCGACCATGTGCTGGTATCGCGTAGTGTGTTTGGTTCCACCATCAGCCTGTTCGAGAAGTACTTCAAGCGCTTTGGCATCGAAGTGGACTATGTGCCCCTGGCGGACCTGTCCGGCTGGGAGGCAGCGATCAAGGCCAACACCAAGTTGCTGTTCGTCGAGTCGCCATCCAACCCATTGGCCGAGCTGGTGGATATCGCTGCGTTGTCCGAAGTGGCGCATGCCAAGGGCGCCATGCTGGTGGTCGATAACTGCTTCTGCACCCCGGCGCTGCAGCAGCCGTTGAAGCTGGGCGCTGACATTGTCGTGCATTCGGCCACCAAGTTCATCGACGGCCAGGGTCGTTGCATGGGCGGTGTGGTCGCGGGTCGCGGCGAGCAGATGAAGGAAGTGGTCGGCTTCCTGCGCACGGCTGGCCCGACCTTGAGTCCGTTCAACGCCTGGATCTTCCTCAAGGGCCTGGAAACCCTCAGCCTGCGCATGAAGGCCCACTGCGCCAACGCCCAGGCGCTGGCCGAGTGGCTGGAACAGCAGGACGGTATCGAGAAGGTGCATTACGCCGGCCTCAAGAGTCACCCGCAACACGCGTTGGCCCAGCGCCAGCAGCGTGGTTTCGGTGCTGTGGTGAGCTTTGAAGTGAAGGGTGGCAAAGAGGGCGCCTGGCGCTTTATCGATGCGACGCGCCTGATCTCCATCACGGCCAACCTGGGTGACAGCAAGACCACCATTACCCACCCGAGCACCACGTCCCACGGTCGTCTGGCGCCACAGGAGCGTGAAGCGGCAGGTATCCGTGACAGCCTGATCCGCATTGCGGTCGGCCTGGAAGACGTCGCTGACTTGCAAGCTGACCTGGCTCGCGGGCTGGCGGCCTTGTGATCGAGTGGTCCATGGAAGCCGCGGCCGCCGGTAACGGGCGTGTCGCGCTGGTCACGGGCGCGGCCCGGGGCATTGGTCTCGGGATTGCCGCGTGGCTGATCAGTGAAGGCTGGCAGGTGGTGTTGACCGACCTGGACCGCGAGCGTGGGTCCAAGGTGTCCAAGGTGCTGGGCGAAAACGCCTGGTTTATCAGCATGGACGTGGCCGACGAGAAGCAAGTGGCCCAGGGTGTCGCCGAAGTATTGGGGCAGTTTGGGCGGCTGGACGCGTTGGTCTGCAACGCGGCCGTGGCCGACCCGCGCAACATCACCCTGGAAAGCCTCGACCTGGCCTACTGGAACCGAGTGCTCGCCGTGAACCTCAGTGGGCCGATGTTATTGGCCAAGCACTGCGCGCCGTATCTGCGTGCCCATGGCGGTGCCATCGTCAACCTGGCTTCGACCCGGGCTCGCCAGTCGGAGCCGGACACCGAGGCCTATGCGGCGAGCAAAGGTGGCCTGCTGGCCCTGACGCATGCCTTGGCGATGAGCCTGGGGCCGGAAGTCCGGGTGAATGCGGTCAGCCCTGGCTGGATCGATGCGCGTGATCCTGCGGCCCGTCGCGCCGAGCCGTTGAGCGATACCGATCACGCCCAGCATCCGGCGGGCCGGGTGGGTACCGTAGAAGACGTGGCGGCGATGGTCGCATGGTTGCTGTCGCGTCAGGCGGGGTTTGTCACCGGGCAAGAGTTTGTCGTGGACGGTGGCATGAGCAAGAAGATGATTTACAGCGAGTAGGGCGGGTAGCCGTCTTGAAGCTATTTTGTCTTTTTCAGAAAAACTTCAAGCGGGCTATTGACTTAGGTCCGCTACCTGCGTAAATTTCGCGGCCTCAACGAAGCAAAGGGTGATTAGCTCAGCTGGGAGAGCATCTGCCTTACAAGCAGAGGGTCGGCGGTTCGATCCCGTCATCACCCACCACTTCTTGAGAGTTCTGCCCTAGGGCAAGACGCAACGTTAAAGGTTGCACCGACGCGCAGCGGTAGTTCAGTCGGTTAGAATACCGGCCTGTCACGCCGGGGGTCGCGGGTTCGAGTCCCGTCCGCTGCGCCATATTTTCCAGGTCCGATGTGTCGGGCTTGAGATTGAACAGCCAAGGCTGGTCGATCAGATGTTTCAAGACGGGCGAGGGTTTGACCTCGGCCGGTCAAGCGATACGCAGCGGTAGTTCAGTCGGTTAGAATACCGGCCTGTCACGCCGGGGGTCGCGGGTTCGAGTCCCGTCCGCTGCGCCATATCTGCCTCAAGGCCCACTGAACGCCTTGAAGCACAAAGAAAGCCTCTGGCTACTTTGATCCGATAGCAAAGACCCTGGTCGAAAGACCGGGGTTTTTTGTGTCTGCGATTTGCCCCTTGGCTCTGTCTCGGTCAAATAATGTGGGAGCGAGCAAGCTCGCTCTCATCATTGAGTTGGCTCAGAACCCCAATTTATCGCGCAAACCGTAATACCAGGCCCCCATCGCCGCAAACGGCGTGCGCAACAATTGCCCGCCCGGGAACGGGTAGTGCGGCAAGTCGGCAAACGCATCAAATCGCTCTGCCTGACCTCTGAGGGCTTCGGCCAGTACCTTGCCCGCCAAATGCGTGTACGTCACGCCATGGCCGCTGCAGCCCTGTGAGTAATAGATGTTGTCGCCCAGGCGCCCCACCTGCGGCAAGCGCGACAGGGTCAGCAGGAAATTGCCGGTCCAGGCGTAGTCGATCTTCACATCCTTGAGCTGCGGGAAGGCCTTGAGCATCTTCGGACGAATGATCGCCTCGATATTCGCCGGGTCGCGCGCGCCATACACCACGCCACCGCCGAAGATCAGGCGCTTGTCGCTGGTGAGGCGATAGTAGTCGAGCAGGTAGTTGCAGTCTTCGACGCAGTAATCCTGCGGCAGCAGCGTTTGCGCCAGTTCGTCGCCCAAGGGTGCCGTGGTGATCACTTGTGTGCCGCAGGGCATGGACTTGGCTGCCAGCTCTGGCACCAGGTTGCCCAGGTAGGCATTGCCCGCGACGATGATGAACTTGGCCCTGACCTTGCCTTCGGCGGTGTGCACCACCGGGCTGGCGCCACGTTCGATACGTACCGCTGCCGATTGTTCGTAGATCGTACCGCCCAGGGATTCCACGGCAGCCGCTTCGCCCAGTGCCAGGTTGAGCGGGTGGATATGCCCGCCGCTCATGTCCAGCAAGCCGCCCACATAGTTGTCACAGGCCACCACTTCGCGGATGCGGCGCTCGTCCAGCAGTTCCAGTTGCGTATGGCCGTAGCGCTCCCACAGGCGCTTCTGTGATTCCAGATGGCCCATGTGCTTGCTGTTGAGGGCGGCGAACACGCCACCGTCCTTCAAGTCGCACTGGATCTGATACCTGGCCACCCGCTCGCGAATGATCTTGCCGCCCTCAAACGCCATCTGCCCCAGCAGTTGCGCCTGCTTGGGCCCGACGCTGCGCTCGATCACATCGATATCACGGCTGTAGCTGTTGACGATCTGCCCGCCGTTGCGGCCCGAGGCGCCAAAACCCACCTTGGCGGCCTCCAGCACCGTCACGCGAAAACCGTTCTCCAGCAGGAACAGCGCACTGGAAAGGCCGGTGTAGCCGGCGCCAATCACGCACACATCGGTTTCGACCTCGCCTTGCAGCATCGGGCGAGGAGGAGCGGCATTCGCGGAAGCGGCGTAATACGACTGGGGGTAGGGGGTGTTCGCCATCCTGGAACCTCTGTTTTATATTTTTTACGAGTGAGCCGATCCTACCTGAGTTGAAAATTGCCTGCCAGCCACCCGAAATTCACGGGCGTCCCCCACGCAAATAAAAAATTCGCATATTCATAGGCTTAGCTGCAAAAAAGATGTTGACACCCCTCCGGAATTCCGTAGAATGCCGCCTCACAGCAGGCACGTAGCTCAGTTGGTTAGAGCACCACCTTGACATGGTGGGGGTCGTTGGTTCGAGTCCAATCGCGCCTACCAAACAAAATCCGCTCTGCTGGGCGGTCTAGAAGGGCTCACCGAAAGGTGGGCCCTTTTTTGTTGCCCGGGATTTGGCAATCTCCTGCTTAACTTCGCTTCAGCACACTTTCCCCAGCCTGCCTCGGTAACCGATACACATCCACCAACGCCAACACCCCCAGCACCGCCACGCCGATAAACGCCACTCGGAAATCCGCAACCTGCGCCTGAACCTCATGCCCCTGCACGGTCATGGATGCACGCAACAACAGCGCGGCCACCGTCACACCCATCCCCATCGCCAGCTGGAACGACATGCTGAACAACGCCGACGCTTCGCTCATGCGCGCTTTGGGCACGTCGGCAAAGCCAATCGAGTTGTAGCAGGTGAACTGCATCGAGCGTGACAGGCCGCCCACAAACAACACCGCCGCAATCACGGCAAACGGTGTTTGTGCCGTGAACAAGGCGCAGGCGGCGATCGACACCACACCGATCACCCCATTCACCATCAGCACCTTGCGAAACCCGAAGCGCTGCATGATGGCCGTGGTAAAGGGCTTCATCGCCAGGTTGCCGGCGAATACCGCCAGCACCAACAAGCCCGCGTCCACCGGGGACAAGCCGAAGGCAACCTGGAACAGCAGCGGCAGCAAGAAGGGGACGGCGCTGATGGCCAGGCGGAACATTGAGCCGCCATAGAGGCTGACGCGGAAGGTATTGATGGACAGCGTTTCCAGCGGCAACAAAGAATCGGAGGAATGTCGGCAATGGCGCACGGCCCACACCGAAAGCACTAAGCCCGCCGCTACCAGCCCTGCGCCGGGGATGAGCATTTCGCCGGCCTGGCTGCCCAGCCATTCCAGCCCACCCAGCAATGCCACGCAGGCACCTGCCAGCAGCAAAAAGCCCTTGGCATCGAACGGGCGCACGCTGGCCTCACGGCCTTCCGGCACCAGCCACAGCGCGGCGGCCAGTGCCACGGCGCCCAGCGGCAGGTTTACGTAGAAAATCCACGGCCACGAGGCATGTGTCACGATCAATCCGCCCGCCAATGGCCCCAGAATCGGCGCCACCAGCCCTGGCCAGGTGATGATCGCGATCATGTTCACCAAGTCTTTTTTGTCGGTATTGCGCAGCACCGCCAAACGCCCTACAGGCACCATCAGCGCGCCACCGATGCCCTGCAGCACGCGGGCAAAGATGAACATTTCAAGGCTCTGGCTCAACCCGCAAAGCAGCGAGGCGAGGGTGAAGACGATGATCGCGCCGGCAAAGACCCGGCGCGCACCAAAGCGATCCGCGACCCAGCTGGACAGCGGGATGAAGATCGCCACGGCGAGAATGTAGGCGGTGATGCCGATGTTCATGTCGACCGGCGTCACCCCGAAGGCCGATGCCATGGTCGGCAGGGCGGTGGCGATCACCGTGGCATCGAGGTTTTCCATGAAGAAGGTCACAGCGACCACCAGGGCTATCAAGCGGGTTTTTACGCTGAGCGGGGTGTCGGGTGTTGTGGAAGAGGTCACCGGTGCAGGCCCTTGTTCAGTGAAGGTCGCTTGGGCCTGACGATACCGGGCGGTCGCCTCAGGCGCTACCGTCAAGAGAAAACTGCAGCAACGCACGTTCAACGACCGCCACCAGCAGTAAATACATGACAAACCCAAATGAAAACACGCGTTTTCGCCGCGAAGGTGTGTAGTCGCTGGACAGCTCAAGCAGCCTGTACAGCACATCGATGAGTCTCCAGATAAATTCGAGGAATTCGCTCACGGTGTCGGTTTACTTGGCCTTGGCATGCTTGATATCGCTGATCATCGGCTTGGCAATCGCCTGCACCGGCTTTTGCGTCATGGACGAGGCAGTGCCTTCCCAGGCGGATGAGGACGTATCGTAGATGCGCGAGCCAATCGGTGCGCGCGCCTGATAAGCAGGCGGCGCGAAAATGCATGAATCCCTTCCGGCCTGTCCACACCTCGCTACCTGCGCATTGTTCAATCACCCACAAAATTTATTGGTTTGCAGCAACAATTTTTCTTGTTGGACACCCCCCGTCCCCAGGCAGCAAAGTTGCCGCCACTGACGCTCGACCTTTCGGGTCAACAATAAAAAACCGAGCCGACTGCACGCCACTTCTTGCTGTGAACCCTTTGTTCACATCCTGCTGTAATGGCGCCGCAGCGCGCACTTAAGGACCTCATCGCCATGCAAACTGTTGTGAACTTATGGCCGTTGATCGGCGTACTTGTGATCGTGGTTGGCTTCGTCTTGCGCTTCAACCCGCTGTTGGTGGTCACCGCCGCCGCTATCGCCACCGGGCTTGCCGCCCATTTTCCGTTGGAAAAAATCCTCGCCACCATGGGCGATGGCTTCCTTCAGACCCGTGCACTGCAGTTGATTCTATTGCTGCCCCTGGCCGTCATCGGCCTGCTGGAGCGCCACGGGTTGCGCCTGCATGCGCAGAACTGGATTGCACGGTTCGAACGCGCCACGGTGGGGCGCTTGTTGATCATCTATCTGTTTGTGCGTGAATCCACGGCCGCCATGGGCTTGACCAGCCTGGGCGGGCACCCGCAGATGGTGCGTCCGTTGCTGGCACCGATGGCCGAGGGCGCTGCGGAGAAACGCTACGGCAAGCTGCCGGACAATTTGCGTCACAAGGTCTTGGCCATGTGCGCCGCGACGGATAACGTCGGCCTGTTTTTTGGTGAGGACATTTTTGTTGCCTTCGGCGCCATCGCATTGATGCACACCTTCTTGCTCGGTTCCGGAATTGATGTGGAGCCGCTGCACATTGCGGTGTGGGGTATTCCTACGGCGATCTGCGCCTTCATCATTCACGCGATCCGCCTGCATCGGTTTGACCGAAGGCTCACCCGTGAGATGACGCCGGCCGCCACCCCCGTGGAGGCCGCGCAATGATCATTTCCATTCAATACCTGTACTGGCTGGCCGGGGTTCTGCTGCTGATCACGGCGGGCATGATCCTGATGGACCGGACCCATCCCAAGCGCTGGTCCAGTGCACTGTTCTGGCTGTTGTTCGCCATTCCGTTCCTGGTCGGTGAACGTCTGCCGTCGGTGGTCATCGGTGCAGGCGTAGTGCTGATGGCATTGATCGCTGGCATGGGCGGTGTTGGCCGTGGCACGCATGCCGAGTTGCACGACAAGGCATCCCGCGCGAGTGCCGGTCGCCTGGGTCATAAGCTGTTTATTCCAGCCTTGGCAATTCCGCTGACCACGGTGATCGGCTCGGTATTGCTCAAGCACACCGAGATCGGCGGCGTACCGCTGCTGGACCCGAAAAACACCACCTTCGTCTCCCTCGGTATCGGTTGCCTGATCGCCCTTGGCCTGGCCTGCTGGCTGACCCGCGATACGCCGGTGCAAGCCTTGCGCGAATCGCGCCGCCTGACTGAAGCCCTTGGCTGGGCCATGGTGCTGCCGCAAATGCTGGCGATGCTGGGTTTGCTGTTTAACGAAGCTGGGGTCGGCACGGCTGTCGCGCATGTGACCACTACCTATATCAACCTGGACTTCAAGTTGGTGGCGGTGATGGTCTACGTGCTGGGCATGGCCTTGTTCACGGTGATCATGGGCAATGGCTTTGCGGCGTTCCCGGTGATGACCGGCGGTGTCGGCGTGCCGGTGCTGGTGGGTATCTACGGCGGTAATCCGGCGGTGATGGCGGCGATCGGCATGTTCTCCGGCTACTGCGGTACCCTGATGACCCCGATGGCCGCCAACTTCAATATCGTCCCCGCGGCGTTGCTCGAGCTGCCGGACAAGAACGCGGTGATCAAGGCTCAGTTGCCGACTGCGTTGATGATGCTGGTGGTCAATATTGTGCTGCTTTACCTGCTGATGTGAGGCCAGGATGCAAATCGTACTGCTGACGGGGTTCGAACCCTTTGATCAAGACCGGCTCAATCCGTCCTGGGAAGCTGTGCGCCAACTGGATGGCGTGCAATTGGGAGGCGATGCTCAGATTGTTGCGCGTCGATTGCCTTGCGCATTTGCCACGGCTGGCGAGTGCCTGACCCGGCTGATCGACGAGTTGCACCCGGCGATGGTGATCGCTATCGGCTTGGGACCGGGGCGTAGCGATATTTCAGTCGAGCGAGTGGCGATCAATATCAACGATGCACGCATCCCCGATAACCTCGGCGAGCAGCCTATCGACACGGCGGTCGTGGCTGAAGGTCCGGCGGCCTACTTCACGACGCTGCCGATCAAGGCGATGGTCAAGGCGGTGCGCGACGCGGGAATCGCGGCCTCGGTATCGCAGACGGCAGGGACGTTCGTGTGTAATCAAATTTTTTATCTGTTGCAGCATGCGCTTGCAGGGTCTGGGGTACGCAGTGGGTTTATCCACGTACCGTTGCTGCCGGAGCAGGTGACGGGCTCGCAGCGCCCCTCGATGGCGCTGGATACGATGGTTGCGGGCTTGCAGGCGGCAGTACTGACGGCGTGGCAAGCACCTGTGGATATAAAGGAAGCGGGCGGGCAGGTCAGCTGACCGGGCCGACGCTTCTCACAGTGCAAACAAGTGATTGCCGCTCAGTCGTCCCGTTTCGGAAAGAACAACTCAAAACACGTCACCCCCGCCTCGCTGCTCACGCTGTAACGACCGCTATGCAACTGCATGATGGTCGCCACGATCGACAAGCCCAATCCATTGGACTGCGCCGAACGTTCTCGTGACTCATCCACCCGGTAAAACCGTTCGAACAGCCGCGGCAGGTGCTCGGCGGCGATGGTCTCGCCTTGGTTGCTGACCTTCAGGTGAATGCCCTCGGCGCTGGGCACCGCCCGGATCTCCAACTCAGTACCCGGCGCGCCATATTTGATGGCGTTGGCGCACAGGTTCGCCAGGGCTCTGCGCAGCAGCATCGGCTCCGCCCAGATCACCCCTTCACCTTCGGCATGAATGCTGATGTCCACATCACCCGCCAAACCCTCGAAGTACTCGGCGATACGTTCCACCTCGTCCGCCGCACTGAGTTCCTGGCGCTGGCGAAGGGCGCTGGCCGGGTCGGTGCGGGCCAGGAACAGCATGTTGTCGAGCATCCGCGCCAGGCGTTCAAGTTCTTCGACATTGGATGCCAGCAGTTGCTGATAACTCTCGATGCTGCGGTTCTGTTGCAGGGCGACCTGGGTTTCCCCCAGCAGGTTGTTGATCGGTGTGCGCAACTCGTGCGCCATGTCGGTGGACACCTGGCCCAGTTGGACAAAACCCTTGGCCAGCCGCTCAAGCATGGTGTTGAACGAATCGATCATCGGCAGCAGTTCTTTCGGCGCGCCGTGGCTGTCGAGGCGCTCGGCGAGGTTGCCGACGCCGATGCCTTGGGCGTGCCGCGCCAGGCGGCGCAACGGCAATAACCCACGATGAACCAGCAGGTAACCCACCACGGCCAGTAGGATTGCCGCGATGCTCGCCAGGATATAAACGCTCAAGCGGTAGCTGGCGAGCACGGCGGTGCGCTCGGTCATCAGGCGCCCCGTGGTGACTTGCAGGCTGCCCAGGTCGCCGGAGTCGATGGACGCGGCCAGGGTGGCAAAGGGAACGCCATTGATGCCGGGGAAATGGTGCACGTCGGCGAACGTCAGTTGATGGTTCTTGGGGACGGGCGGCACGGCAGGCAGGTCGATATTGCCGGGGTTGACCGTCAGCAATGGCTTCTGCCCTGGCGCGGTGATGCTCAGCACCGACTCGCGGTTGCCCAGCATGTTCTGGAACAGCTCCGGCTTGGTCTTGATCAAGTCCAGGGTGTTGCTGTCGTTGAGCAGGTTGCGCAATTGATCGATGCGGTAGATCAAGGCCGCGTCGTCACGCATGACCAACTCCCGCTCCAGCTCGCGGTACAGCGCCACGCCGAGTGTCGCCAGCAGGGCGAAGGCGAGCAGGGCGAAGATCAACGCCAGGCGCAGGGTCAGGGAATAATGACGGGGTTTGTTCATGGCTGGGTATCGAAGCGGTAGCCGATGCCACGCACGCTGTGGATCAGCTTGAGCTGGAAGGGATCGTCGATTTTCAAGCGCAGGCGCCGCACGGCCACGTCGACCACGTTGGTGTCGCTGTCAAAATTCATGTCCCACACCCGTGACGCGATCAGTGAACGGGAGAGCACCTGGCCCTGGTGGGTCGCGAACAGATGCAGCAAGGCAAACTCTTTGTTGGTCAGGGTGATGCGGGTGCCAGCGCGGGTGACGCGACGCTTCAGCACGTCGATTTGCAGGTCTGCGATCTGCAACTGTTCCTCTTCCCGGCTCGGCCCGCGGCGTGTCAGGGTGCGCAAGCGTGCCACCAGTTCAGCGAAGGAAAACGGCTTGATCAGGTAGTCATCGGCACCCAGTTCCAGGCCCTTGATGCGGTCGGCGATGTCGTCGCGCGCCGTCAGGAACAGCACGGGCGTATCGGCTTCCTTGCGCAGGCGGCGCAGCACTTCCCAGCCATCCATTTTGGGCATCATCACATCCAGCACGATCACGTCGAACGGCGTTTCCAAGGCCTGGTGCAAGCCGTCCACGCCGTCCCGGGCGAGGCTGACGGAGTAGCCCAGCTCCTGCAGGCCATTGAGCAGGTAATTGCCAGCCTTGGGTTCGTCTTCGACTACGAGAATGTTCATGGGAAGTGCCCTGTCTCAATGCGTGGCGCAAGTGTAGCCCGATCAATTGTCACTGGCGCAACCGATGCCCTGGACCTGATAGTCCAGCACATGTTCGCGGCCCTGGCTGTCCAGGTAGTCGAGGCGCGCGGGGACGATGCCGCACTGGCCGTAGGTGTCGGTGCTCGACAGCACTTTGGCCACGTCCAGGTGTACAAAGAAGCCCGTCTGGTCGTGAATGACCGGTTCGGCAGCCAACACGGAGCCGGTAGCGAGCAAAGCGGTGAAGCCGAGGATGAACAGTTTCATGGCGGTATCTCTCTTAAAGGGTTGGCTGCCAGGTCGTGGCAGTGAGTTCACAGTAACCAGGCGCCCCGAACAGCCAACCAACAGGATGATGACAAGTTTGTAATGCCGTGTTTTCAGGGCTGGCGGCCAGAGGCTTCGAGGATCAGGTCGGTGATTTCCTTGGCGTGGGACACCAACGACAAGTGGCTCGAAGGCAGCTCGATCGTGGTGGCGTTCATGCGCTTGGCGAGGAAGCGCTCCAGGTCCGGGTTGATGGTCTGGTCATTCGCCGACACCGCGTACCAGGACGGCTTGGTGTGCCAGGCGGCATTGACGGTGCGGCCGCTGAACAGGGCCTTGGTGATGGGCTGCTGCACGGCGTACAACGCCAGGGCCTTGGCGTGCGGCACATCGGCAGCGAAGTACTTGAGGAAGGCGTCCTGGCTCAGGGTGAGGTAGCCGTCGTGCTCTTCCACACCGGCCCGCACAGGCATGGTCGGGTACTTGGCCGAAAGGGCGACGAAGTCTTCATTGGCGTCCGGCGCACGTGCGGCGACGTACACCAGGGCACTGACTTTCGGGTTTACTCCGGCGTCGCTCACCACGGTCCCGGCGTAGGAATGGCCGACCAGCACCGTAGGGCCATCTTGTTGGTCCAACACGCGGTTAGTGGCAGCGACATCGTCGGCCACCGAGGTCAGCGGATTCTGTACGGCGGTAACGTGCAGGCCGGCGGCCTGGAGGCGGGTGATCACCTCGGACCAGCTTGAACCGTCGGCCCAGGAACCGTGCACCAGCACTACGTTATTGGCTTTGACTGGCGCGACGGTGGCGGCCATGGCGGTGCCGGTGCCCAGCATCAGCAGGCTGGCGGCGATCAGGCAGAGTTTGCTTGCGGGTTTCATGGGCGGGGCCTTTTCATCAGTAGGAAGCGGCGTCATCCAAGATGGGTGACTGACGACTCCACTGTATGAAGTGAGGGTGCCAACAAGACTTACAGCCTGATTACAAAGCTGTAATGCAATCGAGTTCGGTAGCGTTTACAAGTGCCGAGGCGATCCGTAGATTGCAGTGGGCCGATCATTTGTCTCTGTCCATGAGGAAGCCGCGCAGTGTCCATCCGAGGTTCAGCCGTGTTCAACCGCCGTTACCGTGCCTTTCTGTTCGATATGGATGGGACGTTACTCAACTCCATTGCTGCCGCCGAGCGAGTCTGGAGCCTCTGGGCTGAACGCCATGGCCTGGATGTGCCCGCGTTTTTGAAGACGATTCACGGGGCCCGCGCGATCGATATCATCACGCGCCAGGCACTGCCCGGCGTGGATCCCGAGGTTGAGGCGCAGTGGATTACCGAGGCTGAGGTCAATGACGTCGAGGGTGTTGTCGCGATTCCCGGCGCCGTCACATTTTTGAACAGCCTGCCGGGTGATCAATGGGCGCTGGTCACCTCGGCCCCCAGGGAGCTGGCGTTGCGTCGAATGCAAGCGGCGGGCATTGCGCCACCGGCGGTGCTGGTCACGGCCGAAGACGTTGCCGTCGGCAAGCCGAACCCCGCCTGCTACGTGCTGGGGGCGCAACGCCTGGGCGTACCAGTGCAGGAGTGCCTGGTATTTGAGGATGCGACAGTAGGCATTCGTGCGGGAGAGGCCGCAGGGGCGGATGTGATGGTCGTGACCTCGACGCATCATACGCCGATGGTTACCGAGCATCCTTCGATTGACGGGTACGGGGAGTTAGACGTACAGCGCGACGCGCAAGGCTTGCTGTACGTGCAGGCCGCGGCGGGCTGACACGAAAAGGCCGAGCCCGTTACCGGTCTCGGCCTTTTCCCGCATTGGCTGGATCGGGCGGCTGCTTGCGGTCATTCCTCATGGCTTGGCGTGAGAGCACCATCTCCCTGAGTATTTCATTGGCCAACTGTGCGATCGCTTCGGCGCCGCGGTAATCCGTGCGCACGATCCCGGTAATTGCAAAATGGTCGGTTTCCGGGCCGCTGAGCACGACCGAAAGGGTGCCATCGGCGTGCACCGTACACGTCACCGTGTAGCTGGGCAGGCGGGCTGCCAGTGCCGATTCGATTTGGGATTTACTCAGGGTGTCCATTTGCCTCAGCCCCTTTTACTGATCGTGCACGCCCAAGCATAGGTGCTGTGGCGACGCTGTAAATACCGGCGCTCTGACAGCGAAGACCGGGCATCAGCGTGGCGTTTCTTCAGGTGCCCGCCGGCACAATCTGCGCTGCACGGCTTGCTGGATGGGTTTGAGACAGAACAGGAACAAGTACCCGCAGAGCAACAGCGCCAGGTCCAGCCAGGAGTGCTGATCGGCAGAGGCCGAGCCTTCGACTTCATACCTCAAGCCGTAGGCAAGCCCGACGAAGACCAGCCCTATCAATAAGGCGATCATCCAGGACCTGTAGGCAAATGGCGGTGCGGTGCTAGGCCTCATCGACGTGCTCCCGAATGCACACGGATGGCGCAGTGTCAGTCAGCAGATTCGGCTATGAATGAAACAACAAGTTCCGGGCGTGAAGACAGTTTCATCTTTCCATGAAGATGAACACATTGGCGACGTCAGTCACGCAACAAAGACAAGAGCAGTCCGAAGGGGTTTTCGCCAGCCGTTACAGTGAACGAAAGGGCTGGCTACTGAGGGTGCTTCAAGGCGTCTGGTTTTTGTCCGGGGCAGTCAAGCCAGCCTGGATGCGCTGGTAGATCTCCTCGCGATGCACGGCAACGTCCTTGGGTGCGTTGATGCCGATTCGTACTTGCTGGCCGCTGACGCCCAGGATGGTGATCGTGATGTCATCACCGATGTTTATGCTTTCACCAACTTTGCGGGTGAGTATAAGCATGGACTTCTCCTTGATTACTTTTAAGGACACATGTTTCAGACAGGGCAGGTGTCGGATGTGTGTAGCTTACTGCTAAGCGCTTCCCTGTGACTGCCTCTTTTAGGACGCATAGAGGCGACATTAATTCCCATGGCGGCATCATACAGGTCTGCGATACATGATTCGCATTGTTTAAGCCAACGTTTATGACGGCCAGAATAGACAGTGAATGATAAAGTCGCCTCTTTATCTTCGAAGGAGCAGGGCAGTGCGTAAAGTAGCGATGGCAATTGCGGTGTTGGCATTGGCCGGTTGCGGTGAAGGCAGAAGCGTCGATGCGCCCAGGACCAAGCCTGCCGCGAACGAAAGCCAGCCCCAGACCGGCGCGATTGCTGCCCAGGAATGGGATGTGCGGGTAGGCCCGCCGGACCACAAGTTGCAGGCGATCACCGACCTTACGGCCTGGTTGCTGGAACATGGTTTCAATTTTTATATCGTGAAGGTGGACGGCAAGGACGAAGTACTGCTGGGCCCGTTTGCCACCAAGGCGGAGGCGGAGGCCAAGCAGACGCTACTTAACGAGAAGATGGCCCGCGCCAAGAAAACCGACACGGTGTCAGAGGTCATTGAGCACAAAACCGCGCAGTAAGTGCCTGGTCGGGCGCAAGTCTCGCCCCTGTTCAACCGCAGGCTTTGAGATTCACCGGGCCTACAAACTCGTTGCCGCGCCCCATCACACACGCCACGGTCTGGTTGCGCTGGCGCTCCCAGGCCTGCACTGGATAGGTCTTGTTCCAGGCTTCGTACAATTGGCGATCCTGTTTGGACAGTCGCAAGCCGTACTGCTTGCTCATATAGAAATAGGTACGGGCGATCATACCCCGGATTGACGGACGCGGCATGACCTTCTTGGCCTTGAAGTCCACCTGGGTCAGGCATGAACCGTACTGCCCGCTTTGCACTGGCAGCCAGCCGAAACTGAAGTTATTTCGGTCACCGTTGACCTCGCCGATGCTCGGTACCAGGTTATGCAGGTCCGCCTCGGCACGCTTGAACACGTCATCGTGGCGCGTGCAGTTCTTGCGCCCACCATCCTGCCAGCATTGGCGCTGATGCCCGATCTGCCAGGCTGGAACAATGTGCTCCCATTCGATGCGCGCAGCGCGGTTGGCATTTTTGCGCGGGATGTAGCCACAGGCTTTCAGGTCAACGCGGTTGCCGGTGTATTTGCAGCCGCAATAAAACTCGGTGGATTGCGGGGCGTACAGCTTCCAGGCGACTTTCTTGGCTTCGCTGAACGTGCGGGGTGCCTGGGCCTGGGCGGTGATTGCAAAAAACAGGCAGCACACAGCGATAAAACGGACACTCATTGAATCAATCTTCCTTCGGTACAACCCAGAAAATCTGCACACCGCCGTCGTCCCGATAGGCGAGGGTGACGTTGTCGTTCTCAGCGATTTCTTCCAGCAAACGCGCCCATTCATCCTCAGGTTCATCCGGCAAACGGAAGATCAACGCCGCCTTGGCTTTCTGCGCGTTGGTCGAGTTGATGATCTTTTGCACACGGATGGCCAGGCGTTCGTAGGCATCGGGCGGAGTTGGTTCTGCGGAAGAGGACTTTGCCACGGAGTATTCCTTAATAAGCTGTACGCACATACAGTATTTAACTGTAGGCAATTTCGCAACTGCTTAAACTTAAAGAAGTTCGTCCGACGGCAATTCAGGCAATTTCGTGTAGGGCGGGAGAGGAGGAGTGTAGGAGCGAGGACGGCGCCTCGCTCCTGCATTGAACGACCAGGAATCAGTATTCCCAGAAAATTCGTTGCAGCTCTTTGCTGTCCTGGGTCTTGGTCATGGCGACCATCGCCAGGATGCGGGCTTTCTGTGGGTTCAGGTCAAGTGCAGCCACCCAGTCGTATTTGTCGTCAGGCTGTTCGGCGTTGCGCAGCACCATGCCACCAGCGTTTACGTGGGAAGAGCGAATGATCTGTACACCTTGCTTGCGCAGTTCCACCAGGGCAGGCACGACTTTGGAGGATACAGAGCCGTTGCCGGTGCCAGCGTGGATGATAGCTTTGGCACCCGCTTGAGCCAGGGCCTTATAGGCGGTGTCGCTCACGTTGCCATAGCCATAGGCGATCTCGACATCAGGCAGGCTCTTGATGTTCTTGATATCGAATTCCGAATCCAGGGTATGACGCTTGGCTGGCAGGCGGAACCAGTAGGATTTGCCCTCAACCACCATGCCCAGTGGGCCCCACGGGCTCTTGAATGCTTCGGTCTTGATATTGATCATCTTGCTGACGTCGCGACCCGACTGGATCTCGTCGTTCATGGTCACCAGCACGCCTTTGCCGCGTGCATCCTTGCTGCCTGCCACGGCCACGGCGTTGTACAGGTTGAGCATGCCGTCGGCCGACATGGCAGTACCTGGACGCATGGAGCCGACCACCACGATTGGCTTATCGGTCTTTTCCACCAGGTTCAGGAAGTAGGCGGTTTCTTCCAGGGTGTCGGTACCGTGAGTGATCACGATGCCGTCCACGTCCTTGCTGTCAGCCAGTTCGGCGACGCGGCGACCCAGCTGCAGCAGGTTTTCATTGTTGATGCTTTCGGACGCAATTTGCATCACTTGCTCGCCACGCACATTGGCGATCTGGCTAAGCTCAGGAACGCCGGCGATCAATTGCTCGATGCCGACTTTGGCCGCCTGGTAGGTGGCACTGTTGGCCGCGCTGGCGCCGGCGCCGGCAATGGTGCCGCCGGTAGCGAGGATTACCACGTTGGACAGTTTGGTCTTGGTTTCAGCTTCCTTTGCCTGGGCGGCAACGGGGAACAGCAGCAGGAGGGCTAACGCGCCCGGAACAAAAGTCTTCAGTGCAGATTTCATTATTTTTCTCTCTGGTTTTTGATGAGTGCTGTAGCAGGTTCATCTAGAACACCCGGGCGGTTCTGAATACCCGAGGTGATGGGGGTAGAGCACGATCTGTACCAGGCTGATTGTGATCGCGGATATAAAATAACGTATTGATTTATAACAAGTTATACTGAGTATCTGCCCCAGGACGTCATTTCGGCGTCCGGCTTTCCGAACATCTGGCTGTAGCGCGTTCGGTTGTCCGAAGACGCTGGCGACCGGGCGTTGGATTTGCACGAGCGACGCGGCAAAGCCTGTCGTTTCAGAGAACGACCGGGAGAGGGCAATGTTTAATGGATCACCCTGCCTGGCGAGAGGGGGGCGCTGGGAGGACGTAGATGAAAGGCTGTTTTCACCCGTTGACAAATCTCGACAAGGTTCTCATAGTTTGAATAACGCAAACGTTTGCGAGATGTTTCACGGAACACGCTTTGAGTACCGTGAAAGCTCGTATCAGCCACCCGGGTGGGAAGGCTGCCGAAGCACACTTCGGTGCAAGCGTTGCTCACAATAATCATAAGATCGGAGTGAACCCATGAAGCTGCCATTCGCTGGACGTCTTCTTGCTGTCGCTGTGCTTGCCGCCGCATCCGCTGCCCTGCCTCTCTCCTCTGCATTTGCCGATGACGCCGCCAAACCCAAGGTCGGCCTGGTCATGAAATCCCTCGCCAATGAATTCTTCGTCACCATGCAAGAAGGTGCCAAGACGTATCAGAAAGAGCACGCCGCCGATTTCGACATGATCACCAACGGGATCAAGAACGAAACCGATACCAGCGCGCAGATCGATATCGTCAACCAGATGATCCTCGCCAAGGTCAACGCCATCGTGATCGCTCCCGCCGACTCCAAGGCCCTGGTCACCGTGCTGAAGAAAGCCTCGGATGCCGGCATCAAGGTCGTCAATATCGATAACCGCCTGGACCCGGACGTGCTCAAAAGCAAAAACCTCGACATCCCGTTCGTAGGCCCAGACAACCGCAAAGGCTCCAAGCTGGTGGGCGACTACCTGGCCAAGCAACTGGCGTCGGGTGACAAGGTCGGCATCATCGAAGGTGTACCGACGACCACCAACGCCCAGCAGCGTACCGCAGGCTACAAGGATGCGATGGATGCTGCCGGGATGAAGATCGTTTCCACCCAATCCGGCAACTGGGAAATCGACCAGGGCCAGAAAGTGGCGTCTGCCATGTTGAGCGAGTACCCGGACCTCAAGGCCCTGTTGGCCGGTAACGACAACATGGCCCTGGGCGCTGTCTCCGCCGTGCGTGCGGCAGGCAAGGCCGGCAAGGTACTGGTTGTGGGCTACGACAACATCGAGGCCATCAAGCCGATGCTGCAGGACGGCCGTGTACTGGCGACCGCTGACCAGGCTGCTGCCCAGCAAGCCGTGTTCGGTATCCAGAATGCGCTCAAGCTGGTCAAGGGTGAGAAAGTCGATGCCAAGGACGGCGTGATCGAAACCCCGGTCGAACTCGTCCTCAAGAAGTAATCCTGGCAGCACCCAACAGCGCCCGCTCGTCCTGAGCGGGCGCCTGGAGATTTTCCTATGTCATCTTCCGCCCCGAACGCTGTCCTCTCGGTCAGCGGTATCGGCAAGACCTATGCCCAACCGGTTCTGTCCGACATCACCCTGACGCTCAATCGCGGGGAAGTGCTGGCGCTGACCGGTGAGAACGGCGCAGGCAAAAGTACCTTGTCGAAGATCATCGGCGGGCTGGTCACACCGACCACCGGGCACATGCAGTTCAATGGCCAGGATTTCCGCCCGGGCAGCCGCACCCAGGCCGAAGAACTGGGCGTGCGCATGGTCATGCAGGAACTCAATCTGCTGCCGACGCTGACCGTCGCCGAAAACCTGTTCCTGGATAACCTGCCCAGCCACTGTGGCTGGATCAGTCGCAAGCAACTGCGCAAGGCCGCGATAGAGGCCATGGCGCAGGTCGGGCTGGACGCCATCGACCCCGATACGCTGGTTGGCAGCCTGGGCATTGGCCATCAGCAGATGGTCGAGATCGCCCGCAACCTGATTGGCGATTGCCATGTACTGATCCTCGATGAACCCACGGCCATGCTTACCGCGCGTGAAGTCGAGATGCTGTTCGAGCAAATCACCCGCCTGCAGGCTCGGGGCGTGGCGATCATTTATATTTCGCACCGGCTGGAAGAGTTGGCCCGTGTTGCCCAGCGCATTGCGGTATTGCGCGACGGCAAGCTGGTCTGCGTCGAGCCGATGGCCAATTACAACAGTGAGCAACTGGTCACCTTGATGGTCGGTCGCGAACTGGGCGAGCACATCGACCTGGGGCTTCGCACCATCGGTGGTCCGGCCCTGACGGTCAAAGGCCTGACGCGCTCGGACAAGGTCCGCGACGTGTCCTTCGAAGTGCGCGCGGGTGAGATCTATGGCATCTCCGGCCTGATCGGCGCCGGTCGCACCGAGTTGTTGCGACTGATCTTCGGCGCCGACCTGGCGGACAGCGGCACCGTCGCGCTTGGCTCGCCGGCCCAAGTGGTGAGCATTCGCTCGCCCGTGGATGCGGTGGGCCACGGAATCGCGCTGATCACCGAAGACCGCAAGGGCGAAGGCCTGCTGCTGACCCAGTCCATCAGCGCCAACATCGCCTTGGGCAACATGCCGGAAATTTCCGGCGGTGGCGTGGTCAACAGTCGCGACGAAACGGCCTTGGCCAAGCGTCAGATCGATGCCATGCGCATCCGCAGTTCCAGTCCGGCGCAGTTGGTTTCCGAGTTGTCCGGCGGCAACCAGCAGAAGGTGGTGATTGGCCGCTGGCTTGAGCGCGACTGCTCGGTGATGCTGTTCGATGAACCGACCCGTGGCATCGACGTCGGTGCCAAATTCGATATTTATGCCTTGCTGGGCGAATTGACCCGCCAGGGCAAAGCGCTGGTGGTGGTGTCCAGTGATTTGCGTGAACTCATGCTGATCTGCGACCGCATCGGCGTGTTGTCCGCCGGACGCCTGATCGAGACGTTCGAGCGCGACAGCTGGACCCAGGACGAATTGCTCGCCGCCGCCTTCGCCGGCTATCAGAAACGTGATGCGCTGCTCAACGACGCAGTGCTTAGGGATACCCCATGAAAACCACAACTTCCCCCGGCAAGACTGGCGGTAACTTCTACGGCCTGGGCACCTACCTGGGACTGGCCGGCGCTTTGCTGGCGATGATTGCACTGTTCTCGGTGCTCAGCGATCACTTCCTGTCCTATGACACCTTCAGCACCCTGGCCAACCAGATTCCGGACTTGATGGTGCTTGCGGTGGGCATGACCTTCATCCTCATCATCGGCGGTATCGACCTGTCGGTCGGGTCGGTGCTGGCGCTGGCGGCGTCGGCGGTCAGCGTGGCGATTCTCGGCTGGGGCTGGAGCGTGTTGCCAGCCGCCGTGCTGGGCATGGGCTGCGCGGCATTGGCCGGCACCATCACCGGCTCGATCACCGTGGCCTGGCGCATTCCGTCATTTATCGTGTCCCTCGGCGTGCTGGAAATGGCCCGTGGCGTGGCGTACCAGATGACCGGCTCGCGCACCGCTTACATCGGTGATTCGTTTGCCTGGCTGTCCAACCCGATTGCCTTTGGTATCTCGCCGTCATTCATCATTGCCTTGCTCGTGATCATCGTCGCGCAGTTGGTCTTGACCCGTACGGTGTTTGGTCGCTACCTGATCGGTATCGGCACCAACGAAGAGGCGGTGCGCCTGGCGGGGATCAATCCCAAGCCTTACAAGATCCTGGTGTTCAGCCTCATGGGCCTGCTGGCCGGTGTGGCCGCGCTGTTCCAGATTTCTCGCCTGGAAGCGGCGGACCCGAACGCCGGGTCTGGCCTGGAATTGCAAGTGATCGCGGCGGTGGTGATTGGCGGCACTAGCTTGATGGGTGGGCGCGGCTCGGTGATCAGTACCTTTTTTGGTGTGTTGATTATTTCGGTATTGGCGGCTGGCCTGGCGCAGATCGGTGCAACGGAACCTACGAAACGCATCATCACCGGTGCCGTGATCGTGATTGCCGTGGTCCTCGATACTTACCGCAGCCAGCGCGCCAGTCGGCGAGGCTGAACCATGGCAACGATCAAGGATGTGGCAGCGCTTGCAGGTATTTCCTACACCACCGTGTCCCATGTGGTGAACAAGACGCGCCCGGTCAGTGAGCCGGTACGTATCAAGGTCGAAGCGGCGATCAAGCAGCTCGACTACGTGCCCAGCGCCGTCGCACGTTCGCTCAAGGCCAAGACCACGGCCACCATCGGTCTGCTGGTGCCCAACAGCCTCAACCCGTATTTTGCGGAGTTGGCCCGTGGCATCGAGGATTACTGCGAGCGTAACGGTTACTGCGTGATCCTTTGCAACTCCGACGACAACGCTGAAAAGCAACGCAGCTATTTGCGCGTGTTGCTGGAGAAGCGTATCGACGGCTTGATCGTGACCTCGGTGGGCGGCGACGACAGTGGCCTGGCCGCCGGGTTGAGCGCAGTGCGTACGCCCATGGTGATTGTCGACCGCGCGCTGGATGGCATTGACGTGGACCTGGTGCGTATCGATCATGAGGAGGGTGCCTACTTGGCGACCCGGCACTTGCTCGAGCTAGGGCACCGCGACATCGCTTGCATCGGCGGCCCTGCCCATACCCGTGTCGCGCAAATGCGCCTGGCGGGGTATCACCGTGCGCTGCGAGAGGCCGGTGTGGAAGTGGTGGCCAATCGCAGTCGCGAAAGCGACTTCACCAGCACCGGCGGGTATGCCGCTGCCGTGCAGTTGCTGGCGAACAATCCTCCCAGCGCCATTTTTGCCAGCAACGACATGATTGGCTTCGGTGTGTTGCGCGCAGCGGCAGAGCGCAATATCCGCGTGCCGGGCGAGCTGTCGGTGATTGGTTTCGATGATATTCAAATGGGCCGTTACGTCTACCCGGCGTTGACCACGGTCGGGCAGTCGATCCTGCAACTGGGCGAGACGGCGGCCGAACTTTTACTGCGAAGAATTGCGACACCCCAACTGCCGATCGATCAACGCATCGTGACGCCAAGCATCGTGTTGCGTGAGTCGACGGCGCCTGTCGCCGGTACGTTCGCCCAATACCGCTGAACCGAATTGACGAGTACTGATGTATGCCAGCAAAAGTAGTGGTAGTAGGCAGCTTGAATATGGACCTGGTGACCCGCGCCAGCCGGTTGCCGCGCGCCGGTGAGACCTTGATTGGCCAGACGTTCTCCACCGTGCCTGGCGGCAAGGGTGCCAACCAGGCGGTAGCCTCGGCACGCCTGGGGGCCGATGTCTCGATGATTGGCTGTGTCGGTACCGATGCCTACGGCACCCAACTGCGTGAAGCGTTGCGCGTGGAGGGCATCGATTGCCAGGCCGTCAGCACGGTGGACGGCTCCAGTGGCGTGGCGTTGATCGTGGTCGATGACAGCAGCCAGAACGCGATCGTGATTGTGGCGGGCAGTAACGGCGAACTGACGCCAGCCTCGTTGCAGGCTTTCGACTCGGTGCTGCAAGCGGCCGACGTGATCGTCTGCCAGCTGGAAGTGCCGATGAATACCGTGGGTTATGCCCTCAAGCGCGGTCGTGAGCTGGGCAAGACGGTGATCCTCAACCCGGCCCCTGCCAGCGCTCCGTTACCCGCGGAGTGGTACGCCTCCATCGACTACCTGATTCCTAATGAAAGCGAAGCCGGCGCACTGAGCGGCGTGACGGTCGACTCCATTGACAGTGCCAAGGCGGCGGCGACCCAATTGATCCAGGCGGGCGCCGGCAAAGTCATCATCACCCTGGGGTCCCAGGGCGCGCTGTTTACTGACGGCCAGGGCTTCGAACACTTGCTGGCACCGAAAGTCAGGGCGGTCGACACCACGGCAGCGGGCGACACCTTTGTGGGTGGTTTTGCGGCGGCACTGGCCAATGGTAAAAGCGAGGCCGAGGCCATCCGTTTTGGCCAGGTCGCTGCGGCATTGTCGGTGACACGCGCCGGTGCGCAACCCTCCATTCCAACGCTGCACGACGTACAAGGTTTTGTCCCCTCATGAAAAAGACACCCCTGCTCAATATCGCCCTGTCGCGTGTCATCGCGTCCCTGGGGCATGGTGACATCCTGGTGATCGGCGACGCTGGCCTGCCGGTTCCGCCGGGCGTCGAGCTGATTGACCTGGCGTTGACCCAGGGCATCCCGGACTTCGTCAGTACCTTGCGTATCGTGCTCAGCGAGATGCAGGTGGAGCGTCACGTGCTGGCGGAAGAAATCCTGCTCAAGCAGCCACCGGCGCTGGTCGAACTCAATACGCTCACAGAACAGGCAGCGCTCGGTGAGCGTCGCCTGGTCAGCCACGAAGAATTCAAGCAACTCAGCCACAAGGCGCGCGCCGTGGTGCGCACCGGTGAGTGTCAGCCGTACTGCAATATCGCGCTGGTGTCCGGCGTAACGTTTTAGAATTCCCAACGACAAGGAGTGTTTTTATGCAACGCGGTCTCCCAATCCTGAAAAACCTGTTCCGGAGTGTTTTGCTTTTGTCCGCACTCACTGCTGCAAGCGCCCAGGCGGCGGAAAAAATTGACCTGATCATCGACACCGACCCAGGCGCCGATGATGTGGTGGCATTGCTGTTTGCCATGGCCTCCCCGGATGAGCTGAACATTCGTGCGCTGACCACCGTCGCCGGCAACGTGCGCTTGGACAAGACCTCCCGCAACGCCCGCCTGGCCCGTGAGTGGGCAGGGCGCGAGGACATCCCGGTGTATGCCGGTGCGCCAGCGCCACTGCTGCGCACGCCTATCTACGCCGAGAACATCCACGGCAAGGAAGGTATTTCCGGCGTCACCGTACATGAACCCAAAAAGGGTCTGGCTGACGGCAATGCCGTTGATTACCTGATCAAGACCTTGAGCACCGCCAAGCCTCATAGCATCACCATCGCCATGCTCGGTCCGCAGACCAACCTGGCGCTGGCACTGACCCAGGCCCCCGAAATCACCCAGGGCATCAAGGAAGTGGTGGTGATGGGCGGCGCGCACTTCAACGGCGGCAATATCACGCCGGTGGCGGAGTTCAACCTGTTCGCGGACCCGGTTGCGGCCGAGATCGTGCTCAAGAGTGGCGTCAAGCTGACTTACCTGCCGTTGGACGTGACCCACAAGGTACTGACCAGCGAAGCGCGCCTGAAAAAGATTGCCGACATCAAGAACAACGCGAGCAAGGTCGTGGGCGATATTCTCAATGAGTACGTCAAGGGCGACATGGAGCACTACGGCATTCCAGGCGGCCCGGTGCATGACGCTACCGTCGTTGCTTACCTGCTCAAGCCTTCGCTGTTCAGCGGACGTGACGTCAACGTGGTCGTGGACAGCCGTGAAGGCCCTACCTTCGGCCAGACCATCGTCGACTGGTACGACGGCCTGAAGCACCCCAAGAACGCGTTCTGGGTGGAGAACGGTGATGCCCAGGGCTTCTTTGACCTGCTGACCGAACGCCTGGCGCGTCTGAAGTAATGTGTTGACCGGTCGGCGTTCGCTGGCCGGTTCTTATGCGCGCTCGGGGTTGTGTGCCCCCATGTGGTCGGCCGGGTATTTCTCGAATATCTGGCCGATGAATGCTTGCGCCGCTCGTGTACCCAGTTCCTTGACCAACAGGTCGATACCGATGATTGCCAATTCCTCGGGGCTTCCGGGGCTGTAGGAGCTCTGTCCCTGTGGCCATTTGGCTTTGATGTCGGCTTGGAGCGTTACGGTGGTCATGACTGTCTCGCGGGGCTGAAAGTACTGGGCAATGCGCTGGAACGCGGTTCTTACCGGGCCAGTTAACCATTTTGCATCGTCTTTGGCACTGATACTTAGGCATGAGTCGATTCGGAATGACGGCGTCGCTGTGCGACACTGTCTGCCTGTTTAATTGCCGGGGAACACCGCGTGCAGATCGACTTGAACAACCCCGAGAACCTGACGCTGGCGAATGTGCGCCTGCTTCTCGCCAGTGCCAGTGACGACGAACATGCCCAGTTGCGGGTAACCAAGGCCGGCATTGCCTACATCTCCTCAGGGAAGGTCGTAGGCGGTGTGGAGATCGACGGGCTGCTGTTTCGCCTGGAGACCTGGGCCAAGGGTTCCGGATACGTAGGCAATGTGGCCGCCAGCGATGAAGTCTGGGTGACGCAGATCTTCAATGCATTGAAGGAAAACTGGCCAAAGCCGGCGTTCGACTACATCGACATCTACTGAGCATATTCATATCTGGTCACGATTGATCGGGCGAATGCCCGTCGAGAGTCAGGCAGACTTGCCCTGCGGCGGTTTACGTCTTGAAACCAATCCGCCCAATCGCTGTCGCACGATCTCTGTCCATTTTTTATCATAGGAGGCTTCATGCCTTGGAAGCTCGCATCATTCGGTACTTTGTTGGCAGCACTCGCGTTGGCGGGTTGCAGCACCCCGGGTGCCTCTGAGCCAGCCAAAGACGCCGCCGTGGCCGATGCCGGTCATAGCCGCTGTGAGTCGAAGGCCGCCGAGTTCACTATCGGCCAGAAAGCTTCGCCCCAGTTGCTGGAACAGGCGCGTACCCGTGCCGGTGCGCAGAACGCACGCATCCTCAAGCCTAACGATATGATCACCCTGGAATACCGCTCCGACCGCCTGAACCTGAACACCGATGACAACCTGGTGATCACGCGGGTCAATTGCGGCTGAGCCTTTAAAAGGCTTTTGCAGCGCCCACAAAAAACCCCGTCACATGGACGGGGTTTTTTTAGCTCAGCGGAGAATTACTCGCCGCGAACTTGTGCAGCTTGCATACCCTTTTGGCCTTTCTCAGCCACGAAGGAAACGGTTTGGCCTTCTTTCAGGCTTTTGAAACCGTCGCTTTCGATAGCTTTGAAGTGTACGAACAGGTCGTCACCGCCACCTTGAGGAGTGATGAAGCCGAAGCCTTTTTCATCGTTGAACCATTTAACGGTGCCGGTTTGGCGATTAGACATGGTGTATCTCCAAGAAACATATATTTTCAGTAGTGCTGTGCTGCTCAGGCCAACTGGGCACACTGGGCTATCATAGTCGAAATGTTCGGCTTGGGAGCCCCCCCAAGGCATTGTTTGCTAATCAATAGCGTTGCGTTTGCTACCAAGTTCGGCTGAAAGCCCCGATCTACGGGGCTTTGGCTCGAAATATCAACTGGTAAAAAAAGCCGTAAAAGCTGTGTAATTTGTGAGAAATGGCAGTTTTCGGGCTGTTTTAACCGTAAAAAAGCCGTGTGATCAGTGGCAAATCTTACTTTTTCTTCACGACTTTGCAGGACGAAATCGCCGCGACTGCTTTGTTTTTAAGCTCCGGGCTGGCGTTCTGGTTGGTCATGAGTTCTTTGATTTCCGCGGTGCTCAATTCGGCGTTGATCTTGTCGGCGCCACATTCGCAGTGGGCTTTGGCAGTTTTGACGTCTACGTTCTGGCTGGCAGCTGCGCTGCAATCGCTGACGAAGCTGTCGCGAGCACCGGCTGGCCAGTTTGACGGGGCTGCCGCCTGCGCGCCGAGGGAAAGGAGGGTCAGGGAAGCGGCGAGAGCGAGGGTAGAGGTAAAACGCATCATGAGGATGCTCCTTTGGGTCGAGGACGAACGGCGATTCTCAGTGGGTTTGAGGCATTGCGTACAGCTCAAGTTCACTTTTGCAGCTATAAAGGCCGGAATTTGTATTTGCGCAAGCCAGCGGCGCGGCGATGACCGTTCATCTGTGCTAGCATTCTGCGCTTGGCTATTTCCAGGCGAGCCAATTGCCGCCTTGCCATGTTCTTTTTAGCTCACTCCAGTCACTCTGGTTCGATTATCGGTTGGCCGAAAGGCTCCTGCCGCTGTAAGGCAGGCGTTCATCACTGAACGGCCTGGTGTTGGATCTTGTACTGGCTCATCCCAACCCACGTGACCTTTGGTAGGGGTCACCACTAGGAGAGGAGGCGCCATGCCAACTATTACTCTTCCCGACGGCAGTCAACGTTCATTCGATCATTCGGTTTCCGTAGCCGAGGTCGCCGCATCCATTGGCGCAGGCCTGGCCAAGGCCACCGTGGCCGGCAAGGTCGACGGCAAGCTCGTCGACGCGAGCGACCTGATCACCGGCGACGCCAGCCTGCAGATCATTACGCCCAAGGATCAAGAGGGGCTGGAGATAATTCGCCACTCTTGCGCGCACCTGATTGGCCATGCGGTCAAACAGTTGTACCCAACCGCGAAGATGGTGATCGGCCCGGTCATTGACGAAGGCTTCTATTACGACATCGCCTATGAGCGTCCTTTCACCCCGGACGACCTGGCCGCCATCGAACAACGCATGCACGCGCTGATCGAAAAAGATTACGACGTGATCAAGAAAGTCACGCCTCGCGCCGAAGTGATCGACGTGTTCACCGCCCGTGGCGAAGACTACAAGCTGCGCCTGGTGGAAGACATGCCGGACGAGCAGGCCATGGGCCTGTACTACCACGAAGAATACGTCGACATGTGCCGTGGCCCCCACGTGCCCAACACGCGCTTCCTCAAGTCCTTCAAGTTGACCAAGCTGTCCGGTGCCTACTGGCGTGGCGACGCGAAGAACGAGCAACTGCAACGTATCTACGGCACTGCGTGGGCTGACAAGAAGCAACTGGCTGCCTACATCCAGCGCATCGAAGAAGCCGAGAAGCGCGATCACCGCAAGATCGGCAAGCGCCTGAACCTGTTCCACCTCCAGGAAGAAGCGCCGGGCATGGTGTTCTGGCACCCGAACGGCTGGACCCTGTATCAGGTACTCGAGCAGTACATGCGCAAGGTTCAGCGCGAGAACGGCTACCTGGAGATCAAGACACCTCAGGTGGTTGACCGTAGCCTGTGGGAGAAATCCGGGCACTGGGCCAACTACGCCGACAACATGTTCACCACCCAGTCGGAAAACCGCGACTACGCCATCAAGCCGATGAACTGCCCATGCCACGTGCAGGTGTTCAACCAGGGCCTGAAGAGCTACCGCGAGCTGCCGATGCGCCTGGCCGAGTTTGGTGCCTGCCACCGTAACGAGCCATCGGGTGCGCTGCACGGCATCATGCGCGTGCGTGGCTTCACCCAGGACGACGCCCACATTTTCTGCACCGAAGAGCAGATGCAGGCCGAATCCGCCGCGTTCATCAAGCTGACCATGGACGTTTATCGCGATTTCGGCTTTACCGAAGTCGAGATGAAGCTGTCCACTCGTCCGGAAAAGCGCGTTGGCTCCGATGAGCTGTGGGATCGCGCCGAAGCTGCACTGGCCGCAGCACTGGACAGTGCGGGGCTTGCGTACGACTTGCAGCCGGGCGAGGGCGCGTTCTACGGTCCGAAGATCGAGTTTTCTCTGAAAGATTGCCTTGGCCGCGTCTGGCAGTGTGGTACTCTGCAGCTCGATTTTAACCTGCCGATCCGTCTGGGAGCCGAATACGTCTCCGAAGACAACAGCCGTAAACACCCGGTTATGCTGCACCGGGCGATCCTCGGCTCGTTCGAACGGTTCGTCGGGATCCTGATCGAGCACTACGAGGGTGCATTCCCTGCGTGGCTGGCTCCGACCCAGGCAGTGATCATGAATATCACTGATAAACAGGCAGATTTTGCCGCTGAAGTTGAAAAAACACTCAACGAAAGCGGATTTCGTGCCAAGTCCGACTTGAGAAATGAAAAGATCGGCTTTAAAATCCGCGAGCATACTTTGCTCAAGGTTCCCTATCTTTTGGTTATCGGAGATCGGGAAGTCGAGATGCAGACTGTCGCTGTGCGTACTCGTGAAGGTGCTGACCTGGGCTCGATGCCCGTCGCCCAGTTCGCTGAGTTCCTCGCGCAAGCGGTTTCCCGGCGTGGTCGCCCAGATTCGGAGTAATTATTATTAAGCGTGAAATGAGACAAGATAAACGAGCTGCACCGAAAGCCCCGATCAACGAGAATATCTCGGCACGCGAGGTTCGGTTAATTGGCGCTGACGGCGAGCAGATTGGCATCGTCTCGATTGATGAAGCGCTTCGTATTGCAGAAGAGTCCAAATTGGACCTGGTGGAAATCTCCGCCGATGCAATCCCACCCGTATGCCGGGTGATGGACTACGGCAAGTCGATCTTCGAAAAGAAGAAGCAGGTTGCCGCGGCGAAGAAGAACCAGAAGCAGATTCAAGTAAAAGAAATCAAGTTTCGTCCAGGGACGGAGGAAGGGGATTACCAGGTAAAACTGCGCAACCTGGTACGTTTCCTGAGTGATGGGGACAGGGCCAAGGTATCCTTGCGATTCCGCGGCCGTGAGATGGCCCACCAGGAGCTGGGGATGGAACTCCTCAAGCGGGTTGAAGCTGACCTGCTCGAGTACGGTTCGGTCGAACAGCATCCTAAGATGGAAGGACGCCAGCTGATCATGGTCATCGCCCCGAAAAAGAAGAAGTAATCAACAGGGCACGGCAGGCCTTCTGATTATGTTTATCAACTGAATGCGGAGTATCCGAACATGCCAAAGATGAAGACTAAAAGTGGTGCTGCTAAGCGGTTTCTGAAAACTGCTAACGGTATCAAGCACAAGCACGCTTTCAAGAGCCACATCCTGACCAAAATGTCGACCAAGCGTAAGCGTCAACTGCGCGGTAGCAGCTTGCTGCATCCGTCTGACGTGGCAAAAGTCGAGCGCATGCTGCGCCTTCGTTAATTTTTGGTTCAAGAATAGAGGAAGTAACTCATGGCTCGTGTAAAGCGTGGCGTCATTGCCCGTAAACGTCACAAAAAAATTCTGAAACTTGCTAAAGGCTACTACGGCGCGCGTTCACGCGTATTCCGTGTTGCCAAGCAAGCGGTAATCAAGGCAGGCCAATACGCCTACCGTGACCGTCGTCAGAAAAAACGTCAGTTCCGCGCTCTGTGGATCGCTCGTATCAACGCTGGTGCACGTGTTAACGGTCTGTCCTACAGCCGTTTCATCGCTGGCCTGAAAAAAGCGTCCATCGAGATCGACCGTAAGGTTCTGGCTGATCTGGCAGTGAACGAAAAAGCGGCGTTTGCTGCGATTGTCGAGAAAGCTAAAGCCACCTTGGCTTAAGTACCCCCGACAGTCACCCTGGGTTACTCCGTAGCCCAAGGTGTTAAACGTCATAAATAGGGGAAGAGCCTTCAAGCTCTTCCCCTATTTTGTATCTGGAGTCTGTACATGGAAAACCTGGACGCGCTCGTCGCCCAAGCCCTTGAGGCTGTGCAAAGCGCTGAAGATGTAAATGCCCTGGAGCAAATCCGGGTTCACTACCTTGGCAAAAAAGGTGAATTGACTCAGGTGATGAAGACCCTGGGGAATTTGCCGGCTGAAGAGCGTCCGCAAGTCGGTGCGCTGATCAACGTCGCCAAGGAGCGTGTCACAGAGGTTCTCAATGCGCGCAAGGCGTCGCTCGAGGAGGCCGATCTTGCGGCCAAGCTCGCCGCCGAGTCCATTGACGTCACCTTGCCTGGCCGTGGCCAGGCCTCGGGCGGTCTGCATCCGATCACCCGGACTCTGGAACGTATCGAGCAGTTCTTCACCCACATCGGCTACGGCATCGCCGAAGGCCCTGAGGTCGAAGACGACTATCACAACTTCGAGGCGCTCAACATCCCTGGCCATCACCCGGCCCGGTCGATGCACGACACCTTCTATTTCAACGCGAACATGCTGTTGCGCACCCATACCTCGCCGGTACAGGTCCGCACCATGGAAGCGAACAAGCCGCCGATCCGCATCGTCTGCCCAGGCCGTGTGTACCGCAGCGACTCCGATATCACCCACTCGCCGATGTTCCACCAGGTCGAAGGCCTGCTGGTTGATCGCGATATCAACTTCGCCGACCTCAAAGGCACCATCGAAGAGTTCCTGCGGGTGTTCTTCGAGAAGGAACTGGCGGTGCGTTTCCGTCCATCGTTCTTCCCGTTCACCGAGCCATCCGCTGAAGTCGACATGGAATGCGTGATGTGCAGCGGTAAAGGCTGCCGCGTCTGCAAGCAGACCGGTTGGCTGGAAGTGATGGGCTGCGGCATGGTTCATCCTAACGTGCTGCGCATGTCCGGCATCGATCCGGAAGAGTTCTCGGGCTTCGCCTTCGGCATGGGCGTTGAGCGTCTGGCCATGCTGCGTTACGGCGTGAACGACTTGCGTCTGTTCTTCGACAACGACTTGCGGTTCCTCGCGCAATTTCGCTAGTCGTAACGAATCTTTAGGAGAGCAGGATGAAATTCAGTGAACAATGGCTGCGTGGCTGGGTAAGCCCGCAGGTAGATCGCGACGAGCTGGTTGCTCGTCTGTCGATGGCCGGTCTTGAGGTCGATAGCGTTACCCCGGCCGCCGGTGTCTTCAGTGGTGTGGTAGTGGGCGAGGTGCTAAGCACCGAGCAGCACCCCGATGCCGACAAGCTGCGTGTATGCCAGGTCAGCAATGGCACGGAAACTTTCCAGGTCGTCTGCGGAGCGCCCAATGTGCGCCCGGGCCTGAAGATCCCGTTCGCTATGATCGGTGCCGAGCTGCCGGGCGATTTCAAGATCAAGAAGGCCAAGCTGCGTGGCGTTGAGTCCAACGGCATGCTGTGCTCCCAGGCGGAACTGCAGGTGGGCGAGGGCAATGATGGCCTGATGGAACTGCCGGCCGACGCGCCAGTGGGCCAGGACATTCGTGTTTACCTGGAACTGGAAGACGCCAGCATCGAGGTCGACCTGACCCCGAACCGTGGCGACTGCCTTTCCCTGGCGGGCCTCGCACGTGAAGTGGGCGCGTTGTACAACGCCCCGGTCACTCGTCCAGTGGTTGCCGCCGTGCCTGCGGTGCACGACGAAGTGCGCCCGATCGACGTGCTGGCCCCAAGCGCATGCCCGCGTTACCTGGGCCGTGTGATCCGCAACGTCGACCTGTCCAAGCCAACCCCGCTGTGGATGGTTGAGCGCCTGCGTCGCGCCGACGTGCGCAGCATCGACGCTGCCGTCGACATCACCAACTACGTGATGCTGGAACTGGGCCAACCGCTGCATGCGTTCGACCTCGCCGAAATCAATGGCGGCATCCGTGTGCGCATGGCGGAAGAAGGCGAGAAGCTGGTGCTGCTCGATGGCCAGGAAGTCAGCCTGCGTGCCGACACCCTGGTGATTGCCGACCATTCCCGCGCCCTGGCGATTGCCGGCGTGATGGGGGGTGAGCACAGCGGTGTTTCCGAGAAGACTCGCGACGTGTTCCTTGAGAGTGCGTTCTTCGACCAGATCGCCATTGCCGGCAAAGCCCGTTCCTACGGCCTGCACACCGATGCGTCGCACCGCTACGAGCGCGGCGTGGACTGGAAGCTGGCCCGTGAAGCCATGGAGCGCGCCACTGGCCTGCTGCTGGAAATCACCGGCGGCGAAGCCGGCCCGATCACTGAAACGGTGAACGAGCAGTACCTGCCGTCCATTGCGCCGATTACCCTGCGCGCCAAAAGTGTCGAGCAAATGCTTGGCCTGGTCATCGAGCCGGCTGAAATCGAGCAACTGTTGTCTGCCCTCGGCCTGGGTGTTTCCGCAGGTGCACAAGGGCAGTGGACCGTTGAAGTACCAAGCCATCGCTTCGATATCAGCCTGGAAGTCGACCTGATCGAAGAGCTGGCTCGCTTGTACGGCTACAACCGTCTGCCGGTTCGTTACCCGCAAGCGCGCCTGGCACCCCAGCCGAAGGCTGAAGCGCGCGCGCACCTGCCTGACCTGCGTCGTCTGTTGGTTGCCCGTGGCTACCAGGAAGCAGTGACCTACAGCTTCATCGATCCCAAGCAGTTCGAGCTGTTCAATCCAGGCGTCGAGCCGCTGCTGTTGGCCAACCCGATCTCCAACGATATGGCAGCCATGCGTTCTTCGCTGTGGCCAGGCTTGGTGAAGGCACTTTCCCATAACCTGAACCGTCAGCAAGATCGCGTGCGCATGTTCGAAAGCGGCCTGCGATTCGTCGGCCAACTCGATGGCCTGAAGCAAGAGCCGATGCTGGCTGGCGTGGTGTGCGGTAGCCGCCTGCCGGAAGGCTGGGCGCAGGGTCGCGATGCCGTGGACTTCTTCGACGTCAAGGCTGACGTGGAAGCGGTGCTGGGCTTTGCCGGTGCTCTGGATGCGTTCACCTTCGTACCGGGCAGCCACCCGGCGTTGCACCCTGGCCAGACGGCACGCATCGAGCGCGAAGGGCGCTTGGTCGGCTTCGTCGGTGCTATTCACCCTGAGCTGTCGAAAACCCTCGGTCTTGACCGTCCGGTATTTGTCTTTGAGCTGGTCCTGGCTGAAGTCGCTTCGGGCAAAATGCCTAAATTCAGCGAGCTGTCGCGCTTCCCTGAAGTGCGTCGTGACTTGGCGTTGATTGCCGACCGCGAAGTGGCCGCCACTGCCGTTCTGGATGTAATCCGTGAAAATGCAGGGGAATGGCTGACAGACCTCAGGCTATTTGACGTCTATCAGGGTAAAGGCATTGATCCGCATAGAAAAAGCCTTGCAGTTGGCTTGACCTGGCAGCATCCATCGCGCACTCTTAATGACGATGAGGTGAATACCACGACACAAAATATCCTCACCTCGCTCGAACAAAGGTTGAACGCCACGTTAAGGAAGTGACGTATGGGGGCTTTGACGAAAGCTGAGATGGCGGAACGTCTGTACGAAGAGTTGGGTCTGAACAAGCGCGAGGCCAAGGAATTGGTCGAGCTGTTTTTTGAAGAGATCAGACACGCTCTGGAAGACAACGAACAGGTCAAATTGTCCGGTTTCGGCAATTTTGACCTGCGGGACAAACGCCAGCGGCCTGGCCGCAATCCAAAAACGGGAGAAGAAATCCCGATCACGGCTCGCCGTGTGGTCACCTTTCGTCCAGGGCAGAAGTTGAAGGCCCGAGTTGAGGCTTATGCTGGAACCAAGTCATAACGACGAGCTACCCGTCATCCCAGGCAAACGCTACTTCACCATTGGTGAAGTCAGCGAGCTCTGTGCGGTAAAGCCGCACGTGCTGCGCTATTGGGAGCAGGAGTTTCCTCAACTCAACCCCGTCAAACGCACCGGGAACCGTCGGTATTATCAGCGCCAGGACGTGCTGATGATCCGACAGATCCGCGCGTTGCTGTACGACCAGGGGTTCACCATCAGCGGCGCGCGCCAGCGCATGTCCGGTGATGAAGCCAAAGACGACACCACCCAATACAAGCAACTGATACGCCAGATGATCTCCGAGCTCGAAGATGTGCTGGTGGTTCTGAAAAAGTAATTCCGGCTTTTAAAATACTTCCACATTTCAAAAGCTTGCGGTATATTCCGGTTCGCTTCCTTAAGAAGCGAACCCAGTAACACGCCTAGTCGGGGCGTAGCGCAGTCCGGTAGCGCACTAGCATGGGGTGCTAGGGGTCGAGTGTTCGAATCACTCCGTCCCGACCATTATTCCTGAGTAAAATCAGACACTTGAGCCGATCAGCTAGATCGGCTTTTTTGTGGCTGCGCAAAACTACCCAGTGACGTCGCTGATGTTAAGGTTTGCAATCACTTGGCCGCGAAGCCGGATACGTTCCATGGACTACCCCGTGCCCGGCCTTGCCCGGTGCTGCATTTCCTTCTCTGCGACCACCTCCTACGTCCTGAAGCGAAGAACCAGATCGTTCAAGTTGACAGCCAGGCGAGAAAGTTCGTTGCTCGCTGTGAGTGTTTGGCGAGTGCCTTCACTGCTCTGCACTGCAAGGTCGCGGATGCTTATCAGGCTGCGATCAACATCCCTCGCCACGTGTGCTTGTTCCTCAGACGCGGTGGCAATCTGGATATTCCGGTCGTTAATTTCGAGCACGGAATCAATAATTTGGCGTAGCGACTGGCCTGCATGTTCTGCAGTATCTCGCGTGCTATAAACCTCGGACGTGCTCTTTTGCATTGATTCGACCGCGGCAGAAGAGCCCGCTTGAATCGTGGATATCATCTGTTCAATTTCTTGCGTTGAGGTTTGTGTCCGGTGTGCCAGCGCTCGAACTTCATCTGCGACTACTGCAAAACCGCGACCCTGTTCTCCTGCACGAGCCGCCTCAATGGCGGCATTCAAGGCAAGCAGGTTGGTTTGCTCAGCAATCGCCCTGATCACACTCAGTACTTTGCTGATGTCTTGAGCTTGGGCTGCCAGTTCTTTCACCTGATCGGATGACACTTCAACCAACCCCGTCAACCCGCGCATTGCCGTTAACGTTTCAGTGACTTTTTGGTTACCCAAATCTGCGGCGATGCTCGACTGCATGGCTGCTTCAGAAGTGGAGTTGGCGTTACGTGCAACCTCTTCAACCGCAGCACTCATTTCGGTGACCGCGGTAGCAGCTTGCTCTATTTCGCTATTTTGTTGCTGAAGGGTGCGATCAGCACTTTCAGTAATCGAGGTCATTTCCACGGCAGCGGTACTCAGCTGGGAAGAAGCACCCGAGATTTCTAAAATGGTGTTGCGTAAATTTTTCTGCATCAAGTTCAGCGCATGCATCAAGCGCGAAGCTTCATCTGAGCCTGTTACTTCAAGGTCATGGGTAAGGTCGCCAGCGGCGATATCCTCCGCCAACTTAAGTGATGAGCTGATTGGGCCCACGATGCTCTGAGTGAACAAAATGGCCAAGGCGATGGTTAACATAAATGCCACGATCAGCACCGCTACCAGGACTTGGACGCTATGGTTGTATACGTCGGTAGCGTCTACACCAGACACCATGGCCTGGCGTGCATTTTGATCGCGCAGAACGGTCAGTTGCTCTTGATAGTCGGTGGCTCTTTGCGCTTGCTCGGTATTGGCAAAAATAACCGCTTGATCATGGTCGGATGAATCCATTGCAATGACTTTTCTGAGGCCGTCGATGTAGGCAGTCATGGCCTGGTTGGCCTTCGCGAATTGGATTTCGTCTTGCTCCCCAGACATCAGGTGCGCGCGATAATAATCAGTCTTCGACTGAAGTGTCTGTATAGCTTCCTGGACTTTTGACAGCGAGAAGTCATGCACATCGCGGGTGGCGCTAGAGAGCATGCGAATACTTTCAAGGCGGGCGTGAAGCAGGGCGATTTGGATATCGTCAATGACCTGGATACTGGGGAGGGAGTTTTGCTCGATGTTCTGCTCAGCGGCACGTAGCCGATTAATTTGTAGATAAGAGAAGGCTGCCAAGCTGATGAGCAGGCATGTAATCAGGCCAAAGCAGACAAAGGCTCTTCGCGCGATACTCAGGGATCTTAATTTCATAGAGGCCTCCAAGGGCCGGAGTTTAGTGGCGTGGCACTCCCACGCCATGTCGTTGATCACGAACAAAGGCGGCCTTTTTATGCAGCACAGTGAGATTCGGTTGCAGCTTGCGGGCTAGGCCTGAAACGAGGAATGCAAAAGAATGTATGGAAGTGATAGGCGCGCCAAATGATTGCGCGCTAATCAATTGGGGCTGCGCTTTCTATCGGCGTCCAGCAAGAAGAGTTCGGCGATGCCACGGGCTGTGTGCGCCACGCCCACGCTCGGTCTGCATCAGCTCACCCTTGCGCGGTGCGCACTCCGGCCGGAGTCAGCGTTATGAACTCTTCGTTCTCGAGGGTGGCATCGTCAGGTCATTAAGGGTTGCGGGGCGTTCTTGTCGGGCGCTGTATGGAAGGTGGGGTGGTATTGGTTTGAACTGCTGATTCCGGCAGGTGCCGAAATAGCTACCACCCAGAGGACATCGTAATGACTGAAGAAAAGAACACCGAGCCAGAGCAAGAAACCCCGGCGCATTCAACTGAGAAGGAGCGCGAGCGCCTGAAGGATTTCAACAAAGACGGGATACCGCCTGGCACTTGCTGATAATCAAGCGGCGCGGGCTTGCAGATGCCCGTTGCCGGGGCTTGGCGACATCGGCACAGGCTCGATGTCGCGGCGGCCTGTGCAATAAGAATCAGTCATAGCCACATGCCACCACTGGTCGGATCGACCGCCGCGCAGATGAACGATTTTTGATGGGCACCGCTCTATTTCCGCGGACATAATCAGGTGCTCAAATGCAACCATCAACGCAGCGTTCTGCGGTAAAAGCCTGGGCGGCTATCTACGCCCATGCGGTAGACGAACAGGATATTGAGGATAAATATTTCGAGTTGCTGAGGCAGGCCGACGATATGGAGAGCACCGGCCTCATCAACGGGAAGGAGTGGAGGATGCTCGTTCGTAGAGCGGGCGAATTTCTCGCAAGTACCGCAGAATAACAAGTAAGTAGGGGGGAGCTAGCCGGCTCTCCCGCCCCTCGACATGTCTATTTCAAACACAAGTTCATCAGCAAGCTTCTGAATGCTTGGGCTATCTGCGAGCGTGGCAAGGTTGATACCTGTCGTGCAGAACATAGCGTCATGTTCGGGCTGTCGTACCAGTATGGTCGCAGTCCAGCCATTCACCAGGATGCAATCTACCTGGTGCCCAGGCAGGCTCCGCTCTAAACCCTCAGTCAACGATATTTTCTTCCAGCTGTGCATGATGAGCTATCACTTGGCATTGATGCACGGTTGACAGGCCCCAGTTGAAAAAGTGCCAACGGTTCACTGCCGGCGCACCGCTCTGGCCGTCATCATCCAGTGAGCACGGTGGCGGGGCGCCTGCTAATGGCCAATTTGCTAAGCGTGTTAGTGCGCTTCCAAGGCGCGCGCGCCCAGTCCTACAGCCTCAACTTCTGATGACCCTGCGCGGTTTTTTCGACGGGTGACGTGTCTAGATCAATGGTTCTGAGGCTTTTAGGGTTGTCACCTCTGGCTTTGGCGACTACTCTGAAAATGTATGAATTGTTACGAATAATTTCGGTAGCGCTGGTTGTTGAGGCGCGATACTTCAGGACGAGGAACGAAACATGTTTTCACACGAAGGTCCCGCAATAGAGCTGTTGTTATTCATTTTTGGGGTGGCAGGTCTACTTTTAGTCGCCTGGTTCATTCACCACCAACATGAGCGAAAGAACGGGAAAAGCGTTAAAAAACAACAAAATCGTAACGAGGGCCATTCGACCTAGGGGCTGCTCACTATAGCGCTACCTCGAATAGCCTTGACCCTTCGAGTCCTCAGGCGCCGGACAACTGAAACCGATAGCCCACCCCATACAAGGACTCGATGGGCGTTTCCCCCGGGCACGCCTGCTCCAGCTTGCGCCGCAGGTTGCGGATATGGCTGTCCACCGTACGGTCGGTGACTACGCGGTGGTCGGAGTAGAGCTTGTCGAGCAGTTGGTCGCGGGAAAATACCCGGCCGGCGGAGCGTGCAAACGTGCTCAGCAGTCGCAACTCCAGCGGTGTAAGGTCCAAGGCGACGCCATCGAGTGACGCGCGGTACTGCGTTTCGTCGATCCGCAGTCGCGTTGGGGTAGTGCTCAGCAGTTGGGGGCCACGGCGCAGGATGGCCTTGACCCTGGCGACCACCTCGCGAGGGCTGAAGGGCTTGCAGATGTAGTCGTCGGCGCCCAGGTCGAGGCCGAGCAGGCGGTCTACTTCTTCGACGCGGGCAGTGATCATTATGATCGGCACGGCGCTGAAACCGCGCAGGTCCCGGCACACTTGCATACCGTCGCGCCCAGGCAGCATCAGGTCGAGCAAAATCAGGCGAGGGGGCTGGGCGCGCACGCTCGGTACCACCTGCAGGCCGTTGTCCAGGCACAGGGTCGGGTAACCCGCGGCGACCAGGTAATCCTGCAGCAATGCGGCCAGCTTGGGTTCGTCTTCAACGATGAGGATCGGGCTATCTTCGCTCATGAGTCAGGTATTCCGGGGGAGGCGCAGGCTCAGCCAAAGGCCGCCGAGCGGGGAGTGAGCGGCGCTGAGGCTGCCGCCGTGGGCGAGGGCGATGCTGTGGCAGATCGCGAGCCCCAGTCCGGCCCCGCCGCTGGCACGGTTGCGCGAGGATTCGCCGCGATAGAAGCGCTCGAACAGGCGCGGCAATTGCTCGGCCGAAACACCAGGGCCGGAGTCGAGGATGTCGATGCACACGTCAGCGCGATCCAGGACGACGCTGATACGTATTAGCCCATTCGGGTCGGTGTAGCGCACAGTATTTTCCAGCAGATTGGAGAACAGTTGCTGCAAGCGACCGGCATCGGCCAGCAGTTCCACGGGCGGCGCTGGCAAATCCAGTTCGATGCGCAGGTGGCGCGCGTTCAAGCGCTCCTGGAACATCGACACACTGGCGCGCAGCAGCGGCTCCAGTGCGCACGCGCTCTTGCGGTAGGTCAGCGCCCCGACATCCGCCAGGGATAGCTCATACAGGTCATCCACCAGCTTGCTGAGCATGCTCACTTCGCCCTGCAAGGACTGCATCGAGCCTTGGTCGAGGGTGCGCACGCCATCCTCGATGGCCTCCAGCTCGCCGCGCAGTACCGACAGCGGGGTACGCAGTTCGTGGGACACATCGGCCATGAATTCGCGGCGCATCTGCTCATTGCGTTCCAGGGTGTAGGCGAGCTGGTTGAAGTCACGGGCCAATTGGCCCACTTCGTCATTGGAAGTCACCGCCACCCGGCTGCTGAATTCGCCGCTGGCCAGGCGATGTGTTGCCGCAGCCACCCGCTTGACCGGCTCCAGCAGCGTGCGGGCGATCCACCAGGCAATCAGCATCGCCAGCAACAGCGAGAAGGCGCCCATGACCAGGCTGGTGCGTAACTGGTATTGCTGGAACCGTTCGCCGCCGGCTTCGGTCACGCTCTGGAACGGGGTCACGGCCAGCCAGCCCACGGTTTCATCGGCCACCACAATCGGGCGTAACAGCGCGTCGGTGCCAATATCCGGGTAGCCGTTCACGCGCTTCTTATGTTTATCCAGCAGGGCGATCCGGAACAGGGCGCCCGTCAGGTCCGAGGCCAAGGGGGTGCGCAAGTCGTTCTTCGCCGGATCTTCGCCGAGCTCGGGCCGCATGATGTCGAACCAGCGATCCGGCTGGTTACGCAGGAACTCCCAATTGCCCTCCCGCGCATAAGCACTGGCCAGGCGTGGCAGCACCGGCGCCATGCGCTCCAGTGCCTGCTCATTGAGATACCCGAGAAAGCCCCGTCCAAAACTCCAGCTTGTCGCCAGGCCCATGCTCAGGATGACCAGCAGCACACCGGCCAGTACCGCAATAAACAGTTTGGTGGAGATACTCAACTTCATGCAGGTGGGCCATCAAGAATAGGTGGGACCATTTAGGCCCTGGTAAAGGAAAGATTCAACCGGGCTGGGCAATCTTCAATTTTCCTGCACATTTGCCTTGCAGGATGGCGCTGACTCAAGCCATTCCGTGTTGCAGAGGCCGCTATGTCCACGAAAATAATCGCCAAATACCTGGTAACCGCCGCGGTTTTCCTGTCCTTGATCGTTCTGGCCATGCTCGGCGGCTGCTCCGGCGGCGAGCCACCTCCTGAGGCAGTCACGCCCAAAGTCTCGGTGATCAGCATAAAACCCCAGAGCCAAGTGCTGACCACTGAGCTGGCGGGGCGCACCCAGGCCTTCATGGTGGCGCAGATTCGTCCGCAGGTCGGCGGCATCGTCCAGCGGCGACTGTTTGTCGAGGGTGCGGATGTCAAGGTCGGGCAAGCCTTGTACCAATTGGATGCGGCGTCCTACACCGCCGCGCTGGCACAGGCCCAGGCGAGCCTGGCCAAGTACCGCGCCACGCTCAAATCGGCGCAGGCCACCGCCAGGCGCGATGCCGACCTGGTGAAGATCAATGCCATCAGCCAGCAAGATAACGAAGACGCCCAGGCGACCTTGCTGACGGCCGCCGCCGACGTACAAGTTGCCGAGGCCGAAGTCCAGACCGCCCGGATCAACCTGGCCTACACCCGTATTACCTCACCGGTCAGCGGGCGCATCGAAACCTCCACCGTGACCCCGGGGGCGTTGGTGGTGGCTAATCAGGACAGTGCCTTGACCACGGTGCAGCAACTCGATCCGATCTATGTGGATGTGACCCAATCGACCACCGAATTGCTCAAGCTCAAGCGCGACCTGGCCAGCGGCGCGCTGCAGTCCAGCGGTGATGGCCAGGCACGGGTCAGCCTGAAGCTGGACGATGGCAGCGCCTACAACCAGCAGGGGCGGCTCAAAGTCAGTGGTGTGAGTGTCAACGAGGGGACGGGCACGGTCACCCTGCGTGCGGAGTTCGCCAACCCGGAGCACCTGCTGCTACCGGGCATGTATGTCCGCGCGGTGCTCGAACAGGCGCGCGACGAGCAGGCCATCCTGGTTCCGCAAAAAGCCGTGAACCGCAGCGCCAGTGGCGTGACCACCGCGTTGCTGGTGGTCGACGGCAAGGTCGAACAGCGTGAGCTGACCATCGATCGGGCGGTGGGGAATCAGTGGTGGGTGACGGTAGGCCTGCAGGCGGGGGACCAATTGATTGTCGAAGGCGGACAAAAAGTCCGTGCCGGCGCCGCGGTCCAAGTGCAGGATGCCAATGCTCAGGCGGCGACACCTCCCACCCCCGCGAAGGAGGGTTGAGCGTGGCGCACTTTTTTATTGATCGACCGATTTTCGCCTGGGTCATTGCCATCGTGATCATGCTCGGTGGCAGCCTGTCCATCAGCCAGTTGCCGTTGGAGCAATACCCGGATATCGCGCCGCCCACGGTGAAGATTTCCGCCACCTACAACGGGGCCTCGGCCAAGACCGTCGAAGACTCGGTGACCCAGGTCATCGAGCAGCAGATGAAGGGCCTGGATAACCTGACCTATATGTCGGCCACCAGCAGCTCGGCAGGCAGTGCCAGCATCAGTTTGACCTTTACTGCCGGCACCGACCCGGACGTTGCCCAGATGCAGGTGCAGAACAAGCTGCAACAAGCCGAGTCGAGGCTGCCGCAGTCGGTACAAAGCGAAGGCCTGACCGTGACCAAGGGCGGCTCTGACTTCTTGATGATTGTCGCCCTGGCATCGGACGACCCCAGTGTCACCGGCACCCAGATAGGTGACTACATTTCCACCACCTTGCTCGACTCCATCAGCCGGATAGACGGCGTCGGCGATGTGCAGACGTTGGGCTCCGGCTACGCCATGCGCATCTGGCTGGACCCCGCCTTGCTGGAAAAGTATGCGTTGATGCCGTCGGACATCAGCAGTGCCCTGGAAGCGCAGAACACCGAAGTCTCGGCTGGACAGCTCGGCGCCTTGCCCGCGATCAAGGGGCAGCAACTGAACGCTACGATCAGCGCCCGCAGCAAACTGCAGACCGTGGAAGAGTTTCGCAAGGTCGTGGTCAAGTCCAACAGCGACGGTGCCGTGGTACTGCTGGGCGATGTCGCGACCCTGGAACTGGGCAGTGAAAGCTACGACATCAGCACAGCCCTCAATGGCAAGCCCGCGGCGGCCATGGGCGTGCAGTTGGCCGCCGGCGCCAACGCGCTGAACGTAGGCGACGCGGTCAAGGCCAAGCTCAAGGAGATGGAACCGTTCTATCCGGCGCAAATGCAACTGAAAAACGTGATTGCCTACGACACCACGCCCTTTGTCAGCTTGTCCATCGAGGAGGTGGTCAAGGCCTTGGGCGAGGCCATCGTGCTGGTGGTGTTGATCATGTTCCTGTTCCTGCAGAGCCTGCGCGCAACCCTGATCCCGGCGATTACCGTGCCCGTGGTGCTGCTGGGCACGTTCGGCGTGTTGGCGCTGTTCGGCTACTCGATCAACACCTTGACCATGTTTGCCATGGTCCTGGCGATTGGCTTGCTTGTGGACGATGCCATCGTGGTGGTGGAAAACGTGGAGCGGCTGATGGGCGAAGGGCTGTCGCCCGTGGCGGCCACGCGTCAATCGATGCGTGAAATCAGTGGCGCGCTGGTCGGCATCACCCTGGTGCTGAGTGCGGTATTTATCCCCATGGCGTTTTTCGGTGGTTCCACCGGGATCATCTATCGGCAGTTCTCCGTGACCATCGTCTCGGCCATGGTCCTCTCAGTGTTGGTGGCGATGACCCTGACACCCGCGCTGTGCGCGTCGTTGCTCAAAGCGCGCAATGGCGAGGGGCATGGCGCTCAGCGTGGGTTCTTTGGCTGGTTCAACCGCACCTTCGAGCGCGCCGGCGCCGGTTATGAGCGCTGGGTGGGCGTGGTGTTGCGGCGTTGGGCGCGCAGCCTGCTGTTGTATGGGGTGGTGCTGGTGGTGATGGCGGTGGGTTACGTCAGCCTGGCTACTTCGTTTCTGCCGGACGAGGACCAAGGGATTCTGTTGGCGCAGATCCAGTTGCCGGTCGGCGCGACGGACAGCCGCACACAGGCGGTGATCAAGCAGTTTGAGGACTACATCCTGCAACAGCCCGAGGTCGAAGCGATGATCAGCATCAGCGGCTTGGGCATGGGCGGTAACAGCCAGAACACCGCTCGGGCGTTTATCCGCCTCAAGGATTGGTCCGAACGCGGTGGCTCTGGTCAGGGTGCAGCCGCCATTGCCCAGCGGGCGACCCTGGCACTGTCCAGCATCGGTGATGCCGATGCGTTCGTCATGCAGCCGCCGACCGTGCGCGGCCTGGGCCAGAGCTCGGGGTTCGACCTGCAGCTCAAGGACCTCGGTGGCCTGGGCCATGATGCGTTGGTGGCCGCCCGCGAACAGTTCCTTGAGTTGGCCAGGAAAGATGACCGCCTGCTGGGCGTGCGCAGCAACGGGCTGGACGATGCACCGCAGCTCAAGGTCAGCATTGACGACCGCAAGGCCGGGGCCCTGAGCCTGAGTACCAGCGATATCAACAGCACCCTGGCGACGGCGTTAGGCGGCACTTATGTAAACGACTTTCTCAACCAGGGCCGGGTGAAAAAGGTCTATGTAGAGGGCCAGGCATCCTCGCGCATGCAGGCTGCGGACCTCGATCATTGGTTTGTGCGCAACAGTAACAATGAAATGGTGCCGTTCTCGTCCTTTGCCAGCAGCGCCTGGGGCTACGGCTCGCCGCTGCTGGAACGCTACAACGGTAACTCCTCCCTGGAAATTGTGGGCGACCCGGCGCCAGGGGTGAGTTCCGGCGATGCGATGGACGCGGTGGAGGCCATTGTCCGGCAATTGCCCCAGGGTATCGGCTACGAGTGGACCGGGCAGTCTTATCAACTGCGATTATCCGGGTCCCAGGCGCCGCTGCTCTACGGCATTTCCGTGCTGTTCGTATTCCTGTGTCTGGCCGCGCTCTACGAGAGCTGGTCGGTGCCGTTTTCGGTGATCCTGGTAGTGCCCCTGGGGGTCATCGGTGCGGTGCTGGCGACCCGAGTCGCCGGGCTGAGCAACGACGTGTATTTCCAGGTCGGGCTGTTGACCACCGTGGGCCTGGCTGCAAAAAACGCGATCCTGATCGTTGAGTTTGCCAAGCACTTGCAAGAGCAGGGCAGCAGCGTGATCGACGCGACGCTGGTCGCGGTGCGTCAACGCCTGCGGCCAATCCTGATGACGTCCCTTGCCTTCATGTTCGGTGTATTGCCGCTGGCCTTGAGCACCGGTGCAGGCTCCGCCGGGCGCCAGGCGATTGGTACGGGGGTACTGGGCGGCATGTTCAGCGCCACGGCGCTGGGGATCTTCTTTGTACCGTTGTTTTTCGTGCTGATCCGCCGTCGTTTCGGCCGCGTGCGCAGCGCTAGTCAATCTGCCCCGACAGGTGATGCATGATCAAGTCACACTGGCCTTTGCTGGCCGCCATGGCCCTGGGCGGCTGCGTCAACCTGGCGCCGCAGTACGAACGCCCTGAGGCCCCCGTCTCCGAGCAATGGTTGCCGGCGGCCAACCTGCCCAAAGGACAGGTTGGGGCTGATATCAAGTGGCAGCAATTTTGTACCGACCGCCGCCTGGCGCAGTTGCAGCAATTGGCGCTGGCCAATAACCGCGACCTGCGCCTGGCCAGCCTTAACGTTGAAAAGGCCCGGGCGCAGTACCGCATCAAGCGCGCTGACCTGTTTCCTACCGTCGACGCGAGCGTCAGCGGCACTCATAGCCGTACGCCGGGATCGTTGTCCAACACCGGCACGGCAGTCACCACGCACGACTACAGCGCTCAGTTGGGGCTGAGCAGCTATGAACTGGACGTGTTCGGCCGGGTTCGCAACCTGCGCGATGAGGCGCTGGAAGACTACTTGGCGTTGACGGAAACCCGGCGCAGCACGCAAATCAGCCTGGTGGCGGAAGTTGCCACCGCCTGGCTGACCTTGGCCGCCGACAACGAACGGCTGCTGCTGGCCCAGGAAACCCTTACCAGCCAGTTGGCCACCTACGACCTGACCCAGCGCAGCTACGCCTTGGGCGGCTCTTCCGCGTTGTCAGTGGCGCAAGCCCAGACCACCGTCGAATCGGCACGGGGCGATGTAGCGTCCTATGAAAGCCAGATCCTGCAGGACCGCAATGCCTTGCGCCTGCTGGTGGGCAGTGATCTACCCGAGGCCCTCTTGCCGGGCACGCGCCTGGAGTCGGCGTCAGTGCTGGTGGATATACCAGCAGGCCTGCCCTCCAGCCTGTTGCAACAACGCCCGGACGTGCTCTCGGCCGAACACACACTCAAGTCCGCCAACATCGATATTGGCGCGGCCCGTGCGGCGTTTTACCCGAGCATCAGCCTGACCGCCAACGCCGGCTCTTCCAGCTCGGCATTGGCCGGCCTGTTCAAGTCCGGCAGCGGCGCCTGGACGTTTGCCCCGAGCATCAGCGTACCGATTTTTGACGCGGGCAGTAACCGCGCAACCCTGGATTCGGCCAAAGTCGAACGCGAGATTCAGGTGCAGACCTATCAGCAAACCCTGCAAACCGCATTCCGCGAAGTGGCCGACGCGCTGGCGGTGCGCAGCACCCTGGATCGCCGTATTGCCGCGCAACAAGCGCTGACCGACGCCAGCCGCAAAAGCTTCGAACTCTCGGACGCCTTGTATCGGGGCGGCTCCCAAAGCTACCTCGAAGCCCTGGATGCGCAACGCTCGCTCTACAGCGCACAACAGGACCTGATCACCCTGCGCCTGACCGAGCAGAGTAACCGCATCACGCTGTACAAAGTGCTGGGGGGCGGTTGGAATTAACGGCGCTGGCACACGCACACATCACCGCAGCGATGGAACGGCTTGCGCGGATCAAATCGGCTAGTTCATTCAACGGGGAATCAACATGTGTGCTTTTCGTTCCACTTTAAGCGGTTGCGTCCAAGTGCTGGGCTGCGCCTGTTTCATCATGATGTCACCGCTGTGCCTTGCGAATTCCGACGCGGACCCATGGGAAGGTGTTAACCGACCGATCTTCGCATTCAATGACGTACTGGATACCTATGCAATGAAACCCCTCGCCCAGGGCTATCAATTCATCACGCCCGGTGTTGTCCAGGACGGCATTCATAATGTGTTCAACAACCTGGGGGAGGTCAAAAACCTGGCTAACGATGTCCTCCAGGCGAAGTTCCACAGTGCTGGCGTCGACACAAGCCGCTTTTTGCTCAACAGCACGATTGGCCTGGTGGGGTTGATCGATGTCGCGACCCCCATGGGGCTACAGCGCAGTGACGAAGATTTCGGGCAAACTCTCGGTTACTGGGGGGTCAATAGCGGGCCTTACCTGGTGCTGCCGTTCCTGGGGCCAAGTACACTGCGCGATGCGCCAGCCATCCTTCCCGATGCCTACGCCAATCCGGTTCGCTACATTGGCGACGTGCCTACGCGTAATAGCCTGTACGGCCTGGGCGTGATCGACGGACGGGCTCAATACCTGACAGCCGAAAAGCTCATGACCGGCGATAAATACACGTTTATTCGAAGTGCCTATCTGCAAAGCCGAGCGTTCAAGATCAACGGCGCAACCGTAAAGGATGACTTTTGACCGGCGCGCGACGGCAGCATGTTCAGGCATGAGATCTGCCCACTACAGCCGCCCATCAACGGCTCGGCGCTGATGGGCCGCGCCCCTGCGTTCGGTACGTTATCTATCGGCGAGTTGGACTTGGTCACGACCATTTGATTTAGCGCTGTACATGGCGCTGTCCGCACGCCGAACGAGAGCGTCAAATGATTCCGATGGACTCCACGTCGCGACGCCGAAGCTGCACGTTACTTGACCGGCCTCCTCAAAGGGGAGGGCGCTTACGAGGGATCGGAGCTTTTCTGCCAACAGTTTCGTATCGTTCAGGTCGCTTCCAGGGCAGATCAATGCAAACTCTTCCCCACCCGTCCTGCACAGAAGATCGGTTTTGCGTATTGCCGAACGTAGTCGTACGCACAATGACTTCAGCACGTTATCACCACACTGATGCCCCTTGAGGTCGTTGATGCGTTTGAAGTGATCGACGTCGAACATGATCAGCGATAAGGGGCTGCGTTGCGCGTCGGCCTCAACGAGCAGGCGCTCCATCAACGCTTCGAAGTGCCGGCGGTTATACACGCCCGTCAGGTGGTCGGTAATGTTCAATAAGCGCAAGTCTTGCGTGCGCTCATCAACCAGAGAAAGCGCGCGCGCACGCTGTGTGATCAGCATGTACACCATGAACGTCATCAGCAGCGTCAATCCTGTTCCGAACGCGACGATCAGAATGACAAACGCTGCGTGGCTGTTAGAGCTCAAAAATGTCGAGCTTGGGCGAAACTGCATCGAGTAGTGCTGGTCGGCTACTTTCAACACGCGTTGAGCGTAAAGCGCCGAAGGGGCGGCCGGCGATAAGCTCTGATAAAAAATGTCGTTCTGACGCGGTGTGTCGATCAATGACAGGGTCACGTTCAGGCGTTGCAGACTGGGTAACGGAATGCCATGTTCCATCAAGGACGCCAAGCGTATCGTCGAGACGATGAACCCCTGCAAACCATCATCGTCCAGTGAGGCCTCCGAGGGTTCCTTGAATACAGGCGCGACAAAGAAAACCCCGGTCTGGCCACTGGTCATTTTCAAGGGTTCGGACACGACCATTCGATGTGTTTCCCGTGCCTTTCTCAACAAGGCCTCGCGATCCGGGCGGGCGAGTACATCCATGCCGGGTGTTATCTTCACGTCATCGCGCTTGGACAAGTAGAGCAAGACCATGTGCTCCGGACGGCTGGAGAGGGGGGCTTCGGTCTGGGTCATGGGGTCAATCTCATGGTACGAAAAGTCACTCGCACCATTGAGTAGCGCTTTATTGCGAAACGCTTGTAGATCCTGCTCGAGAATCCTCGGTACCCAGCCGTAGGTTTCACCCTCTTCGACGAGAGGCGTGACGAACCCCATGAACTCCTTTTCCGTGACATCGTCGGCGTTGATGAAGAAACGCCTGACGGTGTCCAATTTCAAGTCCTGGAAAGTAAAGCGTCGCTGCAGGCGACTGAATCGTTCGTCAACTTCCCGTTGAAACGCAACGCTAACGGTGCGCTGCTCCGACCCGACGAAAAGTATCAGTACCAAGGTCGTGATGGCCACCCCAGCCAGGCACACGAGAACGCACAGGGTCACGTCGGATGCTTTGAGGGCGCCCATACGAAAAGACATCATTTTCGTGTTCCTTGCTCATCGCCCAAAACAACCTGCAGCCACCCGGTAGGCTTTTTCGATTATCGGCACGCCTGCCAACATCTTTAAAGATAAGACGATGAAATATTCACGGCCACGGTGAGGGACAGGGTCACTCCGCCAGCCGGTTGTACGGTTGCGTCCTGTGTGCTCTAGAACTCGGTCACGACGGTTACGCCAGCGGTCTCGAAGCGGTCCATGTTCATCAACGCGTCGATGGACTGCGCCAGGCTGATGGTTTTACCCACGAGTTTTTCCGGCGCCAGTTTTCCCGAGGTGATCATCTGGATCATGGCGTCATAACGATGTGCTTGCATGCCGTGGCTGCCGTAGATCTCAAGCTCGTGCGCGATGACCTTGCCCATGGGGATCGCCGGCGTGGCGTGGTCCGCGAGCATCAGGCCTACCTGGACGTGCTTGCCTCGACGGCGCAGGTTGTTGATGGAGTTGAAGCACGTGGTGGGATGGCCCAATGCATCCAGCGATACGTGGGCGCCCCCCTGGGTGATTTCCAGCACGGCTTCGGTGACGTCCGCAACGCTGTGTGCGTTCACGGTTGCAACGGCGCCGAGCGCGCGTGCCAGTTCGAGTTTTTCCGGCGAAATATCGATGGCGATGACATTGGCGCCGAGGGCCTGGGCGATCATCACGGCGGACAGGCCCACGCCTCCGCAGCCATGCACCGCGACCCACTGTCCGGCGCTGACGTTGCCTTGGTCAACGACGGCGCGGAATGAAGTGGCGAAGCGGCAGCCCAGGCTCGCAGCAGTCGCGAAGTCCATGCTCTGCGGGAGTGCGACGACGTTCAGGTCGGCCTGGTGTATGCCGACGTACTCCGCAAACGACCCCCAATGAGTGAAGCCCGGTTGAAACTGCGTATTGCAGACTTGCTGGTTACCGCTGTTGCACTCGGGACAGGCGCCACACCCGCCGACAAAAGGCACCGTTACACGGTCGCCGACCTTCCACCGGGTGATATCCCTGCCAACCGCCGTCACGATGCCGGCAAGCTCATGCCCGGGAACATGCGGCAGTTGGATGTCCGGATCATGCCCCTTCCAGCCGTGCCAGTCGCTGCGGCAGACCCCCGTGCCCCGCACCTGTATGACCACGCCGTGACGCTCCGGCGTCGGGTCTTCGACGTTCATCAGGCGCGGCGGTTGGGAAAAGGCTTCGTAGACAACTGCTTTCATGAAAGTCACCTCTGCTTGGATGGACACGACGCTGTATTCGATGGGTTTCAGGTGCGTGGCGGCTCGAATCAGTGCTGATCCATTATGTGCGAATGCCTTGAAATTGCTTTTCAGATTGCGGTTGATAGTGGGCAATGAATGAAATTAATCTTCGTGAGCTCCTACATAATTGAAAGGATCAACCATGCTTGAGCGTCTGGATAAGGTGGATATTGCAATATCGGAGCGACTGCAGCGAGATGGGCGACTCTCGAACGTCAAGTTGGCGGAGCAACTTTCCCTCAGCGAAGCGTCTTGCTGGCGCAAGCAGAAACGCCTGGAAGAATGCGGTGTGATCGAGGGGTATCAAGCCATCCTGAATCGCCGGAAACTGGGCCTGGGGGTGATGGCGTTCGTGCAGATTTCCTGCAGCGATCACAGTGAAGAAGCCACGGAAAAATTTGAGAAAATCATAGCGTCGGCGCCGCAGGTGCTCAGTTGTCACAATACAACTGGCGAAGCGGATTTTTTACTTCAAGTCGTCGCAAGAGATTTGGACAGCTACAGCAGATTCGTGGAAAAAGTGCTGAGAAAGCTCCCGGGCGTATTGAGTATCCGCTCGAACCTTTCACTGCGAGAAATGAAGACCACCCACCGTTTTCCAGTGGCCGAGCTCCTGAGTATCTGAGGACCTCGGATCCGGGCGGTGGCCTGATTACCGGGCCCTGTCCAGGCGCATTGCTTACCTGGCTCACGGCAGGGCCTTTATCGCCTGGACGACCGCATTGACGATGGCCTGGGCGATGACCCGGCGCTGGGCTTTGTCCATCATCGGGCTCAGCCATGCTGGCAGGCTGTTCAGCATGGGCACGATGGCCTGCAGTGCACCTTCGCGCAAGGGGCCACCAGGCTGATGACATAGCTGCCCCACCAGGCTCAGTATTTCTGACTCATAAGCGTCCCTCAATCGCCGTACACGTGCTTCCATCGGCGCGTTCAGGCAGCCGGTGTCCATGACGGCCAGCTTGAACTGCCCGGCCATGTGTTCATGCAATCGAAGGTGGCCTTCGATCAGTTTTGTCAGACGTTGCGCGGGCGTCAGTCTTCGCTTCTTGATCAGCTCGACGTGCGACAACAACGTCTGATACAGCTCCATCAGCCACTCGAAAAGCAGTGCTTCCTTGCTTTCCACGTGGTGATAAATCGCGCCCGGAGTGATGCCGATATGCGCCGCCAGTTCACGCATGCTGACCTGGCTGAAACTGCGCTCCTGGAACAACTCCAGGGCTCTGCGCTGGAATTCCGAGCGACTCAGCACAACACGTACGCTGTGTTGCGCACACGCGACCACGGCCGACGGCCCCGGCCTTGGGTCATGTGTCGAACGCCTGCTGCTTTGCGATTTCCTGGTTGCGCAGAATGAACCGCTGCAATTTGCCACTGGGTGTCTTGGGTAGGTGTTCGACGAACTCGATTTCCCTCGGGTACGCGTGTGCGGCCAGGCGCTGCCGGACATGCAGGCGCAGGACTTCCGCCAACTCGGTGCTTGGTAGGTATTGACCGCTCAGTACGATAAACGCCTTGATCAACTCAGTGCGTTGCGGGTCCGGTTTACCAATCACCGCTGCTTCAACCACCGCAGGGTGTTCGATCAGCGCACTTTCCACATCGAAAGGTCCGACGCGATAGCCGGAGGTGGTGATCACGTCGTCGTTACGGCCCACGAAGCTGATACTGCCGTCGTCATTGAGCTCCACGATATCGCCGCTCAGATAATAACGGTCGACAAACGCCTGGGTAGGCATCCCCAGGTAGCCGTCGAACCAGCACAGGGGCGAGCGCTCGCGATCCACCGCCAACACGCCTGGCCGGCCAGGTGGCAGTTCCCGATGAGCTTCATCCAGCACGACAATCCGGTACCCCGCAACCGCATAACCGGCTGAGCCCTCACGTACCGGGTGACGCAGGCCGTGGTGGTTGCACAGCACCATGCCGATTTCAGTCTGGCCATAATGGTCGTGGATGACCACGCCGAGTTCCTCGGCAAACCAACGGATGACCTGCGGGTTGAGGGGTTCGCCGGCACTGCTGATGACGCGCAGGTGACCGCGTACGGTGTCGGCGAACGCAGCCCCCGCCGCGATCAGCAGGCGGTAGGCGGTCGGCGATCCGGCCAGGTTGGTGATCGCATACTTGGCAATGATCCGGCACGTACTGTCCACCGCGAAAGGGCCGTCATAGAACAGCGTGGCACGGCCACATGCCAGCGGGCCGGTCACCGCGTAATACAAACCATAGGCCCAGCCGGGGTCGGCGAGGTTCCAGAAATGGTCGTCCTCTCGCAGGTCAATCGAATCACGCATATAGCCCTTGAAGGCCAGGATGGCGCTTAATGGCACTTCCAATGGCTTGGCCGGCCCCGTGGTGCCTGACGTGCACATCAGCAGGAACGGCGCACTGGCGTCCAGCAACTCAGGCGCACAATCGGCTTGTTGACGATCCAGGGCGGTCCAGAAGTCGTAATCGTCCGGGTTGCGTGGGTCAGCGCCGGTCACGATGATGCGTGGGCAGTCGATGACGTCGTCCAGCTTGGGGCGATTATGGGCATCGGTCACCACCCAGCGCGCCTCGGAGCAACCCAGGCGCTGCTCGATCGCCTTGGGGCCGAATGCGGTGAAGAGCGGTTGGTAGACCGCGCCGATGCGCCAGGTCCCCAAAATGGCAATCAACAGTTCAACCGTGCGTGGCATCAGGCCCGCTACACGCTCTCCCGGCTTGACCCCTTGCTCGCGTAGGAAGTTGCCGAAGCGCGCAGCGTGGGCCTGCAGTTCGCTGAACGTGTAGCGCGTGGCGCGGCCATCCTGCGTTTCGCAGTACAACGCCACGGCATCACCCAGGGCGTGTCGGTCGCAGCATTCGATGCAGGCGTTCATGGCCCCCAGCTCGCCGTGCAAGTCCTGTGCGGCCAGCTGTCGATAATTGAAAGATGTCACTGCCGAGTCGTAATCGCGCATACCGTACCTGATTGTTATTGTTGGAGGATGTTCTGTGTGGGCACGCCCAGTGCGCGTGCTTTGTTGTCGCTAGCTGTCCATCATTTCGGCCGCTTGCTGTGTGGCCTGGCTGGTTCGAGTGGCCAGCTTGCGAACTTCATCAGCGACCACGGCAAACCCGCGCCCGGCCTCGCCGGCGCGTGCTGCTTCGATGGCGGCGTTCAACGCCAGCAGGTTGGTTTGGCTGGCAATGCCCTGGATGGTGGCGACAATGTGCGTCAACTTGCTGAGCGTGTCCTGCATCACCCGATGTTGTTCCGCCTGCGCCTCACGCATCGTGCTTTCTTCATGGTGGGCATGGATATCGGTGATGGCGCCCACCACGCGTTGCGGGGAACCGTCCGGTGAGCGACGCGTTTGCCCCCGGCCGCGAAACCAGCGGTAAGCGCCACTTTTATGCTTGAGTCGATAATCCACATCAAACGGTGTCTTGCCGCTGCGGTCGTCAACGTGGGCGACAAACGCTGCGATCGCCCGTTCGCTGTCGTCGGGATGCAGGCGCGAAGTCCAGCTTTCCAGGGTGTTGGGGAACTCCTCAACCGTGCTGCACCCCAGCAGTCGACGCATTTGCGACGACCACCAGATGGTATTTTTCGGATTCGCAGGGTCTCCGGCCACCACCTCGATGTCCCAGAGCCCGTCGTGCAGCATTTCCCTGGAAATGTCGAAACGTGTGGCCGCCAGTTCAAGTGTCTCGTTGTGCAGGCGTTGTTCGTGAATGTCACGAAGGGTCCCACCGATGGCAAGAGGTACGCCTTGCGGGTCACGGCTTGCGTTACCGCTGATCGTGCACCAGCGATAGTCACCGCCTGATGTGGCCTTCAGGCGCACCTCCAGCGCAAAGGGCGTCCGCCCACTGCGGTCGGCAAGATGCCGGGCAAGCGCCCCCAGGTGCGGTTGCCGATCAGCGGGATGTAGCTGTTCGCTCCAACGGCCAAGCTGATCAATACCTTGGGCCTGGATCGACGCCGATCCCGTCCACTCCATCGCACATTCCGGCGCGGGAGCGCCGTTTGCAGCCAGTTGCAGCGACCAGAACAGTTCATCTGCACCTTGGGTGATCAGTGCCCAGCGTGTCTCCAGTTCGCGCAAATGCTTGTCGCGGCAGGCCAGGCGTTCGTCCAATTGGCTGACGTTCAATGTCAGTGCGCGCGCTTGCTCCTCCAAGGCACGCCGCTCCTGTAGCAGTTGATCGACGCCTGACAGAATGCGGCGCAATAACGGGTTGTTCGACGATAACGGCGTGCTCGGCTGGTCTGGCTGTTCCAGCCTCTCGGCAAGCGGCGCCAGTACCCAACGGGTGGTTCTGCTGAAAAAAAGCATGGAGCACCTCTACCTCGGTCAAATGGGATCCGCCTGCGGGAGGGGGGAGGGGCCTGCCGACAAGGCCCGGGTGTCAAAGGCTGTCGCTCCCGGCAGGGCTTGCCAGGCCGACGGGCCGGCGGCGATTTCCTGGGCACTCAGCAGGCAGTTGTCGAGTTCGTGTTGCAACCTATGGGTGTCCAGATCCTGGCCGATGAAGACCAACTCCTGCCGGCAGTCCCCGACGATGCTGTCCCACTTGGCCATGATGCTCTGCAACCGATATTCATCCCGGGGCCATTGCGACGGCTCGATGAAGTTCCACCAGCGGCCGACATAGTCCCACTGGAAGTGCTTGCCACTTTGCACCAGCAGGCCGATTTCAAGGTGTCGGCTGGCCAGCCAAAAGTAACCTTTGCTGCGCAGCAGTCGCCCGTTGCACCAGGGTCGCTGGAGAAAATCGAACAGTCGCTTCGGGTGAAAAGGGGCGCGCTCGCGGTACACCCAGGACGTCACGCCATAGGTATCCGACTCGGAGGCCGGTGCGTCGCTGGCCTCCATTGTCTTCATCCAGCCCGGCGACGCCGCAAGGCGGGGTAAATCAAACAGGTGGGTGCCGAGGATATCGGACAGCTCAACGCTACCCTGCGTCATTGGCACGATCCGCGCGGTCGGGTTAAGGCCTGCGAGGACCGCGTGCAAGGCCTGGTAGCCAGGCTCATCGATCAGGTCGAGTTTGTTGACGAGAATGACGTTGGCATACTCCACTTGCTCGATCAGCAGGTCTGCCAGATGGCGCTTGGGCGTATCCTCCTGTGCCGCCTCGCGGTGCACGGTGTCCGGTGACTCAAGCAACGCCTGGAAACGGCTGCCATCGACCACCGTCACCAAGGTATCAAGCCGTGCCAACTCGCTGAGGCTGAAGCCTTCGGCGTCCAGGAAGGCGAACGTCTCCGCAACCGGCATCGGCTCAGAGATCCCAGTGGACTCAATGAGCAGGTAATCGAAACGCTGCTGGCGCGCCAGGGCACTGATCTGCTCGAGCAAATCGGCGCGCAGCGTGCAGCAGATGCAGCCATTGCTCATCTCGATCAACTCATCGCTGCCACGGTGCAGTGACACATCGCGCTGCACCTCCTGGGCATCAATGTTGACCTCGCTCATGTCATTGACGATGACCGCCACCCTGAGGCCTTCGCGATTGCGCAGGATATGGTTGAGCAGGGTGGTTTTGCCGGCGCCGAGGAAGCCGGAAAGCACCGTCACCGGCAGTCGGCCTGTCAGGGCGCCGTCACTCATGCTTTCACCGCTTGAGCGCCATCGGCGTGGTCCAGGTAGCTTTCGAAAAGATCGACCACCACGAGACCATCATCTGCCGCGTCTCCCCAGAGATCTTTCACGCGAAACTCGACGTGGTAGGTCGGCTGGTGCGCCGCACTCAGGTCGCCATGGCCAATCGCGTCCGGGAACGGCCACTGCTCCGATGTGCGGTGCAGCACCACGCCTGCCTTGCCACGCACATAGGCTGGCATGCGGGTATGCCCGGCCACGTACTCGTCTCGCACGACAACCCGGTCGCCCACCTCGAAGTGCGGTCGACCGGTGATCGCCGGGCGACCTTCAGCCTGAGCGGGATTGGCCAGCTTGAAGTGGGAGCCCAAGGCCTCATCGAGTTCCGCCTGGGTGATGACGCCTGTTTCGACCAGCAGGGTGGCGGTCGCAATGACATAGCGTTCGTAGTACTGGGTGCCGACATGTTGGCGGACATCCAGGCGCTCGACGGCGTGGCGCACTTCGTCCACGCTGAATTTTTTCAAGTGATCGGCACCGATGAACATCAAGCTGTAGGCCAGGTGTTCCCAGTCCTGCTTGAATACCTGTTTATAGCTCAGACTGTTAATGGTGTGAGGGACCTTGCCAAAGCCTTGAAAACCACCGAGATCGTGAAAACCATCCATCGTGAATACCTCTGAAAAGTGAAGGAAACAAAGCGCCCCGGTTACGCGACGTGCGGTAGCGCCACGCCGATAAGGACATCCTTGGTGATCAATTTTCGAAGCGCCTCTTCATCCATGGACTCGCTCCCCTGCGGTCGCATAGGCAGCACCAGATAGCGGCTTTCGGCGCTGGTATCCCACACCTTGATGGTGACGTCGTCCGGCAGTTGCGTGCCCAGTTCGCGCAGGACGGTGCGCCCTTCGCGCACCAGCCGCGCGCGGAATTCGAAGCCCTTGTACCACTCCGGCGGCAAGCCGAGGACGGGCCAATTGGTGCAGGAGCACAGGCTGCACACAATCACGTTTTTCAGGTGGGGCGTGTCTTCCAGGGCAACAATGTATTCACCCTGCGGGCCGGTGTAGCCAAATTGAGCACACGCGGCGGTGCCGTCCCTGAGCAGCAGTTCGCGAAACTGCGGGTCTACCCAGGCCTTGGCCACAACTCGAGCGCCATTCTCCGGGCTCCATTCGTGCGCCATCAGTTGCGTCATATGCTCGATGTAACCGTCGGGGATCAGGTCCTTCTGCTTGAGCACTTGCAGTAACGCTTGTGCTCGTTCGCCCGGGGTTGATGTGTTTTTTTCAGGTGTGGTCATCGGTTTATTCCTCATCATTGAGCTTCTGGGCAGCGCCTGGCGGCTTGTTCTTTTTGCGCTGCGGGGGGCGGCTAACAGTCTTTCCAGTCGACAGACGCCTCGAACGCCGCGGCAGCCTGGTAAATCGTGCCTTCGGCATAGTGCTTGCCCACCAGCATGAGCCCCACAGGCAGACCGTCTACCAGACCGCAGGGGATCGACATGGCAGGGTGGCCAGTGATGTCCTGGGCCGAGGCATTGCCGATCATTTCCAGTGCTCGAGCCACGTACTCAGTGATCGAGCAACCCGGTTCCGGGTGGGGCTGGGCAATGATCGGGACGGTCGGCATCACCAGCAGGTCGTAGCGCGCCAAGGCCGCGTCATAGGCCGAGCGTGCCAGGCGCCTGAGGTTTTGCGCCTTGGCGTAGAAACGCCCGTTGTAGCGCTCCACACCGTATTGGCCGACGAACATGCACAGCTTGAGAGAGGCAGACAGGTCATCCGCCTGATCGCGCCATCCGGCTTGCTTGTCCAGCAACCCCAGGTCATACAGCCCTTCCCAGTTAAAGCCCGCCCCATTGCCGTGCATCATCTGCATCGTCAGGCCCTCACAGCCGATGGGGTGCCACAGCGAACCGGCGATCTTGTGCTCAGGCACCGACACCTCCTCGACATGCGCGCCCAGTTGCGAAAACCGTGCGATGGCATTGCGTACAGACGACGCCACGCGCGGATCCTGGTTGGCCAGTTCGAAGCCTTCACGCAGGACGCCGATCCTCAGGCCGCTCACACCGCGTTCCAGGTAATCGCTGTACGTGTCGACCCGGGGCGCGGCTTGCCGGGGATCGAGCCCGTCCGTTCCAGCCATGACCTCCAACATCAAGGCGTTGTCTCGCACATTGGCGGTAATGGGGCCGGCATGATCGATCGTCGCTTCGATGGCCATGATCCCGGTGTAAGGCACCAGGCCGTGGGTAGGCTTCATCCCGTAAGTGCCGCAGAATGCGGAAGGAATCCGGATCGAGCCGCCCTGGTCACCGCCGACTGCCAGGTCGACCTCGCCCGCAGCGACCAACGCCGCGCTGCCGGAAGACGACCCACCCGAGGCAAACCCGTGGCGGTAAGGGTTGTGAACCGGTGCGGGGTCGGAGGTGTGGCTGCCACCGGACAGGCAGTAGTGCTCGCATGTCGCCTTGCCGAGGATGGTTGCGCCCGCGTCGAGCAATCGGGTGACGACGGTGGCGTCGAACGATGGAACGTGACCTTCCAGTGGCTTGGCACCATTCATCATGGGCACGCCAGCCAGTGAGATATTGTCCTTGAGTGCGACCGTTTTACCCGCCAGTTTGCCGTCACGGGCACCGCTGACTTCCGTTCGGACGTACCAGGCGTTGAGTGGGTTGTGCGCAGCCGATGGGCGATAGCCCGAGCTGCGTTCGTAACGTACAAGTGGGATGAAATCGGGCAGCTCGTCAATCAGGTCATAGGCGTCGAAGCTCGCCTGCATCAGCGGCAAGTATTCCCGCGCTTGCTCGGGGCTGAGCTGCATGTGCAGGCGGCTCGCGATATCCAATAGCTGCTCAAGGGTGGGGCGAACGATTGCCATGGTGGGGCTGTCCTTATCGTCTGTGGCCGAAGAGCACTGCATACTCATCAAGGTCAGTGGGCCTGGTGCTCAAGATAGTCCGCGCCTCCAGTCGGAGGCTTGGTTGAAAAAGACAGCGACTTGGCTGAGCCGGACAGCCCTGCGCCAAGGCAGCAGAGGGCTGGGGTCGCTGTCCGATGGACGCGTGTGTCAAAACACGCGGGCGTAGCGCAGGTTCATGCGGAAGTCTTCCTTGGCGCCGTTGTCCACCGAGAGATCCCTGCCCAGCTGCAGCTGGATCTGGTCCTGGGGAGTGACGAATTTGGTGGCCGTCAGACGGAAGTTGGTTGTACCCAACTCGTTATCCTGATTGACGTGCTCGACGTTCGTCTCACCTCCCCAGGTGCGCCCCAAGCCGATACCAAACGCTGTGGTGGCGTCTGGCATGTAACGCCCCATGATCTGTGCTGCATAGGAAACGTCTTGCTTCAGACGGTCGGCATTCGCACCATAATCGGTGTTGTCGCCATACCACGTGGCGCCGCCGACCAGGTCCATTGCCCATTTTTCCGTGAAGTGCTTGACGTAGGCACTCTGCAGTTCGAACTTCCAACGGTTCTCGCCGATATTGAGCGCGTCATCCTTGTCATAAGTGCCAGTGGGTACATACAGATAGGGGGCAATACTGAGGGTGTCGCGGGCTTCGTTGAGCCGCCACTTGAACGGTGCGGTGAGGATCAAGTCGCCGATGCCACGGGTACTGCCCAGCGTCGAGGCGTCACCGCCACTGGAGACGTGCCCGAAAGGCAGCAGGAATTGCGGGTCGATGGTGACTGTGTCACTCAGCGCGTAGACATGGAGCAGACGCAGAATGCCGACGTCTGAGCTCAACGTGTAGTCAGAACTGACCTTGTGCCCGTTGGCGTACGCCGAGTCCGTGGTGGAGTGCTGGTAATAAATCGCACCGATGGTCGCGCCGACCGGGTACTGCTCATAGTCGCCAGGGGCTACTTCGCCGGCGTTCGCATGCAGCGCGGGCAACAGGGTGGAAAGTGTCAGCAGGCGGATCTTGTTCATCTTTTTATTCCTCGCACAGGAAACCGCGCCACCCGGTGAGGGTGGCAAGGAAGCAGGAAATGGGGGGGTAAGCGCCGACGGCGCTCAGGCGGTGGGCGACAGCGCGTCGCGCAACATGCCGGTCTGCGAGTGACAGTTGATGTACTCGAATACCTGGCTCTTGGCGTCTGACACGGACACTTCGTGGTACAGCCGGAGCTTTTTCAACCCAGCGGCCACGCGGAAGAACGTCACGAAGATACGCAGGTGGGTAGGGTGCGACTCTGCCCAGCGTTCGAGTTTCTCCACCGAGCGCCAGTGGCCGATGTTGTAGCTCACGTCGAGAAAGTTGCCGTCAATGTCGATATTGCGCACGAACCTGTTGCTGTAGCAGCCCAGCGGTTGGCCGTTGTCACGCAGGAAGTCCATGCCATCCTGCAAGGTCGGCAAAATCTCATCGAGGTACAGCGAGCGTTCGTCCGCCTCGGCATCCGCCCAGTCCTGGCCTGAGCGGATCAGCGTGAGGTTGTCATGCCCCAGGACCACGACCCGCCCACCCTTGGCAGGGTCACCCGCGATCACTTTCAGCTCACTGGTGGGTTTCATCCAGTCCGTCTGGGAGATCGGGAAGCGGTCGCGCATCGAGCCCCAGTAACCGTGTTCTTCGATCTCGCCACTGGTGGTATCCATGATCGCGCCGACACCGGGCAAGTTTTCCTGGAAGGCGTACAGGGTCTCGAACTGCTCGGCGCGTGGGGCGGTGATTTCGCGGAAGTAGCCCAGGCCCTCACTGAGCCGATCCGGCGAACTCCACCAGTCATTCACCTGGGGGGAGCGTAACCAGCGACAGTGGGCGGCAGGATCTTTCCAGTACCCGACCACAATCAGGTTATCAAACCCACTGCTGTCGGTGTGGTGGGTCAAATCATGGGTCTGAGGGCCATCGGCCAGACTGAAACTGCCGACAATGTGGCGCATCGACTGCAACGCGGCCTCGCGCTGGGCGTCGCCGCGATATTGCACGCCGAGGTAAGCCATCACCACTTGTTCCAGTTGCTCATCAGCGCGCGCGACCCACATCGGGAACGGCGGTTGATACTCGTCGGGCACCCGGCGGGACAGGGTGCGTGGGCATTTGAGATGTGTATCGATTGCAGATTCCATGGTGAGCTCCTCGTTATTTTCGTTCAGGCCTACGGGTGGGCGTCAGCGCTTCGCCGGCAGGTCGCGCTTGGCGGCTTGCCGTCGGTGCAGCAGCGTCATGGCCCCCCATTCAATCAACCAATAAGCCGACTCTTCAGGGGCAAGGTCGCGCCTCTGCAGAAGCCAGGAGGAATCAGCCAATTGTTGTGAATAGTGTCGATGCATGGCGTACCTCATCAGCGGGGTATGGGCTGCTGTGAGGTTGAAATTAGGCTGGGTGGCAAGGGGGCGCTTTGTTCGACGGGACAACCGTTTGGTTGGAAAAGACACCGCAGGACCTGACATTGCGCCGTGGTCCGCGTTGGTGCACCTGCGCCAACCGCGTGACGTGCCGTGCCTCTAAATGGGGAGGGCGGCGCAGGCAATCGCCAGCGGCCTGGGGAGTGTTGCATTGGACATCGCACGGCAGCGTGCTTGGGCGGACTGCCCCGGTGCTTGGCCTGTAAATTGCTTCTGATGGTTGAAAATCGGCCGCAAGTTACACCTTATCTAGCGCCTTTTGCATTGATGTCGAGGTCAGTGTCATGAACCCGAGCACTCAGTATTCAACCCTTGCAGTGTCGGCACCGCGTCGCTTTGATTACTGGAAGGAAGTGGTGTGCCGCCATTGTCTGGCAGCAGACAGCAAACCCTTGTCCCAGAGCAGTTTTGATGGCGCGCTCGCGATCAACACGCTTGGCGACCTGGACATCTGTTCGCTGTCTTCGCCGCTGCATTACTGGGAGCGTTCCGAGCGACACTTGCGCAGCGGCCCGGCTGAAGATTTATGGCTGGGGTTCTCCCGAAATGGCCATGGACAAATTGAGCAAGGCGGAAGGAAAGCCAATCTGGCAACTGGAAATTTGTTTCTTTATGACGCAACACAGGCGTTTCGATTCAGCTTCGGTGGTACCGAAAACCACTTGGTCCGTATTCCGCGTGCCTTACTGACCGAGCGTCTGCCACGAATCGCCGATTACACTGCGATGGTCCTCGACGACCGCCGCCCCGGCGTCGTTCCCTTGCGTGAAATGTTGCGCCAGGCCGCCAGCTCGCCGATGTCGTTGCAGGATGAGCACATCTCCAATCGTTATTCCGGCGCATTGATTGACCTGCTGGTGATAAGCCTGGAACTCCAGGACCTGAAGACAACCCACCAGGAGCTGGACCTCTACGGTCGTATCATGCAGTACATCCAGCGGCACTTGACCGAGCCGGACCTGTCCATCGACGTCATCGCGCAGGCCCATAATGTGTCCACGCGAACCGTGACACGTGCGTTCGCGCGCTACCAGAAAACCCCCGTTGCCGAGATCTGGAGAGAGCGCCTGAATGCCAGCCGTGAAGCGATCGAGCGCGGCCAGGTGCGCAGCGTGTCCCAGGCGGCGCTGGACTTCGGGTTTTCCGACTTTTCCCATTTCAGCCATGCATTTCGCAAGGCCTTTGGCGTTGCACCGAATACCCTTTTGCGCCGCAATTGAGGTGCTTCGCGCTCAGACGGCTGACGATTGAGCGCGGTTGTCGCTGGCCGTTTCCCGGAACAGTCGTGGTGACATACCGAATGTCGATTTGAAGTGCCGGCTGAAATGCGAACTGCTGCCGTAGCCCCAGGCATAGGCAATCTCGGTGAGTGAGCGATGGGCCTGTTCGCGGTTGCGCAGGTCCTCGGCGCAACGGGATAACCGGCGCTGCCAGATATACTCGCTGACGCTGCAGCCCAATTCATCCTGAAAGGCCCGGTGCAAGCTGCGCACCGAGCATTGTTCGGCATTGGCGATACGCTCGATGCTGAGGTCGCGGTCGGCCAGGTGGCGCTCGATATAGGCCTTGAGGCGATTCTGTTTGAAGAAACGGAAGTCGTGGTCCAGTTGCTTTTCATCTTGCTTGTTCTTCAAGGCGTTGTTCAGCAACCCGGCGATGCTGTCGCCGATCAGTCCGGCCGACTGGCTGTTGAGCAACGGGTATTGATGGTAAGCGTCGCTGATCAGGTGCATCAGCATACGCCCCAGCCCGTTGCGGCCACTCAAGTGCATGTCGCCGGTCTGCGTCAGTTGCCCGGCGGCGCCCTGGAACAGCAGGATAAAGTGTTCGCAACCCTGGGTGCTGGTGACGCTGAAGGGCTTGCCACAATCGACCAGGAGCATTTCGTCCGGTGCGACGGTACTGCTTTGCTGGCCTTGCTCGAAGTGACTGACACCGGCGACTTGCAGGATCAGCATGCGCGGCGTGTCGACGACATCGAGCGCTTTGCTCAAGTGGCGTGAATAGCGATGGGCACTGGCGGTCATGCGGCAGAAACGCAGCTGGCCCAGGTCGCCGTATTCCAGCCGCCCCTGGAAGTTACCGTTGTGCAACGGGTCGATGTGTGTGGCTTCCAGGCGCTTTATATACTCCGGCGTGCGGCCCAGGTGGTCGCTCATGAACTCTTTCCACTTCATCAGCCGGTCAGAGCGAACGACCTGTTCGGTGGACACACAGGCTAGGTTATTCATTGGTTTCGCCTTCTGTCTTGTTGTTATGGCTGAAGGGGCAAGGACAGTGCCTTGCCCGATTCTGGCATGCGATCAGAATGGGTAGCGGTGGCTCCCTGCTTGCCAGGTGACCCAATGGGCCCGGGTAAACTCATCCAGGGCATAGTGACCGTTGAAACGCCCAAGGCCGGAGTTCTTCTCGCCACCGAACGGTGCATTGGGTTGATCATCGACGGTGATGTCGTTGATATGGGTCATGCCCGCCACGATGCCACGCGCAAAACTGAGGCCGCGCGCCATGTCCCGGGTGAACACGGCGCTGGATAGACCATATTCGCTTGCGTTGGCCAATTCCAGGGCGTGGGCCTGATTGCGTGCAATCATCAATGGCAATAACGGGCCGAAGGTTTCATCGCGGGCCAATGCCTGGTCGGCGCCCACATCGCCGAAGACATGGGGCGGCAGCACCAGCCCCTGCGCCTGGCCGCCACACAGTTGCGTGAGGCCGGCACGTTCGGCTGCGTCGATGTTCCCCAGCAGGCCATCGAGCTGGCTCTGGTTGACCACCGGCCCGATTACCGTATCGGCCTTGGCCGGGTCACCGGTCTTGAGGTTGCGCACGCGCTCGACCACCAGCGCGGCGAAGTCGGCATACAGCGAACGATCGACAATGACGCGGTTGACGCTCATGCAGATCTGGCCCTGATGCAGGAACCGCCCGACCACGGCGGCATGCGCCGCGATCTCGATGTCCGCATCGTCCAGGACCACCAGCGGTGCGTTGCCGCCCAGTTCCAGCGCCACGCGCTTGATGTGCTTGCCGCCGGTGGCGATGCGTCCGACATTGCGGCCCACGTCGGTGGAACCGGTGAAGGAGATCAGGCTTGGTATCGGGTGCTCGACGAATGCATCACCAATCTCCGAGCCCGCGCCGACCACCACATTCAGCGAACCCGCGGGGAACCCGGCTTCTTCGAACAGATGCGCAATCAGCAGGCCACCGGTGACCGCCGTGTCACTGGCGGGCTTGAGCACCACGGTATTGCCCAGCGCCAGGGCCGGGACCACCGAGCGCATGCTCAGGTACAGCGGGAAATTCCAGGGGCTGATGACGCCGACCACGCCCAGCGGCTCGCGAAACACGAAGCTCTGTTCGCCAGGCTTGTAGCTGCTCAGGATCCGCCCCTCAACCTGCATCGGCAGCGTTGCGCACTCGCGAACCAGGTTGAGGGTGAACTGCCATTCCATCCCCGCCTTGATACGGGTACTGCCGGACTCACGGATCAGCCAGTCGATGATTTCTTCGCTACGGTCCTGAATGACTTGGGCGAGTTTTTCCAGCTGCGCACCGCGCTGGGTCGGGTGCAGCGCTGCCCAGTCGGTCTGTGCGCGCTGGGCAGCCTGGTAGGCGTCATCCAGGTCGGCCACCGAGGCCAGGGGCATTTCCAGCAAGCGTTCGCCGTTGAACGGGTTACGGTCATCCAGGCGGCGTGTCGAACGACCTGTGCGCCAGGTGCCGTTGATGTATTGGTCGCCGCTGATGGCGTAGGTCGCGAAGGTTTTAATTGTCATTGTCTTACCTTGGGCAGGTAGCCGCGTTGATTGAGGGTGGGTGAGGGCAGACCCGTTGAAGTGTGTCTTTTCAGCTGCGGATCCAGGCGCGTCCCCAGGAGTTGAGGGTGTATTCCTCTTGGGGCCAGACGCCTGGCGCGCGGCCAGCTTCGGTAATTTCCAGCTCCGCCGAGAACTCCAGGCGATTGCGATCGGCATCGACCACCATGAAGAACAGGTTATTGCCCGGACCGTGGCGACCCGGGCCAAAGAACAATGTAATCCGCTCCTTGGCGAAACGGTCGCCCCAGTCGCGAATGTCATTCCACTCGTTGGTTTCGTAACAGTGATGATCCCATTCGTTTTTCGAACCGCGGAAAAACGCCAGCGAGTGGTGCTCGTCGTCTGAACGCAGGAAGCAGGTCGTGAGCTGGCCGCTCTGCTCATCGACGACATTGTCCGAGACCGTGAACCCGACCGTGTTGACGTAGAAGTCGATCATCGCTTCCAGTTCCGTGGTCTGGAACACCACATGCTGCAGGCGACCCGGCATGCCCTTGCGGTCGGTGGCGACGGCGCCACGCGACACGCCAAACACGGTCTGCCGGCCCTGGGGGTCACGGATTTGAAAGGCGCCGGCTTCCAGCAGCGGCGAGTCGAGCGCTTCGACGCTACAACCCTTGCCCACCAGGCGCGTGCGCAGTTCGCTCAAGCGCGCTTGGCTGCCCAGGTCGTACGCGGCCGCGAGCAGGCCGCTGTGGTCGGCGGGCGAGATCAGCATGGCCCGTTGCGGCCCCTGGAGCAGCCAGCTGCCGTCTGCCTGCGCCAGGCCGTCCATGTCCAGCAGGCGCTGATAGAAGTCAACTTGCTGCTGGGGCGCTTTGCTCGCCAGGTGCAAGTAGCACAAGCGTGCGGGGGTAGAAGTCTGCAAGGTTTGCATAAACACCTCTGGGGCTGAAGGTTCAGGGGTAGACGGGGGCCATGGCCGGTTGATCCGCGCAGGCGCTTGTCGGGGGGATGCCGAACAGCGCCTGCAAGGCGGCGGCGGCCTGGTCTTGGGTGGTCCGGTCGAAGAGGGCGGCGACATAGCGATCAGGGCGCAGCAACACAAACGTTTGGCTGTCGCCGAGCAGGTCCTTGAGCGCATCCTCATGGTCTTGAAGTACGGTGCAGCCAGGCAGCGAAGGCAGGGCCTGGACGTGCGCAGGCAGGATCAGGATGCGCTTGGCCTCCAGGTGATCCCAAAGACCGTGGCGCAGTTCATCAAGGCGCTGGCGAGTAGGGTCGCCATATTGGATCAGGGCAAAGCCGGCACCGATGCTCGCGTCCAGCAACTGGGTGTGGCCTTGGGCATCGGTCAGCAGCGGCTGAGGAAACATTTGCCCACAGGCCAGCTTTCCGGCCTTGCCGTCGGGCAGTACCAGGCCTTGGATAAAGCGTGGTTTTGGCTTGAAGCGCATCTGCAGGAAATAGTCGCGCAGCGGCGGCACCAGGCCGACCAATGCGAATGCTGCGCTGATAAGGCGAGCCCGCAGCACGGTAGCCGGCGCCATGACCACGCCCAGGTTCAGCGCCAACTTGATCAAGGCCCAGGCATGCCCGCGCCGTTCGCTTTCGTAGGACTGCAAGGCGGTCACGGCCAATTTGCCGTTGAGTACGCCGATCAACTTCCAGCCCAGATTGTGTGCATCGCGCACGCCGCTGTTCATCCCTTGCCCAGCGTAAGGCGGGGTCAGGTGTGCGGCATCGCCGGCGAGCAATACGCGGCCCACCTGCCAGCGCTCGGCCACGCGGGCGTGAAAGGTGTAGACCGTCTTGCGCACGATTGACACCGGGGCATCGCCTTTGAACGGACGCAGCAGCGTGTGCAGGCTTTGCGGGCTGAGCACTTGGTCCTCGGTTTCGTCCGGGCGGAGCATGAATTCGAAACGCCGCGTACGGTGCGGGCCGGGAACTTCTACCACCGGGCGCCGGGCATCGCAGTACACGCGGGTCTGCCAGAACGGGTCTTCGTCCTGGTCGGTATCGACCACCAGCCAGCGCGAGGAGAAGCTCGACCCGACCATCTCGATTCCCAGTTGCTTGCGCACCGGGCTGCGGCCGCCGTCGCAGGCGACCAGGTAGTTGGCCTTGACGTCGAGCAATTGGCCATCGGCGTCCATGATCAGGGCGCGCACGCCGTGCGCGTCTTGAGTGAACTCCAGCAGTTCATGATTGAAGCGAGCCGTCACGCTCGCAAAGCGCTCAAGGCCGGTCTTCAGTGTGTGTTCGAACAGTGGCTGGCGAAAGGCATTGCGTTTGGGAAACCCATACACCTTGCCGGTGGGCTCGACCTTGCCAAAGCAACGCCCGCCCGCGCGGGTGAAGTAATGCACGCCGTAGCCGGGCACCACATCGCGTAGCACGGCGGCGTCCAGCCCGATCGCCTGCATGGTGCGCAGGGATTCATCGTCGATCGAGACAGCGCGGGGCTCGGTCACGGTGCCGGCCTTGCGGTCGATGATCAGGGTATCCACCTGACCCTGGCCAAGCAGGTTGGCCAGGGTCAGTCCGGTGGGGCCGGCGCCGATGATCAGGACTTGAGTGCTGAAGCTGTTGAGGGTTGTCATTGTTATTCCCTTCCAAAGGTTTCAGTCCGGCTGCGCGGGGCGGTGAGTCAAGGCCGCCATGCGTTGCGAGAGTGTCTGCGCGAGGGCCAGCATCTGTTCCCCTTGTTGCGCTTCCTGGGTGTTGTCGCGCTCCTGGATCGGGCGCACGCAACTGATGCTGCCCAGCACCTTGCCGTCGCTGTCGAAGATCGGTGCCGCAAGGCCGTAGACGCCGGGATCGATTTCCGCCGCACTGGCGACATAGCCCTGGCGACGCAGTTGCTGCAGCGCGCGCCGGAATTGTTCCCAGGTCTGGCCCAAGTGGCTGGCGCGCACTTCGTCCGGGTTTTCCAGGAACAGCTGGCGGTGCTGGCGCGAGGTCATGTTGGCGAGGATCGCTTTCGATGTCGCGCCAAGGAACAACGGCCTGGGTGAGCCCCGGGAGTAGCTGACCTCACTGAACAATTCGCCATGCTGGTGGATACACACCACCTGATCCTTGAACAGCCGGCAGATCAGCCACACCTGTTGCTCGCTCCAGCGTGGCAGAGCCTGTTCCAGCGACTGCGCCGCGCGCACCAGAGGGTCGCTCAGGCGCAACTGGCGGTCCCAGGTGATGATCCGTGCGCCCAGCGCATAGCGTCCGGCTTCGACCTGAAACAACAGGCTCGCCTCGGCCAGTTCGCGTACGTAGCGGTAGATGGTCGAGCGGGTGTAACCCAGCGCAGCGCCCATTTCGTCCACCGCCCAGATCGGGCTGGCCTCGGTGAACAGATCCAGCACCCGCAGCATGCGTTCCAGGCTGGAGCCTTTGCTATCGGCTTCCAGCTCAGACGGGCGTTCTGATTCAAGTAGATTCATGACTCACTGCTCGTCGGCGATGCTGTTGCGCAGGAGGCCGATGCCGCTTATCTCGACTTCGACGGTGTCGCCGGGCTTCATCCACACCGGCGGTTCGCGGAAGGCTCCGACGCCACCGGTGGTGCCGCTGACAATCACGTCGCCGGGTGCCAGTTCGGTGAACGTGGAGCAGTACTCGATCAACTGGCGCACGTCGAAAATCATGTCGCTGGTGCGGGTGTGTTGCATCACTTCGCCGTTCAGGCGCGTGGTCAGTTCCAGCTCCTGCGGGTCGCTGATCTCATCGCGGGTCACCATCCAGGGGCCGAATCCACCGGTTTGGGGGAAATTCTTGCCGGGCACGAATTGGAGCGTGTGCTTCTGCCAGTCGCGCACACTGCCATCGTTGTAGCAGGCATAGCCGGCCACGTAGTCCAGCGCGTCCGCGGCGTTGACGTGCCTTGCGGTTTTGCCGATGACCACCGCGAGCTCGCCTTCGAAATCCAGTTTGTGCGACACCTTCGGACGGATGATCGGCTGCAGGTGCGCGACCTGGCTGTCGGCGAAGCGCGTGAAGATCATTGGATAAGTCGGCATGTCACGCCCGGTCTCACGCACGTGGGTGGCGTAGTTGATGCCGATGCACAGCACTTTGCCGGGATTGGCGATCACTGGCAGGAAGGTCACGTCGGCCACTGGCACGCGGGGCAGTGGCGCGAGCACGGCTGGGGTCAGTTCCCCCAGGCGATTGGCGGCGATGGCGTGCTTTAGGTCGGTGCCAAAGGTGGGTTTGACCGATTCCAGGTCTATCAGTTGATCACCGTCGACCACACCGTAGGTTGTGCGACCGTGAAGACTGAAGCTTGCGAGTTTCATGAAGTGTCCTCTCGAAAAGGATGCGGGAGATGGCGGCAATGGGTTCAATCTAGTCCTGCGCATTAATCCTGTAAAGTGGGATTTATGCATAAATCCTGCAATGCGAAATAAATGCGATTTTTCTGTTCGATCATCGGATCCAGACCGGCAATCGGGCAGCCCGCGTCCTTCCAGCAAGTGGATGGTCACGGGCGTGTTGCTTGTAGGAGAGGGAGGGTGCGACTTAGCGCGGTGCCCAGCAGCCGTGCAGTGACATGCGCATGCGGAACGGGATCTTGATGCGTGCGAGGGGGCCGGCGGCCATGTCAGTGGCGTCCAGCACCACCAGTTCGCTGCGGCCTTCGGCGATCAGGTTGAGCAGGCAGACGACATAGCCATCGCCTTCTGCGGCTTGCGCGGAGCGCGGAATAAAAATGGGTTCCTGGAAACAGCCACTGTCGCCGGGAAACCAGGCATCGGTGACACCGGTCGTGAGGTTGAGGTGAACCAGCAGGTTGAAAAACTGGAATGGCATCGGCCCGTTCGACGGGTTGTACGGGCGCTCTGGATCGAAGGCGAGGAGGAACCCATGTTCATACTTGCGGCCGATGTAGCGGTCATCGCAGCGGGGAAATTCGCAGGGATAGTCCGTCAGCGCCTGGGGTTGCAGCTCATCCTGCGCACTGTTCAGGTCGAATGTCCAGCGCATCAGGCTGGCGGCCAGGGTCTCCGGCGGCGGTACGAAACCGTCCGCCTGGGGGAAGAAATAGAAGATGTTGCCGCCGGTAACCGGCATGTCCACATAGACTTTGCCGTCTTCATCGAACGCATTCAGGGTATGGCCCTGGAAGCCGTCCTTGGGCCCTTTGAACCAGCGCACGTCGCGCGCATGGCCGTGGCGGGGCACTACGGCAAACAGCTGGGGCAACTCGGGCTGCCACTGAAAATGCTGGCCGCCTTTTTTCATGCGCTCGACGTCCACCGTCAACGGGATCAGCGGGAACACCACATACCTTTCCGTGACCGCGAAGTCGTGGACCATCGCGGCGTAGGGCGCCTGGAACCAGATTTCATGCAGCAGCTTGCCCTCCGGCGATATCTCGAAATAGGCCATGTCGGGTGTGCCGTCGCCCTTGGCTTCGTAACTGAAGGCCAGCAGGTTTCCCGTGACGGGGTCGAGCTTGGGGTGGGCAGTGAACGTCGCGGCGTCGATCTGCCCGTCGAAATTCCACTCGCCGAGGGTCTCCAGGGTCTGCGGGTCCAGCGCCCAGGGCATGGCATCCTCCTTGAGGGCCAGCAGGACGTTGTTGTGCGGGATCACCGACGTGTTAGCGGTGGTGTTGTTCTTGGCCGCCAGCGGGTCGTTGGTGTAGACGTTACGGTACACACCATTGAGCGAACGCCCTTCGCGGCGCTGGGCGACCAGGCGATCGGTCAGCACATAGCGGCGGCGCAGTGAGACCTTGCCATCGGCAAAATAAAAGCCGCTGACCAAGGCATCGCCATTGAAGAAAATATCGCTGCCGAGCATGGGCGGGTACTGCGGGTCGGGTGATACCTGGTAAAAGGCGCCACGGATCGCCTCGGGAAGGGCGCCTTCGATCTCAAGGTCATACACGTCGCCCTCGACGCGGCTGGGTGCATACAGTGCCCCGGAAAACTCCGGGGTGTTGGGGAATGGCGTATTCATCGGGTTATCTCATTGATCGGTTCGGTTGACATCGTTCAGGCGGATTGGGCTGACAGGGCCTGCCCGCGAGGCTTGACGCCGCGACGGAAGCGGGCCACCACCAGGCACGAGATAATCAAGGCCAGCCCATAAGCGCAGGCGGCCAGCCAGCCCACCGCACGGAAATGCCCCTCGCCGACCACCAGCGCGGCGCCAAAGGGGCCAAGCCCTTGCCCGATGAATATCGCGGCATTGCCCAGGCCCGCCAGGCGCCCGGAGGGATCCAGTTCGGCAGCCATGGAAAGCAGGTACGGCAAGCTGAAAAACCACACCATATGGATCAGGCACGCCGTGGTGGCAAAGGCAACGGTACTGTCGCCGTATACCATGATCAAGGTCGCCACTAACGCAGCACCGAAGCTCAACAGTTGCGGGAACAACAGGCCAAGCCGCCGTCCGATCAGCCCGGAGAGGCCCGCACCCAGGGCACCCGCCAGGATGCTGCCACCGAGGATAGCCCCGATCTGCTGAGGTTCCAGGCCCAGGCTTTTACCGATTCGCTCCTGGTACACCCACAGGGCGGAATGCCCGAAGAACAGCAGCGCAAACAGCGCGATCAGCAGCAGCGAGGTCAGCCCGAACGGTCGGGCCGCGCCATGGGCGATGCGTTGGGCGTCCGGGTAGTACCTGGGGATTCTCCCGCAACCCAGTGCGGCGAGCAGGCTGGTGATGGCCAGCAGGCCAAAGGCACCGCGCACGCCGAAGACCTGCAGCAGCAGAGGCATCGAGGTGACCAGCAGCATGCCCCATAACAGGTTGCCGATATTGATCACTGCAAACGTTGCATCTTTGGACCGGCGCAGTGCAGCGGTCGCGTACACCACCGCCATGACCGCGCCACCGCTGGCGCCGCAGATGATCCGCAAGACCACCAGCCACGTCTGGCTGTGAAGCTGGGTGCTAACCAGGTTGCCGACGGCCAGTATCAGCAAGGCTACCCGTGCAAAGCGGCGGCGGTCGACGCGCGCCATGAGCAGGGCACATACGCCACAGGCGATGGCCATCGCTATCAGCTCGGCGGCGAAGATCACGCCGATGGCATTGAGCGGCACCCCCAGTTGATCAATCAGCGCGCCGCCCAGGATCGGCTGGATCTGCAGTGTTCCCAGGGAAATGACCATCATCAGGCAAATAGCGCCCAGTGATTGTTTGCTGTCGATGGAGTCGAGCGCATTCATCACACATCACCTCAGTCAGAACTTATGGACGTAGCGAACTTGCACGGCGTAATCGGTCTTGCTGCGGTTCTCTACGCCGGTTTCTTTATAGGTATTGAGCCAGAACGCCTTGTCCTCCGTGATCTTCCAGAACAGGCCCGGGCCAATGCCAAGGACTTTCTCACGAGAGTTGCTCAGGCGGTCGCCGTTGACCTGGTCATCGGAAATCTGCCGGAAGTAATAGCCGTTGATCCCGACCGAGACTTTTGGGTACACCTCGTAGGAGGCGGTAAAGTTGGCCCAGGCCGATTGCCCTGATTGGGTGTCGCGCACGGGGCGCCCTTCAAAGAACTGTGCCGAGCTGCTCGCCGGATCGTCGTTCTTGAAGTTGTACAGGTAATTCAAGCGCCAGCTCACTTCCCAGCGCGGTGCTGGCATCAAGGTCGCGGCCCAGTAGGGGTTGAAGGAAAAGTAATGGGAGCCGGGGTTCAAGTCCTTGTGTTTGTCGTACTTGCCTGTGGGCAGGATCGTATCGAAGGCCACGCGTTGCACGAAGAACGGTCGGCCTTCGGCGTTGACGAGCGGATCGAACTGGATCTGCGGGCCGACAGTGACGTCACCCAGGCCGACCCCGTTGTCCTTGAGTTTGACGCCGTTGTCGCCGAAGTCGCCGTCCAGGGAAACCACCGGGACCAACAGGCTCCAGCCCAGGTGCGCGCCGCCGCCGATGGTGTCCGGTGAGTAATAGCTGAACTGGTTGATCAGGGTAATGACATTGATCTTCGGGTTATCGAAGTTGCCGTTGTCCTTGCCGCCATTGTCACGGATGCTGCTGGACGTACTGAACTTCAAATAGGTCTGATGCGTCAGCCCCGGTGGCCCGGCGAACCCGTCGTAGAAGCTGGTGCCGCCCAGGTTGATGCCGCTGGGTTGGCTGACCGAGGGCGGTGGTGGGCCCTCGGCAGCAAAGGCGGCAAGTGATACGCAACTGAGGGCCAGGCACGCTGGCAAGGATGGTGTCAGTCTCATTGACGTCGCTCTATTATTGGAGTTGTGAGCTGGGGTTGCTTCCCCTGGCACTTCAACTTTAGTTCTCGAGCGTTGCTGTTACTTGTTCACAGCGGTCAGAGTTGACTGAGAGCGTCATATCACGTCGGTTGATTTGCCCTATCACAGCGTTTCAGGGACGGGTATTCGCGCCGATGATAATAGCGCTCGCGCAGCCATCGTGGTTTGTCCCCTTTCAGCCAATAAGTTGGATCGGCACTTAACGCCTGCGCCGGTTCTCCAGCGCCGTGAACAACAGCATGCCGCCCAGCATGGCCGCCGTGAACAGGATGGCCTGCCAACGCCCTGTCAGCAGAATGGCCACCGCCGGACCAGGACAAATCCCGGCAATGCCCCAACCGATGCCGAACAACAGGCTGCCGCCAACCAGGCGCCGGTCCAGCCCACGCTTGGCGGGTAATTGCATGGGCACGCCCAGCAGCGAATGGGTGTGCCGGCGGGCCCAGGTCAACGGGCCAATCGCAACGACAATGGCGCCAATCATCACCAGCGCCAAGGACGGATCCCAGGCGCCGGCTATATCCAGGAACGCCAGCACTTTTGTCGGGTTGGCCATGCCTGCCAGAAGCAGGCCCAGGCCGAACAGCAAGCCGGCGATGAATGCGGTGAGTTTGATCATGTTCAACTTCCCAGTAGATGGCGCAGCACAAACACCGTACCGAAACCGCTGACCATGAAACAGGCAGTGGCGACCATTGAACGCGGCGATAGACGCGATATGCCGCAGACTCCATGACCACTGGTGCACCCTGAGCCGTACCGCGTGCCCACCCCTACCAGGACACCGGCGAGGATCAATGCGGGCCAGCCGCTCTGGAATTCAATCAGCGGCAGCGTGGCGAATACAGCCCACAGCAGCGGGGCGACGAGCAGGCCGAGCAGAAACAGTGCTGTTTCACTGATGCCCTTGCCCTCCCGCTGCAGAAGATGGCCGATCAGGCCGCTGATGCCGGCGATACGGCCGTTGCTGACGGCGAACACGCTGGCCGCCAGGCCAATCAATGCGCCGCCTGCCAGAGACGACCAAGGTGTGAAGTTAAGCCAGTCGACAGTCATGAAGCATTGCTCCTGAGTGATTCGGCGCTATTGTGCTTCAGCGTCGCCAGTGACTGTGGAAAAATCGCTCAGGCCCCGTTAGAACGTCTGCCCCATGGAAAACTGGAAGACCTGCTTGTCTGCGTTCTCAGGCGTGCGAATCGGATAAGCCAGGTTGACGCTCAACGGCCCCAGCGGGCTGTACCAGGTCACTCCCACCCCCACCGAACTCGCCATCTGGCTCAGGTCTACGCCGCCGCAGCCTTGGGTCGTGCTCAGGTAGCACTTGTCCGAATACACCGAGCCCACATCCCAGAACAGCGAAGTGCGCACGGATTTGTTGTCCTTGATGAACGGCACCGGGAACAAGTACTCCGCGCCGCCGGTAATCAGGATATTGCCGCCCAGCGCCTCCGTATCCCGGTCCGAATAGTATGCCTGGCCGGCGCTGGCATAAGCCCCGGTCGCCGGGGTGCTGCGTGGGCCGAGCGTGCCGCTTTCAAAACCGCGTACCGTGCCTTCACCGCCGGCGGTATAGCTTTCATAGAAGGGTAAGCCGTCGGTGGAACCGTAGCCGTTGCCGTAACCGAGCTTGGTATGCAAGCGCAGGGCGGTGTTGTTGCTGACCGGCAGGAAGGTTTGCCCCGTGTAGTCGATTTTGTAGAAACTCAGGTCACTGCCAGGCACCGTCACCGTCAGGTTGAGGTTTTGCGCGTGTCCACGCGTTGCCAGCACGCCTTTGTTCAAGGTCGATTCCGACCAGCCCAGGTTGGCTTTGAAGTTGGTGAACTGTTTGCCTTCGCGCTCGATGAAGTCGTAGATCTCGTCGGCGCTGTAGGTGCCCGGTTCGATACTGTCGTGTTGGGCGGTCAGGCCGAAACTCAGGCGCGACGTCTCATTGATCGGGTAGCCGAGGCTGGCGCCCAGGCCATAACTGTTGATGGCGTAATAGGACACCCCGTCATCGTAGTATTTGTTGTAGTCGGTCTTGTTGTAGAACGCGTTGTAACCCAGGCTCACTCCATCACGAGTGAAGTAGGGATCGGTGAAACCGATGTTGTACTTGCTCTGGTAGGACGACCGGGTCAGCCCCAGGCTGGCGGAGTTGCCTGTGCCGAGAAAGTTGTTCTGGGTAATCGACCCGCCAAGGATTAGCCCCGAGCTCTGGGCGAAGCCGACGCTGGCGGTGATCGAGCCGGACGCTTGCTCTTCCACGGTGTAGTTCACATCCAGTTGGTCATCCAACCCGGTCACCGCTGGCGTCTCGACGTTCACTTCCTTGAAGTACCCCAGGCGCTCCAGGCGCACCTTGGACTGGTCGATCAAGTAGGTCGAGGCCCAGCCGCCCTCCATCTGGCGCATTTCGCGACGCAGCACCTGGTCGTCGGTCTTGGTATTGCCCCGGAAGTTGATACGGTTGACGTAGGCCCGCTTGCCGGGATCGACGCTGAAGGTGATATCGACCGTGTGGTCTGCTTCATGCACCTGCGGCGTGCCGGTGACGTTGGCGAACGTGTAGCCGTCGTTGCCCAGGCGGCGGGTGATCAGGTCCGACGTGGTGGTCATCAATTTGCGCGAAAACACTTGGCCCTTTTGCACCAGTAACAACGCCTGGACCTGATCCTGCGGGACTTTCAGCTCGCCACTCAACTTGACGTCGCGCACCGTGTATTTCTGGCCTTCCTGGATATTCACGGTGATGTACACGTGCTTTTTGTCCGGGGTCATGGAGACCTGCGTCGAGGTGATATCCATGTTGATGTAGCCGCGGTCCAGGTAAAAGGAGCGCAGGCGTTCAAGGTCGCCGGAGAGTTTCTCCCGCGCATATTTGTCGTCGTTCCTGAAAAAGGACAGCCAGTTACTGGTCTTGAGCGTGAATTGGTCGAGCAAGGCGTCGTCGGCGAATACCGTATTGCCGACCACATTGATGTGCTGGATCGATGCCACTTCGCCTTCGTCGATCTTGATCTTCAGGCCCACGCGGTTGCGCGGTTGGGGCACGACCTCGGTGTCGACCGACGCCGAATAGCGCCCCTGGGCCACGTACTGGCGCTGCAGTTCATTGCGCACGCCTTCCAGGGTGGCGCGCTGGAATATCTCGCCTTCGGCCAGGCCTGATTGCTTCATGCCTTTCATCAGGTCATCGGTGGCGATCGCTTTGTTGCCCTCGAACTCGATACTGGCAACCGAAGGGCGCTCGACTACATTGATAATCAGCACGTCGCCTTCGCGGCTCAACTGGATGTCCTGGAAGTAACCGGTCTTGAACAACGCCCGGGTGGAATCCACCAGGCGCCGGTCATCGGCTTCGTCGCCGACGTTCAGCGGCAATGCACCGAACACACTGCCCGCCGAGACCCGTTGCAGGCCATTGATTCGAATATCCGAGATTTTGAAGCCTTGGGCGAGTGCCAGTGAGGCATTGAGCAGCAGCGCAACCGAGCAGAGCAGGCGCGAAAAATTCATCAAGATCTTTTCCAGAACACATCGACAAGCAGCGCCGGCGCGCTTGGTTCACTCGCCGACCGGTGAAGAGCCAGCATAAGAGTGCGCGGCGTTTGGTGCGGTTAACTGAATGTCAAGTTAGGTAAAGGTTGGCCCGAATTCCGCCTGCAAGGCTGATAATGCGCGCCCACCCCTCGGACGAGCCCGTCATGATCTCCGTACTGCTAGTCGACGACGACCAGGAATTGACTGAAATGCTGCGCCAGTACCTGGAGTGCGAAGGGTTCGAGGCCACGGCCGTGCATACGGGAGAGGCGGGTGAGACCGAGGCGCTGTCGGGTCGCTACAGCATCGTGGTGCTGGATGTGATGCTGCCCCAGCGTTCGGGCATCGAGGTACTGCGGCGTATCCGTGCCGTCAGCCAAGTCCCGGTGGTGTTGCTCACCGCCCGTGGCGACAACATTGACCGCATCACCGGCCTGGAACTTGGCGCCGATGACTACGTGCCCAAGCCCAGCTCCCCGGGCGAGTTGGTGGCGCGCCTGCGGGCCATTATGCGCAGGGTGCAGGCGGTGGGCCAGCCGACCACCGAGGTGATCAAGACCGGCTCGCTGGTGTTATGGCCCGGCAAGCGCCAGGCCTTGTGGAACGGTGCCGAACTGGGCGTGACCAGCACCGAGTTCAGCCTGCTCGAAGAACTGGCCCGCAGCGCTGGTCAAGTGGTGAGCAAAAAGGATCTGTCGCTCAATGCCCTGGGTTGCCCACTGACCCGCTATGACCGGCGCATCGACGTGCATATCAGCAGCATCCGGCAAAAGCTGGGGCCGCGCCCTGACGCCAAGGCCTGGATCCAGAGCGTGCGTGGCCTCGGCTACCTGTTGATTGCCGAATGACCAAGCCCAGCCTGCTGTTCTGGAAACTGTTCCTGGCGTTCTGGCTGGCAACCACCTTGACGTTCCTGGTGGGGGTCGGTGTGCTGGAACTGAGCCGCTTCCGCCCGGGCGACCCGCATGTGGGCGCCATCCTCGCGAGTGAGCAAAAGCTGCTGGAACAATTTGGTGTCGAGGCCGCTGGCCAGTTCCTGGCGGTATGGGAGCGTCCGCCAGACGAGGTCATCGGCATTTATGATCGCAGCGGCCAGTTACTGGCTGGGTCAGCAGTTGCAGAGCCAGCTTTTGAACGCGCGGTGACCAGCAAGGAAGGCCTGGCGCTTTTACTGCGCTCGAGCCACGCCCCCGGTGATGACGGCGGCAGGCCCTGGCAACAGGTCCCGCTGATCATTGGCACGTTGATGAGCGCGCTGTTCAGTGGGTACATGGCGTACTACCTGGCCTGGCCGTTGGCGCACTTGCGCCGGGCAATGAGCGATGTGGCCCAGGGGCGCTTCGAAACCCGGGTCAAGCCTTCCATGGGCAAGCGCCGCGATGAAATCGTCGACCTGGCCGAAGACTGCGACCGCATGGCCAACCAGTTGAAGGTGTTGGTGCAAGCCCAGCAGCATCTGTTGCACGACATCTCCCATGAACTGCGCTCGCCGTTGACGCGCATGCAAGCGGCCATCGGCCTGTTGCGCCAGGACGCCGCGCGCCTGGAAATGCTCGAGCGCATCGAACACGAGTCCGAGCGCATGGACACGCTGATCGAGGCGCTGCTGACCCTGGCCCGTCTACAGGGCCGCCCCGAAAGCATCGAGCGCGAGCCGGTGGATATCGTTGAGTTGCTGGTGATGATCGTCGACGACGCGCAATTCGAAGCGGGTATCAAGGACTGTCGCGTTCATCTGCAGGCTTGCCCGCCGTTTATTGCCTGTGTCAGCGGCGAGTTGCTGTACCGCTGTTTTGAAAACGTGATTCGCAACGCCGTCCGCTATACCCGTCCGGGAACGACCGTGCAGGTATCGGCGCAGGTCAACCGCGAGGCGAATCGCTTGAACGTGCGCATCAGCGACCATGGGCCTGGGGTGGCGCCTGGCCGATTGCGCACGATCTTCCAGCCGTTCGAACGCGGTGTGGGCGACACCACCGTCGGCTTTGGCCTGGGTCTGGCCATTGCAGCGAGGGCGGTGCAGATGCATGGCGGCCATATCGAGGCGCGCAACGAGCCGGGGGGCGGGCTGACCGTGGAGATCAACCTCCACAGCGCGCGATCTTTACACGACATTACATTGGCTTGACCGCTCTGTACGTCGCCCCTCATTAGACTGCTCGCCAGTGATCGAGCGGAGGTGGCAATGTTTCAGGTGCATAAAAAGGGCTTTGTGCCCGGCAGGAAGATGGTCGACGGCCTGGTCCCCTATGATTTCTTTTGCGAAGACAACCCGGCGATCAATCTCTTCGTGTTTACCGGTGCCGCTACCCCGGGCGCGGCGATCGAGGAGCAGACGCTGTGGGGGTTTACGCGGCTGGAGCGGTTCGAGGCGATGACCTCTGCGCTGTTGGGCAACAAGCAGCACAGCGGCTGGTTTCAAAGCGTCAGCGTGCTGACCGGACCCAACCAGAACGGTACGCAAAGCGTGAAATTCCAACGTGTGCTGAAAATCATCAAGCACGCCAGCAACACCCGCAAAGTCGACTACGAGATCCTCACCGACGAAGGTGATACCTACTTCACGCGCCCACCCGTCGCTGAAAACAGTGCGCAAACCATCATCTACTCGGCCGAACCGGGTTGAAAAAGGCCGGCTTGCCTTCACTCTGGATCTGCGGGCCAAGGGGCGTGTCTAGGCATGTGCCCCGGCGTGGCCCGCCACCTGTTACGTGCGCCCACCCACGGGGCACTTTCTGAGCTGTTTGGTAGCACACGCCTACGGCGTCGTTGCGCACCCTCTGTCGTCACTTCCCCGCTGTCCATCCAAATCAATCACTTGGCCAACCTTTGCGTCATGTGGCACGCATTCTGCTTTTTTGTATTCGTGGATAATTGGATACAAAAATTCAAAAGGTGCCGCCGATGCAATTTGCCCCTGCTTATGTTGAACGTCAGCCGCTCACGGCGGAGGAGGAGGCCTACAACTTCCTGCTGGATGCCATCTGTAGTGGTCGCTACCGCAAGGGTGATCGGCTGATCGCCGAAGACATCGCTGGTGAAATCGGCATGAGCCGCATGCCGGTGCGCGAAGCCTTCCGGCGCCTGGATGCCCAGGGCCTGGTGACGCTGCGGCCCAACCGTGGCGCCATTGTCAGCGGGCTGGATATCGACGAGTTGCACGAGGTGTTCGAGATGCGCAGCGCCCTTGAGGGCTTGGCGGTGCGCGTTGCGGTGGGGCGTATCGGCGAGCGCCAGCTGGCGGCCCTTGAGCGCATGCTCGACGCGATGGACGACTACCGCGATGAAAGCGCCGCATGGGTCAGCCGCCACCGCGCCTTCCACGAATACCTGTGCAGCCTCAGCGGCCGCCCGCGCCTGATGAAGCAGATTGGCGCGCTGTACTCACTGGTCGAGGCGCCCATGCGCCTGTGGCTGCAACACGGCGAAAAGCCCCTCAGTGCCCGCCAGGAGCACGCGGTGATTCTTGACGCCATCCGGGCTGGTGATGCCGCGCGCGCCGAAGCCGTGGTGCGCGAACACATCGAGGGTACGGTGCCGGCGCTGATCCAATTCCTGCAAAACGAACAATAAAAAAGCTGTCGTGTTTTGACGTTGATTCCTGCCCCCGTTATTCAACGAACTGGAGTGTCTGGTCATGCATAAACGCCGCGCCTTGCTGGTGGCTTTCTCCCTCGGCCTCTGTAGCCAATGGGCCTTTGCTGCGCCCCAGGTACCGGAGCGCCTGAAGAGTGTCGACAAACTCACCTACTGCTCGGGGATGGACTCACCGCCCCTGGTGTCCTTCGATGAAGCGCAGAAGCCACGTGGCCTGACCGTCGACCTGGGCCTGGAAATCGCCAGGCGCCTGGGCGACAAGCAGGTGCAATGGCGGGTGATTCCGTTCTCTGGCCTGGTGCCGGCATTGCTCGCCCAGCAGTGCGACATGATCGTCGACCAGTTGTTTGACAAGCCCGAGCGGCGCCAGGTGATCGACATCGTCAACTACATGTATTCCAGCCAGTCGGTGGTGGTGCCCAAGGGCAACCCCAAGGGCATCAAGACGCTGGATGACCTGTCCGGGCACAAGGTCGCGGTACTCAACGGCTCCACCATCAAGACCTTGCTGGATACGCAGAACGACAGCCTGGCCAAGGCCGGCAAGCCGCCGATGAAACTGGTGGTGTACAACACCGACACCGATGCCTTCCAGGCCCTGCGCATCAGCCAGGTCGACGCCTATGGCACCACCGTGGAAACCGCCGGCTACTACGCCGCGATGGCGCCGGATCTGTTCCAGGAAGGCGTGCCGGCGTTCAGTCGCATCCTCACCGGGCTGGGCATGCGCAAGGACGACCCACAACTCACCGCCGCCGTGCAGCAAGTGATCAGCGACATGCGCAGCGATGGCAGCTACCTGCAGTTGCTGGACAAATGGCATGTCAGCAGCGACACACTCGACTGAGGCGCCACTCTGATGAACTTCAATTGGGACGTGTTCTGGCAGTACCTGTTGCAGCCCAGCGGGGTTTATCTCACCGGGCTGTGGCTGACCTGCCTGATCGCAGTGTCGGCGATGCTGCTGGGGTGCGCGCTGGGGTTGGCGGCGGCGTTGTTGCGCTTGTCGAAGAACCCCTTGCTGCACCTGCCGGTGCGTTTTTATGTGTGGCTGATGCGCGGCACACCGTTGCTGGTCCAGATCGTGTTTCTGTACACCGCGCTGGCGGCAGGCGGGATATTCCGCTTCGAGGACATCGAGCTGTTCGGCCTGATCGTCCCCGGCAATATCCAGGCAGCGATCATTGCGCTGGGCTTGAATGAGGGCGCGTACATGGCCGAGATCATCCGCGCCGGTATCGGTGCGGTGGACAAGGGCCAATACGAAGCCGGTCGCTCCCTGGGCATGGGCTTTGCCAAGCTGATGCGCCGCATCGTGCTGCCCCAGGCGTTCCGGGTGATCGTGCCGCCGTTGGGCAATGAGTTCAACGTGATGCTCAAGAACACCACCCTGGTCAGCGTGATCGGTGTGCAGGAGTTGCTGCTCAGTACTCAGATGATCACCTCGGCGACCTTCCGCGTATTTGAGCTGTACCTGGTGGTCGCCCTCTACTTCTTGACGCTGACCACACTGTGGGGCTTTTTCCAACGCTGGCTGGAAACGCGCTTCAGCCAGTCCGACCGGCCCGACGTGCCGCCGACGGCATCCGGTCGCCTGTTCGGGCGCAGCACCTTGAAATTGCTGAGGGGACGATAACCATGGCGCATCAAAGTGAAGAACTGATCATTGAGGCGCTGGATATCCACAAGTCGTTCGGCGCGTTGCAGATTCTCAAGGGCATTTCCCTGCAGGTGCGGCGCGGTGAAGTGGTGGTACTGATCGGCGCCTCGGGCTCGGGCAAGACCACCTTTATCCGTTGCATCAACCTGTTGGAGGACATCCAGGGTGGGCGTATCCGTGTCAACGGTCGCGCCATGGGCTATCGCGAGCGCAGCGACGGCAGCCTGGTGCGCGATTCGGAGCGAAATATCGCCCGCCAGCGGCGTGACATCGGCATGGTGTTCCAGCGCTTCAACCTGTTCCCCCATATGACCGCCTTGGAAAACATCATCGAAGCGCCGATCCAGGTGCTTGGCACACCACGTGCGGAAGCGTTGGAGCAAGCCCGTGCCCTGTTGGCGCGGGTCGGCCTGGCGGACAAGGCCAGCCATTATCCGTCGATGCTATCCGGCGGCCAGCAGCAACGGGTCGCCATTGCCCGCGCCCTGGCGATGAAACCCCAGGCCATGTTGTTCGACGAACCCACCAGCGCCCTCGACCCGGAAACCGTCGGCGAAGTGCTGCAGGTGATGAAAGAGTTGGCCGAGGAGGGCATGACCATGGTGGTGGTCACCCACGAAATGGGCTTTGCCCGTGAAGTGGCCGACCGCGTGGTGGTGCTCGACCAGGGCGAACTCATCGAACAAGGGCCACCGGACCAGATCTTCAGCCGCCCTAGCCACCCCCGTACCCAGGCGTTTCTCAGCCGCGTGCTATGAACCCCCCGCGAGGAACTGTGCGATGCGATTAACCCGATTGTTCGCGGCGCTGTGCTGCGCCGCCGTTGGGCCCATGGGCCAGGCTGCCGAGTCGGTGGTCAAGGTCTATAACTGGTCCGACTACACCGGTCCCGACACCCTGAAGAGCGTCGAGAAAGACAGCGGCATCAAGGTGCAATACGACATCTTCGACACCCACGAGATGCTCGAAGCCACGTTTACATCCAGCGCTTGATGACCCGGGAATGGAACCGCATCAAGTCCGGCCAACGAATCGAAGAGCCTTTGCCATGTTGAAATTTTCTGCTCATGAGTACCCTTATCCCTCGCAGCGCCAAAGCGTGTTTGCCCGCCGAGGCATGGTCGCAGCGTCCCAGCCACTGGCCGCCCAGGCCGGCATCGAGATCATGCAAAAGGGCGGCAACGCCATCGATGCCGCCATCGCCACGGCGGCTGCGCTGACGGTGGTCGAGCCCACCGGCTGTGGTCTCGGTGGTGATGCATTTGCCTTGGTCTGGAGCAAGGGCCGGCTGCACGGCCTGAACGGCAACGGCCACGCACCGGCGGCCTTGAGTATCGAAGCGGTCAAGACCGCAGGGCATGGCCAGATGCCGCTGTATGGCTGGACCCCGGTCACCGTGCCGGGGTGCCCATCGGCGTGGGCGCAGCTGTCGCAACGCTTCGGCAAGTTGCCGTTTGCCGAGTTGCTGCAACCGGCCATCAGCCTGGCGCGCGACGGTTTCCCGTTGTCGCCGGTGGTTGCTCATCAATGGCAGATTGCACTGGACGAATTCAGCCCCCATCGCGACTCGGTGCTCGACGCCTGGTTCGACACCTACCTGATCGACGGTCGCGCGCCACGGGCTGGGGAGGTGTTCCGCAACCCGGCCCAGGCGCGCACCCTGGAAGAGCTCGCCGCCACCGGCTGCGAAAGCCTGTATCGCGGCGCCCTGGCCGAGCGCCTGGACGCCCATTCCAAGGCGAGTGGCGGCTACCTGCGCGTCAGCGACCTCAAGGATTACCGCGCCCAGTGGGTGGAGCCGATCCACATCAATTACCGTGGCGTGGACGTCTGGGAAATTCCGCCCAGCGGCCAGGGCCTGGTGGCCTTGATGGCGCTGAAGATCCTCGAAGGCTTCAGCTTCGATCATCGCGACAGTCAGCAAACCTGGCATCGCCAATTGGAGGCGATGAAGCTGGCCTACAGCGATGGCCTGCACTACATCACCGACCCCGCGCACATGCGCATGGCCGTCGCCGACCTGCTCAGTGATGACTACAGCACCTGCCGGCGCAGCCAGATCGGCGAACAGGCCCAGCCGCCCAGGCCCGGCGACCCCCACGCCAGCGGCACGGTGTATCTGGCCACGGCCGACGCCGAAGGCAATATGGTCTCGTTCATCCAGAGCAACTACCACGGCTTCGGCTCCGGCGTGGTGCTGCCCGACAGCGGTATCGCGCTGCAGAATCGCGGGCAGGAGTTCAGCCTCGACCCCACCCATGCCAACTGCCTGGCGCCGGGCAAGAAGACCTTTCACACCATCATCCCTGGCTTCCTCACCAAGGACGGTGAGGCCCTCGGACCGTTCGGCGTGATGGGCGGCTATATGCAACCCCAGGGCCATGTGCAGATGGTGATGAACCTGGTGGACTTCGGCCTCAACCCGCAAGCGGCCCTGGATGCGCCGCGCTGGCAGTGGCTGGGCGATATGAAGGTCGGCATCGAACAAGGCGCTTCCCGCGACCTGGCCAATGCCCTGGCGCGGCGGGGTCACCACGTGCAGATCGCCAGCGACCTCACGGATTACGGGCGCGGGCAAATCATCCTGCGCGACCCGGTCAGCGGCGTGCTGTGCGGAGGGACCGAGCCACGGGCCGATTCCCATATTGCGGTGTGGTAAGCCGCGTCACGCGTTTATTGATGAGCAGGCGCACTGGGCGCAGTGCGGGTCGGACAGTGGGCGCATTGCTGGAAAGGCCAGGGCAACAAACCGAGGCAGTGGGCGGTGTTGAAAAAAATAATCAAATAAACCTGTCCCTTTTTTTGGCGCCATCGGTCATTCCAGGTAAGTGAACATCATCGAGAGCTTACTCCAATGCCCGCAGTCCGATCCTTGCGCTTGCGCCCGTTGCTGAAACTGAGCCTGATGCTGAGCCTCAGCGCCAGCCCCTTGCTCGCCGCCGTCAGCTACGCCGAAGACACCGCCACCCGCCGCAGCTATCAGGTGCCAGCCGGCAGCCTGAGTGCCGCGTTGACCCGTTTCGCCGGGCTGTCGGGCGTCAACCTGTCAGTGGACCCGGCGCTGGTCAGTGGGCGCAGCAGCAGCGGGCTGTCTGGCGAGTATGCGGTAGAGGAGGGCTTTGCCCGCTTGCTGCAAGGTTCCGGCCTGCAATTGCAACCGATGGGTGAGCAGGCTTACAGGGTAATACCGGCGCCGGATGGCAGCAGCCTGGAACTGGCACCCACCTCGATCCTCGGCACCACCGGCCTGTATGACGGCGACACTTACGCCGGAGGCCAGGTGGCACGCCGCACGGCACAGGGCATGCTGGGCACGCGGGACTTCATGGAGACCCCGTTCAGCATCACCACCTACACCGCCGATGCGGTGAAGAACCAGCAGGCGCGCACCCTGGGCGACCTTGTCGCCAGCGACCCTTCGGTACGTGCCACCAACCCGGCCGGCGGGCGTTACGAGCAGTTCACTATTCGCGGCTTCAGCCTGTTCAACAGTGACGTGGCCTACAACGGCCTGTACGGCGTGCTGCCGACGTACACCATCGACATGGAAATGGCCGATCGCGTCGACATCCTCAAAGGCCCGAGCCAGTTGATCAACGGCATCTCCCCGCGCGGCAGCGTGGGCGGCGGGATCAACGTGGTACCCAAGCGCGCCACCGACAAGGACATCAATTCGTTTACCGGCACCTGGGCTTCCGACAGCCAGGCTGGCGGTGCGGTCGACGTGGGGCGCCGCTTTGGCGAAGACAACAAGTTCGGCCTGCGCTTCAACGGCGTGAAGCAGTCCGGCGACACCGCGTGGGACCACCAGAGCGTCGATCGCGAAATGGCGGTGCTGGGCCTGGATTTTCGCGGCGAGCGCCTGCGCCTGTCCACCGACATCGGCCACACCGAACGCGACACCGATGCCCCGCAGGAGCGCGTGCAGGTCGCGGCGGCTGCTCCGGTGCCGAGTGCCAACGACGTGCGTCGCAACTACGCGCAGTCCTGGAGCAAGGCCAGCACCAACGACACGTTCGGGACGGTCAACGGTGAGTACGACCTCAGCGATAGCGTGATGCTCTATGGCGGCGTGGGCGCGCGTAAAAGCAACCACGACTTCCTGCGCCACGCGGTGTCAGTGACCAACGCGGCCGGTGATTTCAGCGTTCAGCCGCGGGATTTTACCCGTGATGAAAACGTACGCACCTACACGGCCGGTGTGCGCAACTGGTTCCATACCGGGCCGGTGAGCCATGAGGTCAACCTGGCCGCCAGCTACTTCTACATGGACTTCACCAACGGCGGTGCGCGTTATACGTCACCGTCGAGCAATCTCTACAACCCGGTGCAAACGCCGACGCCTTCGCGGCCGACGCGGTTTGATCCGAAGGTGTACACCGAAAACGCATTCAGCGGCGTGGCCTTGTCCGATACCCTGGGCTTCTTCGACGACCGCCTGCTGCTCACCCTGGGCGCACGCTGGCAGCGGGTGAAGGTGGATGACTGGAGCGACGGCATCAAAGGCGACACTGCCTACGATGAAGAAAAGGTCTCGCCGTCGGGTGGCATTCTGTTTAAAGCCACCGACAAGCTGTCGCTGTACGCCAACTACATGGAAGGCCTGAGCCAGGGCAAGATTGCGCCCTCGACCTCGATAAACGAAGACGAGATCTTCCCGCCGTTCATCAGCCGCCAGGTGGAAGTGGGTGCCAAGTACGATGCTGGCGCGTTCGCGGTAACCGCCGCCGTGTTCCGCATCAAGCAGCCAGCTTATGAAACCAATGCCACCACGCGGCGCTTTGGTCCCAACGGCAAGCGCGAAAACTCCGGCATGGAATTGAGCGTATTCGGCGAACCGCTGAAGGGCTTCCGCCTGCTGGGTGGGGTGATGTACATCGACAGTGAGCTGACCCATACCACCAACGGCACCTTCGACGGCAACCGCGCCCCGGCCACGCCCAAGTACAACGTCAACCTCGGCGCCGAATGGGACGTGCCGGGCCTTGAAGGCCTGACGTTGACCAGCCGTGGCATCTACTCCAGCTCGCAGTACCTGGACCAGTCCAACGTCAAGGAAATCGACGCCTGGAACCGCCTCGACGTCGGCGCGCGCTATGCGTTCAAGGTCGACGACAAACACATCACCCTGCGGGCGAATGTGGAAAACGTCGCCGATAAACGCTACTGGAGTTCGGCCGGCGCGTCGGATGACAGTGAGCCGGGGTTGACCTTATCGACGCCGCGTACGTACCTGCTCTCGGCCACCGTCGACTTCTAAGGGGTGTACACCGATCGACAGGTGGGAGCTGGCGTGCCATCGCAGGCAAGCCAGCGCCCAGCCTTGATTTTTGGTGCTAATGAGAATGTTTTTTGATCACGCCGCGTCGATATGGAATAGTACCCGCCGTTTTCCCCAGCCCACCTAGCTGGGGTGTTTTAACGCCGAGGTCCTTGTCATGCGATTGCTGCGCTCCATCCCCGTCCTTGCCGCCTGCTTCCTGGCGTTCTCTTCAAGCCAGCTGAGCGCCGCCCCCATCGACCTCAACGACGGCCAGCACGCGGTGCATCTGCCGGATACGCCCAAGCGTGTGGTGGTGCTGGAGTTTTCCTTCCTCGACAGCCTGGCTGCCGTTGACGTAACGCCGGTGGGTGCCGCCGATGATGGCGATGCCAACCGTGTGTTGCCCCGTGTGCGCCACGCCATTGGCCAGTGGACGTCCGTGGGCCTGCGCTCGCAGCCGAGCATCGAGGAAATCGCCCGGCTCAAGCCCGACCTGATCGTGGCCGACCTCAATCGCCACCAGGCGTTGTACAGCGACCTGGCGAGCATCGCGCCGACCCTGTTGCTGCCGTCGCGTGGTGAGGATTACCAAGGCAGCCTGAAGTCCGCCGAATTGATCGGCAAGGCCCTGGGCAAGAGTGCGCAGATGGAAGCACGCATCCAGAAGAACCGTGAACACCTCAAGGCCATTGCGCAACAGATACCTGCGGGTGCCAGCGTGTTGTTCGGGGTGGCGCGGGAAGACAGCTTTTCCGTGCACGGCCCGGACTCCTACGCCGGCAGCGTGCTCGAGGCCATTGGCCTGAAAGTCCCGGCGGTGCGCGCCAACGCCGCGCCCACCGAATTCGTCAGCCTGGAGCAACTGCTGGCGCTTGACCCCGGCTGGTTGTTGGTCGGCCATTACCGCCGCCCCAGCATCGTCGACAGTTGGAGCAAGCAGCCGCTGTGGCAGGTGCTGGGCGCTGTGCGCACTCAACACGTGGCCGAAGTGGATGGCGACAGCTGGGCGCGCAACCGCGGCGTGTTGGCGTCGGAGCAGATCGCCGAAGACGCGTTGGCGATTCTCAAAGGCGGCAAAGCCGTACTGAGCCAATAACCGTGCAACGCCGTTTCGCCGCCGTTGGCATCCTGCTGTTGGGCGCTGGGTTGTTCTGGTTTTCGCTCTACAGCTGGTCGCCGTTCACCCTCACCGCGGCGGACGCGTGGAATGGCCTGGTGCATCAAGGCAGCGTGGGCGGCAACATGGCCTACATCGTTGCCCAGTTGCGCGTGCCACGTGCCGTGTGCGCGGCGTTGGTCGGTGCCTGCCTGGGCCTGGCCGGTGCGTTGATGCAGGGCATCACGCGCAACCGCCTGGCCTCGCCGTCCTTGTTTGGTGTGACGGCGGGAGCGGCGTTGGGGTTGGCATTGTTTTCCACCGGGCTGGTCGCACCGCCCTTTGCGGGCGGTGCGTTGTTGATGACCTGCCTGGGGGGCGCGCTGGCCTGGGTCACCGTGTTCAGCCTCGGCGGAGCCTGGTCGCCGACCACCGCCCAAGGCCGCCTGGTATTGGCCGGCGTGGCCGTGGCGGCGTTGTGCGCGGCCCTGACCCGGCTCACGGTGATCCTGGTCGAGGCCCAGGCGCAAAGCGTGCTCAATTGGCTGGCTGGCTCCCTGGCCAATGTCGGCACGGCGCAAGTGCAACTGCTGTGGCCTTGCACCTTGATCGGCGGCCTGTGGGCGCTCTGGTGTGCGCCACGCCTGAACCTGATCAACCTCGGCGAAGACGCGGCACGCTCGCTGGGCGTGGGCATCGCCAGCCTGCGCCTGCAGGTGTTCGTGGCCAGTTTGCTGCTGGTGGGCGCGAGCGTGTGTGCGGTGGGGCCGATCGGTTTTGTCGGGCTGATCGCACCGAATATCCTTCGCCAGTTCCTGGGCAACGACTACCGCTGGCTGATCCCGCTCAGCGCGGCGTTGGGTGCTGTGATTGTGCTCGGTGCCGACCTGCTCAGCCGCGCCGTGGCGTTTCCGGTGGAGACCCCGGCCGGTGTGGTCACGGCCCTGATCGGCGCACCGTTCTTCCTCTTTCTTGCCAGGCGCGCCCTATGATCCGCCCACGACTGCGCCTCTGGCTGCTGTTCGGCCTGTTGCTGCTGGCCACCCTGGCCAGCCTCAGCGCCGGCACCCTGTGGCTCACGCCGCACACCGTCCTGGAGCGCCTGCTGGCCCACGACGCCCTCGACTTCGAAGTGTGGAACCATCGCCTGCCGCGCAGCCTGATCGCGATCCTGGCCGGTTGCGCGTTCGGCCTGGCCGGGGCGATTGTGCAGGGCGTGATCCGCAACCCGCTGGCCTCGCCGGAAATCCTCGGTGTCACCCAGGGCGCCGGGTTGGCGCTGACCGTGGCGATCATCGGCTGGCCGCAGTTGCCGATCGCCTGGTTGCCGTTGGTGGCCTGCGCGGGCGGTGCCGCTGGCGCGTTGCTGCTGGCGCTGTACAACACCGGGGTGAGTTTTTCTGGCGTGCGCTTTGCGTTGTCCGGGGTGGCGATTGCGGTGACGCTGTCCAGCGTCACCGAATTCCTGATCCTGTCCCACCCACTGGATATCAACACCGCCTTGCTCGCGCTGACCGGCAGCCTGTGGAGTCGCAACTGGCACCATGTGGCGCTGGTGCTGCCGTTCCTGGTGCTGATCCCCCTGGGCCTGTGCCTGGCCAAGCCGCTGAACCTGATCGCCCTCGGCGATGAAGCCGCCCACAGCCTCGGCACGGCGCTGAGCCGCACCCGCTGGCTGGCGATGGCCTGCGCGGTGGTGCTGACCAGCCTGGGGGTGGGTGTGATCGGGCCGATTGGTTTTATCGGCCTGGTGGCGCCGCACATGGCGCGCCGCTTGGTGGGCGGGCATCACCAGTGCCTGCTGCCGGCCGCGATGCTGATCGGCGCGCTGTTGCTGGTGCTGGCCGATACGCTGGGGCGTACGTTGATCGCGCCCAGTGAAATCCCCGCCGGGGTGCTCACCGCGGTGATTGGTGCGCCGTATTTTCTTTGGTTGCTGGCACGGTTCAAGGGCTGATGACATGAGTATTCTTCAAGCACGCGAGCTGGATATCGGCTACGGCGCCACGCGTATCGTGCAGGGGTTGTCCTTTGCGCCGCCCGCCGGAAAAGTCACCGCCTTGATCGGCCCCAATGGCTGCGGCAAATCCACCTTGCTCAAGGCGTTCGCCCGCATCCTCAAGCCGACCCAGGGCGAGTTGACCCTCGATGGCCAGGCCTATGCCAGCCTGTCCGCCCGCCAATTGGCACGGCAGATCGCATTCCTGCCGCAGGTATTGCCGGTGCCGGAAGGCGTCAGCGTGCGCCAGTTGGTCGCCTATGGCCGCAGCCCGCATAACTCATTGTGGGGGCGCCTGAGCGGCAACGATCAAGCGCACGTCACCCAGGCCATGCAACGCCTGGAACTGGACACCCTGGCCGACCGCGCCCTGGCGGACCTGTCCGGCGGCCAACGCCAGCGCGCCTGGCTGGCCATGGTGTTGGCGCAGAACGCGCCGGTGGTGTTGCTGGATGAGCCGACGACCTACTTGGACATTAGCCATCAGGTCGAACTGCTCGACCTGATGTGCGAACTGGCGGCTGAAGGCAAGACCGTGATCACTGTGCTGCATGACATCAACCAGGCGTGCCGCTACGCCGATCACCTGGCGGTGATGCACGGCGGCACGCTGGTGGTCGATGGTGCGCCGGGGGACGTGATCAGTACCGAGCTCATGCGGCAGGTGTTTGAGGTGCAGGTGCAGATTATCAATGAACCGGTGTCCGGCACGCCGATGTGCGTGGTAGAAAAAAGCACCCGTTTTCATGCCTGACTCGGCTTACAGGTAAGCGCTGGCTCCCTCATGTCAGGCCCCAAAAGTACGGTTGGCCTCTCATCGAAAGTTTGGGGGTGCTGCCGGTTGAAGATGAAGTAAGCCGTTTGAATTTATTGGGATGTCGTTTGATTACGCGTGAGAGTGAATAAGTGGCTAATTGCAACTAGTGAGGTAATGGCAAATGGCTGCTAAGGCTCTGTACCGGTCTTCTTGGCAATTGTGTTTATTTTATTCCCCTCCTTCAGGAACTAGAGCTATAACTTCCAGTCGATAACCCCGGCTTACTCTCGCTTGGGTTGTGGCTAACTAATGGCTTCTTCATGTAGTTCCAAATAGCCATACTTTTCCGCAATACTAGATACCTGAACATTATGTCGTCAGCGCCTATCGATGCCTGCCAGATGCAGATCCCGCACACAGAACAGGTGTGCGCGTGGCTGATGCAGCATGCCGGGTTGAAAACCGTCGACCTGGAGCGCGCCCGACGCGTGTCCACGGATGACCTGCTGAGCTTGCTGACACGTCTGGGCCTGGTCTCCGAAGTCGAACTGGCCCGCGCCTGGGCTGCCCTGCTCGGCGCGCCGCTGCTGCTGGCCGACGCCGCGCCGCCGTTGCTCGATCCGTTGCCCGGCTTGACCGAACGCTTCATGCGCCACTATCAGGTGGTGCCCATGGGGTGGACCCAGGGCGGCCTGCGAGTGCTGGCCGCCAACCCGGCGCAGTTGTACCCGTTCCAGGCCCTGGCCTATGCGTTCCAGGTGCCGGTGTGGTTGGCGATCGGCCCGCGCAATGAAGTCGACACGCTGATCGAGCGCTACTACGGCCAGGGCCGCTCCGCCATGGGCACGCTGATCGAAAACCTCGATGAGCAGGGCGGGGCCCAGGAGGATATCGAACACCTCAAGGACATGGCCTCTGAAGCACCGGTGATCCGGCTGGTCAACCTGATCCTGCAGCGCGCGGTGGAACAGCGCGCCTCGGATATCCATATCGAACCCTTCGAAAACCAGCTCAAGGTGCGCTACCGCATCGACGGCGTGCTGCACGACGCCGAGGCGCCGCCGGCCAGTTCATCGGCCGCGGTGATTTCACGGGTGAAGATCATGGCGCGGCTGGATATCGCCGAGCGTCGGCTGCCCCAGGACGGGCGCATCATGCTGCGTATCCAGGGCAAGGAGCTGGACCTGCGGGTGTCCACGGTGCCCACCAGTTTTGGCGAGTCGGTGGTCATGCGCCTGTTGGACCGGCAAACCGTGCAGTTCGACTTTCCCAGCCTGGGCTTCGACGGCCAGCGCCTGGCCGCGTTCCTCGACCTACTCGAACGGCCCCATGGCATCCTGCTGGTCACCGGGCCCACCGGTTCCGGCAAGACCACCACGCTCTACACCGCGCTGTCGCGGCTCAACACCGCCGAACGCAAGATCATCACCGTGGAAGACCCGGTGGAATACCAGCTTGAAGGCATCAACCAGATCCAGGTCAAGCCAGCCATCGGCCTGGACTTCGCCGGGGCACTGCGCTCCATCGTGCGCCAGGACCCGGACGTGATCATGATCGGCGAGATCCGCGACTTGGAAACCTGCCGCATCGCCATCCAATCGTCCCTCACCGGGCACCTGGTGCTCTCCACCCTCCACACCAATAGCGCCGCCGCCAGCATCACGCGGCTGCTGGACATGGGCGTGGAAAGCTACCTGATCGCCTCGACCGTCAGCGGCATCCTCGCCCAGCGCCTGGTGCGGCGGCTGGACCCGGCCACCCGTGTTGCCTTCGAGGCGCCGCCCGAACTGATCGCTGAACATGGGCTGGACCGCCTGACTGAACAACGCCCGATCCTGCTCTACCGCGGGGACTATCACGGCCGCAGCGCCATCACCGAACTGTTGGTGATGAACGACGAACTGCGCAGCTTGCTGATGCGCCATGCGGACGCCGCCACCCTTGAGCAGGCTGCCCGGCGTGCGGGTCTGCGCACCCTGCATGAAGAGGGGTTGCGCCAAGCGCTGGCGGGGATTACGTCGCTGGAAGAAGTGCTGCGCGTGACCCGTGGAGAGGGCGCGTGAGCCTGTTCAAATTCCGCGCCCTCGACAGTCAGGGCGTGCCACAGAACGGCACGCTGGAAGCCCCGGACCAAGCCGCCGCGGTCGCGACCCTGCACAAGCGCGGCCTGCTGCTGCTGCAGATTGAGTCGGCTGCCAGCCCCCTGCTGCGCAACGCACGCGGGCAGTTGAAGGGCCAGGCGTTGGTGAGTTTTACCCAGCAATTGGCGACGCTGCTGGGGGCTGGCCAGCCGCTTGAACGTGCGTTGAACCTGTTACTCAAGCAACCCGGCCCAGCCCAGGTACGCGCGCTGATCGAACGCGTGCGTGATCACGTCAAGGCCGGCAAGCCCTTGTCCGCAGCCCTGGAACAGGAGGGTGCCAGCTTCTCGCCGCTGTACCTGAGCATGGTGCGGGCCGGTGAAGCCGGTGGCGCACTGGAAAGCACCCTGCGCCAGCTCAGCGACTACCTGGATCGCAGCCAGCGGCTGCGCGGCGAAGTGGTCAATGCGCTGATCTACCCGGCCTTCCTGGTGGTGGGCGTGCTTGGTTCCCTGGCCCTCTTGCTGGCCTATGTGGTGCCGCAATTCGTGCCGATCTTCCAGGACCTGGGCGTGCCGATTCCGTGGATCACCGAAGTGATCCTGGCGTTGGGTGAGTTCCTCGGCCGCTATGGCCTGGCACTGTTGGCCGGATTGGTCCTGACCGGTTGGCTATGGGCCGCACGCCTGCGTGACCCCGCATTTCGAGAAAAACACGACCGGCACCTGCTCGGCATTCGTGTGATCGGCCCGTTGCTGCAACGTGTCGAGGCAGCACGCCTGACCCGCACCCTGGGCACCCTGCTCAGCAATGGCGTGGCGTTGCTGCACGCCTTGGTGATTGCGCGGCAAGTCTGCACCAATCGCGCGCTGCAGGCCCAGGTCGGGCGTGCGGCGGAGTCGGTAAAAGGCGGTGGCACCCTCGCCAGCGCGTTCGGCAGCCAGCCATTGTTGCCCGAACTGGCCCTGCAAATGATTGAAGTCGGCGAACAGGCCGGCGAACTCGACAGCATGTTGCTCAAGGTCGCCGACATTTTCGATGTCGACGCCAAGCGCGGCATCGACCGCCTGCTCGCCGCACTGGTGCCGTCCCTGACCGTGGTCATGGCGGTGCTGGTGGCGGTGATCATGCTGGCGATCATGCTGCCGCTGATGAGCCTGACCAGCCATATATGAAGGAGCTGAACCCATGAGAAAACCACGCCGCCAAGGCGGTTTCACCCTGCTGGAAATGCTCGCGGTGATCGTGCTGCTGGGCATCGTCGCCACCATTGTCGTGCGCCAGGTCGGCGGCAATGTGGACAAGGGCAAGTACGGCGCGGGCAAGGCCCAGTTGGCCAGCCTGAGCATGAAGATCGACAGCTACGCCCTTGACGTCGGCGCACCGCCCACCAGCCTGCAACAGCTGGTGGACAGGCCAGGTGGCTATGCCAAGCCCTCAGACCTCAAGGACCCGTTCGGGCACGCCTTCGGTTATCGCTTTCCCGGCGAACATGGGGCCTTCGACCTGATCTTCTATGGCCAGGATGGCCAGCCGGGCGGCGAAGGCTACAGCGCCGACCTGGGCAATTGGGAGTAATGTCGCCATGTTCCAGCGCGGCTTTACCCTGCTGGAAATGCTGGTGGTGATCCTGTTGATCAGCCTGGCCGCCAGTTTGCTGGGGCTGGGCGTGCACCAGGGCCTGCAGGCGGCGAAAGAGCGCCAGGCGGTCGGGCAGATGGTGGAGGCACTGCGTACCACACGGGCGGGAGCGATTGTCAGCGGGCAGGCCGCGCGTACGTCGTTCGATCTACGTGAGCGCACCTTCCAGGCGCCGGGGCGAGCGCTGCAACGCTGGCCGGCGCAACTGCGTGTCACGCTGCACACCGCCGAACAGGTCGGCGCTGCCGTCGAGTTCTACCCTGACGGCAGCTCCACCGGCGGCAATCTGCTCGTGGCCAACGGCACACGGCGTTGGCGCATCGATATCGGCTGGCTCACTGGCAGCGTGCAGTCCAAGGCACTGCCATGAAGCGCCAGGCCGGGTTCACGTTGCTGGAAATGCTCGCCGCCCTGACGCTGATGGCGGTATGCAGCACGGTGCTGCTGGTTGCGTTCGGCCAAAGCGCGCGCTCGTTGTCCCAGGTGGCCCACAGTGACCGGCTCACCCACGCAGCGCTGACGATTTTCGACCAGGAGGCAGCGGGGCGATTGAGCAACGGTGTCAGCCAGGGCGAACTCGACGGCATCCACTGGCAACTGACCAGCACCCGGCAGCAAGCCGCTATTTTTCGTCTCGACCTGGTCCTCACCGAGGGCCCGCACCAGGCCCGTTTCAGCACCTTGAAGGCGCGCCTGTGAAGCGCCGCGAGCAGGGTTTTACCTTGCTGGAAATCCTCGTGGTGCTCAGCTTGCTCGGCGTTTTGCTGGTGCTGGTCGGGGGCGCATTGCTGGGGGCCAATCGGGCGGTGTCCAAGGCCCAGGCGTATACGGTGACCCTGGACGAAGTACGCGCCGCCCAACAGTTCTTGCGCACGGCGATCAGCGAAGCGTTGCCGCTGGCGGTGGGCGAGGACGATGGTTTTTTTGTCGGCACGGCGCAGCACCTGGAGTTTGTCTCGACCTTGCCCGGTGTGCTCGGTGGTGGGATTCATCGGTTCAGCCTGCAACAGGTCGAACGGGATTTGCAGGTCGGGTTTTCCCAACGAGAACCCCAGGTGCTGTTGAACAACATCGAGGGTTTGCAGTTCAGTTATCGCGGCCTATCGCCGCTGGGTCAGCCGACCGGCTGGGTCAATGCGTGGCCGTGGCCCAGGCGCCTGCCTTCAGCGGTGCGCATCGCTGTCAGCGTCGGGGGGCCGGTACCCTGGGTCACCCAGGTGATTGCCCTGCGCCTTAACCTGTCCAGCGGCAGTGTCGAAGAATGAAGCGCCAACGCGGTGCGGCCTTGCTGCTGGTGCTGTGGGTGCTGGCGTTGCTCAGCGTGTTGCTCGGCGGCCTGGCGGGGTGGGTGCAACTGGAAAGCCGCCAGGCCCTGTGGCTGCGCCAGCACACCCAGACCGTCCTGGCCGCCGAAGCCGGGATCGCCCAAGTGATGGCCGACCGACGCTGGGTCGCCGATGGCCGTGATATCCCCCTGGCCTTTGACGACGCCCAATTGCACGTGAGCCTGCGCAGCGAGCGCGGCAAGCTTTACCTCATCAACGCCGACCTGCAGGACCTTACGCACCTGGCCCTGGCCTGCGGCGCCACCCCGGCCCAGGCCACGCAACTGGCCAAGGCACTCGAAGCACGCCGTCACCAGGGCCTGGCGCCGTTCCGGGTGCTGGAGGAAGTGCGCCAACTGCCCGGCATGACCCAAACCCTCTACAGCCAATTGCTGCCCGAGATCACGTTGTGGAGCGACCTGGATCGCCCCGATCCCGCCTTCGCCAGCCCGCTGATGCGCAAGGCGCTGAACCTGCCGCGCCAAAACGCTGAAGGTGTCGACCCTGGCGAAGTGCTGGTGGTCGACAGCCGGGCCGAGCGCCCCGGCGGGTATCAGGCGCGGCTGCAAGTCACCGTTTTATTGAGCCCATCGGAGGACAGCGCACAACCCTATCGGGTGTTGCGTTGGCAAGAATGAATCGACTGGAACCCATCGCCCGGCATTGGCGCGGCAGCCTGCTGCAACAGGGTTGGCGTGTGTGGCTAACCGAATTGCGTGCCTGTGTGCCGAGTTGGCTGGCACGGCAAGAACCGCCCGAACAGGTCCATCACTGGCCATTGGCAGCGCCGGTTACCGCGGGCAGCACGCGCCAGGTGCTGATGCTCGCGGCCGACGCTGTGCTGGTGCAGCGCATACAACTGCCCTTGGCCGCCGGACGCAACCTGAGTGCCGTGGTCGGTTATGAACTGGACCGCTACACCCCGTACGAGGCCGATCAACTCTACTTTGTCGCACGGCAGGAACGACGCACGCCCACTCACCTTGAGGTGACACTGGTGGCGATCCTGCGCGAGCGCCTGGACCAGATCCTCGCCGACTGCGCCGCCCTCGGCCTGCATCCCCATCGCGTGGATGCGGCCAACCTCGGTATTGACCTGTTGCCCACACCGCTGCGACCGCGCCAACGCCCCGCCGGGATGGGCTTGCAACGCAGCCTGCCATGGCTGTGCGGCGCCTTGCTGATTGCCGCGATGCTGCTGTGGCTCAACGACCGTCAGCGCGTCATCGACGCCATGCACGCCAGCGTCCAAGCGCAAAAAGCCCAAGTCGCCGAGGTGCATGCCCTGCGCCAGCAACTGCTCACTACCCGGGGCGCTGCGCAGTACCTCATTCGGCGCAAACTGGCGCAACCGCCGCTGGCCGCGCTGCTCAACGACCTGACCACCTGCCTGCCCGCCGACACCTGGCTGGATCAACTGGATGTGAAGGACGGCGAGATTTCACTCTCCGGGCAGAGCGCGAAGGCCAGTGCGCTGATCACCCGTATCAAAGGTTGCCGCAGCCTGGAAAACGCCCAGTTCGAAGGGGTAATCCAGCCCGATGCACGTACCGGCAAGGACCAGTTTGCCTTGCGTGCTCATCTACGCCAGGAGGCCGCCGATGCGCCGACCCCTCACACCCCGTGAACGCCGCGGCGCCGCGTTGCTGGTGCTGGCCGTGGTGGTCGGCGCGGCCTACTGGCTGTTGATCGACAGCTGGTTCGCCGGCCCCCTGCGCGACATGGGCGAACAGGCCGAGCAATTGCGGGAGCAGCAGCAACGGTACGCCAGTGTATTGCGCCAACGCGATGCGCTGCGCCAACAGCTTGAGCAGGCGCGGCAGGACCCGGCCAGCAACACCAGCCTGTTGCCCGGCGATGACCCCGACGTGGTGGCCGCCGACCTGATGCAACGCCTCGCCGACCTGATCAACAGCCACGCCGATCTCGGCGGCGGTTGCAGCTTGACCCAGCGCAAGCCCATCACGCCGGAGCAGGACGACGGCGAGCCGTATCGCCAGGTCCAGGTCAGCCTGACCCTCAACTGCGCCATCGAACCCTTGGAAGTGCTGTTGCATGAACTGGAGTACCAGCCGCCATTCCTGTTTGTCGATGAACTGCGCATCCGCCGCAGCCAGCAGGCGCCGGCCAGTGGCGGAGCGGGCAAGCTGGTGGTGCACCTGTTGGTGCGTGGTTACCTGCAACCGTCGCGGGTGACGCCATGATCGGCAGATTGCGCCCCGTGGAGTGGGGCTTGCTCGGCCTGGCCGGGTTGCTGGGCCTGTTGATGGCGGTGATCCTCAGCAGCATCGGTGACGAGCCGCAGTGGTTGCCTGAACCGCCGACGCGTGCCCACGCGTCGGCCACCGTGCAAGTTGCGCCCACGGTCTCCCTGGACAATCTTGCGGCAACTTGGCAGGCACCGTTGTTCAGTCCCGATCGCAGCCCCGACCGCGTGGTGGGCAAGGCACAGGTCACCAGCCTGGCCAATCTCACCCTCAGCGGCATCATGATCACCGGCAATCTGCAAATGGCCATGCTCAAGCAGGTCGACGGCCCGCTGCTGACCGTTCGCCTGGGCCAGGCCCTGCCCAACGGCTGGCGCCTGGACCACCTGACCCCGCAATACGCCCGTTTCAGCCTGGATGGCCGCACCCAGACCTTGAGTCTCTATGCCAAGCGCCTGCCGCCGCCATCCAACCGGCTCCCCATTACTTTGCCCCGCGAGCCCCTCCCTTGATCGACATGCGCACCTCAACGTTTTGCCTGGCCACCGCTCTTGCCCTGGGTGGCTGCGGCACTTTCCCCGACCGTCTCGACCCCGACGATGACCTGCTGCACGAAGCCATGCAGGGCACCGGCTCGCAGCGCCCGCCGGTTGAGCAACCCGTGCCCGAAACGGTGCAACCCTCGGTGAAATCACCGCCGCAGCGCCAACTGATTCGCGGCAACCAGCAATTCGTCCGCGCGCCCGCAGCGCAGTCGGTGGCGAAGGAGGAGGGCGGCGATATCGTGTTCAACTTTGCCGACCAGCCTATCGAGGCAGTGATCAACAGCGTGATGGGTGACCTGCTGCACGAAAACTACAGCATCGCCCAAGGCGTGAAGGGCAACGTGAGCTTTTCCACGTCCAAGCCGGTGGACAAGCAGCAGGCGCTGTCGATTCTCGAAACCCTGCTGTCCTGGACCGACAATGCGATGATCAAGCAAGGCAATCGCTACGTGATCCTGCCCGCCAGCCAGGCGGTGGCGGGCAAGCTGGTACCGCAGATGAGCGTGGCCCCACCGTCCAGCGGCCTGTCGGCGCGGTTGTTTCCACTGCGCTACATCTCCGCCACCGAGATGCAGAAGTTGCTCAAGCCGTTCGCCCGCGAAAATGCATTTTTGCTGGTCGACCCGGCGCGCAACGTACTCAGCCTGGCCGGCACGCCGGATGAACTGGCCAACTACCAGGACACCATTGACACCTTTGACGTGGACTGGCTCAAGGGCATGTCGGTGGGCGTCTTCGGTTTGCAAAGGGCTTCCGTGGCCGAGTTGATGCCCCAGTTGCAAAGCATGTTCGGCCCCGACAGCGGCATGCCCCTGGCCGGCATGCTGCGCTTTTTGCCGATCGAACGGACCAACTCGGTGGTGGCGATTTCTTCCCAGCCCCAGTACCTCAGTGAAGTGGGCGACTGGATCCGCACCATCGACGAGGGCGGCGGCAACGAGCCACAGATGTACGTCTACGACGTGCGCAACATGAAGGCCGCCGACCTGGCCAAGTACCTGCGACAGATCTACGGTACCGGCGCGATCAAGGACGACACGCCGGCCAAGGTCGCGCCGGGGTTGCGCACCACCACCTTGTCTTCACCCACTAACGGTGGCTTGCAGAACACCCCGCCTGCGGCTGAAGAAGCGGAGCCGGAAGAGAAGGAAGTCGCCCCTGCCAGCGGCCTTGAGGCCGGCACCCGCATCACCGCGCAAAAAAGCAGCAACCAACTGCTGGTGCGCACCCGGCCCGCGCAGTGGAAAGAGATCGAGGCGGCGATCAAGCGCCTCGACAACCCGCCCCTGCAAGTGCAGATCGAGACGCGCATCCTTGAGGTCAAACTGACCGGTGAACTGGACCTTGGCGTGCAGTGGTACCTGGGGCGCCTGGCGGGCAATTCCTCCAGCACCACCGTGGGCAATGCCTCCGGGAGCCAAGGCGCGCTCGGCGGCGGCGGGGCAGGGCTGGGGGCCACGGATTCGTTGTTCTATTCGTTCGTCAGCTCGAATTTGCAGGTGGCATTGCATGCACTGGAAACCAACGGCCGCACCCAGGTGCTGTCGGCGCCGTCGCTGGTGGTGATGAATAACCAGCCGGCGCAGATTCAGGTGGGGGACAACATTCCCATCAGCCAGACCACCGTAAACACCGGGGATGCGGACACCACCTTGAGCAGCGTCGAGTATGTGCAGACCGGGGTGATCCTGGACGTGGTGCCGCGCATCAATCCGGGGGGCTTGGTGTACATGGATATCCAGCAGCAGGTCAGTGACGCCGAGAACCAGAGTGGTAACAGCGACACACCGGTGAACCCGCGTATCTCGACGCGTTCGGTGTCGACGCAGGTGGCGGTGCAGAGTGGGCAGACGGTGTTGCTGGGGGGGTTGATCAAGCAGGACAACGCAGAGAGTGTGAGTGCGGTGCCGTATCTGGGGAAGATACCGGGGTTGCGGTGGTTGTTTGGGAGTACCAGTAAGTCCAAGGATCGCACGGAGTTGATCGTGTTGATTACGCCGAAGGTGATTACCAGCAGTGGGCAGGCGCGGCAGGTGACCGATGATTATCGGCAGCAGATGCAGTTGTTGCGGCCTGGGGGGGAGGTGGGGAGGTAGGTGGCGTACAGATCCATTGCTGCGGTAACGGCTGAAAGGTGGGAGCCGGCTTGCCTGCGATAGCATCAACCGGATCTGCCTGATGTACCGAGCTGCCTGCATCGCAGGCAAGCCAGCTCCCACAGAAAAGCGGATGTGTGATTGATTTCCCAGCCAAGCACAGCGGCCTGAAAGCCGATCGATCTCTGACTGTCGACCTCGGTAAAAAGGTAGGAGCTGGCTTGCCTGCGATAGCATCAACCGGCTCTGCCTGATGTACCGAGCTGCTTGCATCGCAGGCAAGCCAGCTCCCACAGAAAAGCGGGTGTGTGATTGATTTCCCAGCCAAGCACAGCGGGCTGAAAGCAGATCGATTTCTTACTGCCGACCTCGGGAAAAAGGTGGGAGCCGGCTTGCCTGCGATAGCATCAACCCGGTGCGCCTGATGTACCAAACTACCTGCATCGCAGGCAAGCCAGCTCCCACAGAAAAGCGGATGTGTGATTGATTTCCCAGCCAAGCATAGCGGCCTGAAAGCCGATCGATCTCTGACTGTCGACCTCGGAAAAAGGTGGGAGCTGGCTTGCCTGCGACAGCATCAACCGGATCTGCCTGATGTACCGAGCTGCCTGCATCGCAGGCAAGCCAGCTCCCACAGTTGGTTCTCTATTCATCAGACGAAGGGGCTTTTGTTCTTGGCCGGCTCACGGATTCAAGCCCTCGTTCGCGCAGGCCGAGCCTAGGCGAGGTGCCGAGTGTTGGGCACCCAACCCCACGCGAGCTGATCGCAAAAAGACATTACTTATATGAATAAACAAACTCAAAAATAATGAAATACAAGAATATTAGCTTATACCCAAATAGCATTATATTTTTAAAATCCATTCCGTTATGTTTGAACTCAACAGCCTACCCCTGACCTCGGATGGTACCAATCGTCAATCGGATTCTGCGCTGCCAAAGCGGGTAACCACCCCACAGCAGAATCGTTGGAAGGGAGTTCAACGTATGTTGCCAATTCAAACCCCGCACTCGCTCCACACCTAGTTCCACATCGCCGAGACACCCCTGGAAAACCCGAGCACCGCGCGCGACCGCGTGATTGCCCGACTTCGCGATTTGGAACCGCAGGAATGCATATGAAGCGAGCCTTACAACCGACCGCCGCCCTGGCACTGGCCGTCCTGGCCAACACCGCACAAGCCCAGGACGACAGCACCCTGTCCACCGTGGTGGTCACCGGTAACCGCGGCGCCGAACAGCGCACCGTCACCAGCAGCCCGGTGCCGATCGACGTGGTCAGCGCCAAGCAATTGCAGAACACCGGCAAGCCCGGCCTCATGGAAGCCTTGAGCGCCGTGATCCCCTCGCTGACCCTGCCGGAAAAAACCGGCTGGGACGCCAGCGGCATTGCCCGAGCCCCCAACCTGCGTGGCCTGAGCGCCGCCGAAGTGCTGGTGCTGGTCAACGGCAAGCGCCGCCATACCAGCGCCACGCTGAACATCAACGGCATCAATACCGGGGCCGCGCCAGCCGACCTAGACCTGATTCCCATCAGCGCCATCGACCACGTCGAAGTACTGCGCGACGGCGCCGCTGCCCAATACGGCTCCGATGCTATCGCCGGGGTGATCAACGTGATCCTCAAGGCCGACACAAGTGGCACCTCGGTGACCAACGCCGGCCTCGGCTATGACGGCAAGAAGCAGACCGTGCAACAGAGCCTCAACAAGGGTTTCGAGATCGGCAACGGCGGCATCGTGCAACTGGCGCTCGACGCCCGCAGCCAGAACGACGACAACAAGGCCAGCGCCAACGGCTACACCTATGAGCAAGCCTACGGCCTAGCGGGCAAGTCCACGTATGGCGGCTACGGCACGCCCAAGACCAACCTGCTGACCCTGGGCTATAACGCTGAACTGCCGATCGATGACAGCTTGAGCCTGTACTCCTTCACCACCTATTCCCACCGCAAGGCCGAGCAGGGGCAGAATTTCCGTTTGCCCACCATCACCAACACCATCACCACCGGGCCCAATGGCTACCCATCGGGCTATACGCCGACCTGGTATATCGACGAGGACGATTTCCAGGCCGCGTTCGGTGGCAAGGGCACGCTCGGCGATTGGGACTGGGACCTGTCCACCACCTACGGGCGCAACGAGGCGGAGCAGGGCACTACGCATAACCAGAACCCGTCGCTGGGCGAAGCTACGCCGAATCACTTCACCTCTGGCACCTGGATCTCCACCGAGCTGACCACCAACCTCGACTTCAAGCGCGGCTTCGATATCGGCCTGCAGAAGCCGCTGGACCTGAGCTACGGCTTCGAGCATCGGCGTGACACCTACGAGGTACAGGCCGGTGATTACGCGTCCTATGCCAACGGCGGCTACTGCGTGGCGCCGGGCAATTGTGCGTCGTCAGGGGCGCAGGTCACCAACGGCATTTCGCCGGACGAAGAAAGCAGTGCCTCGCGCAACAGCCTGGCCAGTTATGTCGATGTGGGTTTCAACCCAGTACCGGACTGGTACGTCGGCACAGCGTTTCGCTACGAACACTACAACCAGGGCGTCGGCGCCACTCGCAGCGGCAAGCTGACCACGCGCTATGACTTCACCCCGCAGTTCGCCGTGCGCGCCACCGTGAGCAACGGCTTTCGCGCGCCGTCCCTGGCCAACAGCCTGTTCAGTGCGCGCTCCACCACCTATGGCGTAGTGGACGGTGTGTATCAGTCGATCAACTACGGCGTGCTGCCGGTGGGCTCGGCGGCGGCCAGGGCGCTGGGGGCCGAGGACCTCAAGCCGGAGCGCTCTACCAACTTCAGCCTGGGCTTCACCCTTACGCCAACGGATCGCCTGAGCTTCACCGCCGACGCCTACGTGATCAACCTGCGCGACCGCATCACGCTCACCGGCACCTTGCTGGGCCCCGAGATCACCCAGGTGCTGCAAAACAACGGCATCAACTCCACTTCCGGCGGCCAGTACTTCATCAACGGCGCCGACACTCGCACCAAAGGCCTGGACCTGGTCAGTAGCTACAACCAGGACCTCGGCCAGTACGGCTCGCTGAAATGGACCGCTGCGTTCAACTGGAACCAGACCCGAATCCTCAACTACAAGGAGTCGACCAACATCCTCGGCACTTCCTACGAGTTGATGAACCGTGAGGCGCGCAACCTGATCACCGGCGTGCAGCCCAACACCAAGCTGATCCTGGGTGGTGACTGGAGCATCGACCGCTTCAACCTCAACCTGGCCCTGACTCGCTACGGCTCCTACAAGGAAGTCAATTCATCGGCCAATCGCGACCTGGACCGCCTCTACAGCGCCCAGTGGATCACCGACCTCGACCTTGGCTACAACCTCACCAAAGACCTGAACATCGCCGTCGGCGCCAAGAACCTGTTCGACATCTACCCCAAGAAACAAGGGGTGCCGAGCAGCACCATGGTCAGCAGCTACGGCGTCTATTCGCCCTACGGTTTTACCGGCGGGTACTACTACACCCGCTTGACCTATGCCTTCTGAGGCCGAGGAATACACCATGCCCATTGTCGCCAAATCCTATGACCTGATTGAAGCGCCCAGCCCGGTGCGCCAGGCCCGCGTCTCCACGCCGATCAAGGCCCTGCAGGTGGTGCCCGCGCGACATCCCTGGCGCTGGGCCGGGTCGATCTTCGCGGCGCTGGTGCTACTGGCCATCGCGCATTCCCTGGCCACCAACCCGCGCTGGGAGTGGGGCGTGTTCGGCCAGTGGTTCTTCTCGCCGTCGGTGCTGCGCGGCCTGGGGCAGACGCTGTTGCTGACCCTGCTGAGCACCGTGTTCAGCATCTTCCTCGGCACCGCGCTGGCCCTGGCGCGGTTATCGGGATCGCCGCTGCTGGCGGCCCTGGCGTGGGGCTATATCTGGTTCTTCCGCTCGATGCCGGCGCTGCTGGTGCTGATCATCCTCTACAACTTTGCCTACCTGTACGATCACATCGTGGTGGGCGTACCGTTTACCAGCGTGGTGTTCGCCGAGTGGTCCACCGTGGATGTACTCAGCCAGTTCACCGTGGCCGTGCTGGGCTTGAGCCTGATGCAGGCCGCCTATGCGGCGGAGATCATCCGTGGCGGCCTGATCGGCGTCGACGCCGGCCAGCATGAAGCCGCGGCAGCCCTCGGGTTGCCAGCCTCGCGACGGATCTTCCGGATCATCCTGCCCCAGGCGCTGCGTTCGATCCTGCCGTCGGGGTTCAACGAAATCATCGGCCTGGTCAAGGGCACGTCCATCGTCTACGTGCTGGCCCTGCCCGAGCTGTTCTATACCGTGCAGGTCATCTACAACCGCACCCAGGCAGTGATCCCGCTGCTGATCGTGGCCACTGTCTGGTACCTGATCATCACCACTGTGCTCACCAGCGCGCAGTACTACGTCGAACGTCACTTTGCGCGCGGCACCGCACGGGTGCTACCGCCCACGCCGTTGCAACGCCTGCGCCACTGGGTGAAGGAGAAAACCCATGGGTGAAGCACGCGCCGGGCGCATCCAGATCCAGGGCGTGGGCAAGCGCTTTGGTAACCAGCAGGTGCTCAAGGACATCGACCTGACGATCGATCCGGGCAAGGTCACGGTGATCCTCGGGCCGTCCGGCTCGGGCAAATCCACGTTGCTGCGCACCATCAACCACCTGGAGAAGATCGACAGCGGGCATATCACCATCGACGGTGAATACGTCGGCTACCGCCGCAAGGGCGACCTGCTCTACGAACTCAAGGAACGCGAAATCCTCAAGCGCCGCATCGACGTGGGGTTCGTGTTCCAGAACTTCAACCTGTTCCCGCACCTCACCGCCTGGGAAAACGTCGCCGAAGCGCCACTGGCCCACAAGCGCTGGAACAAGGCCGGCGCCCAGGCCAAGGCCGCCGAACTGCTGGCCAAGGTCGGCCTGGCGGACAAGGTCGAGGCCTACCCACGCCAGCTCTCCGGCGGCCAGCAACAGCGCGTCGCCATTGCCCGCGCCCTGGCGTTGGACCCCAAGGTGCTGCTGTTCGATGAACCCACCTCGGCCCTCGACCCGGAGCTGGTGGGCGAAGTGCTCGACGTGATCAAGGGCCTGACCCGACTGGGCGTGACCCTGGTGATTGTCACCCACGAGATCGGCTTTGCCCGCGAAGTGGCCGACCACGTGGTGTTCCTCTGCGACGGCCAGTTGATCGAAGAAGGCCCGCCCGAACAGGTTTTCCGCCAACCCCGACATCCCCGCACCGTGGCCTTTCTTGGCAAGGTGCTTTAGTTCAAGGAGTGACTGTCCATGTTTATCCATACTGCACGCGTGGCCTTGCTGGCGCTTGCCGCCAGCACCGCGCACACCGCGCTGGCCGTGCAACAGGTCGACCTCAGCCCCGACCGCCCGCGTATCCATGTGCCGCGTAACGATGGTGCCATCGCGCAGATCCCGTCGGGCTTCAAGTTCGCCCAACCGGGCAAGTTCACCGTGGCCGTGTCCGGTGTAGCCGGACCGCCGCTGGCGCTGCTGGCCAACGACGACAAGACCACCATCGGCAGCGAGGCTGACACCGCGCAGTTGATCGCCGACAGCCTGGGCCTGCAACTCAACGTGGTGCAGACCAGTTGGGAGGATTGGCCCCTGGGCGTCAGTTCCGGCAAGTACGATGCGGTGATCAGCAACGTCACCGTGACCGAAGCGCGCAAGAAGCGCTTCGACTTCGCCACCTACCGCCAGGATGTGCTCGGGTTTTACGTGAAGAGCACCAGCAGGATCAGCGAGATCAAGGAAGCGGCGGACATTGCCGGGCTGAAGATCATCGTCGGCTCCGGCACCAACCAGGAAAAAGTCTTGCTGGCCTGGAACGATGCCAATGAAAAGGCCGGTCTCAAGCCCGCACTCTTGCAGTACTTCGACGACCAGGCCGCCGCCCAACTGGCGGTGCAGTCCGGTCGCAGTGACGCACTGTTCGGGCCCAATTCGGTGTACGCGTATTCCGCGGCGATCACCGGCGGTATCAAACGTGTCGGTACGGTGAATGGTGGCTGGCCGTTGCAGGCGGATATCGCCGTCACTACGCGCAAGGACAACGGTTTGGTCAAGCCGATCCACACGGCACTGGAAGGCGCGATTGCCGGTGGTCAATACGAACAGGTGCTGCAACGCTGGGGCCTGGACGTGGAGCGTGTCGACAAGTCACTGATCAACCCACCGGGCCTGCCGGATTAAGGAGCATCGAGCATGGGACTGACACGACGTGAAGCGCTGTCGAGCATTGCTGCCGTGGGCGGCGAGCAGGCAGTCAAGGATGCGCTGGCGGTATTGGGCCTGGGGCCGTCGTCACACCGTCGCCCGCAACCGCTGAAACTCAAGAGCGGCCTGGGGCAGGGCACCCGCGTGCTGGTACTGGGGGCCGGGATCGCGGGGCTGGTCACCGCCCTGGAACTGACCCGTGCCGGATTCGACGTGCAGGTGCTGGAGGCCCGTGAACGGGTGGGCGGCCGCACCTGGACGATCCGCAACGGCGACCGCGTGGACTACAAGGATGGCCGCACGCAGACCGCCGCGTTCGACCCAGGGCATTACTTCAATGCCGGGCCTGCGCGGATTCCCAGCCAGCACCGTACGCTCCTCGACTATTGCAGCGAGTTGGGTGTACCACTGGAGGTGCTGGTCAACAGCAGCCATGGCGCCCAGGTGCGGCCAGATGTAAGCAAGCCGGCGTTCAGCGTTGGCCAGGCGATCAACGATGCGCGCGGCCACCTTTCCGGCCTGCTGGCCAAAGCGGTGCAGCGCGATGCCCTCGACGATGTGTTGAGTGGTGAGGAACGCGCGCGGTTGCTGGCGTTCCTGCAAGTGTATGGCGACCTGTCCCAAGAACTGGCCTTCGAGGGCACGCTGCGTTCGGGGCACCTGGAATCGCCTGCGCACCCCGGGGCGTTGCCCGCCAGTCGCCGCCCGCTGGCCTTGGACCAGTTGCTGCACCCGGCGCTGTGGGGCGCGCTGCTGCACACCGAATTTCCGGAGTTCTGCGCCACCATGTTCCAGCCGGTGGGAGGCATGGACCGCATCACCGATGCCTTCTACCAGCGTGTCAGGGGCCACGTGCAGCTGGGCGCCCACGTGCGGCAGATCCGCCAGTTGGAGGACGGCGTGGCGGTGACCTACCACGACACGTTCAGCGGCCGCGAACAGGTCGTACGCGCCGATTACCTGATCTCGACCCTGCCGCTGCCGCTGCTGGCCAAGCTCGACACTGATTTCAGCGACCCGATCAAGGCCGCCTTGCTCAGCACCCGCAACGACCAGGCCACCAAAGTTGCGTGGCAATCACCGCGCTTCTGGGAAACCGACTACCGCACCTACGGTGGCCTGTCGTGGATCGAACACCCGGCGCGCCTGTTGTGGTACCCAAGCAACGACCTCAACACCCGCGAAGGCCTGCTGGTGGCGGGCTACGTGACTGGGGAGGGCGCCGATGTATTTGGCGCGCAACCGCTCGACAAACAGTACGCCACCTCCAGGGAGGCGGTGGAGCTGTTGCATCCAGGCTATTCAAAACATCTGCGCCACCCTCTGGCGGTGTCCTGGGAACAGATCCCCTACAGCGAAGGCCCGTGGCTGCAGCGTGAACACTTCCCGGCCGACGCCAGCGCCTTGCTCGAGGCGGGTCACGGCCGGGTGTACTTCGCCGGCGACGGCCTGGTGCAAAGCGGCGTCGGCATCTGGCAGGAGTCGGCGGCCAATTCGGCGCGCCATGTGGTCGGGCAACTGGCCGAACGGGTTACTCAACAACGGCACAGCGCGGCACTGGCCGCCTCGTAAGGAGATGCATCATGAGCGACAGCATTCAACGTACCAGCGTCGGCGATTTCCCGATTTCGCAAACAGTCACCGTACCCGCATCCGCCAGCCTGATCTTCGTCAGCGGCACCTTGCCCGACCTGCATGACGCCAATGCTGCGGCGGGCACGCCGGCTGCCTATGGCAATACCGAAGTGCAGACGGTGTCGGTGTTCAACAAAATTCGCAAGATCCTGCGCCAGCAGGACCTGGACCTTGGGGATATCGTGCAGCTTCGGGTGTTCCTGGTCGGCGCCGAAGAGACCGGCGGCAAGCTGGATTTCGCCGGCTTGCAGGTGGGCTACACGCAGTTCTTTGGCACGCCGGAGCAGCCGAACAAACCGGCGCGCACGGCGTTGCAGGTGGTGGCGTTGCCGTTACCCGGCGCGCTGGTTGAAGTGGAGGCGATCGCGGCAAGAGCGGTGTGAGGCTCATCGGCTCTGTGCAATCACGCCGCTCATGTATTGATTCAAATCGCGGAAGTCGTTAACCCTCCAAGCGAACGGCGGTAGTTTTACGCCGTTCTCACGCAACGTTCTTGGGATCAAGTCTCCATTGGGGCGCAGAATTATTGAAGAAACAATAACGCCTGGGTAATCACGCAAGCGTTTTTTGAACGCGGCTGTGGTCAGGTCAGGTGTTGGAGGGTTGCTCTTATTGGCCAAGGGGCCTGTGCCTTTGATATCTGCGCCGTGGCACATCGCACACCGTTGGGAAAAAAGGGTTTTGCCGTTGAGGTTATCCGCGAGGGACAGTAAGGGCTGGGTGAGCGACAAAATGCCGAACCAAGCGATAAGTACCCGTTTCATATCCATATGACCTCGTGGTTTGAACCCGATTTGGATCGAGGGACGCGCCTGATGCAAGCGCGTTAAGTGTGAAAGGTCGCCATTCTCCTTGTTGTGCCGCGACCGTGTCCAAAGCCGCTTCGACGGCCGGGGCGCGGTGCTGTCTATCGTTATGCTTATTGCGGATGTCTTTGTTTGTTTTAGATCAGTATTTTTAATAATTAGCATAGATCTACAAAGCCTTTCACAGGCCCCGCACGCGGGCATTAAGGTCGATCTCCCAAGGCCAGCGCTGCTGCCATCCACGAAGGAATACCTTGATGTCCACCTCACCCCGACAACTCAAGTTCGGCGCCATTCTCACCGGTGTCGGCACCGCACAAAACGAATGGCTGCACCCGCAGATCCCCGGCGATGCCAGTGTGGATGTCGACTGGTATCGCGCCCAGGCCCAGCGAGCGGAAGCGGCCAAGTTCGACCTGGTGTTCATCGTCGACAGCCCCTATATCACTCCGGACTCCGCGCCGCACTTCCTCAACCGCCTGGAGCCGTTGACGCTGCTCTCGGCCATCGCCGGTGCCACTTCGAAGATCGGCCTGGTAGCGACACTCACCACGTCCTACACCGAACCTTTCAACGTGGCGCGGCAGTTCGCGTCCCTGGACCATATCAGCGGCGGCCGCGCCGGTTGGAACGTGGTGACCACTGGCCTGGAAGGTGCCGCGGGCAATTTTGGGCGTGAGCAGCATATCGATCACACCGAGCGCTATCGCCGGGCGGCCGAGCACCTCGAAGTGGTGCAGGGGTTGTGGGACTCCTACGAAGACGACGCCTTCGTGCGAGACAAGCAGAGCAAGATGTTCCTTGACCCGCAACGCCAGCACCGCCTCGATCACCACGGCGAGTTTTTCTCCGTCACCGGGCCGCTGAACATTTCGCGTTCGGCCCAGGGCCAGCCGGTGATCTTTCAGGCGGGTATTTCCGAGTCTGGTCGCAGTCTGGCGGCGAAGTATGCCGAGGGGATTTTTGCCGGTGTGGGTAATTTCGAAGACGCCCAGGCGTATTACAGCGACATCAAGCAACGCACGACTGCCGCCGGGCGCAACCCTGATCACGTGACCATCCTGCCCGGTATCTCACCGATCATTGCCGACACCGACGAGCAAGCCCAGGCCATCGACCGCGAGCGCAATGGCGAGCTGGACCTGGACAAGGCGCTGGTGCAATTGGGGCGGCCGTTCAACTACCACGACTTCAGCCAGTACGCGCTGGATGAGCCGTTTCCTGAGCTGGGCGACCTGGGTAGCAATGGCTACCGCGGGCATGCGGAGAACATCAAGCATGTGGCCCGTACCCAAGGGTTGACCTTGCGCCAGGCAGCGTTGCGGTTTGCCAAGCCATTTTCCAGTTTCGTGGGCTCGCCCCAGCGCGTGGCGGATGAGATCGAGCGTTGGTTTGTCGAGGGGGCGGTGGATGGGTTCAACATCCATGTAGGTGCGCCGGAGGATTTCGCGCGGTTTACTGATCAGGTGTTGCCGCTGCTGAGGGCGCGGGGGCTGTTTCGCCGTGAGTACAGCCACAGCACGTTGCGGGGGCATTTGGGATTGCCGGTGCCGGTGAATCGGCATACGGCGGCGCGTGCGCAGGCATGACGTGGGGTGGTGACTCTGCGTGCAGGTCACCTGATCCCACGCAGGCTTCAGGCAAAGCGGAACGATGCGCCATGGGCAGATGCCGGCAGGCGATCACTGCCATCGACGCTGAGTCGCGAGCGCAGCGTGCCGGTTTGCGCGGTGGTGCGGTACAGACCACGCTTTTGCAGAGCCGGGATCACCAGCTCGACAAAGTCGTTCAGCGAGCCGGGGCTGATCAGCGGGTTGAGCATATAGCCGCTGGTACCGGAGATGCGTGCGTGTTCCTCGATCTTGTCGGCGATCTGTTCCGGCGTGCCGACCAGGATCAGGTCACTGCCCCGGGTGACATTCGCGAAGCGCTGGCGCACCTCGCCGGCGGTCAGCGGTTTGCCGCTGCCGTCGGGCTTCATCACGTAGGAGGTCATGCCTTCGGTGTGGGTCGACAGTGCTTCGTTGTCGGCGTAGCGGCTGATGTCGATACCGGTGTCGCCGGCATAGCTCACCAGCTGTGCCTGCAGGTGATAGTTGCTTTGCAGGCTGTCGTACTTTTTTTGCGCCTCGATGGCGGTGGCTGCGGTGACGATACGCAGCACCGTCAGTGACTTCACGTCGGCAGCCCGGCGGCCTCGGGCTTCGGCCTGGCGCCAGATATCTTCCAGGCCCTGGCGGATTTCCAGCGGGTTGGACTTGGCGATAAACACCAGCTCCGCGTGCTTGGCTGCGAACTGCCGGCCGCGTGCCGACCAGCCCGCCTGGATCAGCAACGGTGTGCGCTGCGGCGATGGCGAGGTCAGGTGCGGCCCGGCTACCCGGTAATGCTCGCCCGCATGCAGGATCGGCCGCACGCGGGAACCGTCGGCGTAGGTGTGCGAACGTTTATCGGCGCGCACTGCGTCATCGGCCCAGCTGCCTTCCCAGAGCTTGTACACCACGTCGAGGAATTCTTCCGCGCGTTCGTAGCGGTCATCGTGCTTGATCATTTGCTCCAGGCCGAAATTGCGCGCTGCACTGGACAGGTACGAGGTGACGATGTTCCAGCCGATGCGGCCATCCGACAAATGATCCAGGGTGCTAAAACGCCGGGCGTGGGTGAAAGGGTGTTCATAGGTGGTGGTGACGGTCACCCCGAAGGCGAGCTTTTCTGTCAGGGCCGCGAGGGCTGGAATAATTGTCAACGGATCGTTGGCCGGGGCTTCCACCGCCCATTTCAACGCCATCGCTTCAGAGCCGCCGAACACATCGTAAAAGCCCAGCACGTCGCCGAAAAACATCAGGTCGAGATTCGCTTCATCCGCCATGCGGGCCAGGTTCGACCAGTACTTGAGGGTATTGATGCCCAGCCTTTCATCGGCGGGGTGGGTCCACAGGCTGGGCGCGCCGCCGCAGCCGACACTGGCTTGTTCATAGAGGCCGAATAACAGCGGGGTGGGATCGGACATGGTGCTTCCTGCGTGCAAATGGAAGAGGGCGACAGGCTATCGCCCGTGAAGGTAAGCCTTGCCGTAGTGGCGTTCCAGCCGCGCCTGGATCAATTCCAGGCCGATGGACAGCAGCCAGTAGATGACGGCGGCGGTGGTGAGCATTTCGATATAGCGGTAAGAAGACCGGCCATAGGATTGGGCGAGGAACATCACTTCCCACACGCCCATCACCGAGACCAGGGACGAGTCCTTGAGCATCGAGATGAACTGGCTGGTGGTCGGTGGAATGATGGTACGCATGGCCTGGGGCAGTACGATCTGCCAGAACGTCACCGCGCGCGCCATCCCCAGTGCAGCGGCCGCATTACGCTGGCCCTGGGAAACCCCAAGGATGCCAGCACGGAAGATCTCACTCAGGTAGGCGCCGTAGTTCAGCGACAACGCAATGATGCCGGCACTGATCGCACCCGGTACCACGCCTAGCTGCGGCAGGCCGAGGTAGATCAGCAAGATCTGGATCAGCAGCGGCGTGCCGCGAAAGAACGAGGCGTAGAAACTGGCGATGCCGAACGCCACCGCGCTGCTCGACAGACGCGCGAGGGCGGTGGCGAAACCCAGGGCTACCGACAGCCAGATCGAACAGAAACACAGGAACAGCGTCAGTGCCGCGCCTTGCAGAAAGCCCTGGGGCGAGAGGTGCAGCCCCACCAGGTTCTGCCACTTGGCGGCGACGATCGCGAACTGGAGGTCGAAGCTCAGGAACATCGCGGTGAACAGGCACAGCATTACGCCCCAGGTCAGCCATAGTCGAACGCGGAACGACAGGAGGGTGCGCTTGACGGCGGGTGGTTTCACCGTCGTCGGTGGCGTAGGAAAGACACTCATTGGGTAATGTCTGAGCCGATCCATTTCTGCGAGATCTTCGCCAGCGTGCCGTCGCTTTTCAGCTCGGCCAGGATCTGGGTCAGCCTGGCATCCCATTGCGGATCACCCTTCTCGGTGGCGACCACGTTGGGCTCGGCGTACAGCACAGTGCCGGTGATCTTGAAGCGCGGGTCGTGGTCGATGCGTTCCTTGGCGGTGACCAGGTTGGTGACCATGGCATCCAGGCGCTTGCCGGCGCCCAGGGCAAGGTCCTGGAACGCAATGGTTTCGTTGTCGTAGGGCACGGCCTGTACGGCCTTGAACGGGTAGTCGATCGGCTTGCCGGCGCCTTCGATCACCAGGTCCTTGGCCAGGTACGCTTCGTAGGTGGAGGCGCTGCCCACGCCGACTTTTTTACCACTGAGGTCGGCGGCGGACTGGATCGAGTTGTCACTGGCATTCACCACGACCACCGCGGGCGAGGCGTAGTACTCAAACGGGAAGTTGAACACTTGGCCGCGCGCGGCGCTCGGGGTCATCGAGCAGATGCAGACGTCGTAGCGGCCATTCCAGCGGCCCGCGGCGATGACTTCCCAGGACGGGGTCTCCAGCTTGAGTTTCACGCCGAGTTTGTCCGCCACGGCCTTGGTCACATCGACGTCAAAACCGTCCAGTTGATTTTGCTCGTTGAGGAAGGAGAACGGTGGGTAATTCTCCATCAGCACGCCGACCAATTGCTTGGATTGGGTGATGCGGTCCAGGGTCTGCCCGGCGAACACGGCCGGGGTTGCCAAAAGGAGGGTGGCGCTGAGGGCGGCAGCTGTGCGTAAGTTCATAAAAGCATCCAAGCGAGGTTTTTTATATTTAAACGCGATAGATGCACCAATGTTTAATGATATTAAACGCTGTAAACCGAAGCTTTGGTTATATGCTTTTGCTGCCGCAGGTCATGTTGCCGGGCCCGCAGACCCAGGCAGCCAGGTGCAGGCCCTTGAAAAGGAAGAGGCCGACGTACGCCGCGATCACGGCGACGATTCCAGTGGCGACATAGGGTTGTTTCAGGACTCATTTTCCAGGTGCAGCGCCTGTTGCTTGAGCTGGCGCTTGCGTTCAAAAGGCAGTTTTTCCTGGTCGCCGTAGGGCGCGCTGTACCAATTGCCGTAGGTCGGGTTGGGCAGCAGGAACCAGCGTTGCCCCAGCCACGCCAGGTACGGTGCGGCGGCCTTGCGCTGATCGGCCAGGGTGTTGTGCTCGGCTTGCACGAAGTCACCGAAGGAGTCACCCGCCAGCATCAGTACACGGGCGTGGCTGGCCACCCATTGGCGACGGCACTGTTTGCCGTAGCCGGCGTGTTCGCAGTGACCAGTCGGGGTACTGGCGGCCAGCACCTGTTCGTTGCGCGCCACCGGGAAGCCGCGCAGGCGCAGGTTGTTGACCGTGGCCTGCACCTGGCTGTGTTCGCGGTTGGTGATGTAGTAGACGGTAATCCCTTTTGCATCAGCCGCCCGCAGGAACTCGACGGCGCCGGGCAGTGCCTGGGCCTTGGCCTGGTCGACCCAGGTGTCCCAGCGGTCGTAGGCGTACACCTGGTTATTGAGGATGTCCCGGGCGTTGAGCGGAACGTTGTCCAGCAGGGTTTCGTCGATATCCACCACGACCGCCGGCGGCAGGCCCGCAAGGTTGCGCGGCGGCAGGGGCATGGCGTCCCAGGTAGGGTCGGCCAGTGCGGTATCCAGTTGGCGCGTGGCGCTGGCGAACACCTGGCGATAAATCAGCTCGTGCTCGATGGATGTCTGGGTCCACAGCACCGCGTCCAGTTGGTCGTTGGCGGGCGGTTGCTGTTGGCAGCCCACCAGGGCGGTGGTGGAGAGCAGGCACACACTGGTAAATATCAGGTTACGCATAAACACTCAGCCTCGGAAATTGACGGTGGCGGACAACCGCGCGGTGCGCGGCGTACCCAGGGACAGGGTGGCGCCTGCGGATTCTCACGTCGCACCGCAAGCGTTTGTCGAACAGATTGTCGATGGTCAGGCGCAGCACAGTAGCGTAATTGCCGGCCTTGGTGGTGTCGCGGCCACCTGCATCGAGCACCGCATCGTCGTCGACCTTTGCCGTGGTTTCGTGGTTGGCTTATTTGCTGGCGCTGTAGTCCACCTTTGACCGAGTTTGGCAGTCAGAAACTGTTCAGCGCTAAGGCCGCCGCGCTTGGTTGGGAGATCAATCACACATCTGCTTTTTTGTGGGAGCTGGCTTGCCTGCGATGCAGGCACCTCGGTACATCAGCCACACCGAGCGTCAGGGTACGGACGTTTTTGCTTGCTGTTGCGCGCTGCAACGGTGAGCCTTCGTCAGGGTAGAACCCATGGCAGCCGTTACCGCAGCAACGGACGTGTACCCGGCATCTCAAGGCGAACACACCAAAGCCTGTCGCTCATAATTCAGCGCCTTGTTCTGCGCGGGCAACACATACGAAGCGCTGCACCTGCGTTCCCCCCACTTGATGACCAATGTTCCCTGGTCTGCTTCCACCAACGCCAGCGCATTCCCGTTCGGGTCAGCAATCGCCAACTGCTTCCCCGTCGAGTCCTCCAACGAAGCTCCAAACCCCAGTGGCCTATGCTGGGCATCCATCAGTTCGAACAGCACCCGCCGCCCGGTGGTACCGCTGTAACGCGCGACCACCACGGCGCCCCGGCGTGGCACCACTTGTTGAGTGGCGTTGGCGATTTCCACATCGCCGCCCAGGTCGCGGGTATCCAGGCTGACCCAATTGACCCGGTAGGGCTGCGCATTGGGGATCACCGCATAGCCGTTATAACCGGTCTCCACACCGCTGTAGCTGCTGATCTTCGCTCCGGAAATGCCCGGCACTTCGGCCAGTGCGAACGTCTCACTGACGGTCTGCCCCAGGTTGATCCCGCCGCCATGGGCCACCACGGAACCTGCGAGGTTGACGTTCTGCGAGTTGTAGCCCTGGCCCTGGCTGTAGCCAAGGCTGACATCCGCCACCGAGGTGCGGCTGTTAATGTTCACCGAGCCGGAATCGCCGCTGGTGTCGCTGTGGCCGGCCTGTACCGAATAGAACGTGTCGCTGGCATCGGCGACGTAGCCATTGATGCCCGCCTGGGTGGTGGTGTTGTCGCGCTGGTGGCTGGTGGTGACAAACGCGCGGGGCGCTCGGGCCTGGCTGCCCAGCGGGAAGGAGACCGAGAGGTTCACCTGGGTGTCGCTGCTCGGTTCGCCCCAGGTGACGATCTGCTTGGTACGCGTCACGCCGAGGTTGTAGCTCAGGTTGCCCCAGTTGCTGGTGTAGCCGGCGGAAAAACTCTGCGAGCCGCCGCGATTCCAGTAACGCTGGTCGCTGGCGTTCACATACACGCTGCCGAACGCGCTGTTGCGGCCGATACTCTGGTTGATGGTCAGGTCGGTGCGGGTTTTCGAATGGCCGCTGCGCACGCGGATGCTGTCGCTGATGTCTTCGACATGGTCGTTGAAGCTGCGATAACCCTCGGTGGAGTAGCGATAGGCGGCCAGGGTAAAGTTGGTATCGGTGCCGGCAAAGGTCTTGGCATACAGCGCACGCACGCTACTGCCCTGGGTGGTTTGCCCCTGGGCCTTGCTCGATGAGTGGGTCACATCCAGCGACACTGCGCCCAACGAGGTGTTGCGGCCGGCGCCGAGGGACAGCGCGCTGTAGTCGTCGCTGGCTTGCACGCCGACGATGCCACTGAGGTTGCTGGTCAAGCCATACGCCAGGGTGCCGCTCAGGAAGCGCGGGGTCGCCAGGCCGTCGGTGTTGCTGTTGAAACGGCCCGCCGAGACGCTGTACTTCACCTGCCCCTCACGCACCATGATCGGCAAGCTGGAGAACGCCTGCATCGTCACACGGCGGGTGCCGTCGGCCTCGATCACGGTGACCTGCAAGTCACCGTTGGAGCCGCTGGGGTAGATATCGTTGATCTCGAACGGCCCCGGTGCGACGTTGGCGGTGTAGAGGATGTAGTCGTTCTGGCGGATCTCCACCGTCGCGTTGGTCTGCGCCACACCGCGGATCACCGGCGCATAGCCACGCTCGCTGTCGGCACGCATGCCGTCGTCAGAGGCCAGTTTCACGCCGCGGTAGCGCACGCTGTCGAACAGGTCGGTGTCGGAAAAGATCTCACCGGCGCTGAACTGGCCCTTGATAGCGGTCACGTCATGCTGCACATAGGTGCGGTTGCTCGTGTAGGTGTTCGAGCGCCCGGTACCGCCGCTCAGGTTCGACTCGTTGCGCAGGCGCCAGGCGCCCAGGTTGATGCCGTTGCGCAGGCCGAGGTTATTGGCGATGCGCGTGTTGTAGTCGCCAGCGGTGCGGCTGCTGTTGAGCTGATAGTTGATGAAGGCGGCGGGCACGCCTTCGTCCCACAACTGCGGGTCGACGTAGCCGCGCAGGCCGCGCTGCATGGCCACCTGCGGAATACTCGCCAACAGGCGCAGGCGGCTGCTGTCATAGCGCACGGTGGCGTCTTCGATCAGCTCCGCCAGCGGGTAGCATTCCTGAGGATGCTGCGGGTCGAGTTTGCCCTGGGCCTCCAGGCGGGCCATGTCGATGCCCAATTGCTTGAGCAGATCGAGGGTCAGGCAGGCTTCGACCCGACCGTTTTGCGGATTGCGCTTGAAGTCGATGTCGCGCCGGCCCACCAGCACTTCGTTGCTGTACAGGTCCACGCGGTAGTTGCCGGGCAACACGCTGTTGGCCGAGAGCAATTGCTGCAGGTCGACCGATGACTGCGAGCCCTGCAGGAACGTGGTATTGAAGGTCTCCGCGGCCTCGTCAGCCATGGCCCAGGCGGGCAGGCTGGCGGCGATCGCCAGCGACAGCGTCTTTAACTTCAGTGCGCCACGCGCGGACCTGTTGCTGGAAAGAAAAGACATGCGAAGACCTGTGGCATCCCTGGTTGGCGAGCAAGCGTGAGCCTGAGGCGAAGTGCTCAGGGTTTGCGGCGTGATTCACTGGCGTGTGTGGTGCCGCCTGCCAGGGCGGCGGTGTAGTGGTTCTGGGCGCCGTAGTCGTTGATGCTGGAGAACGACAACTGCATCGCGCCGCTGGGCGCCAGGCCCTTGAGCGGGAACTGTTTTTCCTCGCCAGGGGCGACCATGGTGGAGTCGCTGGCCAGTTGTTCCTGCACTTTGATGTCGGCCATGGACACGTGGTACAGCGTCGGGTTTTTCACCGTCAGCACGCTCTGCGCACCGTGTCTGGCCAGTGTCCACTCAAGTTGGGCAGGGGCCTGCAACGCACTGCCGGTTAAGCCCGCAGGGCGGAAAAAAATCTTGATGCGTTGGCGGATGGCCAACTGCAAGGTGTTCTCGGCTTCACTGGCCTTGGGGATCTCCTGCACATTCAGCCATACCACTGACTCGCGGTCGGTGGGCATGCCAGTGCCTTCGTACAAGATGCGCAGCAGTTGTTGTTCCTTGGCGAACACGCGTGCCAGCGGCGGGGTGACGGCAAACGGCGCGCGGCTGCCGCTGGAGTCGTTGCGGTCGACCCAGGACTGGATCAGCACGTCCTGGTTACCGTTGCGCACGGTGATATTGGCTTCCTTGTGCTCGCCATCGAACACGATGCGAGTGGCATTCAATGAAATGCTGGCGGCGGCCTGGGCAGCCATGAGCATGCCCAGCAGGCCGAAGCCTACGGCAATAGAACGAGGCAGCATGAGGTTTGTCCGGTGTCATCAGAAGGGGGAATGGCGAGGCCGCAAGGCCTCGCGCGCACGGTGCACAGCGCCGCGTTTACTCGTATTGCAGGATGAACGGCAGGGTGGCGTCACCGCGACCGGCCGTCGATGCACCGGCGGCACCGGTGGTGACGTAGGCAGCGGCGAAGCTCAAGGTGGCGTCGCCGCCGTCGGTGCCCTGGCCGTGCATGGTGCTTTCGATGCGTGCGGTGGCTGGCGAGCTGAGGTCGATCAGCGTGCCTTTGCTGTCGAGCAGGGCGATACCGACGTTTTGCGCGGTGGCCGAACCCGGGTTAAGGGCCAGGACGTTCTTGCCGGTCACCAGGCCCGAACCGCCGTTGTTGGCGTCAAAGATCATCGCGACCTTGGTGCCCTGGTTGCAGTTGACGTTCAGGTTGAAGTCTTTGGCGGTTACGCGACCTGCGGTTGGGTTTTCCGCAGTGCCCATGTCCTTGATCGAGACGTTGCCCATGTCGACCGAAATGGTGCGGTCGGAGTTGGCGCCGTCTACCGAGCAAGCATCGTTGTTGATGACGCCGGTGAAGGTGATTTTGCCGCTGCCGCCCAGCGTCGGCGTCGGAGCTGCAGTCTCTTCGGCGAATGCGCTGCCGGAGGCGCAGAGAATGGCCGAGGCGATAACAGCCAGGGAAAACTTCTTCATGATGATGTCCATAAGTGTGAATTGGAAAGTGCGGTTTCTGAACTGCCAGGAAATAGTAAGAGGCGAGGGCAGTCAGGCAAATAAGACGATTCTTATAAGCGCCGCAGCGAGCGGTCTAGTTGCACTTATGGAGGGTTTTTAGCCGGAAAACAAAGGCTCAAGCCATTGTCCCTGAATGGCTTTTAAGTTACCGCTTAGTTGAAAATGTTACGCGCCAGGCAATAGGCAAGAAGATCCTGGTCACTGCTGACTTCAAGTTTGCGCATGGCCGATATTTTTTGCGCGCTGATGGTTTTTGAACTTCGGTTCTGGCTGCGCGCAATATCGCTGACACTCATGCCGGAGATAAACAGGCGCAGGATTTCAAACTCCTTGGGTGACAAGGTCGAGAAGCGCTCGTCGATGGCCGTGAGGGTCTCGATCACGGAGGTCTTGGCCGGCTCCAGGCTGCGGTAGGCACTGTGTTGGGCGATCGCCTTGAGCGCCAGTTGGATCTCGGTGTGCAACTGGCTTTTCTGGATGATGCCGACCACACCCAGTTCCTGCAGGCGGGTGAGGATCAGGTGGTTGGAGATCATCGTCAGGATCAGGATCTGCACCTGCGGGAAATGCCGTTTCAGGTACTCCACCAGTTTCAGGCCGTCGCCGTAGGGCGAGTCGCCGGGCATGTTGTAGTCGGTGATCACGATGTCGGCGCCCTGGCGCTGCAACAACTCGATCAAGCCCGCCGAACAGACCGCCTCGCCGACCACCTGAAAGCGTGTGTCACGCTCCACCAGTTCGCGTACCCCGAGCAGCACGATCGGGTGATCGTCCGCGATTACCACGTTGAATTTTTTCATAAAGGGCCGTCCGTAATGCCAGTTCAAGTGAGTGAAGTGTGTCCGGGCTGGAGCGTGTCCAGCACCGCAGACAGACGCTGCATTACAGCCTTCACCCTGAGTGCCAGCGCGGTGTCGAGGCTGCCACGGTTCAGCGCGTTTTCCAGTTCGATACAGTCTTGGGCCAGGTTGAGGGCCTGCACGGCGCCGAGGGCGCCGGCGACCGAATGCAGCAGTTGGCCGAGGCCGCGTGCGTCACGCTGTTCCAGCGCCGCGCCGATGCGCTGCAAGTCGTGCTGCACGCTGCTGATGAACAGCGGACGCATTTTGTCCGACATCTGCACAGTGTCGCGGCAGGTTTCGGCGAGTGGTTCGGGGCGTGGCTCGAGCGCAGGCTTGACCTTGCACAGCTTGACCAGTTGCGCACGCAAGGTTTGCAGGCTCAAGGGTTTGACGATCCAGGCATTCATGCCCACCGCCAGGCAGCGCACGCCTTCTTCGCGCATGGCGTTGGCGGTGACGCCGATGATCGGCAAGCCCGGATCATGGGCACGTAGCGTCCGGGCCAGGTCATAGCCATTCATCAGCGGCATGTTCACGTCAGTCAGCACCAGGTCGAACGCCTGCGGTTGCCACAGGTGCAGCGCCTGTTCGCCGTTGGCGGCAACGGTCACCGAGCAGCCCAGCGCCTCCAGTTGTTCCTTGATGATGGCCTGGTTGATCGGGTTGTCCTCCGCCACCAGGATGCTCAATCCCAAGTGCCCGGCGCTCTGCGTCTGGGCGGCTGGCGGTGGCTCCTGTTTGCCGTGCTGGGCCAGGGATACGGTGGCAGCGATACTGCGCACATCGTGCAGGTCCACGCGCCAGCCCTGGTCGGTATGCAGCGGCGGGCTATGGGCGCCCGGCAGGCACACCACGCGCGGGCCGGCCCAGGGGTGGGCGAGCTCGCCGGGGAGTGCATCCAATAGCACCGCGTGGCGGTTGTCCTGTTCCTGCCCGTTCGCCGCCAGTGCCGCGCTGATGCCCAGGCGGTTGAGCCAGTCACACAGCGACTGGGCCAACTCGCGCACCGGCGCCTGCACGTACACCGGCGTCGGGCTGGGATCGATCAGCGGCAGGTGAGTCAGGGTGCCGCTGCTCAGGGGCAGGCGCATCTTCAAGGTGAAGCTGCTGCCCAGGCCCGGCTCGCTGACCACTTTGATCTCGCCCTCCATCATCTGCGCCAGCCACCGGCAGATCGGCAGGCCTAGGCCGGCACCGCCTTCACCTGCAGTGTCCGGTGCCTGGTAGAACAGGTCGAACAACTTGGCTTGCTGCGCTTCGGGAATGCCCACGCCGGAGTCGGTGACCTGCCATTCCAGGTCAACGTGTTCGCTGTCCAGTGCCGTGACCCGGGCGCGAATCACCACGCGGCCGATGTCCGTGAACTTGATGGCGTTGCTCACCAGGTTGTTGAGAATCTGGCGGATACGCATCGGGTCGCCCATCACGCAGTCGGGCAGTTGCGGGTCGATGCAACTGTAGAGCTGCAAGCCTTTGCGCTGGGCGAAGGCGGCGTAGGTGTGCAACGTGTCTTCGAGCATGTCCAGCGGGCAGAACTCGGCCGTTTCGATCGCCATTTGCCCGGACTCGATCTTCGACACGTCCAGCACATCGCTGATCAGCTGGAACAGCGTGGCGGAGGAGCGCTGGATGGTGTGCAGGTAGGTTTTCTGGTGCGGGTCCAGGTCGGTCAGGCCGAGCAGTTCAAGGGTGCCGAGTACCCCATACAGTGGGGTGCGGATTTCATGGCTCATGGTCGCCAGGAACAGCGTCTTGGCTTCATTGGCGGCGTCGGCAGCGTGGCGAGCATCATCCAGCGCCTGGGCATCCTCGATATGCCGGGTAATATCGTTGAAGGCGTACAGGCGCACGTCTTCGGCCTGATAACGCGTGGACACGAACCCGACCTGCAGGTGCCGGCCCTCGATCTCCAGATGGGTTTCGCCGCTCTCGGCGCCCTCGTGCACGCCGGCCAGGGCGGCCACCAGGCGCGCAGTGCCCGGCCATTCCTGGGCGCGCTGGTTCTCGATCAACACCTTGGCGTCGCTGCGCCTTACCACGCATAACCCGGTGGGGGCGGTGTCGATGATGACCCGGCTGAACGCCACGCTTTCGGCAATGCGTTCGTGGGCCAGGCGTGCCGGCGCAATCACCTGGAGCCGGTACCAGCGGCTGCCGGCCCAACCGAGGGTCAGCAGGCTGCCGAAGAACAGCGCCAGGCTGCTCAGCGGCCACAAGGCCGAATGGAAGAAGTGCGAATAATTCAGGCCATAGACCGCACTCCAAGGCTGGTCCCCGGCCTGGGTTATCTTGAATTCGAAGCCGTCCAGCGTGAAGTGCACGCCGTCGCTGAGCGGTGTGGCTGCGTCCGGCCCGACCAGCCGGCTGCCGTCGGGCGCGATCAGGGTAAAGCGGTCAAACGCCGAGTGTTCCAGGGCGCGCTGCACGTCGTCGACCCGCGCCAGGTCCAGCAGGGTGCCCACCACCGCCTGGGCCGTGCCTTCGAGCGGCAGGCCGATGTAGGCCAGCAAGTGGTCGGGGGCGGGGCCGGCCTGCCAGTACACGCGATCCTGCTCCAGGGGCTGCGGCGTCTCTTTAAGGGTTTGCTGCACCGCGTTGACCAGGGCTACAAGGTTACCGGTGTCCTCTGTGCTTTCCCGACGCTGGTAGCCCACGGACGGGACGGTGATGGCGTAGTTCGTCTGGCGGTCGAGCAGGAAGGTTTGCGGCGCCTCGTAAGGGGATGAGGACCAGAAGGCGCTGTAGTAGCTGGTCAGGTGCGCACCCAGGGCGAATATCTGCGGCCTGGCGGCGGCGCCGACCTGCTGTTCATCGAACGTGACGCTGAACGGGACCGAATACGAGTACTTCTGCCCTTCATACAGGGTGCGGCGGTTTTCGAGCATGCGGCTCTTGAGGCTGACCTGAACGTTGGTTTCACGCAACAATTCGGCCTGGATCCCCGGGTGGCTCAGGCTCTTGAGGTACGACTGCTGTTCCTGGAGGTTTTCCATCAGGCGCGCGAAATGAAAGCGCGTGGCGCCGTAGCGGGTCTCGACCCCCCGTTGCAGGGACCAGTAATTGGTAAGGACCAGCAGCAACGCGATCCCTATCAGCACCATCAGGCCTATATTCAAGCGCAGGGAGCTGCGGGTAAAGGCTTCGAGGATCGCGTTGTTGTGCTTCATCATGGGTTTCCGCAGGCGCAGGACACATCGGCACTGGATTGAGCTTAGTCCTATATTGGACGCATCATCCGTGGCCGGTTCCTAGTGAGATGTCGCGGGGCCATCATTGTTCAGTAGTTGTTGAAATTGTTCCGAAGAAACCGCGTGGGAAATCAGGAAACCCTGCACCTGGTTGCAGTCGATCTTGCGCAACAGCGCCAGTTGCTGGGGCGTCTCCACGCCTTCGGCGACCACGGTCAGGCCGAGTTTTCGCCCCAGCGCGATGATACTGGCGAGGGCCTGGGCGATGCCCTCGTTGTCATGGCTGCCCTGCACCAGTGCCTGGTCGATCTTGAGTTCTGTGAAGGGCGTGGACACCAGGTTGAGGTACGAGCTGTAGCCTTTGCCGAAATCGTCCTGGGACAACCCGAAGCCTTTGATGCGCAGGCGGCAGGCGCCTGCGTAGAAGTTGCTGATGTCCTGGGGCACCGAGCACTCCATCAACTCGAAGCAGATCATCCCGGGGATGCCATCGTGGTGCAGCACGAACTCCAGCAGGCGGTCGGCCAGGTCGTGGCTGTTGAGCAGGTGCGTGGGCAGGTTGATCGCCACCGGGATTTCATAGCCACGCTGGCGCCAGCGTTCTTGGGCGTGGATAGCCTGCTTGAGCACCACCCACAACAGGCGCTCTTCCAGTTCGAACGCCTTGATGGCCGGCAGGAATGCAGCGGGCAGCATCACGCCTTGCTCGGGGTGCATCCAGCGCACCAGCGCTTCGGCGGCGACGATGCGGCCGTTGGCCAGGGATTTCTTCGGCTGGAACCACGCCTGGAACTGGCCGTTGCCCATGGCCTGGATCAGCGTGTGACGGTCGATGTCCAGGTGTTCGGGCAATGCGGGGGAGGGGCTGCGTACGCGGTTGCGCAATTGGTCCACCAGGCTGCGCAAGGCGTCGGCGGCGACCGGCTTGGAAATCAGCCCGATCACCTCCACGTCGAGGTTCTTCGCCACCAGGCTGGCGGCCATCAGCATGCGGCGTGACGCGGCGCTCATGATCGCCAGTGCCGGCTTGCAGCGCAGGCTGGCCAGGCACTGGATAAATTGCACGCCGTCCATGCCGGGCATCAGCAGGTCGGTCAGTACCAGGTCGAAATCACGCTGGCGCAGCCGCTCCAGCGCTTGTTTGCCATCTTCGGCGGTTTCGAGCATGAAATCCCCTAACTCACTGAGCAGGTGCTGCAGGTAGATGTGCTGCAGGGGATGGTCCTCAACGATCAGAATACTAAGGGGCTTCATGGGTGATCCGTGCATAAGGCGCCAGGGAGTTGAATAGAGCCCGCAACGCAAAGGGTTTGACCAGGCAATGGTTCATGCCGGCGGCCAGGCACAGGTCGGCCTCGCCGCGCATGGCGTTGGCGGTGGCCCCGATTATTGGCAACGGGCAGTCCTGGCGCCGCAGTTCGCGCGCCAGTTCATAACCGTTGATGTGGGGCATGTTCACGTCCGTCAGCACCACGTCGAATTGGCCGGCGGCGTACAGCTGCAACGCTTCCTGGCCATCGGCCGCCAGCTCCACGGTGCAGCCGAGTTCCTCGAGCTGGTCGCGCAGGATCAGCTGGTTGATGATGTTGTCCTCGGCCACCAGCAGGTGCAGGTTGAGCTTCTTCAGGTCGCGCTGGCGCGTTTGCTCATCGGCGCGTGCCACCCACAGGCCCTGGGCCTGGCTGACCGCCTGGTGAATCGCACCCAGGTGGTTGAGGTTGACATGCCAGGCGCCAGCTTCGGCTTCGAGGGCGTTACAGGCGTTGCTGCTGACATGGATCACCGGCCCCGGCCAGTCGGGCACCAGCAACGGGTCGACGCTGCCGGGGTGCAATTGCAGCAGCAGATGGCTTTCCGGCAGGGTCGGCAGGCCGGTCTGGGCCCGAGCGCCCCAGCGACGCAACCAGCCGCTGATGGAGTGCGCCAGTTCCGGGATCGGCGAAGCCACGTAGATGGTCTCGGCCAGCAGTGGGGTCATTGGCGCGGTGGGGGCTTCTTCCAGCGGCAGGGTCAAGCTGAAACTGCTGCCCAGGCCCAGTTCGCTGACCATGCGGATATGGCCGTTCATCAACTGGGTCAGGCGCTGGCAGATCGGTAGCCCCAGGCCGGTGCCGGCAACCACGTTGGTGTTGCCTTCGCTCTGGTAGAACGGCTCGAAAATCAGCGCCTGGTCTTCCTGGGTAATGCCCTTGCCGGTGTCCGAGACCTGCCACAACAGGCTGGAGCGTTCGCCATCGCGGCCGAGGACCTTGACCCGCAGCACCACGCGCCCGTAGTCGGTAAACTTCACCGCGTTGTTAAGCAGGTTGTTGAGGATCTGGCGAATACGCGTCACATCGCCGATCAGGCGTTCCGGCAACTTGGGGTCGAAGCAGGCATACAGTTGCAGGCCCTTGCCCTGGGCGGCGGCCGCGTAGCCCTGGATGATCTCGTGCACCAGGTCCAGCGGTGAGAACTCGCTCAATTCCAGGGCCAACTGGCCGGCCTCGATCTTCGACACGTCCAGCACGTCGCAGATCAGTTGCAACAAGGTCGAGGATGAACCCTCGATGGCGTGCAAGTAGTCTTTTTGCTGGGCATCCAGTTGCGTGCGTGCCAGCAGTTCCAGGGTGCCGAGCACGCCATACAGCGGCGTGCGGATTTCATGGCTCATGGTGGCCAGGAACAAGGTTTTTGCGGCGTTGGCCGCGTCCGCAGAGTGTCGCGCTTCTTCCAGTGCCGCCTCGACCTGCTTGCGTGCACTGATATCGCTGAAGGCGCAAAACAGCACATCCTCGCCTTTGTAGCGGGTCGGCGCGCTGCTCAGGTACAGGTGGCGGCCGTCGATGGTCTCGAAGTAGTCGCTGCGTTCCGACGGCCCGTCGGCAAACGCCTGCTCGATCCAGCCGGCCCGCAAGCTCTCGCGCTCCGGGCCGTGGCCGAGCCATTGCTGGGCCAGGGTGTTTTCCAGCACCACCTGGCCATCGGTACGCCGCAGCACGCACAGGGCGACGGGTGCGGTCTGGATCACGTCGCGGCCGAACGCTTCGCTTTCGATCAGCGCCTGGATGCGGTGGATCGACGGAATGATGAAACGCTGGTCGACGCGCCTCATCACCAGCCAGATCAGCGTCAGGCTGAACAGGCAGAACAGCAGTGAGCCGAGCAACTGCTTCCACAGGCCGGTGACCACGGCGCGCAGGTCGATGGAGTACATCAGTTGCCAGTCCGAGGATTTCAGGTGCTTGCGGATCACCAGGTGATCGGGCAGCCAACCGCTGCCGACAAACCCGAAAAAACTCTCTTCCCCGGGCCGCGGGTGTTGTTGGCTCAACTGCGCATTGTCGCTGTTGGTGAACACCAGCATGCCCTGGGAGTTGAGCATCATGAACTCGCCGGCACTCTGGTCGCTGAGGGTGGAGGACACTTCGCGGCTCTCCATTTCCAGGCCGAGCCAGCCGGAGTCGGGATCGCGATCATCCAGGCGGATGAAGATGTACAGGTGCGAGTGGTGCTCGGTGCGGTCACTCAGCCACAGCTCGTTGAGGGTGGCCGGGTCACTGTGCTGCAGGGCCTTGAGGCGGTTGAGCATGCATTTGGAAATCGGCAGCACCTGCGCGGTGGCATCGTACAAGCGCGTCACTTGGGGCGTCATCTGGGGGGTGTTGCCGGCGTTCACGTAAAGCAGGTTGAGCTGCTTGGCCTTGAGGTAGTCGCGCAGGCGCGTGGTCAGCCAGATGCTCCACTGGTTGCTCGGTGTATCGCCCAGTTGCAGGTGCTGCTCTTCCGGGGAAAACGTGTTTGCCGGGGCCTTTGAGGGCCGGCGTACCGCGGACAGGCTGAGGCTTTCGAGCAAGGCCTGGCGGTTGGTGAAAAAGGTGTGGGCTTCGGCGATGGCGCTGCTCATGTAGCCGCGGCGCTGGGAAATATCGTTGTTGAAGGTGGACAGCAGGAAGGTATAGACCCCGCTGAGGATGCCGATCAGCAGTACGGTCGCAAAAATACGAAGCAGCCTTCTGGCTGCTTCGGGTCGGGAGAGGACGGGGTTGATCTGGAGCAGATAACTTTTCAATCGCATCGGCGCACTTTAAATAGCGACGTGCACCGCGGGCATAAGACGATCCTTAAAAGCCGTCTATTTGTAATACATATCTACCACCACGGCGGCGTCGAATGCCCCCGGCAGCGGCAGGGTGCGCCATTTCAGGTCGGCGCGGAATTCGTCGTGGCTCTGGCCCAGCCCCATGAGTTCCTGCAGGGTGAACCAGTTGTTGAACGGCAATTGTTGCTGGCTCTCGGCGCGGGACAGCGAGATGCCCACCGAGCTGTTGTTGTCCGGCACCAGCAATCCGTTGATCACACTGCCGCCGCCCGCGGTGGTGGCGAAGCGCGCGCTGACGGTGTAGGGCGTGTCGCAGCCTTTGCGCAGGTTCAGGCTGAAGTTCGCGGTGCTGGCGACTTCACCGACCGCAGCCTTGCGTGACGGCGTGGGGAAGTTGACCACGCTGGGGGTGATGGTCAGCTCCGGCGTGCACGGCACGAAACGGATGCCGTTCATGCCAGTGACCACGTAGTTGAAGTTGCTGTTGGGGCGTGAGTTGAGCCCACGCACGCCGTCCAGTTGGAACACGCGGTACGAGGTCAATGTACTGGCCTGGCCGCTTGGGGGCGTGGGGTCGTATTTCTCGATGAACACGCTGAAGTTGAGGGTGAAACGCGCCTTGTCCCAGCCGATGCAGTTGGAGGTGCAGCCTCGGTCGGAAAAGAACCCGGTGCCGACCTTGCCGGTACTTTGGGTAATGGGCTGGTTGTTGTAGCGGATGCCCACGCGAATGCCGGTGCCGATGCTCACGTTGGCCGGGTTGACGTAGAAATATATTTCCTCGCGGCCGTAGTTGTAGTCGTCTTTGCAGATCACATTGGTGGAGCGTGGGCCGGACTCCCAGATGATGCTGCCGTTGGGGGCATCGGCCGCCACCGCCAGCGCGGTGCCCAGGGCCTCCTGGGTGATGATCGAGTTGGTGCCGTCCTCGCGGCAGGCCAGCGCATGGCTGGTAGCGGGCAGGGCGGCGCAGGCCCACAGCAACATGGGTAGAAGTCGTTTGGTGAGTGACATAGGTGCATATTCCCCGCGGTCTATCACTTGAGCGCCGCGCTGTGGCGGGCTTGCAAGCCGATATCGGTGATTTCGGTGAAGTGGAGTGTGGTGCCTTTGGGCAAGGGGCTGGGCGCGTCGAGGGTCTTGCGCTCATGGGGTTCGAGCAGCAGGTAATCACTGAGCGCCTGGTCGTCTGTTTGCACATTGATCAGCGACAGGTGGAACGCGCTGGGGTTGCTGACCGTGACGGTGTGCCCGTCGGTGTTCCATTCCAACTGCTGCACCGCTTCGGCCGAACCGCCCTCGAGCGTGGGCGGCCGATAGAACAGCTTGAGCCGTTGGCGTATCGCAAACTGCACGCTGTTGGGGTCCTCCGGCTTGAGTGGGATCTCCATGATGTTCAGCCAGAACAACGACTCGCGGTCCACGGGCAAGCCTTCGCCCGCATACAGGATGCGCAGGCGATGATGCTCGCCGGCAGCCAGTTGCACCAACGGCTCGGTCGCGGCAAACGGCACCTCGCGCCCGGCGGATTCGTTTTCCCCGCTGATCCAGGTTTGCACCACGACTTCACGCGGTGCCTGGTTGACCACATTGATACCGGCGGCCTTGTCCTGGCCGAAATAGATAAGGCGCGTGCCTTCGATCTGCAGCGCGGCGTCGGCGGGCGGAGGCGCGAGAGCGAGCAGCCCACCGGCCAGCAGCACCATTCTGAGTAGAAACATGAACACAGGTGAATTCCATGGGGCGTTGATAGGGACGCACGCCATGGTAGGGCGCGGGCGGTGCGAGGGCTTTGAGGCGATTCTTAAAAGTGCGCCACTGCCCCCGGATACCGTTTCAGAATCGCCTTAAAGTCATGTTTGGCCCTGACCGTTACCGTGATCGACGCTGATGCCCAACTGTCAGGTTTACCCTATGTCCAATAAAGCGTTACGCCTGCTGATTGCCGATGCCGACCTTTTGCAACGGATCAAGATAGAGAAAATGCTCAACCAACTGGGCTACTACCGCATCGCCCCACTGAGTTCGTTCGACGAGTTGCAGGCGTTGACGCGTTCCGAGGGCGTGGCATTCGACCTGTTGATCATCGACACCGCGCTGGTGCGCTCACGGCAGGTGAACCTGCTGAAGTATTGCCACGACAACCCGCTGATACGCCACACGCTGATCTACGACGGGCACTGTGCGCAGAGTTCGCTGGTGTCGGTGTCAGTGAGCCAGACGTTGCACTTGTCGCTGTCGCAGTCGCCGGACTTCAACTCGTTGCGTCGCTGCATGGAAATCGTCGATCCCCTGCAGAATCTGCCGACCCTTGAGCGCCCGGTACTGCGCGCGGTGGATACGGAGGGAGCGGCGCCCCGCGCGAGCAAGGTGTCGATTGCTAAGCGCGCCATTTGCCAGGGGGACCCGGCGGTGTTCGCCTGTGCGATTGGCCTATCGCCCAAGCGGTAACCGCCGGGCGGGCGTCAGCCGTGCCAGACCGGCTGGGTGGCGTCTATCGCCCAGTGAGGGCGGCCAGGGCTCAGGCACACACCGCCGACCCAGCGTTCATGGCTGGCATGCTCAAGCCAATACGCATCGCCGCTCAGCACCTGATACCCCAATGGCGTCAGCGCCAACTCACGGCGGGGCCAGTCCCGGTCCACCTGTGTCTCGATCAGCAAGGGTTGCTTGCCGTCGATCAACGGCCGCATCAGCGCATGAAACATCATGTCCCCCAGAAACGGCAGTGGTTCGCGCTTGCTCATCAACTCGGCGAACACCCGACCAAACGGCACGAGGCCGGCTTCGGCAATGTAGGTCAGTGCCAGGCGTTCGGTGAGCGATAAACCGTCGCGAATGCCCGGCAGTTCCTGCAATTGGCGCAACAGCGCAGGGGCCAGCAGAGGCAGCGCCGAATGTGTGCCGTGGGCCAGCTGCGCCAGGCTTTCTGGTGACGGTGCGCAATATGCCGCCCAGGCCCGCTTGGCCAAGTGCACCGCGTCGTCGTCGATCAGCCGTCGTTGCGGCCAGAGCCAGGCGAGCAGGTCGGGCGCCAGTTGGCCAATGCCGATAAAGCGTTCCACACCGGGAATGCGGTCCACCTCGATCAGCTCCAGTGTGCGGGGGGCTTGCTCAAGACCCGCAAGTGCACGCATCAGGAACAGTTGGTCATAGGCATCCGCTTCGCACCACAGCACGCTGTGATCGGCGTCGGCCAAGGCTTCGAGCTGGTCATATTCATCGGCGACGCGGCGCGCTACCTGTGCTTCGTCCAGGGCGAAGGCCTGGCTGATAAATGCGCTGCGCATTGCACGGAATGCGGCGCTGGGCACATCGCGAACCGGGCCCATGCACAGGGGGTCGGTGAGCATCTGAAAACGTCCCTTGAACCCCGCGACCTGCAGGCTGTGGGCAATGTCATTGCCGCAGCGCCAATGGGTGGTGCGCGCTTCATCGCCGGCGGCGAAGTCGGGGTGGTTCGCGGCGAAGGCGATGGCATCGACATGGGCCTTGAGCCTGGGCCAACTGCTGAAACCCAGCTGCTTGGCGATCGCCCATTGTGCCTGGGACAGGGTTGCGTTCGGGTCTTGGGTTTTCAGGTGTGGCAGCAATTCCTTGGCGCGCTTGCGCTGTTGCTCAAGGTTGAGGCGGCCATCGGTGTTGATGTGTCGGGGCATACGATCTCCTTGCACAAACCTGTTCCGCTTCAAGGTTGGGAGTCGTAGAAAATGAGGGGGGTGCAGTGTCTTGGGCGCAGCCCTTTCCGCGGAAGGTGGCGTAGAGAGCGCCAGGCGGGAAATATAGGCAGTGCGGCGCTCGATTGCAAATCAGCCTTGCACGTCCGGCTTGCGGTCAATCCAGTGGGTCTTTATACCCTTGGCCCATGCCACCGTGTAGAAACAGCTCAGCAGCACGATCCCCCATTGCTCGGCATTGATCGATGACCAAAACCAGAACGGCTGTCCCGCCATACCGAACAGACAGGCATAGCGGCGCACCTTCAAGCGCTTGCTCTGGCTGAACCAGATAGCGACGACGCCGAGGGCGGCGATCATGATTTGGGCGATCACGGGCTTTCTCCTTGCGGGTTGACGCAAGCCAGCGCCTGTAGGGATATCGGCCTATAGACGCCGGCTTGACGGCGATAGCGGTTACTTGTCCTTGCGCGCATCCATGGTCTTTTGGTGCTCGGCCAGGAACGGCTGCTCCGCTGGATCAAAGCGATCAATCCCGGCGGTGAAACGATGCCAGTAGGGATACAACGGCTGGCGCCGCGTCACGGCTTCGATGCGCGCAGACTGTTCCTCGGTGAGCTTCAGTTCAGTCGCTGCGAGGTTGTCGCGCAGGTGTTCTTCGGTGCGCGCGCCGACAATCAGCGAAGTGATCCCTGGCCGATCCTTCAACCACGCCAGGCACGTGCGGGCGACCGAGACGCCATGCTCATCGCCGACAGCGGCGAGGGTTTCGATGATGTCCAGCGCACGCTCCTGGTCATGCACGTAGGGTTCCGGCCAGCCGCTGCCCTGGCGAGTGTTGGCCGGCGGCGTGTGCCCGCGGCGGGTGGAACCGGTCAGCAGGCCTTCGCCCATCGGGCCCCACACCAGCGTGCCCACCGACTGGTCCAGTGCCATGGGCAGCAGTTCGTACTCGGCTTCGCGGGATTCCGGGGTGTAGTAGATCTGCTGGGTAATAGGTTTGAGCATGCCGTGCAACTCGGCCTTGCCCAAGGTTTTCATCATTTGCCAGGCGGTGAAATTGCTGGTGCCGAAGTAACGGATTTTCCCCGAACCCACCAGCAGCCGCAGCGCTTCGAGGGTTTCCTCGATGGGGGTCATGCCATCCCAATTGTGCAGTTGGTACAGGTCGATATGGTCGGTGCCCAAGCGTTTCAAACTGGCCTCGCACGCGCGAATCAGGTGGTAGCGCGAGGAACCGGAATTGTTCGGGTTGCTGTCCACCGGGCTACGGCCCTTGGTAGCCAACAGGACATCGTTGCGCTTGTCGCCCAAGGCTTTGCCAACCACTTCTTCAGCCAGACCGTGGGAGTAGAGGTCGGCGGTGTCAACCATGTTCACACCCGCGTCGAACGCGATATCGAACATGCGCTTGGCCAGGGGCACGTCCACCGATCCGCATTGTTCAAATTCGGCGCGACCGCCAAAGGGCACGGTGCCCAGGATCATTTCGGACACCAGCAGGCCGGAATGGCCCAGTTGTCGGTAGTGCATGTCGCCTCCGTATCTACGTTGAACCTGAAGTTCTGAGCCGCACGGGTGGCGATAGTTTGAATTTTTTCATGAAATCTTGCCGCGCCTGCCTCACCATTGCGGCCAACAGGATTTAAGAGGAACACCGCGTCCATGAGCGCACTGATCGAAACCCGCGCCCTCACGCGCCTGGACGAGCGCCGCCAAGTGCCGTTGCTCCAGCCCATTGATTTTACCCTGCATGCCGGCGACCGCGTGTCCATCACCGGCGCGTCCGGTTCTGGCAAAAGTGTATTCCTGCGCGCGTTGGCGCTGCTGGATGCGCCCACGTCCGGGCAGATCCTGTGGAATAACCAGCCGATCGGCAATACGCAGATTCCCCACTATCGCAGCCATATCAGCTACCTGTCGCAACGTCCGGCGCTGCTTGATGGTTCGGTGGAAGACAACCTGCGGTTCCCCTTCAGCCTCAAGACGTTGCGCAAGCGCAGCTTCGATCTGGCGGCCGTCACCACGCTGCTCGGGCATGCCGGCAAGGCGCCGGATTTTCTCGCCAAGCGCGCCGGCGACCTGTCGGGCGGCGAATCCCAGGTGGTCTCGTTGATCCGCACCCTGCAACTGAACCCCGAAGTGCTACTGCTGGACGAACCCACCGCCGCCCTCGACCCAACCTCATCCCGCGAGGTGGAGGCGTTGATCGATGCCTGGTTTGCCGGTGACCCTGCGCGTGCCTGTATCTGGGTCTCCCACGACCTGGACCAGGCCCGGCGCATGAGTGACATCCACTTGCAGATGAGTGCCGGTGTGTTGAGCGGAGTGCCCCAGCCATGAACTATCAGAACCTCACCGCGCTGGACATGGGCATTGCCGCCTCGTTGATTTTGATCAACGGCGCACTGTCGCTGCTGCTGCGCCTGGGCCTTGGCCGCCAGTTGCTGTGGGCGGCGGTGCGCACCGTGGTGCAATTGTTGGCCATCGGTTACCTGCTGGGCTGGGTCTTCGAGTTTGCCTACTGGTACGTGGTGTTGCCGTTGATGTGTGCGATGACCCTGACCGCCGGGCTTTCGGCCGCCGGGCGAGGGCGGCGCACGTACCGGGGCCAGCGGGTCGACAGCATCCTGTCGGTGTGGGGCAGCTCGTGGCTGGTCACGGCCGTGGGCTTGTTTGCGGTGATCCGCATCCACCCGTGGTACGAGCCGCAGTATGCGATCCCGATCCTGGGCATGATCCTGGGCAACACCCTGACCGGCGTCTCCCTGGGCATCGAGCGCATGACCCAGGAACTGACCTCGGGGCGCAACACCATCGAGATGATCCTGGCCCTCGGCGGCTCACGCTGGGAAGCGGCGCAGGACGCGATACGCCAAGCGGTACGCGCGGGCATGATCCCGACGCTGAACCAGATGACGGTGGTGGGCATCGTCAGCCTGCCCGGCATGATGACCGGTCAGGTGCTGGCGGGGGAGAGCCCGGAGGATGCGGTGCGGTATCAGATCGTGATCATGTTCCTGATTGCCGCGTCATCGGCGTTAGGCACGGTGGGGGCGGTGTTGCTCACCTATCGGCGGTTGTTTTCCAGCAGCCATCGATTCCTGCGCGATCGCCTCCAAGAGCGTTGAGCACACCCCTGGCCTGTGCAGCACCTACGTCGTTGGCGGAATTTGAGGCACGCCGAAGTTCAACTGTGGGCGCTGTCGAGCCCCACAGGGGGCGGGTTCGATCGTGGGATTTTTTGGCTGCATCCAAGTGAGCTATTGTTTCGCTGGATGAAATGCTGGATTGTAAATCCTGGTGATTCCAACGGACGGGGCAGCGATGGAACATGCGGGGCGTCGATACCCCTTCTTTTGGAGCCTTTCATGATCAAACTCTACGGTTTCCCGTTGTCCGGCCACTCCCACCGGGTCGAGCTGATGCTGTCCCTGCTGGGCTTGCCCTCGGAATTTGTGCTGGTCGACCTCAAGCAAGGCGCGCATAAAGCTGCTGACTTTATTGCCACGATCAACCCATTTGGCCAAGTGCCCGCCATTGATGACAACGGCGTTCTACTGGCCGACTCCACTGCGATTCTGGTCTACCTCGCCAGCACCTACGGCAACGGCCAATGGCTGCCAAGTGACCCGGTGGGCCAAGCCCGCGTGCAGCGCTGGCTCTCGGCCGCCGCCGGGCAACTCCATGCCGGGCCCGCGACTGCGCGCCTGGCCTTGGTGTTTGGTGCTGACGTCGACACTGCCGCCGCGATTACCCGTTCCCACGCCTTGCTGAAGCTGATGGAAGCGCAACTGAGCCAAAGCCGCTTCCTGGCCAGCGAGCTGCCGACCATTGCCGATGTGGCCTTCTACACCTACGTGGCCCACGCGCCCGAAGGCAATGTCTCGCTGGCCGACTACCCTCATGTGCGCGCCTGGCTCGCCAGCATCGAGGCGTTGCCGGGGTTTGTCGGCATGCCGCGTACGCCGGTGGGGTTGCGGTCGCTTTAACTGCATGGAGGCGCGCCGATGGATCGATTTCATGAAATGCAGGTGTTTGTGGCGGTGGCCGAGGAGGAGGGCTTTGCCGCCGCAGCGCGTCGCCTGAACACCTCACCTCCCAGCGTGACGCGGGCCATCGCCGCCATGGAGGAGCGCATCGGCACCCAACTGCTGGCGCGTACCACGCGCAGCCTGCACCTGACCGAAGCCGGCCAGCGCTACCTGGAAGATTGTCGGCGCATCCTGGCCGAACTCGATGAAGCCGAAGAAGCGGCGGCGGGCAGTTATTCCATCCCCTGTGGCCACCTGACAGTCACCGCGCCGGTGCTGTTTGGCGAACTGTATGTGGCGCCGGTGCTGGGGGACTACCTCGACCGGTTCCCCTTGGTGAACATCAACGCCTTGCTGGTTGACCGCGTGGTTAACATGGTCGACGAGGGCGTTGATGTGGCGGTACGTATCGGTCATCTGCACGAGCCCGGGCAGCAGGCGATCAAGGTTGGCGAGGTGCGCCGGGTGGTGTGCGCGTCACCGGCGTATCTCGACCAGCACGGGCGGCCCGGGCACCCTTCGCAATTGCGTGAGGCCAAGATTGCCACGTCGTCTTCCAGCCAGTTGGTAAGTGGCTGGGAGTTCGTCGACGACGGCCAGCCGTTGGCCGTGCCCATCGAGCCACGGCTGGTGGTCACGGCCAACAACGCCGCCATCAACCTGGCACGCCTGGGCTGGGGCATGACGCGCGTGCTGTCCTATCAGGTTGCAACCGCCGTGGCGGCGGGGGAGCTGGAGATTGTCCTCGACGCCTATGAGGCGCCGCCGCTGCCGATCCAGGTGGTGTTCCAGAAAAGTGCGCGCGTGCCTGCCAAGATCAACACCTTTGTGGATTTCCTCACCCATCGACTGGGCCAGGACGCCGCCCTCAATCCGACAATGAAACGGCGCAGTTGATGGAGCGTTATCGCGATATGCAGCTCTTCGCCGCGCTGGCAGGGCAGCCGAGCCTGGCCGCGGCGGCGCGGGCGGCGCAAGTCTCGGGGCCGACGCTGGTGCGGGCGATAGCGCGCCTGGAAGCGCGTTTGCGCATGCCGTTGCTTGAGCGCAGTACGCGGGGCGTGAGCCTCACCGACGCCGGCAGTGCGTACCTGGCTGACTGCCTGCGCCTGCTCGCCGCTGTGGAGGCTGCCGAAGCGTCGGCCAAGGGTTTGCATGTGCAAGCCCAGGGCAATCTGCGGGTGTTCCTGCCCTTGTTGTTCAGCCGCTATGTGATGGCGCCGGTATTGGCCGGCTACATGGACCGCTATCCCGACGTGCAGTTGGCAGTCCATTACCACGACTATTACCCGAACCTGCATGAAGAGGGACTGGACGTGGCGATCCTCGTCGGTGAACTGCCCGACTCGGCGTTGACTGCGCGACCGTTGGGGCACGTGCGGCACATCCTTTGCGCCAGTCCCGGCTACCTGGCTGACAACGGCGAACCCCGGCACCCCGTAGACCTCAAGCAGCACAGGCTGATCGCCGGTGCCGAACAGGTGCATTGGGATTTTCACGGCTATCAGCTCAAGGCCCGCGCACGCCTGGGCTGCACCACGGTGCAGGGGGCGATCAACGCGGCGGTGCAGGGCGCCGGGCTGATTCGCTGCTTGAGTTACCCGGTTCACGAGCATCTGCTCACCGGGCAGTTACGCCGCGTACTGCCGGACTTTGAGCTGGCGCCAGTGCCTGTGCATATGGTGTATCGCCAAGGCCGCAATGCGCCGATGCGCGTACGCAGTTTTGTCGACCACTGCCTGGCAGCCCTGCGCGAGCACCCGGCATTTCAGCTGGCGTAATAGTGGATTGCCTGGCGTGGTTATTCTCTCAATGCCTGGCAAGGCGCAGCATCGGGGCATCCACTCTGAGGTGCTCGCCATGAACCTGATCGAACAATCCCCCTGGCATGCCGGCGAACGGCACCTGCAAGCAGCGGTTGGCGTCGCCGACCGCATGGCTGTGGTCGGGCCGAAGGTGATACGTGATCACCTGCCGGAACAACATCGGGATTTCTACCCTTTGCTGCCGTATCTGGTGCTGGGCGTGGTGGACGAGCAGGGCATCCCCTGGGCGACCATGCTTGAAGGCGCCCCAGGCTTTGCGCATTCGCCGGATCCGCAAACCTTGCAGATCGACAGCCTGCCCTGCGCGAGCGACCCGGCCCGCGGCGCATTGCTCGGCGGTGCTTCCATCGGCCTGCTGGGCATCGACCTCAACACCCGCCGCCGCAATCGCATGAACGGGCGTATCGGCGCACTCGATGACGATGGCTTTTCGGTCGACGTGGTGCACACCTTCGGCAATTGCCCCAAGTACATCCAGCTGCGGCCGGTCGACGCCATCGCGCGCAAACCCGGCACGCGGGTCGAACGTTCCGACACCCTGGACGACGCGGCCCAAACCACGATTCGCAACGCCGACACGTTCTTCGTCGCCAGCTACGTCGAGGTCGACGGCCAGCGCTCGGTGGACGTTTCTCATCGGGGCGGCAACACGGGTTTTGTGCAGGTAGAAGGCAACGTGCTGACCATCCCTGACTTCGCCGGCAACCTGTTCTTCAACACCCTGGGTAATCTGCAGGTGAACCCGGTGGCGGGCCTGTTGTTCATCGATTTCGAATCGGGTGATGTGCTGCAAGTGGCCGGGCGCACTGCGTTGATTCTGGACGGCCCGCAAGTGGCCCTGTTCGAGGGTGCCCAGCGGCTATGGACGGTCACCGTGGAACAGGTGGTCCGCCGCCCGGCGGCGTTGGCGTTGCGGTGGCAGTTTGCGGAATTTTCGCCATTCAGTCTGGCGATGGGGCATTGGTAGGCTGACTCGGGCCGCAGTAGGCATTCGGGAACACCCGCTTGGTCATCACGCAGATCCAATGTGGGAGCTGGCTTGCCTGCGATGACGGCGTGTCAGCCGGCATTGCTGTCGCCTGGCACGCCGCTATCGCGGGCAAGCCCGGCTCCCACAAGGTCACTGCCCCATTGCGCCGCGTCCGGTGGTCACTCGAGCCCGATATGTTGCGGGATGTTGAACCGTCAGATTGAGCGATGCCTTTGGGTTAGGCTTGTTTTCCCACGGACAACAAGGACGCGTCATGCAGCGAAAGGTCATCAATCCCGCAACGGTATTCAACTCCCTGCAGTACGGCTTCAGCCAGGCCCTTGAAGTCCCGGAAGGCCGACGCATCCTGCTTTCCGGGCAGGTGGGCGTGGATGCGGACGAACGCACCTTCGGCCCTGGCATTGCCGAGCAGACCGCCACCGCCTTGGACAATATCGAAAAGGTCCTGGCCGAGGTCGAGGGGGACCTGTCCCATGTGATCATGCTGCGGTTGTATATCGTCGAGTCGGCCCGTGACCAGCAGGAGCCGATCGCGCAGGCGTTGCGTGAGCGTTTCCCGCACAACCCGCCGCCGTCTTCGTGGATACTCGTCAGCGGATTGTCGTTGCCGCAGTGGTTGATTGAAATTGAGGCGGAGGCGGTTATTCCACAAGTTTGACTAGCACTAAAAACCTGAAGCAAGCGGGTTTTGTGTGGCAAGCCTGCTCGTCACTGGGGACGTGGCGCCCTCTGCCCATGCGCCCCCCAGCGCCGTATACAAATTCACCTCCGCGACTAACTGCGCCAGGCGGTCGACGATCAGCGCCTGTTGCGAGCTGAACAGCGCCCGCTGTGCGTCCAGGAAGGTGAGGTTGCTATCGACACCGCTGCGGTAGCGGTGTTCGGCCAGGTCGTAATACTGCTGGTTGGCGGCCACAAAATCCTGTTGTGCCTGCAGCTGGTCGATGAAGGTCTGCCGCGCCGCCAGCCCATCGGCAACTTCCTGGAAGGCGGTCTGGATCGATTTTTCGTACTGCGCCACGCTGATGTCTTTTTGCAGCTTGGCGTAGTCGAGACTCGCGCGCAGGCTGCCGGCGTTGAAAATTGGCAGGTTGATCTGCGGCTGGAACGTCCAGCTACCCGAGCCACCCTTGAACAGGCCTGACAATTGCGTGCTGGCACTGCCGGCGTTGGCGGTGAGGCTCACGGAAGGGAAAAACGCAGCGCGTGCCGCACCGATATTGGCGTTGGCGGCGCGCAGTTGATACTCGGCCTGGAGGATGTCCGGGCGGCGTTGCAGCAGGTCCGAGGGCAGGCCCGCTGGCACGCGCGCCACCCAGTCAGCCGCGAGTGGGCGGGCGGGGAGTTTTTCATCCACCGGGCCGCCTACCAGCAGGGTCAGGTTGTTGAGGTCCTGGGCTACCTGGCGCTCGTAGCGGGCCACGCTGGCGCGGGTGCTTTCGACACTGGTGCGGGCCTGCACCACATCGAGTGCCGAGGCTTTACCCGCGGTTTTGCTGCGACGGGTGAGGCGCAGGCTGTGCTCGTTGGCCACCAGGGTTTGGCCGGCCAGGGCCAGCAGTTCCTGATCGGCGCGCCAGGTGAGATAAGCATTGGCGACATTCGCCACCAGGCTCAGTTGCGCGCTACGCCGGGCCTCTTCGGTGCCCAGGTAGGTGAGCATGGCCTGTTCGCCGAGGCTGCGTACGCGGCCAAAAAAATCCAGTTCGTAGGCGCTGACCCCCAGGGTCGCAGAGTAGCTGGAGGTGATGGCGGGCTTGCCGGTGCCGTTCACATCCCCCGGTAACCGCCGGCGTTGACCGGCCCCGGTGGCGGACACGGCCGGGAACAGATCCGCGCGCTGGATACGGTACTGCGCCTGGAACGCTTCGACGTTCAACGCCGCTACCCGCAGGTCACGGTTGTTGACCAGGGCATCGCGAATCAACTGTTGCAGCGCCGGGTCATGGAACAATGCCTGCCAGTCCGACGTGCCGGACTGCGCCAGTGCGTACACACCGTCTTGGGGATACTGTGCCGGTACCGGGGCCGGCGGCCGTTGATAGTCCGGGATCAACGAGCAACCGCTGAGCATCGATGCTATCGCCAAGGTGCACATTTTGTTCATCAGGCGCCGATCATCCATTTGGCCAGGCCATGCCGGCCACTCACGCCGAGCTTGGCAGCGGCGCGCTTGAGGTAGGTTTCGATGGAGCTGTTTTTCACGCTGAGCTTCTGCGCCATCTGCGGCACGGTGCCCCCGGTCAACAGGCCAAGGCACACCTCTTGCTCGCGTGCCGACAGGGTGATGTCGCCCAGGGACAGGCGCTTGTAGAACTCACGCTGCAATTGGGATTGCTCCAGCAAGGTGTGGGCCGGTTCGACCTCGGTATGGGGTGCCTGGCGCAGGCTTTGGGCGTGGCATTCGATCAGCGGCAGCAGGGTGTCCGACAGGCACTTGAGAAACGACAGCTCGGCCAGCGAAAACCCGCGATGGTTGGGCGGTCGATAAAACGAAATCACACAGCGTCGGTTGCCCTGGCGTGATACCAGGTTGCACTGGTGCGACGTGCCGCGAGGGTACAGGCTCTTGGCCTTGGCTTTGAGCTGGATCAGCAGCGGGTCCTGCATGCCGAGGATGTCCCGCAGCAGCGGGTGGTCGTCCATCGAGTTCAGGGTCAGGGGCGGCGGCAGGTCCTGCTTCTCGCCGGCGCTGCCCAACAGCTTGATATCGAGCACGCGGTTGCGCAGCTCGTCGAGGGTCCATTCGCTGAGGTCCACCAGGTGGATAGGTACCCACTTGTCCACCAGGTGCAGCATGTGTGCGGCAAAGTCCGCGTGGCCACTGTTGGCAATCAACTCGCCCATTTCAGCGTAGAAATTAGGGCTTTCCGTGTTGGCAATACTGCTGGTCAAACTCATAGCCATCTCATCCTTGATGTCGAAAACCGTCAACAGATTCCCTGGGCCTCTGCGGGGGCGATCCTTTGCTCACACACCAGAGTCGGTACTCGAGATTGCATTTAGCCAGGGGATTGTTCCTACGTATGTAGCGGAAACGAGGGACACAACGTGCCATAAAAACCACGTCATTAATTCGACGTTTCTGAGAGGCAATTCCGGCCAAAATAATTCAGGAAATGCCCGATAAATTAATTAAACATCTGATAAATAAAGGAAAAAAATAATTCCAAACGAGGCCGATCAAATCCGACATCGGTCAAATATAGTCAATGTCCTACACCTCTTTAATCGTTTCAGCACTGAACCCCCAGCCAAGCCTGTTTTCGCCCGGGGATGTCCGGGTTTAGGGTGACAGACAGCCCCTGGCCCCCATGCTCCAATCCGGCCCATTCGTCGTAATGGGCCTCCCTGCGCGGCCAGTGCCTGACCCCCATGAGAAGGATCTTATGAAGCATTCCACCCGCCTGCCGGCCAGCTTCCCCCTCACCGCTGCCCAACAGGACATCTGGCTCGACCAACTGCGCGTGGGCGACTCACCGCTGTACAATATCGGCGGCTATGTGGATTTCGCCGGCGCCATCGACCCCGGCCTCATGCAGCGTGCCCTCGAGCAACTGGTGGCCAAGCACGACGCCTTGCGCACGCACCTGTACAGCGATGCCGATGGCCTGCCCAGGCAGACCTTCGCCGCCACGTTGGCCGTTGACCTCGCGCTGCATGATGTTTGCGCAGTGCCCGACCCACACGCCGAAAGCCTCGCCCTGATGCAGGCGCAAATGGCGTTGCCTTTTGCAATGCAGGGCGCGCCGCTGTTCCGCTTCTTCCTGGTCAAGCTCGATACCCATCACTACCGCCTCGGCACCCAGGCCCACCACCTGATTCTCGATGGATGGGGCTTTGGCCAGATGCTGCAGTCGCTTGCCCGGCTGTACACGGACCTGGAACAAGGCCGGCCATCCGAGCCGCTGGCACCGTCCTACATCGACTTCATCGACACGGACACGCGCTATCAAGCCTCGGCCCGCTATGCCCGCGACCGGGCCTACTGGCTGGACAAATACCGGGTACTTCCGGAGCCATTGCTGACCCCACGGCACACCGCCAAGGCCCCCAGTAATACCCTGGCGCAAGCGTTTCCGGTGGCACTGCTCAACCGCATGGAGCACGTGGCCAACCGTTACCAGGCGTCGGCGTTTCATGTGTTGCTGGCGGCGATGCACGTGTATTTCACCCGCACGGCCCAGCGTCAGGACTGGGTGGTGGGGCTGCCGATTCTCAACCGTTCCAATGCGCGGTTCCGTTCTACCGTCGGGCTGTTTACCCAGGTCAGCGCGGTACGTCTGCAGTTCGATGAACAGTTGTCGTTCAGCGCCTTGGTGCGCGGGGTGCGTGACCAGCTCAAGCAGGACTTCCGCCATCAGCGTTTCCCGCTCAGCGAGATGAACCGTGAGCTGGGCCTGCGCCGCAGCGATCGCGGGCAGTTGTTCGACCTGTCGGTGTCCTTCGAGCAGGACGACCATGAACTGCGCTACGGCACCACTGAGGCCCGTGCGATCAAGGTGTCCAACCACCATGAGCCGCTGCCTTTGGCTATCCACCTGCGCAGCAACCGCTATCAGGACACTGCCTGCCTGCATTGCGTCTACAACGAAGCGTACTTCCAGCACGACGAAGTGCTCGCCCTGACGCAGCGCTTTACCTGGCTGCTGGAGCAGGGGCTGGAAGACACCACACTGAAGATCTGCGACTTTTCCCTGGTAACGCCCGCCGAAAAAGCCCAGTTGCAACACTGGAACGCTACCGCCCAGCCCAACGCGCAACCGCAAACCCTGCACGCGCGCATCGAAGGCCAGGCCGCGCGCACGCCGGACGCGGTGGCGGCGGAGCATCAGGGCCGGCAACTGACCTATGCCCAACTCAACCAGCAGGCCAACGCCCTGGCCCACCAACTGCTGGAGCGAGGGGTACAGCCGGACGACCGTGTGGTGATACTGGCGCGGCGGGGGCTGGACACGCTGGTGGGGTTGCTGGCGATTCTAAAGTCCGGTGCCTGCTACGTACCGGTTGACCCGGCTCATCCCGCCGAACGCCTGAACTACTTGCTACAGGACAGCGAGCCGGTCGTGGTGTTGACCCAGCACGAATTGGTGCAGCGCTTGCCGCCATTGGATGTGCCGGTGATTCAACTCGACCGCCCAACCTTTCACCTGGGCACCAACCCCCGCGTCTCGGTCAGCCCATCCCACCTTGCCTACGTGATCTACACCTCCGGCTCGACCGGCCTGCCCAAGGGCGTGATGGTCGAGCACCACACCGTCTCGAACCTGGTGGATTGGCACTGCCAGGCCTTCGACCTGCATGCCGGCAGCCACACGGCCAGTGTCGCCGGCTTTGGTTTTGACGCGATGGCCTGGGAAGTCTGGCCGGCGTTGTGCGTGGGCGCGACGCTGCACCTGCCGCCCGCCCATGACGGCGCCGAAGACCTCGACGCGTTGCTCGGTTGGTGGCGCAAGCAGCCGCTGGACGTGTGCTTCCTGCCGACCCCCGTGGCCGAATACGCGTTCAGCCAGGGCCTGCAACACCCGACCCTGCGCACCCTGCTGATCGGCGGCGACCGCCTGCGTTCCTTCCCCCAGGCGCAGTCTTTCGCGGTGATCAACAACTATGGCCCCACCGAAGCCACTGTGGTTGCCACCTCCGGCCGTATGCAGGTGGGCGCGCCGCTGCATATCGGCGCACCTATCGCCAATGCCTGCGTGTACGTGCTGGACGCCCAGCAACGGCCAGTGCCCATTGGTGTCGCGGGGGAGTTGTACGTCGGTGGCAAAGGTGTAGCGCGGGGTTATCTCAATCGCCCCGAACTCAGCGCCGAGCGTTTCCTCGACGACCCGTTCGCACAGGGCCGTATGTACCGCACCGGCGACCTGGTGCGCTGGCTGCCGGATGGCAACCTCGAATACCTGGGCCGCAATGACGACCAGGTGAAAATCCGTGGCGTGCGCATCGAACTGGGCGAAATCGAATCCGCCCTGGCCACTCACCCGCACGTCCAGGAAGCCGTGGTGCAGTCGCGCGAAGGGCAGTTGCTCGCCTGGTTCGTCCCGCGCGAAGCCGTGCAGGTCGAGGCCCTGCGCGCCCACCTGCAAGCCTCGTTGCCCGCCTACATGCTGCCGGCCGCCTACCAGCCACTGGAGGCGCTGCCCTTGACCGCCAACGGCAAGCTCGACCGCAAGGCGTTGCCGGCACCGGCCCAGGACGCCTTCGTCACTCGCCTGTATGAAGCGCCGCACGCTGGGGTGGAAAGCCTACTCGCGCAGATTTGGGCCGAGCTGTTGCACGTGCATCAGGTTGGGCGTCACGACCACTTCTTTGAACTCGGCGGGCATTCGCTGCTGGCGGTGCAACTGGTGCAGCGCATGCGCCAGGTCGGGCTGCGCGCCGACGTGCAGGTGCTGTTTGGCCAGCCGACCCTGGCGGCCTTGGCGGCGGCGAGTGAATACAGCGATGTAGATGAGGCGGACCTGGCCGAACTGGACCCCGCCAGCCTGGACCTGATCGCTGCCAGCATTCCCGGCGGCGCGGCCAACATACAGGACATCTACCCGTTGGCGCCGTTGCAGGAAGGGTTGCTCTTCCATCACCTCACCGATGCGCGTGATCCCTATCAACAACAGGCACTGTTCAGCTTTGCGCGGCGCGAGCAGTTGGACGCGTTCGCCCAGGCCCTGCAGCAGGTGATCAACCGCCACGACATCCTGCGTACCAGCCTGGCGTGGGAGGCCCTGGAGCAGCCCATGCAGGTAGTGTGGCGCCAGGCGCACTTGCGCGTCGAACCGCTGCGCGATGGCCATGCACCGCTGGACTTGCGCCAGGCGCCGCTGATGGCCCTGGACTATGCCGAGGAGCCGCAGCACCCACGCTGGGTTGCCCGGCTGCGTTTCCATCACTTGGTCAACGACGCCACCTCGACCACGATCCTGATGCAGGAAATTCGCGCCCACTTGCTCGGCCAACAGGCTCAACTGCCGGTGCCGGTGCCGTATCGCAATGTCGTGGTGCAAGCCCGTTCCCCGGCGCGACAGGCAGGGCATGAAGCGTTTTTCCGCGCACAGTTGGGGGATGTGGACGAGCCGACGCTGGCCTTCGCGCTGCCGGAGCGCCAGGCGGACCGCGCACAGACCGATGAGGCCGAGCGTGGGCTGAGCGACGCTCTCAATCAGCGCTTGCGGACCCAGGCGCGCGGCATGGGCGTGAGCGCCGCCAGCCTGTTCCATCTGGCCTGGGCCCAGGTGCTCAGCCGTGTCGCAGGCCGCGACGATGTGCTGTTCGGCACCGTGCTGCTCGGCCGTTTGCTGGCGGGCGAGGGCGCCGACCGGGCCTTGGGCATGTTCATCAACACGCTGCCGCTGCGGGTGCGCCTGGCCGGACGAACGGTGGCCGATGCGCTCATGCACACCCACACCCAACTTAGCGCGTTGCTTGCCCATGAACAGGCCTCCCTTGCGCTGGCCCAACGCTGCAGCAGCGCCTCGCCATTGTTCAACAGCCTGCTCAACTACCGGCATACCGACACCGAGCGCGACCTCACCCTGGTACCGGGCATTGCCTTGCTCAGCAGCGAGGACATTCTCAGCTACCCGCTGATGTTGACCGTGGACGACAGCGCCAGCGGTTTTCGCCTCAAGGCCAAGGCCCCGCGCAAGGTCGGCGCCGAGCGTTTGCTGGACTACCTCGAAACCGTGCTGATCAACCTGGCGGACGCTTTGGAGCAGGCGCCGCAACGGCCGTTGCGTGAGGTGCAGGTGCTGCCCGCCAGCGAATTGAACACCTTGCTGGTGGACTTCAACGCCACGCAAACCGACTACCCCGAGACCCTCACCGTGCAGGCGTTGTTCGAAGCCCACGCGCGGCATATCCCGCACGCCGTGGCTGTGCAGGCCGGCGCGTTGCAACTGACGTACCGCGAACTCAACGAGCGCGCCAACAGACTGGCCTTCCACCTGCGCGAACGCGGCGTACAGCCGGACGCCCGCGTGGCGCTGTGTGTCGAGCGTGGGCTGGACCTGGTGGTGGGCCTGCTGGCCATCCTCAAGGCCGGCGGCGCCTATGTGCCGCTGGACCCTGGCTACCCGCGCGAGCGCCTGGCGTACATGCTCCGCGACAGCCAACCGGTTGCGTTGCTGGTACACGCCGCGACCCGTGACGTGCCTGGCGAGGTGTCGATCCCGGTGATCGACTTCGACCACTGTGGCTGGAGCCAGGCGCCCATCGGCAATCCGCGGGTGCCGGGCTTGGGCGCCGACAACCTGGCTTACGTCATGTACACCTCAGGGTCCACCGGTACACCCAAGGGGGTGATGATCGAACATCGCGGCCTCGGCAACCTGATGCACTGGGGCTCTCGGCTGTGCCCCAATGCCGAAGGCGGCGCGCTGTTGCAACGGGCGCCGTTCAGTTTCGACGGTTCGGTGTGGGAGCTGTTCTGGCCACTCACCAACGGCATGCGCTTGGTCCTGGCGCGGCCCGATGGTCATCGCGAGCCTGCCTACCTGGCGCAGGTGATTCGCGAGCAGCAGATCACGGTGATCAAGTTTGTGCCGGCGATGCTGCAGCAGTTCCTTGAATTGGAAGAGTCGGCCCTGTGCACCAGCCTCACCGATGTGTTGTGCGGCGGCGGCGAACTCACCGAAGTCCTGGCCCGGGGTGTGCAGAAGCGCTTGCCCAAGGTGCGCCTGCATAACGTCTACGGCCCCACCGAGGCCACGGTGGACAGCAGCGCCTGGACCCTGGAACCCGGCGCGGCGGTGCCTGCGCTGCAATTGCCGATTGGGCGGGCGATCACCAACACGCGCTTGTATGTGCTGGACGAGCACGATGCACCCGTGCCGATGGGCGTGAGCGGCCAGTTGCATATCGGCGGTGTTGGGGTTGCCCGTGGTTACCTTGGGCTGGAACAGATGACGGCCGAACGTTTTATCGTCAGCCCGTTTGTGCAAGGGGATCGGCTGTACCGCACCGGTGACCTGGTGCGTTATCTGCCGGATGGCAACCTGGAGTTCCTCGGGCGCAACGACTTCCAGGTCAAACTGCGCGGCGTGCGCCTGGAGCTGGGAGAAATAGAATCACGCCTGGCGGCGCACCCGGCATTGCGTGAAGTGGCGGTGTTGATTCGCGATGAGCGCTTGGTGGCCTATTTCACCGTGCGTGCAGAGGCGCCGAGCCTGGAAGCGCTGCGCACCCATGTGTTGGCGCAATTGCCGGAGTACATGGTGCCCGCAGCCTTTGTGCAGCTTGATGCATTGCCCCTCAACCCTGCGGGCAAGCTTGATCGCAAGGCATTGCCGGAGCCGGGGTTGGAGTCGGTGGTGAGCCGTGCCTATGCAGCGCCGGTCGGGGACGTGGAAACCTTGATGGCCGGGGTCTGGGCCGAGGTGTTGAAGCTCGAACGGGTCGGGCGGCATGACCACTTCTTTGAACTGGGCGGGCATTCATTGCTGGCGGTTAACCTGGTGGCGCGGATGCGCAAGGCCGGGTTGGAGGTGGATGCGCGGATGTTGTTCAGTCATCCCACCCTGGCACAGCTGGCTGCGCAAACGGCGACGCATGTGCCGCGCGTGGAGGTCCCCCAGGCTGCGATCCCTCAGCTTAACCGCCGGCGCCGCCTCTAGGCGGTGGAACGCACCCCGTGTGGACGCCGGCTTGCCGGCGCCGCAGGGAGGTGTTCATGCTCGTCGTGTGGTGTCGATCCCGCGCCACCGTGGCAACTCTTGCGCATCAATGGATGCTGGAGGCACCGATAAGGTGCTGAAAGCATTCACCCAACTGCAGTCAAGTGCCTTATAACTCAAAACAATTCGTCTATGCGATCCAGCTATTGGATTGTTCATGAGGTAATGCATTTAATTCAGGGCCTAACTCATTGTTGTTCGGAATAAATCAGCGCTATCGTGCGTTGTAATGAGTCATCGTTGCGCCTTCGAGATTAGCCATGAGCCACCCGGTTGTCCCCGAGCCCCTGATCCGCCTGCTTGGCCTGTGCAAGACCTTTGGCACCCAGCGGGCGCTGGATCAGGTGAGCCTGGATATTTACCCTGGAGAGGGCGTGGCCTTGCTCGGTGCGGCGGGGGCGGGCAAATCGACGTTGGTCAGGCTCCTCAGCGGCGGCCTTGCGCCGGATGCCGGTGAGCTATGGGTCGAGGGGCAGCGTCAACGCTTCACCTCGCCGCTGTCGGCACGCCGGGTCGGCATCGTGGCCGTGCACCAACAGCCCGACGACGCCATCGCTCCTGGCCTAAGCGTGGCAGAGAACCTGTTGCTCGATGAGCTGGGGCTGCCTGACGCGGATTTCCTGCTCAATCGCAAAAGCCTGCTGCAACGCGCCGAAGCCATTGCTGCCGGACTCGGCCTGGACCTGCCGCTGCAACACCCGGTCGAACGCCTCAATAGGGCAGACCGTCAATTGCTGGTACTGGCCCGCGCCTTTGCCCTGCAACCCAAGTTGCTGATCCTCGACGAACCTACCGCGGCCTTGTCGGAAACCGACGCTGAACGCCTGCTGGGCCTGATCGACAGCCAGCGCGCACGGGGCGTGGCGATCCTCTACATCTCCCAGCGCTTGTCCGACCTGCAACGGGTGACTAATCGCGCGATCGTGCTGCAGGAAGGCCGACTGGCCCGTGACCTCAATACCCGGCACCTGCCGAGTGCGGCGTGCACCTTGCTTGGGGAGGTGGCCGAGCATCCTGCGGTGACGCCTGACAAGGCCATGCCGGTGCCGTTCCTGGAACGGTTTACCCGCGCCGGGTTCATTCGCAACCGGGCGGAGGGGCGGGCGTTGCAGGAGCAGGTGGGGAGGTTGGGCAGTAGTGTCGCACCGTTCGATGGGGTGGACCCGGCTCAGACCAAGCCTCGCTGATTTCATCGCAGTTGCGGGTACACAATCAACTCCAGGTACCCTTTGTGATACCGCTTGCCCCCAGGCGGCAACTGCCCCGCCTCACGCATCTCGCTGGTGCTCCTGACCCGCATCAGCACGCCCACCGAGCCGCGCTGGCGTGCGTCCTTGAGCCAGCTCTGGAGCGCTTCAAATTCCACTTTGCGATGCACCACCCCCGCGTACTGCAAGCCATAGCGCAACTCGCCTTCGGTGTCATACAGCGCCACTTCCGGGCGTTGCAGGCGCCAGGCAAGGGCGCTGGCACTGCTCAGGTCATTGCTCAGCAGGGCCTGGGTCTGCTGCAATTCATCCAAGTGTTCGAGCACAAACTGGTCGGGCATTTCGTTGTCCGCGATCCACGCCGGCATGCTTGCCGGCAACAGGATCACCAGCACACCGATGCCCAGGGCCGGCATGGCCCACAGCGTCAGTGGGCGAAACGCTTGCAGCAGGTTGGTGAGGATCCACACCAGCAACACGATAAACGCGAGGGACAGGCTGAACATTTCGGCGTGGCTGTTGCTGTACAGCGGTCGCGCGATTTGCAGGTAGATCAGGCCGATCATCGTGACCATGCCGATCACGAAGTTGAGCAGGCCGTTGAGGCAGACGGTGCGCGCGCGGCCATTGCTGATCAGGTCTGCAAGGGTGTGCCCCATCAGCAGCGCCAGGGGTAGCAGGCACGGCATGATGTAAGTCGGCAGCTTGCCGTTGCTCAGGCTGAAGAAGCCCAGGGGCAGCAGCAGCCACAGGGCCAGGAAGGCGATGGCCGGCTGGCGTTTTTGCTGCCAGGTTGCGCGCAGGGTACTGGGCAACAGTCCCGCCCAGGGCAAGCACGACACTGCGATGATTGGCAGGAAGAACCACCATGGGCGCACGTGCTGCGCGTTGTCGGCACTGAAGCGGCGAATGTGTTCATTCCAGAAAAAGAAGCGCCAGAAGTCCGGTTCCTGCAGATGGATCGCCAGCATCCACGGCAAGCACACCAACACGGCAACCGCTATGGCCAGCGGGCCATAGCGCAGCAGTTCGCCCAGGCGCCGCTGCCAGAGCATGTAGGGGACGGCGATCAGCACTGGCAGGGCCCAGGCCAGGAAACCCTTGGTCAGGAACCCCATGCCACAGGCCAGGCCCAGCACTGTCCAGGCGCCCAGGCGGCCACGTGTCGTGGTGCTGTCCAACGCATACCACAAGGCTACCAGGCTGAGGTTGACCCACAGGGTGAATTGCGGATCGAGATTGGAATAGCCCGCTTGCCCCGCCACCAGGCCGAAGCTCAGGTAGAGCAGGGCGCAGGCGAAACTTTTGCGCGGGTCGCTCCATAGGCGACGAGCGATCAGGTAGGCCAACAGCACGCTCAGCCCAGTCGTGAGGGCCGAGGCGATGCGCACGCCGAACAGATTCTGCCCAAACACGGCCTGGCCAAGGGCGATCAACCAGTAGCCGCCGGCGGGTTTCTCGAAGTAGCGGATACCCATGAAATGTGGCGCCACCCAGTTGCCGCTCTGGAGCATTTCCTGGCTGATCTGGGCGTAGCGGGTTTCGTCGGGCGTCCATAAACCGTGCAGGCCCAGGGGCAACAGGTAAAACGCGACAACGGCCAGTAATAATACGGGCAGGGGTTTTAATCGGGTCATGAAAACGTCGCTCCCTGACGTTTAGTGGCAGAGGTTAGAAGTAATGAAGTAATAGCGAAAGGATTCACAGCGTTCACTGAGTTGCAGAAGGTCTTCATGAAGTGCTTAGTTAAAAGGCGCAACTCAACATGCCAGAGCAGGGCTGTCTTTTTGCTGAACAGGGCGCACGGGTAAGTTGTTAGAGTTGTTTCAGTGCGGTGGGCCAGTCCGAGTTATTGACGATGCCCAAGGCCTTGAATTTGCCATTGGGCAGCACCTGCACGAACAGGGCGCTGCCGTACTGGGGGAACGTCGCATGGGGAAAGCCCAGGGTGCTTTCAAAGTCGGCAATGCAGCCGCTGTGAGTGACGAAAACCAGGTTGCGCCCCGGGGTTTTGTGGCTGAGCAGTTCCTCGCCCATGGCCGCGCCGCAGACGGCTTGCTGGCCTGAGGTCAATTCGTTTTTACCGAACATGAACCGCAAGGTCTGGGCGGTGCGGATGGCCGGGCTGGCAAGCACATCGCTGCCCTCCATGCCCAATGTTTTAAAGGCTCTACCCAGTGTTTCGGCTTGCTGGCTGCCGCTGGCCGTGAGGCCTTCCATGGGACCCAGGCAGGGGTTGGTCGAGCGGTCGCAGCGCTCTTCGTGGCGTACCAGTACGATCAGGTCGCCATCGCGCCACAGGGGCAGCACTTGGGAGGTCAGCAGGCGGTTGCCAACGCCCAGGTCTCGTGGCGAGGCGTGCCACAGCAGGCTGCCAGCGCACAGCAATCCGATCACCAGGATCCCCAGCCACAGCGGTCGCAGGCGCTTGATAAAGGCCCGGCGCGAACGCGGTTTGGTCAGGGTAAGGTCAACCACTTCATTCACCATGGGCATCGTTGTCAGCGTTGTAATGAGTTGGGTTCAAGGTGTTGGCGAATACCCGCGGTGAAGCAGGAGGCTGTCACAGGCAGGCTGTCTTTACGCTGAACATAGGGCGGTTAAAAGTTGCCAGTCAGGGCAACTAACAAGTTGCCGACCAATGACCCTTGGGCGGCAATTTAAAGTGGCAGGGGTGGGTAACCGGTGAAATCCATGTGAAAAATTTGCATGGCCCTGAGCGGCAGCCGTTATTCTCGATTGCCGCCCATCAAATGAGAGTTGCCATGTTGCAGGTGCACGAGGTGTTTAAAAGCTATGCCACTCCCCAAGGGCCGCTGGCGGTATTGGCAGGGGTGGACCTGCACCTGGCCGAGCGCAGCAGCCTGGCATTGATGGGCGAGTCGGGCAGTGGCAAGAGCACCCTGTTGCACCTGGTGGCCGGGCTTGACCGGGTGGATGGCGGCAGCATCCAGGTTGGCGCGCAACGTCTCGACCAGCTCAGCGAAGCGCAACTGGCCCATTGGCGACGCACTGAAATCGGCCTGGTGTTCCAGCAGTTCAACCTGATCGGCAGCCTGCGGGTCGAGGACAACCTGGCGTTCCAGGCGCGGTTGGCAGGGCGTTTTGACCCGCAATGGCAGGCACAGTTGGTGGAGCGCCTGGGACTGGGCGACCTGCTCAAGCGCTACCCGGAACAACTCTCCGGTGGCCAGCAACAACGGGTGGCGGTCGGGCGCGCGCTGGCGTCGCGACCAGGGTTGTTGTTGGCTGATGAACCCACCGGCAACCTTGATGAAGGCACCAGCGATGAAGTGCTGCAACTGTTGCTGGACCTGTTGCGCGACAGCCCCACCAGCCTGTTGATGGTCACTCACAGCCCACGCATCGCCGCACGACTGGGCCGGCAGGTGGTGCTGCATCGCGGTCGTGTCGTCCCCACAGGCGTCGCCTGAGATGGCGGTGTTCTACTGGACATTACGCGCGCTGCTCAGCCACTGGCGGCGGCATCCCGTGCAGTTTTTCAGCGTGCTCACCGGTTTGTGGCTGGCGACCGCGCTGCTGATTGGTGTGCAAGCCCTCAACAATCAGGCGCGCGACAGCTATGCGCGTGCCAGCCAATTGATCGGTGGTGAACCCCAGGCCAGTCTCAGCGCGCCGGACGGTGCCAGTGTTCCCCAAGCGTTGTTTGCCCAATTGCGTCGTGCCGGCTGGCCAGTGTCGCCGGTGGTGCAAGGGCGGGTTCGACTCAAGGGGCAGGAAGAAGCCCGCCTGCAATTGATGGGCATCGACCCCGTGTCGTTGCCCGGCAGTGGCGCGGTGGCGGGGCAGCGCTTGAGCCAGGCGCAGATGCTGGCGTTCTTCGACCCGCCAGGGCGCACCTGGATCGCGCCACAGACCTTGCAGGCCCTGGGGTTGCGCGAAGGTGAGCGGCCTATCACCCTGGGCGGGCACCTATTGCCGCCGCTGCAAACTCAAGCGGACATGGCCCCCGGCCTGTTGCTCACTGATATCGGTTTTGCCCAACCGCTGCTGGAAATGCCGGGTCGCCTGTCGCGCCTGCTGGTGGACAAGGCATTCGCCGCAGGCCATCCCACGCCGCCCGCCGGGTTGCAGCTCAAGCAGGGCGAGGACAATAACCTTGCACGCCTCACCGAGAGCTTTCACCTGAACCTCGATGCACTGGGTGTCCTGTCCTTCGTGGTCGGGCTGTTCATCGTGCACGCCGCCATCGGCCTGGCCCTGGAGCAACGGCGCGGGTTGCTGCGTACGCTGCGGGCCTGTGGCGTCAGCGTGCGGATGTTGATTGCCAGCCTTGGCGTGGAGTTGGGCGTGCTCTCGTTGCTCGGCGGCGTGCTCGGTGTGGCCAGCGGTTACCTGCTGGCCAGCCTGTTGCTGCCGGATGTGGCCGCCAGCCTGCGCGGGTTGTATGGCGCCGAGGTGCCGGGCCAGTTGAGCCTCAGTCCCTGGTGGTGGGGCGCTGGGTTGGGCTTGAGCTTGCTCGGTGCCTTGCTAGCCGGTGCGAGCAGCCTGTGGCGGGCAGCGCGCTTGCCATTGCTGGCGCTGGCCAACGCCCAGGCCTGGCATGAGGCGCATGGCCGTTGGTTGCGTCGCCAAGGCTGGGTGGCCGGTGCGGCACTGTTGATCGCGTTGTTGGCGCTGTGGCTGGGCAACAGCCTGGCGGCCGGTTTTGTGCTGATGGCGGCGTTGCTCCTTGGGGCCGCCCTCGGTTTGCCGGTGGTGCTCAATGGCCTGCTCAAGGCTGTGCTGGGGCGCAGCCGCTCGGTGCTCGGCCAATGGTTTCTCGCGGACTGCCGCCAGCAATTGCCGGCCTTGAGCCTGGCCCTGATGGCGTTGCTCCTGGCCCTGGCTGCGAATATCGGTGCCGGCTCCATGACCTCGGGTTTTCGTCACACCTTCAACAACTGGCTGGAGCAACGCCTGACGGCCGAGCTGTATCTAAACCCACAAACCCCGGCCCAGGCTGAACAACTCAGTACCTGGCTGGCGCAACAGCCCCGTGTACAGACCGTGCTGCCCACCTGGGAGGTCGCGGTGCAATTGCAGGGCTGGCCGGCGGACCTGTTTGGCGTGGTCGACGACCCCACCTATCGCCAGCATTGGCCGCTGCTGGAGGCGGCAAGTGAACCCTGGGATCAGTTGCTGCACGACGATACCCTGATGCTCAGCGAGCAACTGGCGCGTCGGCTCGACGTGAGGCTGGGCGACAGCGTGAGTATTCCTACGCCCCAAGGTGTGTGGGCGCCGAAAGTGGTGGGTATCTACGCCGACTACGGCAACCCCAAGGGCCATGTGCTGGTCAACGCCCAACACCTGCTGGCCCACTGGCCGACGCTGTCACCGGCGCGTTTCAACCTGCGGGTGTCGCCGGCGGAGGTGGCCCCGCTGGTGCGCGAGGTGCAACGCGCCTTTGCCCTGGAAGACAGCCGTATCGTCGACCAGCAACAACTCAAGGGTTGGTCGAGCCAGGTGTTCGAACGCACCTTCGCCGCCACTGCAGCCCTGAACAGCCTGACGTTGGGCGTGGCCGGTGTGGCGCTGTTTATCAGCCTGCTGACCCAGAGCCAGAGCCGCCTTGGCCAACTCGCCCCGCTGTGGGCACTGGGCGTCACGCGCCGGCAATTGATGCTGCTCAACCTGGGCCAGACCTGGCTGCTGGCAGTGCTCACCCTGGTCCTGGCGTTGCCGCTTGGCCTGTTGCTGGCGTGGTGCCTGGATGCGGTGATCAATGTGCAGGCCTTTGGCTGGCGCCTGCCGTTGCAGGTGTTTCCGTGGCAGCTGGCGCAATTGCTCGGGTTGGCAATGCTCGCCACCTTGCTGGCCTCGGCCTGGCCGTTGTGGCAGTTGTACCGCAGCCGTCCTGCGGACTTGTTGAGGACGTTTGCCAATGAAGATTAAGTGCCTGCCGTGGGTGTTTCTGTTACTGGTCGCTTGCGACAAAGTCCCCGCGCCACAGGAAAGCTTCGCCGGTTTGGGCAGCGACGCGTCGCAGTTCGCCCAAGTGCTGCCTGGCAGAGTGTTCAGCTTCCCCGAGGATCATGGCTCTCACGAAGGTTTTCGTATCGAGTGGTGGTACGTCACCGCCAACCTCAAGGATGAACAGGGCCATGTATTCGGCGTGCAATGGACACTGTTTCGCAATGCCCTCAAGGCCGGGCCGATGCACGCGGGCTGGCAGGATCCGACGGTCTGGCTTGGCCACGCAGCCGTTACGTCGGCCACCCACCACTATGCCGCCGAGCGTTACGCGCGCGGTGGCGTCGGCCAGGCCGGGGCCCAGGCGGTGCCGTTCAACGCCTGGATCGACGACTGGAATTTCGCCACCCGTCCCGGTGCGACAAGCAGCCTGACGGATATGCAACTCAAGGCCAGCGGCACTCAATTCGCCTACGACCTGCACCTGACCTCCAGCCGTCCGCTGGTGCTGCAAGGCGACAACGGCTATAGCCGCAAATCCGACCAGGGCCAGGCGTCGTACTACTACAGCCAGCCGTTTTTCAACGCCAGCGGAAGCGTCAGCATTGACGGCAAGGTGTATCAAGTCACCGGCCCGGCCTGGCTGGACCGCGAATGGAGCAGCCAACCGCTGACCGCCAGCCAGACCGGCTGGGACTGGTTCTCCCTGCACCTGGACCGAGGCGAGCAGTTGATGCTGTTCCGTGTGCGGCAAACCGACGGTGCGTCGTACCTGACCGGCACTTGGATTGATCGCGAAGGGCGTACCCAGACGCTGCACAATGCAGATATCCAACTGACACCGCTGGACACCACCGCCATTGACGGGCGTCAGATTCCTACTCGCTGGTCGCTGAAGATCCCCGGCAAACAGCTGGATATCACCACTCGGGCCGTTAACCCGAACGCCTGGATGAACCTGAGTATTCCCTACTGGGAAGGACCTGTGCAGTTCGAAGGCGGGGTGGGTTACCTGGAGATGACTGGGTATTAGGGTTGTTTTTGTAGGTTCTATTTCTTCGCTGTGTAGGCAGCTTCCCAAATGTGAATCAGCCCCCCCTGGACGTGTGTCCGGGGCGTAGGTGCTTGCTTATATTTCGACGCCATTTTCATTGCATCCTGGATGTAAAGCATGGCGCAGAGCTATATCAACGAGCGCGCAACGGACTATCACAGCCTCAAATCCCGAATGATGGGCAATGCCCTGAGCCGACCGCGTTCCGATCATTTTGATGTGCTGAACCGGCACTTGCGGCCCGGCCTGGTCGCGCCGGGTCAACTGGTGATTATCCCCGACAGCCACCGCGTGAGTTGCTCGGTCGAGGAGGCCTGGTTGATGCGCCATGCCGAAGAGGTCCGACGACACCTGGAACTGAATGCAGCGGCTGGCACGGCGATGATCGCCAACTATGACTTGCTGCAGAGTTTTATGGCGAATGCCTCGATTGGCGTCGGCAGTGCGACATCAGCCTGGGCGCGGCATCTGGATGACGTGGCGCAGACGCTGGAGGAGATCGAGCGGTTGCATCAGCGGTTGAAGGACGGTGCGTTGGACAGGGCTACGTTTATTCAGCAGCGCCAGGCGTTGTTCCGGCGGCTGGAAGTGCAACTGCAAGGCGCGGCGCGGTTGGGGACGGGGTTGCAGGGTAATGAGTCGTTGAAAAAGGTGTTGGGCCTGTCGACCAAGAGCTATCTGCATAAAGGTGAGATCGCGGGGTATGCCATGCGCATGCGGGAGATTGCGCAGATGTCGAAGTGGTTGGGCAAAGGGACCTATGTGGGGTTGGCGCTGGATGTGGGGGTGGCGGGGTTGGAGATCAAGGAGGCGTGTGTGGAGGGGAGGGAGGCGCAGTGTAGAAGGGCGAAGTATGTGGAGACGGGGAGGTTGGCAGGTGGAGTCTCAGGAGCTGCCCTTTTGGGAAGACTCGGTGCCGGAGCCGCTCGAAGGGCATGCACAATGTTCCTAGGTATTCGCATGAAGGGAAAAGGTGAACTCGCCTGCGGAATAATCGGAGGCTCAGCGGGAGGGTATGTGGGAGGTGATGGGGTCGGTAGTGCTGGGGCGTTTTTGGGAGGAGAGATCATGGAAGTCGATGGGGATTTGATATTCCTGCCTGAGGGAGCCTAACCATGGATTTTTTTCTCATCTACACCATCGTGGTGTTTGTCGGGACGTTTGTTGTCTTGGGACTGATGATTTTTGCGGAATATGCAAAGCTCGATGAGGTGGAAAGTTATTTCTGTCAGAACGAAAGGGTTCAAGACAATAAGCGATTTTGGAGGCGAAACCAGTGGATCGACAGGCAATATCGCATGTTGCTTATTTCTGAGTTTTTCTCAGACTCAAAGCGCTATGTGGAAGCCGGTATTGTGACGAAGGCTGAATTAGCGGCAGTTCCTTTAGCGCTTAAGCGTTGGGTGGTGTGGCCATATAAAGTTGGCTATATCTGGGTCTTCGGGACGGCTGTCTGGAGCTTCTGGCGCTGGTGGTGTGACATCCCCATTCCATAGGAATTGAAATTTTTTCAAAAAATACTGTACATACATACAGTCATATCTTACATTCCATCCCAGGTGACCGGATGTCACCTGACCTTCAGTTTTTAACTATGGATGGATAAAAAATGAAATCGAAAAAAGCCTTTATGCTGGGTGCGGCCATGGCGGCCTCCTGCTTCGTTTCGGCCTTTGCCCTGGCCGCGCAACCCCCTCAGTCACTCAACGCCGAAGCGGTCAGGCAGGCCGTGGACAAAGCGCTCAAGTCCGGCGGCAAGCTGACCCCGGCGAAGGTCCCGGCCAGCCTCAAGCAAAAGCTGCAGGCAGCCAAGACCGGCCAGTCCAGGGCTGTCACCCAGGCGATCAAGACTGCGCCTTTCAATACCGTGGTCGGCGAGTTGAAAAAGCCTGGCCAGGCCGAGCTGAAAAGCGCTGCCGTTGCGGCCTTCGTGCCGCTGTTCCCAACCCTGGATATCAACACCCTCTACACCCTCAACGGTGTGGCCCAGGGGGAAGAGTTCGCTTATCACTTCAACCTGCCAGAGAACGCCCGCATCCAAGTGCAACTGGTCAACCAGAGTGCGGGCACCGACATGTCGCTGACCCTGTTCCAGGATGATGGCCAGGGTAATTTGAGCGTGGTGGGTTCTTCGGACGCGGCGGGCAATGCCGATGAATACCTCAACGGTGTACTGCCGGCCGGTGATTACTACTGGTACATGGTCGCCAAGGTCGCCAACAACGCGCAATTCAGTTTTGGCGTGGCGGTAGACACCAACATCGATGCCTACGAGCCCAATGACACGCCGCAGACTGCCTTTGTGCTGCCGGACTCGATGAACAAGGTGACCGGTAACCTCGACAACGCCACCGACGTCGATTACTTCGACTTCAAGGCGGTGCGTGGCCAGAGCGTGAGCATGTTCCTGGCCGGTGACGCGGACGGCAGCCGTAACCAGTGGATTTTCGACCGTTTCGACGGCGTCAATTGGGTCACCATTCCTGCGGGCTCTACCTCGACCTACCCGAGTGTCACGCCGGGCACCACGGTGAAGGTGCGTGTACGGGCTAACCCAGGCGTGGTTCAGGACCCAAGCAAGCACTACCAGCTGAGCCTGGGCTCTACGCCGCGCCTGAACACGTCGGATGTGAAGGGTGACAACGTGGTGCGGGTGCCGGCCTCGATCTTCTGGATGGCGACCCAGGCTGCACGTACGGTGAACTGGACCACCAACTGGTCCGATTCCACTGGCGCACCGTTGTTGGGTGTCACGCCGGTCCTGCGCATCGACAAACGTTTCGACGGTGCCGAGTTCCACTGGACCGACTTCAAGGCCACCACCAACAGTGCGGGCACCTCCCAGGCCAGCTCCGGTATCGGTGACTGCTTCGGTGACTACCGCGTGGAATACCCGGACAGCAGCACCGGCGTCAAATACAACTGGGCCACTACCTTCAACTTCGGCGGCTGGCGGATCGAGCTGGACGAGTTCCCGGGGGTGGGCGTGGGGGGCGAGAGTGTGCCTTACGTGACCTTCGGGCACATTTGCACCCAGGACATCATCCACTGATTCCTACGGTGTAAGTGAGAAGGGGCAGCCTGGTGAGGCTGCCCCTTTTTTCATTCGCCCGCCAACGCGAGCGACAAAGGCAAGCGCGCCATGCTCGTGCTGTTCAACGAGCCCAGGTACAACCAATCGCCATACTCGCGGGCCGTGGTGATGGGCGAGTAATTTCCCGCGCTGCCATCCTGCAAATTGGCGATGACCTTCCCCTCGGTGTCCAACCCCAGCACAAAGGCTTTGCGCTCGACGGGCTTGGGTACCACCATCAGCGCCCGCACCATCACTTTGCGCAGCAGGGGGTAGCCGGCAAAGCTGTCCAGCAGTGGATTGCGCGGCGAGTAGAGCGCCACCCAGAAGCGGTCCTGGCCATTGAAGCTGAGGTTGTCCGGCAGGCCGGGCAGGTTGTCGATAAACAAGTCATGAGTACCGGCGCGCGGCCCCTTGAGCCAATAACGGCTGATGCGATAGGCACCGGTTTCGTTCACCAGCACGAAGTTTTCATACGGGCCCAGGGCCACGCCGTTGGCGAATTGCAACTGGTCCAGCAGCACCTCGGTGGTGCCGTTGCTGAAGTCATAGCGCAGCAGTCGACCATCGCCGCCATGTTCGATCACGGCTTCACCATCCTGCCCATAACCCCAGCGGCTCGACGCGTCGCTGAAGTAGGCATACCGCCCGCTGGCGTCCACGGCGACGTCATCGGTGAAACCAAAGGCGACGTCATTGGCACCCGTGCTCAGGGTGGTCAGTTGGCGATGGGTGTCCAGCGCCAGCAAACCTTTGACCCCATCGGCAATGATCAAGCGTCCATCCGGGTGCAGTGCCATGCCCAGCGGCCGCCCACCGGTATTGGCGAGTACTTCCAGGCTGCGGCTGTCGGGTGCGGTGCGGATGATGCGCCCGTCATGCAAACCACTGATCAGGTAGCCCTGGGCATCGAGCAATAAGGCCTCGGGGCCGGCGATGTCCTGGGCGCCGATTTTCTGCACGCCTTTCAGGCGCTGGTTTTCGGCGTAGGGACCGTCCTTCATCGACGGCGCCTTGGGGGGTGTCCAGTTCACCGGTTGCACTTTGGTCGGCATCAACAGCAAAAAAGCCATCACCGCCAGAAACTGCACGAACAGCAGATGACGCAGTTTTTTTGGCCGGGTACTCATGACGATTCCTGGTTGTCTTGGGCGCGCGGCTCCCAGTGCAGGGTGCCGAAGAGGTAATCCATCAGCGGCAGGACGATGTTGAAATTGCGTCCCTGCATCAGCTCGCGACGGTGGTGAAGGGCGTGCAGTCGGTGCATCTGGCGCAGCCACGGCAAGCGCGCCACGGGATGGTCGACGGGCAGGTGTTCACAGGCGTGAAACAATTCGTAAAGCAAATACCCCAGGATCATGCACCCGGCGAACAGCCCGGCGACGTTGGGACTCAAGTGCTTGAGCAGCCACCAGGCGGGCAGGGTGATGGCCACGCTGTGCAGCACGATCAGCCAGGCCGGAAACAGGATCACCCGCCAGTCCCGGGGGCTGTCGTAAGTCATATGGCCGGGGGTAAAGAAGCTGTGATGATCACCGGTATGTCGCGCGTAAAACAGCCGGGCCAATGCGTGTTTGTGGTGGCCGAGGTGGCGGTGCACCAGGTAGATGCAGAGGTTGAAGAACACCAGCGTCGCGGGCACGGTCAGCCATTGCAGGGCCGTGATGTGCTGTGTGGTGGACCAGGCCAGGGTGATGCATGCCGCGCCGTAGCCGAACACGAAGAGGGCGTGGAGCCAGGGGTTGTAACGAGGCGCAATGGAGGCGCGGTAACGGGCGCGAAAAGTCTCGGTGGGGTGGGGCATGGCAGCAGGCTCGGATTTTTTTTGTTGGAGGCTGAGCTTAGTTGGTGGTGGGGAATGTGCGAGTTTTACAGCGTACACAGGCCTGAGTGTGGGCGCGGGCTTGCTCGCGAACAGGACGTGCCAGGCAACACATCGGGTGACCGACGCACCGCATTCACGGGCAAGCCGGCTCCCACCTTTCGACGGCGACCGACCAGCGGCCCCTTGCGCCTGTCGAATTTCCTTGCTAGCTTTTGGCAAAATGTTAACGATAACATTTGCTCTAACAATAAAAACAAAACAGAGAACCATGCCATGAAAATGCTCCCGAAAACCCTGTGTTTATTGGCTGTAAGCATCGCCCTCGGCACCGCTGCCCCTGCTTTTGCCGACGCTGCGAAACCCATCCGCATCGGCGCGTCCTTCCAGGAAATCAACAACCCCTATTTCGTCACCATGAAAAACGCCCTGGAAGAAGCCGGAGCGACCATCGGTGCGAAACTGATCATCACCGATGCCCGGCACGATGTGTCCAAGCAGGTCAGTGACGTTGAAGACATGCTGCAAAAAGGCATCGATATCCTGCTGATCAACCCTACCGACTCGGTCGGCGTGCAATCGGCGGTCAAATCCGCCCACGCCGCCGGTGTCGTGGTCGTCGCGGTAGACGCCCAGGCGGACGGCCCGCTGGACTCCTTCGTCGGTTCGAAGAACTTCGACGCCGGCTTCCAGGCTTGTGAGTACCTGGCCAAGCACATCGGCGACAAGGGCAATATCGCCATCCTCGACGGCATCGCCGTGGTGCCGATCCTGGAGCGCGTACGCGGCTGCAAGGAGGCGGTTGCCAAGCACCCGGACATCAAGATCGTCAGCATCCAGAACGGCAAGCAGGAACGTGACCAGGCGCTGACCGTTACCGAAAACATGTTGCAGGCCCAGCCCACCCTCAAGGGTATTTTCAGCGTCAATGACAACGGCTCGCTCGGCGCGCTCTCGGCCATCGAAGCCAGTGGCCTGGACGTGAAGCTCGTCAGCGTTGACGGCGCGCCCGAAGCCATCAAGGCGATCCAGAAGCCCGGCAGCAAATTCATCGCCACCTCGGCCCAATACCCTCGCGACCAGATCCGCCTAGCCCTGGGCATCGCCCTGGCCAAGAAGTGGGGCTCGCAAGTACCGGCCACCATTCCGGTGGACATCACCCTGATCGACCAGGCCAAGGCCAAGGATTTCAGCTGGTAAATCACCCAGGCCCCACGCAACCCGTGGGGCCCAGGTCATCCTTCTGAATACGAGGTCGGCGGTATGAGCAGTCTTCTGAAGCTGGAAAACATCTGTAAGCGGTACCCGGGCGTACAGGCCCTCAAGTCCATCAACCTGCAAGTCGAGCGCGGCGAGATCCATGCCTTGCTCGGGGAAAATGGCGCGGGCAAATCGACCCTGATGAAGATCCTCGGCGGCGTCGAGCACCAGGACGAAGGCCAGATCCTGATCGATGGCCAGGCGCAGCAATTCGCGACCTACCGTGATGCGATTGCCGCCGGCATCGGCATCGTGTTCCAGGAATTCAGCCTGATTCCCTACCTCACGGCGGTGGAAAACATCTTCCTCGGTCACGAGCTGAGCAATCGCTTCGGCCTGTTGCGCAAGCGCGAAATGGTCGAGGCCTGCGAGGCGTTGTTCAAGCGCCTGGGCGTGACCATCGATTTGCAATGCGCGGTCAAGCACCTCAGCGTAGCCGAACAGCAGTTTGTCGAAATCGCCAAGGCCCTGGCCCTGGATGCGCGCCTGCTGGTGCTGGATGAACCTACCGCCACCCTCACGCCCAGCGAGGCCGAACTGCTGTTCGAGATCATGCGTGAGCTCAAGCGCCAGGGCGTGGCGGTGATTTTCATTTCCCATCACCTGGAGGAGATTTTCCAGGTGTGCGACCGCATCAGTGTGTTGCGCGACGGCGGCAATGTGGGCGTCACGGACGTGGCCGACAGCGACATCGACCGCCTGGTCGAGATGATGGTCGGGCGACGCCTGGAATGCAGTTTTCCACCCAAGCCGACCAGCGCCCGCGGCCCGCTGTTGCTGGAGGTCAAGGACATCCAGCTGGTACGCAACGGCCCCCACAACAGCTTCCAGCTGCACAAGGGCGAGATCCTCGGGTTTGCCGGGCTGGTCGGCTCCGGTCGCACTGAACTGGCGCTGGGCATGATGGGCGCGCTGCCATCGGTGAGCAAAGACGTATGGCTGCGCGGTGAAAAGATCACCCTCGACGACCCGGCCCAGGCACTGGCCCATGGCATCGGCCTGCTGCCGGAAAGCCGCAAGAGCGAGGGGCTGATCACCGACTTCAGCATTCGTGAAAACATCTCGCTGAACAACCTGCCCAAATACCAGAACGCCTCGGGCCTGATCGACAAAAGCCGCGAATGCGCCAGCGTCGAAGGGCTCATGAAACAACTCTCGATCAAGGCCCCCAGCAGCGAAAGCCGCGTGTTCAACCTCAGCGGCGGCAACCAGCAAAAGGTCGTGATCGCACGTTGGATCAACCACCACTGCGACGTGCTGGTGTTCGACGAACCCACCCGTGGCATCGACGTGGGGGCCAAGGCGCAGATCTACGCGCTGATGCGCAGCCTCACCGAACAGGGCTACGCGATCATCATGATTTCCTCCGAGTTGCCGGAAATCATCGGCATGTGCGACCGCGTCGCCGTGTTCCACAAGGGCGCCATCGTCAAGCTGCTGGAAGCGTCCGCCGTCAATCCTCAAGAGGTCATGCGCCATGCAACAGGGGGCTCAAGTGAATACGTCCATTAGTACCGGCGATGACAGCCGGCTGCGCGTGAATCTGGCGCGGCTGGTGCGCTCACCGGCCTTCTACCCGTTCGTGGGGTTGGTGGTGGTGACGCTGGTGATGATCCTTGCCAGCGACACCTTCCTCACCGCCAGCAACCTGTCGAACATTGCTCGCCAGGTGTCGATCAACGCGATTATCGCGGTGGGCATGACCTGCGTGATCCTCACGGGCGGCATCGATTTGTCGGTGGGGCCGGTGATGGCATTGTCCGGCACGCTCACTGCCGGCTTGATGGTCGCGGGCCTGCCGCCCGGCTTGGCGATTGGCGCGGGGATGTTGATCGGCGTGGCGTTCGGCATCGGCAATGGCCTGTTTGTCGCCTACCTGCACATGCCGCCGATCATCGTCACCCTGGCGACCATGGGCATCGCCCGTGGCCTGGGCCTGATGTACACCGATGGCTACCCGATTTCCGGGTTGCCGGACTGGTTTGCGTTCTTCGGCCGCGAAAGCCTGTTCGGTATCCAGGTGCCGATCCTGATCATGCTGCTTACCTACCTGGCCGCCTATGTGCTGCTGCAACACACGCGCATCGGTCGGTACATCTATGCCATCGGTGGCAACGAAGAGGCCGTGCGTTTGTCCGGCGTGCGCGCAGCGCGCTTCAAGCTGCTGGTGTACGGCATCAGCGGCCTGACGGCGGCGATTGCCGGGCTGGTGCTCACCTCACGCCTGATGAGCGGCCAACCGAATGCCGGTGTGTCGTTCGAGCTGGATGCGATTGCCGCCGTGGTGCTCGGCGGCGCTTCGATCGCCGGCGGGCGTGGCGTGATCGTCGGCACCTTGCTCGGCGCCATGCTGCTCGGTGTATTGAACAACGGGCTGAACATGCTCGGCGTTTCGCCCTACGTCCAGAGCGTGATCAAGGGCGGGATCATTTTGCTGGCGATCTTTATCAGCCGTCAGCGCCATAAATAAACTCAAGACAGGACCGAACACCATGGACAAGCACACCGAAATGCAAGCCGTCGTTTGCCACGGCCCCAAAGACTATCGCCTGGAACGCATCGGCAAACCCCAGGCGCGTGCCAATGAACTGGTGATCCGCATCGCCGCCTGTGGCATCTGCGCCAGTGACTGCAAGTGCCACTCCGGCGCGGCGATGTTCTGGGGCGGTGACAACCCTTGGGTCAAGGCGCCGGTGGTGCCGGGGCACGAGTTTTTTGGCTATGTGGTGGAAGCGGGCGAGGGCGCCGAGGCGCATTTCGAAGTCGCGGTAGGCGACAAGGTGATCGCCGAGCAGATCGTGCCCTGTGGCAAGTGCCGCTTCTGCAAGTCGGGCAAGTATTGGATGTGCGAAGTGCACAATATCTTCGGCTTCCAGCGTGAAGTGGCTGAAGGTGGCATGGCCCAGTACATGCGCATCCCCAAGACCGCCATCGTGCACAAGATTCCCGAGTCGGTGTCGCTGGAAGACTCGGCGCTGGTGGAGCCGATGGCGTGTTCGATCCATACCGTCAACCGTGGCGATATCCAGCTCGATGACGTGGTAGTGATCGCCGGCGCCGGCACGCTTGGCCTGTGCATGGTCCAGGTCGCCGCGTTGAAGACGCCGAAGAAGCTGGTGGTGATCGACATGGTCGACGAGCGCCTGGCGCTGGCCAAGCAATTTGGCGCCGATGTGGTGATCAACCCGTCGCGCGACAACGCCCGTGAAATCATCAACGGCCTCACCGACAACTACGGCTGCGACGTCTACATCGAAACCACCGGTGTACCGGCGGGCGTGACCCAGGGGTTGGACCTGATCCGCAAGCTTGGGCGTTTTGTCGAGTTCAGCGTGTTTGGTGCCGAGACCAGCGTCGACTGGTCGATCATCGGCGACCGCAAGGAGCTGGACGTTCGCGGCGCGCACCTCGGCCCGTATTGCTACCCGATCGCCATCGATCTGTTCGAGCGTGGCCTGGTCACGTCCAAAGGCATCGTCACCCATGACTTCGCGCTGGACGATTGGGCCGAGGCTTTTGAACTCGCTAACTCGACCAAGTCGATCAAGGTGCTGTTGAAGCCGGCTACCCTTCCATGAGTCGCACTGTGAATTACGTGATGGGCGTCGATATCGGAACCCAGAGCACCAAGGCGCTGCTGGTGGATGCTCAAGGCACGATCATCGCCCAGCACAGCCAGGGGTATCGCGTGGATACCCCGAAAGTGCGCTGGGCCGAGCAATGGCCACAGGTTTGGCTGGAGGCGGTCGAGGCGTGCGTGGCGCACTGCATGGCCAAGGCCGGTGTGGCCAAGGATCGCGTAAAGGCGCTGTGCATCAGCAGCCTGTATGGCGGTTCCGGGATTGCGGTGGATGCGCAGATCACACCGCTGCACCCGTGCCTGATCTGGATGGATCGCCGCGCCGGCGAGCAGGTGGCCTGGGTGCGTGAGCAGGTGGACCTGGAGCGGCTGTTCGCGGTGACCGGGAACTCGGTGGACAGCTACTACGGCTTCACCAAGATGCTCTGGCTCAAGCAACACCAACCAGAGGTATGGGCGAACACCCGCTACTTGCTGCCGCCCAACAGCTATATCAACTGGTGCCTCACCGGGGAGTTGGCGGTGGACCACAGCAGTGCCGGCAATATCGGCGGTGTCTACGATGTGAAGGCGCGAGGCTGGTCTGCCGAGATGCTCGATGCGCTGGGCATTCCCCAGGCAATGATGCCGGAGCGTCTGGTGTATTCCGGTGAAGTGGTAGGGGGGATGCTGGAGACGTGGGCAACGCGCCTGGGCCTGCAAGCTGGCACGCCGGTGCTTGCCGGTGGCGTCGATGCGGCCATGGCCACGTTGGCCGCGGGGGTTACCCAGCCGGGTAATCACGTGGCGATGATTGGCACCAGCATGTGCTGGGGTTACTTGAACCAACAGGTGGATGCACACCACGGGTTGGTGAGCATGCCCCACGTCTGCAACGGCCACCGCGACCTGTATATCTTCGGCGGTGCGATCACGGCCGGTGCGTCGGTGAGCTGGTTTCGCGAGCAGTTCTGCCAGGCCGAGGAGCAGCAGGCCAAGGCCACCGGCCAAGACAGCCTGGTGTTGCTGGAACAGCGCGCGATGAACATCCCGGCGGGCAGCGAAGGCCTGTTGTTCCTGCCGTACCTGATGGGTGAACGCAGCCCGGTTTGGGATGACCGTGCCAGCGGCAGCTTTGTCGGCTTGAACCTCTATCACAGTCGCATTCACCTGTATCGCGCGGTGCTGGAGGGGGTGAGTTTTGCCCTGCGGCACAACATCGAAGCGGGCACGCGCGGCGCGCATTCCCTGGACCCGCGCTTGATCGTGGTCGGTGGGGCGAGCCATTCGGACCTGTGGATGCAGATCATCGCGGATGTCACGCAGTACCCGGTGTACACCATTGTCCAGGAGGTGGAAGCGGCGATGGGGGCGGCGTTGCTGGCGGCGCATACGGTGGGGTTGGTGAGTGATGGGGAGATGGACAAGGGGTGGGTGCAACTGGCGTTGCGGGCGCAGCCCAAGACGGAAAACGTCGAGGCGTATGACCGTGCGTTTGGCGAGTACCTGAAGCTGTACCCGGCGCTGAAACCGATCATGCACAGCCTGCAAACCCACTGAATCAACTCGATCCCTTGTGGGCACAGGCAAGCCAGCGCCCACGGGGGACCTTCATCGTCTAGGGAACCGTGACCATGACCACCACCTTTGACTTCACCCACCAGCGTGTCCTTGTCACCGGCGCCAGCAGCGGCATCGGTCGCGAAATTGCCCAACAGTTGATCGCCAGTGGCGCCGAAGTCTTCGCCCTGGGGCGTGACGCGCAAGCCCTGGCCCAACTTGGCTGCCACACCCTGTGCCTGGACATCGCCGACAGCGCTGCCCTCGACGAAGCCCTGCGGGCCCTGCCGCCGCTGCACGGCCTGGTCAACTGCGCCGGCATCTCGCGCTTGGAGCCCGCTGCCGCCATCAGCGCCGAAGCCTTCGACCAGGTGATGCAGGTCAACGCCCGTGCCGCCGCCCAGGTCGGCAGCCGTGTGGCGGCAAAAATGATCGAGGCGAAGATTGCCGGCAGCATCGTCAATGTCTCCAGCCAGGCCGCGCTAGTCGCCCTGGACGATCACCTCGGTTACTGCGCCTCCAAGGCCGCACTCGATGCGATTACCCGCGTGCAATGCGCCGAATGGGGCCGCTTCGGCATTCGCGTCAACAGCGTCAACCCCACGGTCACGCTCACGCCCATGGCGGCCGTGGCCTGGTCGGACCCAGCCAAGCGCGATCCGGCGCTGGCGGCAATCCCGCTGGGGCGTTTTGCGCAATCTGTAGAAGTGGCCTTGCCCGTCCTGTTCCTGCTCAGCGGCGCCGCCAGCATGATCAGCGGCGTCAGCCTGCCCATCGACGGTGGCTACACGAGCCGCTAGCCGTTTTCCAACTGGCCGGCGATCACCACTTTGTCCCGTGGCTTGTACGGGTCTTCGAGGCGGTCAAGCAGCAGGCGGACTGCGCTGCTGCCAGCCAGCGAGGCGTCGTGGGCCACGCAAGCGATGGGGACGCCGAAGATATCAGCGAAGGGCAGGCGGTCGATGCCGCAGATGGTCAGGCTGTCGTGGGGGATATTGTGCATGCGCAACGCGCGCAGGGCGCCCAGGGTGATCAACTGGTTGAAACCCATGATCGCGTCCGGCGCCGAGTGTTCGGCCAGGTAGTCGAGGGTGTGCAGGTAGGAGGGCATCAGCGTGTAGTCGCCGGCCTGCACTTCGACCTGCACCTGGGGATGTTCGGCCAACACTTCGCGCAGGCCCTTGAGGCGTTCGACGGTGATGCGTGAGTGCTCGGGGCCGGTCAGCACCAGCAGGCGCTTGAGCTGGGGCGTCTGGCGCAGCAGGTAATGCGCGGCCTGGATGCCGCTGTGGTAGTTGTCGAGCACCACGCGGCTGAATGGGCTCTCGTGGATCGTGCGATCAAGCAGCACCACCGGGGTCTTTCCGTTGCCCAGGCGTTCGAGGTAATCGGGCTGGTAGCTCGGCTCATCCGAGACCGGCGACAGGATGATCCCGGCCACGCGGTAGCCCAACAGCGTGTCCACGGCTTTGCTTTCCAGCTCTTCGAGCTCATCGGTGTCCACCAGCATGATGGTGTAGCCGTGCAGTTTGGCCTCGCGGGAAATCGCCTTGATCATTTCGCTGTAGAACGGGTTGTCCACCGACGCGGTGATCACGCCGATGATCAGGCTTTCACTGCGCTTGAGCCCGCGGGCGAAGGCGTTGGGCACATAGTCCATCTCCCGCGCCACTTCGAGGATGCGCGCCAGGGTGGCCGGCTTGACCAAGTCGGGCTTGCTCAGTGCGCGCGACACCGTGATGGTGGTCATGCCGACCCGTTTGGCGATGTCGCTGATGGTGACGGACTTTTTCTTGTTCATCGGTAAGGCTGCAAAAGGAAACACCCGCAGGCTAGCATGCGCGGCCGATATTGTTGCTTCAAATCAGCGGATCCCAGCGCTGCGACCAGTCACTTTCCACCTTGACCACTTCACGCAGCAACGCCAGCGCCTGTTGCAACACCGCCGAATCCCGCGCCCGCGCATACACCACAAACGTGGGGAAGTTGAACTCCGGCGCCTTGGGCACGCGCTGCATCACGCCGCTGTCGAGGTAGCTTTGCACCACGCGGGTACGGAAATAGCCGGCGCCGCCGTTCTCCAGGATGTACTGCAGCGCCAGCGGGCCGAGGTTGAAACTCAGCGCGGCACGGGCCTTGTCGGGCAGGGCGGCGTCATGCTGCTGGCGAAAGCCGGGGCCCCAGTCGATGTACACGTAGGGGGCCGGGTTGCTCACCAGTTCTACCAGGATCAGTTTCTCTTCCAGCACCTGCTCCACCTGCAAGCCCGGCCAGTATTGCGGCTGGAACACCAAGGCAGCGTCCAGCACGCCCAGTTCCAGCTGGCGCAACAGGTAGTCGCCCTCGCGCACTTCGGTGCGCAGCGCATGGCCGGGGATTTGTTGACGCAGGGCCTGGGCCCAGCCGAGCATCAACGGGTTGCACAGGCTGACCTCGCCGCCGATGTGCAGCACATTGCGATAGCCCTCCGGCAATGGCAGGTCGCGTTTTGCCGCTTCCCAGGTTTGCAGCAGCTGGTTGGCGTACACCACGAAGGCTTCGCCGTCGGCGGTCAGGCGCGCGCCGGCGCGGTTGCGCACGAACAGCGTGCTGCCCAACTGGCTTTCCAGGTTCTTGACCCGCGCGGTGATGGCGGTCTGGGTGACGTGCAGTTTCTCGGCCGCCGCGGCCAGGCTGCCGCAGCGGGTAATTTCGAGGAAGGTGCGTGCCAGTTCGATGTCCATGAAGCCCCCGGGATGAATGGGGGACAGTGTAATGGAATGCGGGCGAGCCTGTGGCAGGGGGCTTTGCCCCGACTGGCTACCTGATAGCTGACCCGCGATCCAAAAAAGGTGGGAGTGGGCTTGCTCGCGAAAGCGGCCTGACAGCCAACCACTATCTACCTGTCATCCCGCGATCTAACTGTGGGAGCGGGCTTGCCCGCGAAGGCGGCCTGACAGCCGACCTGGATGTTGGATCAGACCGGGTACATATCCGTTATTTAGGTTACGGCTGATATTGGTTCCGCTCTTACAGCGGGTCACTTTGGAAAAGAGCCCCAAAGTAACCAAAGGGCTCTTGCCCCAACACTCGGCACCTCGCTCACGCTCGGTGTGCCCGTAATCCGACAGTGATTTGGGGGGCCGCCGCCACGCGCCCTCCATGGCGCGGGGCGGCTAAACCGGCATCCCTGCCGGTTTACCCCCCAAATCCCTGTCGAATTCCGGCCAGCGTGTTTGATGGGGCGCCTCAGATCAAAGGCAAGATCAAAAGCCAGATCAACAGCCAGATCAACAGCCAGATCAACAGCGGCTCGCTTCGCATCGTGGTTTGGGTTGGTTGCTATGACGATAGCCATGGCTATTGGGGGGAGCCGCTCCCATATTGAGCGCTAGGTTTTTCTGGTGATTGGGGCTTGCAAGTGCTCGGTGGGGAACGCCTTGGCATACGCCTGGCACACCCTCAACACATGCTCATCCGCAAACCGTGCGCCCACCACATGCAAGCCCACCGGCAAGCCATTCGCCGCCAGCCCACACGGCACTGACGCCGCCGGCTGCTGGGTCAGGTTGAAGGGGTAGGTGAACGGCGTCCACTGCGTCCATTCCTGCAAGCCGGAACCGGGCGGCACATCATGCCCGGCGTCGAATGCCGTGATGGGCATCATTGGCGATACCAGCACATCGTAGTGTTCGTGGAACGCGGCCATGCGCGCCACCAGTGCGGCGCGGGCTTCAAGGGCTGCGTTGAAGTCGTCCAGGCTCAACTGCTCGCCACGCTGAGCGATGCGCAGCAGGCCGGGGTCCAGCAGTTGTTTCTGCGCCTCGCTCATCGGCCCGGTCAGGCGTGCGGCACCGGCCGCCCACAAGGTGCTGAATACTTCCAGCGGGTCGCTGAAGCCCGGGTCGATCTGCTCGACATGCGCGCCCAGCTGCACCAGGCCTGCCACTGCCTGGGCGACCACCTTGGCCACCTGCGGGTCGACGTCCACGTAACCAAAGTTCGGACTGTAGGCCACGCGCAACCCTTTCAAATCAGCCGCGCCCGACAACCATGGCGTGGCCCTCGGCGCACCGATCAGGCCGTCCCGCGGATCCGGCTGGGCGATGGTCTGCAGCATCAGCACACTGTCCTCCACGGTGCGGGTCATCGGCCCCAGGTGCGAGAGGATGGTCATGGAGCTGGCCGGCCACTGTGGCACATAACCGAAGGTCGGCTTGATGCCGAACGTGCCGGTGAACGCACAGGGAATACGGATCGAGCCGCCCGCGTCGCTGCCCTGGTGCAATACTCCAAGGTTCAACGCGGCCGCGGCCCCCGCGCCGCCAGACGAACCGCCCGCCGTGGTGCGTGTGTCCCAGGGGTTGCGGGTGATGCCGTACAGCGGGTTGTCGGTGACGCCTTTCCAGCCGAATTCCGGGGTGGTGGTCTTGCCCAGCAGCACCGCGCCGGCCTTGCGCATAAAAGCCGTGAAGGGCGCGTCGACGTCCCACGGGCCCTCGGCCGATGAAGTGCGCGACCCCTTGCGAGTGGGCATGCCGAGGGTCAGTGTCAGGTCTTTGATCGACGCCGGCACACCGTCCAATGCACCGCAAGGCTGGCCGTTGAGCCAGCGTTGTTCCGAGGCGCGCGCGGCGTTCAGCGCGCCTTCCGGGTCAACGTGGCAATAGGCGTTTACCACCGGGTTATAGCGTTCGATACGCAGCAAGGTGTCCTCGGTGACTTCCACCGGTGACAAGGTCTTGTCGCGAAAATGTTGCAGCAGTTGCACTGCCGTCAGTTGGCCGATCTCGCTCATGGCGTTTCCCCCTGGGCCGCATTGACCATGGCGCGCAGCAGCACCGCGCAGCCTGCCGCGAGGTCGTCCGGTGCGGCGTTTTCGATTTCGTTATGGCTGATGCCGCCTTCGCACGGCACAAAGATCATCCCGGCCGGGCCCAGTTTGGCGACGAAAATCGCGTCGTGTCCGGCACCGCTGACGATGTCCATATGGCTCAAGCCCAAGGCCTCGGCACCTTCACGCACGGCGTTGACGCAGGCCGGGGCGAAGTCCAGCGGCGGGAAGTCGGCGGTGGGGGTCAGTTCGAAGTGCAGGCCGTGTTGTTTGGCGGTGGCTTCGATCACGCTGCGCACTTCATCGACCATGGCTTGCAGCTTGTCCGCGTGCAGGTGGCGCAGGTCGAGCGTCATGTGCACCTGGCCAGGAATCACATTGCGCGAACCCGGGTGCAGGCTCAGGCAGCCCACCGTGCCACAGGCGTGGGGTTGCTGTTGATGGGCGATGCGGTTGACCGCGCTGACCACCTCGGCGGCGCCGACCAGGGCGTCCTTGCGCAGGTGCATCGGCGTCGGGCCGGCGTGGGCCTCGACACCCGTGAAGGTCAGGTCAAACCACTTCTGGCCCAGGCAACCCATGACCACGCCAATGGTGGTGGCCTGGTCTTCCAGTACCGGTCCCTGTTCGATATGCGCTTCGAAATACGCCCCCACCGGGTGGCCGAGTACCGCGCGAGAGCCGGCATAACCGATGCGCCGCAATTCGTCGCCCACCGACAGGCCCTGGTCATCGACTTTGTCGAGGGTGTCCTGCAAGTCGAACTGACCGGCGAACACCCCGGAGCCCATCATGCATGGCGGGAAACGCGAGCCTTCTTCGTTGGTCCACACCACCACTTCAATCGGCGCTTGGGTTTCGATGTTCAAGTCATTCAGGGTCCGGATCACCTCCAGGCCCGCCATGACCCCGTAGCAACCGTCGAACTTGCCGCCGGTGGGTTGGGTGTCGATATGGCTGCCGGTCATCACCGGGGGCAGGGCGGGGTTGCGTCCGGCACGGCGCGCAAAGATATTGCCGATGGCGTCGACACCGACGCTGCAGCCAGCGGCCTCGCACCATTGCACAAACAGGTCGCGGGCCTGGCGGTCGAGGTCGGTCAGGGCCAGGCGGCACACGCCGCCCTTGACGGTGGCGCCGAGTTGGGCAAGGTCCATCAACGATTGCCACAGGCGGTCGCGGTTGATCAGCGGGGCGTTGCTCTGGAGCGGTTGCGCAAAACTATTCATCAGCAGTCTCCGGTCAGGCACTCAGGGCCAGGTAGCGGTTCTTGATCGTGGGGTCGGCGCGGAACTCGGCGGCGCTGCCCTCGTACACCACACGGCCCTGTTCGAGCACGTAGTGGCGGTCGGCGAGCTTGTCGCAGACCATCAGGTTCTGTTCCACCAGCAGCACCGGCAGACCGTCGTCCTTGACCTTGCGCAGGATCTTCACCAACTCGTCGACGATCACCGGGGCCAGGCCTTCGGTGGGCTCGTCAAGGATCAGCAGCTTGGGGTCGTTGAGCAGGGCTCGGGCAATGGCGAGCATTTGTTGCTCGCCGCCAGACAGCGCGTGGCCGGTGTTTTTGCGACGCTCCTTGAGGCGCGGGAACATGGCGTAGACGTCCTCGAGCTGCCAGCGGCTGGTCTTGCGCATGGCGATGCGTAGGTTTTCCTCGACGGTGAGCAGGCGGAAGATCCCGCGATGCTCCGGCACGAGCGCCAGGCCCTGGCGTGCGATTTCGAAGACCTTCTGGCCGACCAATGCCTGGCCGTTGAAGTGAATCTGGCCCTGGCGCGGGCAGATGATGCCGAGGATGCTGCGCAGGGTAGTGGTCTTGCCGGCGCCATTACGGCCCAGCAGCGTGACCAGCTCGCCGGGGTTGACGGTCAATGACACGCCTTCCAGCACATGGCTCTTGTCATAGTAGGAATGGATATTCTCGACGATCAGCATCAGGCAGCCTCCCCAAGGTACGCCGTACGCACACGTTCATCGGCGCGCACGAATTCCGGCGTGCCTTCCACCAGGATCTGGCCGTGGCTCATCACCGTGATGCGTTGGCTGATGGACATGACAATGCTCATGTTGTGTTCGATCAGCAGCACCGTGTGATCGCGGCCGAGGTCGCTGATCAACTGGGTCATGATCGGGATGTCATCGATGCCCATACCCGAGGTAGGCTCATCCAGCATCAACAGTTTCGGTTTGGAGCAGATCGACATGCCCACCTCCAGCACTCGCTGCTGGCCGTGGGACAACTCGCCGGCCAGGGTGTCGGCACGGGCGCTGAGTTGCAGGCGCTCCAGCACCTGGTCGGCCATCTCCAGGTGCTCGCGCTTGCTGTCCACGCGGCGCCAGAAATTCAGCGCGCGTGCTCCGTCGCGGCCCTGAGCGGCCAGGCGCAGGTTTTCGCGCACGCTGAGGTTCTGGAACAGGCTCGTCAGCTGGAACGAGCGCGCCATGCCCAGGCCGACGCGACCGTGGGCCGGCTTGCGCATCAGGTTGTTGCCGTCGAAATGAATCGCCCCGGCGGTGGCCTGGCGTTCACCGGTGAGGCAGTGGAACAGGCTGGTCTTGCCGGCGCCGTTGGGGCCGATGATGGTGTGGATGGAGCCAGCCTCGACCTTGAGGTTGACGCCATTGACCGCATGGAACGCGCCATAGGCCAGTTCCAGGTCTTTGGTTTCCAGCAGGATGCTCATAGCCCTTCCTCCTTGGCGACGGCGGCGGTCTTGCGGCTGCCGCGCACCTTCTCGAACAGCGACGCCAGGCCGCCCCACAAACCACCGCGCATGAAGATCACCACCAGGATCAGGATCACCCCCAGCAGCATCAACCAGCGTGGCCACAGGTCGGAGAGGAAATCCCCGAGCAGCACGATGGAACCGGCCCCCAGCAGTGAACCGAACAATGAGCCGGTGCCGCCGACGATGGTCATGATCAGGATGTTCTCGGACATCGCCAGGTCGATATTCGACAGCGGCACAAAGTGCAGCAGCATGGCGTACAGCGCGCCGGCAATCCCGGTGACCGCGCCGGACAGCACAAACACCAGGATCTTGAAGTGGCGTGTGTCGTAGCCGATGGCCGAGGCACGGGTTTCGTTTTCGCGGATCGCCATCAGCGTGCTGCCGAAAGGGGAGGCGATGACCCGGCGGGCCCCGATGAAGATCAGCAGGAACAGCACCGCGACAAAACCATAGAAGGCGCGGGCGTCGGCCAGTGACAGCAGTACCGTGTCACCGACACGGATTTCCGGTCGCGGCACGCTGAGCAGGCCGTTGTCGCCGCCGGTCCAGTCACTGAGGGTGTAGGCAACGAAGTAGGCCATCTGGCTGAACGCCAGGGTCAGCATCACGAAGTAGATGCCGGTGCGGCGGATCGCCAAGGCGCCCACCAGCAACGCCAGGAACCCACCCGCGATGGCGGCGCCGAGCAATGCGGTGAACAGGCCCAGTTGCAGGTGGATCATCAGCAGCGCGGCGCAGTAGGCGCCGGCCCCGAAGAAGATGCCTTGGCCGAATGACAGCAGTCCGGTGTAGCCCAGCAACAGGTTGCAGGCCAGGGCCGCCATGGCAAAGATCAGGATCTCGGTGGCCAGGGTTGCCGAGGGCACTATCAAGGGTAGGCCGATCAGCACGGCCAGCACCCACAGCAACATGGCCTTGGATTGGGTCTTGGCGAACGGCAGGGGGTTTTTCTCGCTCATGTCAGGCTCTCCCGAACAGGCCGTAGGGACGGACCAGAATCACTACGGCCATGGCGCCGTAGATCATCAGGCTCGCACCCTGGGGCCAGAGTGTGGTCATCAGGCTTTGCACCACGCCCACCAGCAAACCGCCGACCAGCGCCCCGCTGAACGAGCCCATGCCGCCGATCACTACCACCACGAAGGCGACGCCGAGAATCTCCGGGCCGACGAAAGGTTGGGCGCCGCGCAACGGTGCGAACAGCACGCCCGCGACGCCGGCCAGCGCAACGCCGAGGGCGAAGGTCATGGAGAACAGGCGGAAAATATTCGTGCCCAGCAGCGACACGGTTTCGGTGCTTTCACTGCCGGCGCGCACCAGGGCGCCGAAGCGCGTGCGTTCCAGCAGCAGCCACAGGCCCAGGCCGACCAGCCCGGAAAACACGATGAGGAACAGGCGGTAGTAGGGGTAGACGAAATCACCCACCACCAGCACGCCGCGCAGCAGTTCCGGCACGGCGACGCTCTTGCCCACCGGCCCCCAGATCATCACGCTGGCTTCCTGGATGATGAGTGCGATGCCCAGGGTCACCAGGATCTGGAACATGTGCGGCAAGTGATAGATCCGCTGGATCAACAGTCGCTCGATGGCCCAGGCCAGCGCGGCCACCACCAGCGGCGCGATCAGCAGCGCCAGCCAGAAGCTGCCGGTCAGGCTCACGGCGGTGTAGCAGATGTAGGCCCCCAGCAGGAAGAACGCGCCGTGGGCGAAATTGACGAAGTTGAGCAGGCCGAAAATGATCGTCAGCCCGACCGCGATGAGGAAGTAGATCATCCCTAGCCCAAGGCCGTTGAGGATCTGGAACAGGTACAGGTTAAGCATGCAGGAACCCTCGGCAGGACGCCGCTTGCGCGGCCCTGCGCTACAAAATTCAGGGGATCAGCCGAGCGTGCAGCCCGTGGCTTCCACGGGTGGGAACGACTGGCCGGCGCTGAGCACCTTGGCCAGGTCATCCTTGTCGGCCATGTCGGCAGCGGCCTTGCCGATCAGCAGGTAGTAATCCTTGATCACCTGGTGGTCGCCGGCGCGGATCGATTCCTTGCCGGTGGGCCCTTCGAAACTCAGGCCCTGCATGGCCTTGGCCACGGTCGGCCCGTCGAAGCTGCCGGTGGAAATGATGGTGTCGAGCATGACCTTGGTGCTGATGTAATCGGCGGCCAGCGGGTAGGTGGGGTTGATGCCGTATTTGGCCTGGGTGAGTTTGACCAGTTCACGGTTGAGCGGAGTGTCGACCTGGTGCCAGTACTGTGCGCCGAGGTACACGCCTTCGAGCACATCGCTGCCCAGTTCCTGGAACTGGTCGAGGCCGGCGGACCAGACCAGCAGCACCTTCATGCGTTCCTTGATGCCGAAGTTCACCGCCTGGCGCAAGGTGTTGGACGACTGGCTGCCAAAGTTGAGCAGCACCAGCACATCGGGCCTGGCGGCGATGGCGTTGGTCAGGTAGCCGGAGAATTCCTGTTCCTGCAACGAGTGGTAGCTGTTGCCGATGTGTTCCAGGCCATTTTCCTTGAGCACAGTCTTTGCGCCCTCGAGCAGCGCTTCGCCGAACACGTATTGCGGGGTGATGGTGTACCAGCGCTTGGCGTCCGGCAGCAGCTTGATCAGCGGCAGGATGGTTTCGCGGATAGCCCCATAGGTGGGCACGGACCAGCGGAAGGTCGCCTTGTTGCAGTCCTTGCCGGTGACTTCGTCGGCGCCCACCGGGGTCATGAACACGCCACCGACCTTGTCCACTTCCTTGGCCACCGCCAGTGCCGACGACGACAGCGTGCAGCCCTGGAAGAATCGCGCGCCGTCCTGCTGGATGGCTTCCTGCACCTTGCGCACGGCCTTGCCGGCGTTGCCTTCAGTGTCGATGACCTTGTAGTTCAGCGGACGGCCGAGCACCTCGGGGTGTTGTTCCACGGCCAGGCGCGAACCCATGTCGGCAAACTTGCCATAGCTGGCAAAGGCGCCAGACATGGACTTGAGGCCGTAAAAGGTAAAGGGCTCGGCGGCGAATGCCGAGCGCACGCTCAGCGGGAGGCTGAGGGCGGCGGCTGCGGTAAGACTGGCTTTCAACAACGTACGACGCTGCATGGGGTGACTCCCTGGTTTAGTTATTGGCAGGAGTGGCAATGGCGATACGGTGGAGCAAGGGCCTGTGGGCAGGCCTGTTATTGGTTGGGGCAAACGCTCTAACGGTTGGAACTGGATCGAGTGTGGGAGCTGGCTTGCCTGCGCTGCAGGCGCCTCGGTGTTTCTGTCAAACCGAGTCGATGCATTCGCAGGCAAGCCAGCTCCCACATTGATCGGGTTTGCACAGTAGGTACCGTGATGTGTCAGTGGGTGTGATCGAACTCCAGTAGAAAGTGCGGGCTGACCTGGCCTTCAAGGGCGGTCATGTGGTGTTCGGCATCGCACATGTGTTCATGCATCAAATTGCGCACGGCGTTTTCATCACCGGCGCGAAAGGCGGCCAGCAACTGCTTGTGATAATCCAGGTTTGCCGCATCGAATTGCTTGCGCTTGGGTTTGTAGGCTTTTTTCAGCACCACCAGGTCGCGCAGCAGGTCGTTGAGGAACTGCGCCATGAAACTCAGCAATGGGTTGGGGCAGGCCTTGGCCAGCAGGTTATGGAACTCCAGTTCCGCCAGGCGTTGCTCGCGCTGGCCGGCCTCGCTGTCTTCCGGGGCGCTGCAGAAATCCACGTTATCTTGCAGGGCCTGGTAGTCGGCCTCGCTCAAGCGCCCGAGGACCGACACCGCCAATTCCACTTCGATGACTTTGCGCAGTTGGTACACCTGCTCGCCATCCAGGTGCTGGAAGTGCAGGTAGTTGCGCAAGGCGCGGCTGGCCGGTTCGGTACCGGCCTGGTTCAGGTAGGCGCCACCGCTGGGGCCGGTGCGCGTGCTCACCAGGCCTTCCACTTCCAGGGCCTTGAGCGCTTCGCGAGCCGAGCCCTTGGAGCACTGGAAGCTTTCCATCAGCTCACGTTCGGTGGGCAGGCGGTCACCGGGCTTCAAGGCGTCGGTGACGATGGAGCGCTTGACCGACTCGACAATCACATCGGACAGCTTCTGGCGTTTGCGTCGTAGCGGGCGACTTAGCATGGGTTCGATTTATCGTATTAATGCGGATAAATAGTACTTAATAACGATCGGGTTGCAGCGTCAACGCCGGGTGTCGTTTTCGATGGCAAGAGGTCGCAAACGGGTCGCTACTCCCCGGCTGCAGGGTCAAGGCAGCGCGTGGACCGTGGTGGTTGCTTGCCGAACACCAGGAAGTCGCCCACCCAGCGGTTGACGCACGCGCTGGCGTCCTGCCTGGTGGGCTCTTTCAGGCGCAGGTGTTCGACCCATGGAGGGCTGGTCCCGGCTTGTTGCGCGTTGACCAGCACCATGCGTGCAACGCGCTCGGGAAACAGTGTGGCGTAGCGGTTGCCGAGGCGGGCGGCATTGGCGTGGCCCACGTAGAGCAATTGGGCCTCGCCCAGTTGGGTGCGTACGAACTCCAGGTCTTGAGAGGCCTGTTCGATTTCACGCTCGTTGCTCAGGTCGCGGGTGCCAAGCTCGATGACGTCGTAGCGATTGACCAGGGTGCGATAGGCCGGGTTGGCGTGGCCGGCCCAGAGGCTCGTCAGGTGAATGACAAAGGTGCCGGCCTGGTTCTTTCTGGTGGCATCGCCAGCCTGGGCGAACACCACGCCTTCGCGGTTGAGCGGGTCACGGGCCCCGACGCGGGTGAGGTAAAGGCGCAGGCTGCCTTGCCGTGGTGCGGCGTGATTGCGCGGTACGGTCACGGTGCCGCATTGAGTGCGTTGCAGCACCTCGGAATCCAGGCGTCTGACGGCGGGGAGGGGGCAGTCCAGCAGCCAGTCGATGGCGGTGGGCGGGATCAGCGGCTGGGCAGCGGCAATGCTTGCCACCAGCCAGAGACAGGCGCACAGCAGGTGTCTTGCAACAATCATCGAGAGGTCCTGGGCGGCCGTGTAATAGCAGCTTTTTTACCAAGGACCTTGGGTCGAAGAATGTAGGGTGAAAAGACGGCTTGTGTAAGAAACCGGAGTTTTGTTTATCGGAGCTATTGTTTATCGGGGCTCTGTCTGCCAGCCGCCGCCCAGGGCTTTGTACAGGGTGATGCTGGCCTGCAGGCGAGACAGTCGTAGCTGCACATTCTGGTCCTGCGCCGCATACAGGGTGCGCTGGGTCTCCAGCACGGTGAGCAAGTCTTCTGCGCCCGCCTGGTAGCGGCTTTCGGCGATCTGGAACGCGCTCTGCGCTTGTTGCAGTTCTTCACTTTGCCACTGGCGCTGCTGGTCGAGCCGGCTGATGCTGCTGAGGGCTTTTTCCACATCGGCGAAGCCGTTGATGATCGCGCCGCGATAGGTTTGCAGCAGTTCGTCCTGGCGTGCGCGGACCTTGTCGCGTTCAGCGCTTAAACGGCCATTGTTGAAGACCGGCCCGACCAGGCCGGCAGTCAGCGTGTAGTAGGGACTGCGCAGGATGTCCATGGCTTTATAGGCATCCGAGCCCAGGGTTGCGCCGAGGGTCACGGCGGGCAGCATGGCGGCGCGGGCCACGGTGACGTCGGCTTGCGCCGCTGCCAGTTGTGCCTCGGCCTTGGCGATATCGGGCCGGCGGCTGAGCAATTGGCTGGGCATGCCAGCGCCAATGGTCGGCCAGGTGAGTGCCTGGAAGGGCTCGGCGCCCAGGTCAAGCGCCTGCACCGGTTGGCCGAGCAGGGCGGCCAGGGTGATCCGCGACTCCTCGGCCAGTTGCTGGATCAGCGGCAGTTGGCGTTGTTGGCTGGCGACCAGGCTTTTTTGCTGGGCCAGTTCCAGGGCAGTGGCGGAGCCGGCGTCATAGCGAGTCTGCACCAGGTCGAGCACGTTGCGCGCGTTGGCCAGGTTCAACTCGGCGATGTGCTCGCGCTGGTGGGCGGCGAGGGTCTGGGCATAGCGGTCAGCCACGCTGCTGAGCAAGGTCAGTTCCACGGTGGCCTGGTCAAACTCGCTGGCGCGCAGACTGTGCAGGGCGCTGTCCCGGGCGGCGGCGCGGCCACCCCAGAAGTCCACTTCGTAGCTGGCGGTAAGGTTGGCACCGAAGTTGTCGACGGCGTCATCGCTTTGCGATGCGTCAAGGTCCGGTCCACCTTTGCCACGCAGCAGTTTCTGATGGCTGGTGGTGAGGTTGAACTTCACCTCCGGCAACAGCGGTGCCCCGGCGATCACCGCACTGGCCTGGGCCTGGCGCACGCGGGCAGTGGCGGCGGCTACATCGAAACTGTCACGGCGGGCCTGGTCGACCAGGCGGTTCAATTGCGGGCTGCCGAATTGGGTCCACCAGCGCTGATTAGTCGCCTGCGCCGCGTCACGCTCAGCGTATTGCCAGGCGGCGGGCGGGGCGATGCCGCTCTCGAGGGCGGTCGGGTTGCCGGCGCACGCGCTGAGCAACACGCACAGGCCGGGCACGCACAGGGATCGTTTATTCACTGGTCAACGCCTTAACCGGATCGAGCCGGGCAGCTTTACGGGCCGGCATAAAGCCGAATACGACGCCGGTGACCAGGGCGCAACCAAATGCGCCCAGCACGGCCACCAGGGAAAACTGTACCGCCACCTTGGCCAGCACCAGTAGGCCGCCCACCAGCAGGGCCAGCGCGATGCCGCACAGGCCGCCGACCACCGAGAGCATCACCGCTTCGGTGAGGAACTGGCGCAGGATGTCGCGCTGGCGTGCACCGGTCGCCATGCGGATGCCGATCTCACGCGTACGCTCGCGCACGGTCATCAGCATGATGTTCATCACGCCAATGCCGCCCACCAGCAGGGAAATCGCGGCAATCGAGCCGAGCATCAGCGACAGGGTGTTCTGCGTCCGGGCCTCGGCCTGGATCATGGCGGCGTTGTTGGTCAGCTCGTAATCGCGCTTGCCGTTGTGCAGCTTCTGCATCAACTGGTCGATGGCCACCTCGGCCTCCTGGACCTTGCGCGCGTCAGCCGCGGCGATCACCACATACTCGGGGTCGTAGCTGCCGAACAGGCGCACGCTGGCGGCGGTGTAAGGAATAGCGACACGGTCATCACTGTCCTTGTTGCCGGAGCTGGCGCCTTTTTCCGCCAGTACACCGATCACCTGGAAGGGCACGTTCTCAATCAGGATGTACTGGCCGATAGGGTTGACCTCGCCCTTGAACAGCTTTTCGCGCACGCGGTGGCCGATCACGGCGACGGTGGCCGCTGCACGCTCGTCGGCCGCGGTGAAGTAACTGCCTTCGACCACCGGCCAATTGAAAATCGCCGGGAAGTTAGTGTCGTTGCCGCCCACATAGGCCATGTAGTCGACGTTGCCGAAACGCACCCCGGCCTCGCTGCCGTTGACCGGCATGATGCGCTGGACCTGGGGCAGGGCCGCCAGCGCATGGACATCGTCAAGGGTCACGATCCCCATAGGCGTGCGCGGGTTGGGCGACGATCCACTGAGGTAGAGAATGTTGGAGCCGAACGCGCCCATCTGCGCCATGACCTGGCGCTTGCTGCCTTCGCCTACCGCCAGCATCACCACCACCGACGCCACGCCGATGATGATGCCCAGCAGGGTCAGCGCGGTGCGGAAACGGTTGATCCACATCACCCGCCACGCGGCCTGCACCGCGTCCACCAGTTCGGCCTTCCAGGCGCCATTGTGTTCGGCACCGTCAGCCAGGCGCTGGCGCAGGTCTACCGCTTGCAGGGCTCCTGTCGTGGTCGTGGGCACTGCGGGGCTGGTATCGGCCGAGTCACTGATGATCACGCCATCGCGAATCTCGATGATGCGGTTGGCCCGCGCGGCCACTTCGCGGTCATGGGTGATCAGGATCACCACATGGCCTTGACTGGCGAGTTCGTCGAGCAGGGTCATGACCTCGGCGCCGCTGTGGCTGTCGAGGGCGCCGGTGGGTTCGTCGGCGAGGATGATATGGCCGCCGTTCATCAAGGCACGGGCGATGGACACGCGCTGCTGCTGACCACCGGAAAGCTGGTGTGGCCGGTTGCCGGTGCGCTCGGCCAGGCCCAGGCGCGTGAGCAGGGCATTGGCACGGGCATGGCGCTCGGCGGCGCTGATGCCGGCATAGATCGCCGGCATCTCGACGTTTTCCTGGGCCGACCCCGAGGGGATCAGGTGGTAGCCCTGGAACACAAAGCCAAAGGCTTCGCGACGCAGCCAGGCCAGTTCGTCGCTGTCCAGGTGGGCGACATTCTCGCCGGCGAACAAATAGTCGCCGACGCTGGGGCGGTCGAGGCAACCGAGGATATTCATCAGCGTGGACTTGCCGGAGCCGGAGGTGCCGACGATAGCCACGAATTCCCCGGCATGGATCGACAAGTCGATGCCACGCAATACATCGACCTGCGGGCTATCGCCGCCGCCGTAGGACTTACGGATGTTCTTGAGTTCGATCAGGGGTGTGGTCAACTCAACCCCCATTGCCGTCGGCCGGGCCGATCAGCAAGCGATCGCCTTCGTTCAGACCGTCGAGCACCTGCACGCGCAGGCGGTCGCTGATGCCCAGCTGCACCTGGCGCTCCTCGATACGCCCGTTCTTGCCCACGACCCGGGCGATCTGCTTGTCGGTACTGGACGTGCCCAGCAGTGCGGCAACCGGCGCCGTGAGGGCGTCCTTGACCTGGCTGGCGACGAAAAATACCTGGGTGGTCATTTCGGCCATCAACGCGTTATCGCTGTTGTCCACGTCCAGCAACACGGTGTAGAGCACCACACGGCCGCTGCCGCTTTTATTCGAACTGTTGGGGCTGCCGCTGCCCTGGGTCTCATTCAACGGCTTGGGCGGGATCGGCAGGATCTGCCGCACGGTGCTGGTCCAGCGCCGGTTGCCGCCGCTCAGGGTGGTGAAATAGGCCGTCATGCCCGGCTTGACGTGGCCGATATCGGCTTCCGAGACTTCAGCCCATACGGTCATCGGTGACAATTTGGCGATCCGCAGGATCAGCGGCGTCTGCTGCTGGGCATTGAGGGTCTGGCCGACTCGCGCGTCCACCGCCACCACGGTGCCGGTCATCGGCGCGTAGATACGCGTGTAACCCAACTCCGCCTCATCGCTGCGCAGGCTGGCCTGGGCTTGCAGGATCTGCGCCTGGAACATGTCGACGCGGGCCTGGGTGGCGCTCAACTCAGCCTTGGCGGTTTGCACATCTTCTTCGCGGGTGGCGTTGCCGGCTGCCAGGCGTTGCTGGCGCTGGTACTTCTGGCGCGCCAGTTCGTGCTGGGCTTTCTGCTCCTGCAACTGCGCCTTGAGGTTCTCGATGGCGTAGCGGCTGGCGTCGAGCTTGGCTTTTTGCGTGGAAGGATCGATCTCCACCAGCAGTTGGCCTTCCTGGACCTGGTCGCCGGCCTCGACGTGGATCTTGCGGATCTGACCTGATGCCTGGGCACCCACGTCCACGTAGCGGCGAGGCTGGAGCGTGCCGAGTGCGGTGACGCTGTTTTCGATATTGCCGCGGGTAACGGTGACGGTGGTGAGGGTGTCACGCCCAGGCGGCAGCACCTGCCAGGCCGCAACGGCAATAATGGGGATCAGGCACGCGATAACGATCAAGGCGCGTCGGGCAGGTCGAGGGCGTTTCATGCTTGGGTTCCAGCCAGGAAAGTTCGGACCGCAGTTGCGGGGAGCTGACAAGTAAACGAGGGAAATGCATGGGGATTTAGGCGGTTACATAAGCAGTTACAGCTCCCTTGAAGAAAAAAATCGTCCGTTGATGCAAGTCTGCTTTAAAAGTAGATGAGAATTACTATAAATTGCACGCACTCAAACTGCCATCACCTCAACGCTGTCTTTTTGTACCCAGGGACCTAATGCCGCCACCTGGCGGTCGGGAGTCATGTTGGAAAACTACTATCGCGAGCTGGTGCGTTTCCTCAACGCCAAGCTGGGCAACCGTCAGGTGGCCGAGGATGTGGTGCATGACGCTTATGTCCGGGTGCTGGAGCGTTCCAGCGACACCCCCATCGAACAACCCCGCGCCTTTTTGTACCGCACCGCGCTCAATTTGGTGATCGACGGCCATCGGCGCAATGCCTTGCGCCAGGTCGAACCGTTGGACGTGCTGGACAGCGAAGAGCGTTTCGCTACCTGTTCGCCGCACACCCACCACGACCACGGCCAGCGCCTGGAACTGCTCGAGCGTGCGTTGGCCGAACTGCCGCCTGCCTGCCGCGACAGCTTCCTGATGCGCAAGCTCGACGGCCTGACCCACGTACAGATCGCCGAACGCCTGTGCATTTCCCGCGCTTTGGTGGAAAAACACATCGTCAACGCCATGAAGCACTGTCGGGTGCGGATGCGCGAGTGGGAAGCCCACTGATCAATGATCAGTTAAATTTTATTTCACTGTCCTCGTTTCCTATCAACACACGGCCTGTTGTTCAGGTCTTGAAGGTATTCCCGCCCCACCGCCAAGGGGCTTATCCAGAGGACACTGGAATGACACAGGCAATTGCTTCGCCCGCGGTTCACGACCTGATCGGTATCGGTTTCGGCCCTTCGAACCTGGCGCTGGCCATCGCCCTGCAGGAGCGCGAAAAGGCCCAGGGCAAACTGGACGTGCTGTTTCTCGACAAACAGGCCGACTACCGCTGGCACGGCAATACCCTGGTGACCCAGAGCGAACTGCAGATCTCGTTCCTCAAGGACTTGGTGACCCTGCGTAATCCCACCAGCCCGTACTCCTTCGTCAATTACCTGAAAGCCCACGACCGCCTGGTGGACTTCATCAACCTGGGCACCTTTTACCCGTGCCGCATGGAGTACAACGATTACCTGCGCTGGGTCGCCGGGCAGTTCCAGGCCCAGGCCCACTATGGCGAAGAAGTGCTGGCCATCGAGCCGATCCTGCATCAGCAGCAGGTTGAAGCATTGCGCGTGATTTCCCGCGATGCCGTGGGCGAGCAGCATGTGCGCACCACCCGGTCAGTGGTGGTCAGCGCTGGCGGCACGCCGCGCATTCCCGAAGCCTTCAAGGCACTCAAGGGTGACGGCCGAGTGTTCCACCACTCCCAATACCTGGAACGCATGGCCACGCAGCCGTGTGTCGAGGGCAAGGCCATGCGCATCGCCATCATCGGCGGTGGCCAAAGTGCGGCCGAAGCCTTTATCGACCTGAACGACAGCTTCCCTTCGGTGCAGGTCGACATGATCCTGCGCGGTTCGGCGCTCAAGCCCGCGGATGACAGCCCGTTCGTCAACGAAGTGTTCTCGCCGGCCTTTACCGACCTGGTGTTCCAGCAAGAGGGTGCCGAGCGCGAGCGCCTGGTCGCCGAATACCAGAACACCAACTATTCGGTGGTCGACCTGGACCTGATCGAGCGCATCTACGGCATCTTCTACCGCCAGAAAGTCTCGGGCATCGTCCGCCAGGCGTTCCGCACCATGACGGTGGTCGAGAAGGCCACTCCAGGCCCGCTGGGCATCGAACTGGTGCTGCGCAACAACGCCAATGGCGACACCAGCGTCAATCATTACGACGCGGTGATCCTGGCCACCGGCTATGAGCGCCAGACACACCGCGCCTTGCTGGCGCCGCTGGAAGACTACCTGGGCGACTTCGAAGTGGCGCGCGACTACCGCATCGTCACCGACGAGCGTTGCAACGCCGGTATCTACATCCAGGGCTTCAGCCAGGCCAGCCACGGGTTGAGCGATACGTTGCTGTCAGTACTGCCGATTCGCGCCGATGAAATTGCGGCGTCGTTGTATGCACTGGACCGTGGGCGCGGCAAGGGGCGTTCGGTGCAGGACCTGTTGCTCGCCACTGCCAGCTGACGCTGCAGGCGCCGGGCTTGCCGGCGGGGGCGATCGCAGGGACGCCATCGCCGACAAGCCGGCGCCTACCGGTCATCATCAGAGGCTGGTATTCGCGATTGCTCACTGATACTGTACAAAAAACCAGTATCGGTAGCCCTCCATGCAGTTGATCGAAAAACTCAGCATTCTCGCCGACGCCGCCAAGTACGACGCTTCCTGTGCGAGCAGTGGCGCGCCCAAGCGCAGCTCCGAGGGCAAGGCGGGGCTGGGTTCCACCGATGGCATGGGCATCTGCCACAGCTATACCCCCGACGGGCGATGCGTGTCATTGCTCAAGGTGTTGCTCACCAACTTCTGTCTCTACGACTGCCAATACTGCGTCAACCGCCGTTCCAGCGACGTGCCCCGCGCGCGTTTCAGCCCGGAGGAGGTGGTGACCCTGACCCTGGATTTCTACCGTCGCAATTGCGTCAGCGGGCTGTTTCTCAGCTCCGGCATCATCCGTTCGTCCGACTACACCATGGAGCAGTTGGTACGCGTGGCCAAGCTCCTGCGCGAAGAGCACGACTTCCGCGGCTATATCCACCTCAAGACCATTCCCGACGCGGACCCGGCGCTCATCGCCGAGGCCGGGCGCTATGCCGACCGGCTGAGCGTGAACATCGAACTGCCCACCGAGGCCAGCCTGCACACCCTGGCGCCTGAGAAACAGATCGTCTCGATCAAGCAGGCCATGCAGACTATCTACACCGGCGAGCAGACCGTGCTCAATGAACCTCGGGCGCCGCGTTTCGCCCCGGCCGGGCAGAGCACGCAGATGATCGTCGGTGCCGACGACACGGATGACAGCACCATCCTCCACGGGGCCGAGGCGTTGTACGGCAACTTCAAGCTGCGCCGCGTGTATTACTCGGCATTCAGTCCTATCCCCAACAGCCCGAAGAGCGTTCCCCTGGCCGCACCGCCGTTGATGCGCGAGCACCGGTTGTACCAGGCTGACTTCCTGTTGCGCAGCTACGGCTTCAGCGCCAATGAACTGTTCGAAGGCCCCGGCCACCTGGCCCTGGACATCGACCCCAAGCTGGCCTGGGCCCTGGATAACCGCGACGTCTTCCCCCTGGACTTGAACCGCGCCGAACCGACCTTGATCGCGCGCATTCCGGGCATTGGTTTGCGCACCACCCAGCGCCTGGTGGACCTGCGTCGTGAACGCAAGATCCGCTTCGAAGACCTGGCGCGCATGCGCTGCGTACTGGCCAAGGCCAAGCCGTTTTTCATCACCAGTGACTACCACCCGCAGCAGGCCGACAGCACCAGCGTGTTGCTGCGCGAACAATTGCGCGACCGTCCTCAGCCCCAGCAAATGGGGTTGTGGGGATGATCAGCCTGGAATGCGACAACCTGTTCAGCACCTGGCGCGAACAGGCGCGCTGGCTGCTCAGCCATCAGGTTGACCCCAGCCAGGTGAGCTGGGGAGAGGCAGAAGTGGCGGACCTGTTTGCCACCGACGAACCGATCCCCGAGGGGATGGGTCCGTTCCAGGCACGGATCCCCAAGGCATTGGTCGAACTGCTGGAGTCGGCGGCGTGTTACCACGGCGAGCAGCGCTGGAGCCTGTTGTATGAAGTGTTGTGGCGGGTCAGCCATGGCGACCGCACCGCGATGCTGGCGGGGGACAAGCTGGGCAGCGAGTTGCAGCGGCGAATCAAGCAGGTAAGCCGCGAGGCGCATCACTTGCATGCATTCGTGCGGTTTATCGCGCTGCCGGCCGGGGCAGGGCCGGAGTTGCCCGAATACGTGGCCTGGCATGAGCCGGCCCATGACATCTTGAAGTCCGCCAGTCAGCACTTTATCGGGCGCATGGGGCGTCATCGCTGGATGATCGCCACGCCGTTGGATGGGGTTTACTACGATGGCGAGCAGTTGATTCATCAGCGAAAGTGCCCCGAGGCGTGGCAGCAGCTGGCGCAGAATGTCGAGGACCCGCACAGTGCGATGTGGCTGACCTACTACAGCCATATCTTCAACCCGGCGCGATTGAATCCCAAGGTGATGGAAGGGCATTTGCCAAGTCGGTTCTGGAAGAATCTGCCGGAGGGCAAGCTGATACCGGGGTTGATCAGTGAAGCGCGGACGGGCAAGCAGCGCGATGGGCAGGCGAAGCTGATCGGCACCAAGCCTGGCAAGAAAATATTAAGCGGGCACGGTTAAACACGGGGAGTTGGCTTGCTTGTGATAGCGGTGGGTCAGAGACTCCGCTTTCTCAGGCAAGCCAGCTCCCACGGCGCTGGCTGTGTCGGGTGGGGTGGGTTTCAGGCCAACTCGGTGGCGGTGTTCTTCACCACCGCCAACTCCGGATGCGCCACCAGCTTATCGATGTGCAGTTCGTCATTGTTCAACCAGGTCTCGCTCAGCACCCGGTAATGCTCCATGTCCCGGCAGCGCATGCGCAGGCTGTAGTCAAACGGTCCACTGATCAATTGGCAGTCGAACACTTGGGGGCAGGCCTTCACACAGGCTTCGAAAGCCTTTTGCGCCGAGCGCCCGCTTTGGTTGGACAAGGCCACCAGCACCAGTAACGAGAGCCCCGGCGAAACCATCTGCACATCGATGATCGCCCCATACCCACGGATCACCCCGCGTCGCTCCAGCTTGCGCACGCGCTCCAGGCAGGGCCTTGGGGTGAGGTGCACCAGCGACGAGAGTTTTTCGTAAGTGATACGCCCCTGGTGGCGCAGCACTTCGATGATGGCTTCATCGATGCGGTCCAGCGCGGGGGCGGAATAGGGTCCGTTGGCCTTGTTATCCATGGGGTTCACTTCAAGCGGTTGGAAAAAATGGCGGCAAACATTGCACGTTTGCCAGACCCTCCACATGGTACGGCCTTCCACCGTCAACGTCTGTATGCGGTAGGAGGCTTGCCTGCAAACCTCAGGCGCGCTTTTTTTGCTGCGCGACGGGCGATTGGGCCAGGCGGGCAAACAAATCTTTCGGGTCGGCGAGGTCTGGGACGAGCTCCAATTCGCTGCCTATGCCCAGCGCCTCGGCAACATCCAGCACATAACGCAGAGCCGAATAATCCTCGATGGCAAAGCCTACGGAGTCGAACAGGGTGACCTGGCGTGCATTTTCGCGGCCGGGCTTCTGGCCATTGATCACTTGCCACAGTTCGGTCACCGGCGAGTCTTCCGGCATATGCTGGATTTCGCCTTCGATGCGGCTTTGTGGTTCGTATTCGACGATCACGCGGGCGCGCTCGACGATACGTCGGTCCAGCTCGGTCTTGCCTGGGCAGTCGCCCCCGACGGCATTGAGGTGCATGCCGGGTTCGATCATGTCGTCGGTGAGGATGGTGGCGTAGGCCTTGTCGGCAGTAACGGTGGTGACAATGTCGGCGCCTTTGACCGCTTCGGCCACGCTGCCGGCCAGGATCACCGTGATCGCAGGGAAGGCCTTGAGGTTGGCTGCCAGTTTGGCGGTGGCCTTGGCGTCGATATCGAACAGGCGGATCTCATTGATGCCGAGCATGGCGTGGAAAGCCAGGGCCTGGAATTCGCTCTGCGAGCCGTTGCCGATCAGCGCCATGCTGCGGCTGTTGTCGCGGGCCATGTAGCGGGCGACCAGCGCCGAAGTGGCAGCTGTGCGAATCGCGGTGGTCAGGGTCATTTCCGCCAGCATTACCGGCAGGCCTGTGTCGACATCGCCCAGTGCGCCGAACGCCATCACGGTCAGCATGCCGGCCAGGGTGTTTTTCGGGTGGCCGTTGACGTATTTGAACGCATACAGCGAGGCGTCGGATACCGGCATCAGCTCGATCACGCCGTCCGGCGAGTGGTTGGCCAGTCGCGCGCATTTTTCGAAATCCTGCCAGCGCAGGTAGTCGGCGCGGATGTACTCGGCCATTTCAGTGATGCAGGTTTGCAGGCCTTTTTGCGAGACCAGATAGCAGAGGTCGTTGACGTCGATATAGCGGGTCATGGAGGTACTCCTTGTTATTCGGGGACGGCCAGCGTTTTCTGCTGCACGCAGAGTCGGGCCATGTGCCGGGCCAGTGCGGCTATTGTGTGGGTTATCGCCACAGAATCCCGGCTGAAACACGCGGATGGTCCAGCCGGGAAAGCTGAAAAATGGGGTGTGGCAGCCGAATCGGCTGCGTGGGTTTGAATGGGGTCAAACTGTGGGAGCGAGCAAGCCTGCGCCCACATTGGTATTGTGAGGTTTGCAAAACCCGCGTCAGCCAGGAGGAATCATGTCGACCGCTGTTCGTATTGCCCAAACCGCCGATGCCGAGGGGATCAGCCAGGTCATCCTGGCGGCTCTGCATAGCAGCAATGCGCGGGATTATCCGCCGGATGTGATTGCGCGGGTCGCCGCTAACTTCACGCCGGACGCGGTGTTGGCGTTGCTCCAGCGCCGCGTGGTGCTGGTGGCGGTTCAGGAGCGAGTGATCGTCGCCACCGCTGCCCTCGACGCCAATGTGGTGCGCTCGGTGTTCGTCAACCCGGCGCTGCAAGGGCAGGGTATTGGTCGGCTATTGATGATCGAGATTGAACTGCGTGCCCGCGAAGCGGGAGTGACGGTGTTGAGTGTGCCGTCTTCGCTGACCGCCGAACCGTTCTACGCCAAGCTGGGGTTTCACACCGTGCGCGACGTCTACCACGGCAACGAGCGTACGTTGGTGATGGAGAAAGCGCTGCTGTCCCGTCACCCCATCGGGCCGTATCGCGACCGTCAGCACCGGGCGCAGGTGGTAGCGTTATGGCAAGAGGCGTTTGGCTATGACACGGCGCATAACCTGCCAACGCTGGCGATTGATAAAAAGCTGGCCGTCAACGATGGGCTGTTTTTCGTCGCGACTGATAAAAAAACCGTTGTCGGTACGATTCTGGCCGGCTATGACGGCCATCGCGGTTGGCTGTATTCGGTGGCGGTGCATGCGGACTATCGGCGTCATGGCCTGGGTTCGTCGCTGGTGCGGCATGCGGAACAGGCATTGACGGCGCTGGGCTGCATGAAGGTCAACCTGCAGATCACCAGTGGCAATGACGGGGTGGCGGGGTTCTATGAGGCGTTGGGGTATGGGGTGGAGCCGAGGATTAGTATGGGAAAGAAGATTGTTGGGAATATTCCGACTCAATCCTGAGAGCACGTAAAGCAGGTGTGGGCGCTGGCAAGCCAGCGCCCATACGGGTACAGGGTTATACCTTGACGATCCAGCCTGCTGGCGCTTCGACGTCGCCGGTCTGCACACCGGTCAGCTCCTTGTAGAGCTTTTGGGTGATCGGGCCGACTTCGGTCTCGCTGTGGAACACGTGCAGCTTGCCGTTGTACTGGATGCCGCCGATCGGTGAGATCACTGCAGCGGTCCCGCAGGCACCGGCTTCCTTGAACTGGTCCAGCTTGTCGATGAACACTTCGCCCTCGACCACGTCCAGGCCCAGGCGGGTCTTGGCCAGTTCGATCAACGACAGGCGGGTGATGCCTGGCAGTACCGAAGGCGACTTCGGCGTGATGAACTGGTTGTCGTGGGTGATCCCGAAGAAGTTGGCCGAGCCGACTTCTTCGATTTTCGAGTGGGTCATCGGGTCCAGGTAGATCGCGTCGGCGAAACCGGATTTTTTCGCTTCGGCACCTGGCATCAGGCTGGCAGCATAGTTGCCACCGACCTTGGCGGCACCGGTGCCTTGTGGCGCGGCACGGTCGAAGGTGGAGATCTGGAAGTTGTGAGGCACCAGGCCGCCCTTGAAGTAGGCGCCGACCGGGATGGCGAACACGGAGAAGATGAACTCCGGCGCGGTACGCACGCCGATGTTGTCACCGGTGCCGATCACGAACGGGCGCAGGTACAGCGCACCGCCGCTGCCGTACGGCGGGATGAAGCGCTCGTTGGCCTTGACCACTTGTTTGCACGCGTCGATGAAGTCTTCGGTCGACACATGCGGCATCAGCAGGCGTGCGCAGCTGCGCTGCATGCGGGCGGCGTTCTGGTCCGGGCGGAACAGGTTGATCGAGCCGTCCTTGCAGCGGTAGGCCTTGAGGCCTTCGAAGCATTGCTGGCCATAGTGCAGGGCGGTTGAGCCCTCGCTGATGTGCAGCACGTTATCGTCGGTCAGGGTGCCGGCTTGCCATTCGCCGTTTTTCCAGACTTGGAGAAACCGCTTGTCGGTCTTGATGTAGTCAAAACCCAGCTTGTCCCAATTGATGCTTTCGTTACCCATGACACCCTCTATCTCTGGTCAACCGCCTGGTCGAAGGCAGGCTTGTCGGTTTTTTCTGGATGGGCGCAACAATACTTCATTCTTGGCCGGTGTGGGAGCGGGTGGGTGGCCCATTCAGCAGGTGTGTTGGCTGATCCACCGCTGTCGCAGGCAAGCCGGCTCCCCCATTTGGAGTGCATTCCCCTGCGGGAGCTGGCTCGCCTGCGATGGCCCCACCGCGGTTTTACAGGTGCAACGCGTGCCCCAAAGCCCTTAAGGCGGCTTCCTGCACAGCCTCTCCTAGGGTCGGGTGGGCGTGGACAGTGCCGGCCACGTCCTCCAGGCGCGAACCCATTTCCAGGCACAGGCCGAACGCGGTGGACAGCTCCGAAACACCCACCCCCACGGCTTGCCAGCCGACGATCAGGTGGTTGTCACGGCGTGCCACCACCCGTACGAAGCCGGTCTTGGACTCCAGGGTCATGGCCCGGCCATTGGCGGCGAACGGGAAACTCGACACGATGCAGTCCAGGCCGGCCGCCTTGGCTTCATCCGGTGTCTTGCCGACCACCACCAGTTCCGGGTCGGTAAAGCACACCGCCGGGATCGCTGCCGGGTTGAATTCGCGGGACTTGCCGCTGATCAGTTCGGCGACCATTTCACCCTGGGCCATGGCTCGGTGGGCCAGCATCGGCTCGCCGCTCAGGTCGCCGATGGCCCACACGTTGCGCATGCTGGTCTGGCAGCGGCTGTCGATCTTGATCGCCGCACCGTTCATTTCCAGGTTCAGCGCCTCGAGGTTCCAGCCCTGGGTGTTGGGTTTGCGTCCCACGGCGACCAGCACCTGGTCTGTGTCCAGCGACAACGTGTCGCCGTTTGGATCACGTACCTGCAGCTTGTTATCCGCAAAACCAGTGACGCTGTGCTTGAGGTACAGCTTCACCCCCAGTTGCTTGAGGGATTCGTTCACCGGCTGGGTCAATTCGGCGTCATAGGCTGGCAAGATGCGGTCCTGGGCCTCGACCACGCTGACGTCGGCGCCGAGCTTGCGGTACGCAATCCCCAACTCCAGGCCGATGTAGCCGCCACCCACCACGATCAAGCGCTTGGGCACTCGAGTGGGGGCCAGAGCTTCGGTGGACGAGATGATCGGCCCGCCAATCGGCAGCATCGGCAGGTTGACGCTTTTCGAGCCGGTGGCCAGCAATAGGTGTTCGCACTGGATGCGCTGGTCGCCAACATCGACGGTCTTGCCGTCGACAACCTTGGCCCAACCGTGGATCACCTGCACCTTGTGTTTCTTCAGCAGCGCAGCGACGCCAGTGGTCAGGCGATCGACGATGCCGTCTTTCCATTCCACGCTCTTGCGGATGTCCAGGGTCGGCACATCCACTTCGATGCCCAGGTGCGAGCCCTGGCTGTGATGAATGGTTTGCTGGAACTGTTCGGCCACATGGATCAAGGCCTTGGACGGAATGCAGCCGATATTCAGGCAGGTACCGCCCAACGCCTGGCCTTCCACCAGGACGGTCGGGATGCCCAGTTGGCCGGCGCGAATGGCGGCCACGTAACCGCCAGGGCCGCCGCCGATGATCAGCAGGGTGGTGTGCAATGTTTGAGTCATGCCCTTACTCCAGGAACAGGCTGGCGGGTTGTTCGAGCAGGCCGCGAATGGCCTGGATGAATTGCGCCGCGTCCATGCCATCGACCACCCGGTGATCGAAGGAACTGGAGAGGTTCATCATCTTGCGCACTACAATTTGGCCCTTGATCACCATTGGCCGTTCGACGATGCGGTTGACGCCCACGATGGCCACTTCCGGCAGGTTCAGCACGGGCGTGCTAACGATGCCGCCAAGTGCGCCCAGGCTGGTCAGGGTGATCGTCGAGCCGGACAGCTCGTCACGGCTGGCCTTGCCGTTGCGCGCCGCGGTGGCCAAGCGTGCGATTTCCTCGGCATTGCCCCACAGGCTGCGAGCTTCGGCGTGGCGCACCACCGGCACCATCAAGCCCACATCACTCTGGGTGGCGACGCCCACGTGCACCGCGCCAAGGCGGGTGATGACCTGCGCTTCGTCGTCGTAGCGCGCATTGATCTGCGGGAAGTCCCGCAACGCCACGACCATGGCGCGTACGATGAACGGCAGCAGGGTCAGCTTGCCACGCGTGGCGCCGTGTTTCTCATTGAGGTGCACGCGCAGTTCGTCCAGAGCAGTGACGTCGATTTCTTCCACATAGCTGAAGTGCGCGGCGCGCCGGGTGGCGTCCTGCATGCGCTGGGCGATCTTGCGGCGCATGCCGATCACCGGGATCTGTTCTTCGTCGTTGCGTTCGGCGTAGGGGTTGGCAGCGGTTTTGGTTGGCGTTGGACCCTGGAGCAAGTAAGCGTCCAGGTCTTCGTGCAGAATCCGGCCGGCCGGGCCGGAGCCCTGGACCAGGCGCAACGCAATACCAGCGTCCAGCGCATGCTTGCGCACGGCGGGGGAGGCCAGGGGCCGCTCGTCGGCCTCGCGTGCCACGGGGGCTTGGGCGGCTACGGCCGGCGCGGGTTTGCTCACAGGTGCAGGTGCAGGTGCAGGTGCGGGTGCTGGCTTGGCTTCAACGACCGGCGCTGGCGCAGTTTTCACTGCTTCAGCAGCCACGGGCGCGTCCTTGGTATTGCCTGCGCCTTCCACTTCGATGCTGATCAGAATACTGCCCACGGCCATGACTTCGCCCGGCTCGCCGCCGAGGGAAATGACCTTGCCGTGCACTGGCGAGGGAATGTCCACCATCGCCTTGTCGGTCATGACATCCGCCAGCACCTGGTCTTCAACCACGAGGTCGCCAACCTTCACATGCCACACCGACAGTTCAACTTCAGCGATGCCTTCGCCAATGTCTGGCATCTTGATAACGTGCGTGCCCATTCAGACCTCCATGACCCGTTTCAACGCCGCGCCCACGCGGGACGGCCCTGGGAAATACGCCCACTCTTGCGCGTGCGGGTAGGGTGTGTCCCAGCCGGTGACGCGTTCGATCGGCGCTTCCAGGTGGTGGAAGCAATGCTCCTGCACCAGCGACACCAGTTCGGCACCAAAGCCGCAGGTGCGGGTGGCTTCATGCACCACCACGCAACGGCCGGTTTTCTTCACGGAGTTGACGATGGTTTCCAGGTCCAGCGGCCACAGGCTGCGCAGGTCGATGACTTCGGCATCGATGCCGGTTTCTTCGGCGGCGACTTGCGACACATACACTGTGGTGCCATAGGTCAGCACGGTAACGGCCGAGCCTGGACGCACGATGGCGGCCACGTCCAGCGGTACGGTGTAGTAACCATCCGGCACTTGGGCTTGCGGGTGTTTCGACCACGGGGTAACCGGGCGGTCGTGGTGGCCGTCGAACGGGCCGTTGTACAGGCGCTTGGGTTCCAGGAAGATCACCGGGTCATCGTTTTCGATCGAGGCGATCAGCAGGCCCTTGGCATCATAGGGGTTGGAGGGCATCACCGTGCGCAGGCCGCAGACCTGGGTGAACACCGCTTCGATACTCTGGCTGTGGGTCTGGCCACCGTAGATGCCGCCGCCGCACGGCATGCGCATGGTCAACGGCGCGGTGAACTGGCCGGCCGAGCGATAACGCAGGCGCGCCGCCTCGGAGATGATCTGGTCGGTAGCGGGGTAGACGTAGTCGGCGAACTGGATCTCGGCGACCGGGCGCAAGCCATAGGCACCCATGCCCACCGCTACGCCGATAATGCCGCTTTCCGAAATCGGTGCGTCAAATACCCGCGAGCTGCCGTACTTGGTCTGCAAGCCTTCGGTGCACCGGAACACGCCGCCGAAGTAGCCGACGTCCTGGCCGAATACCACCACGTTGTCGTCACGCTCAAGCATCACATCCATGGCCGACCGCAAGGCCTGGATCATGGTCATGGTGGTGGTGGTCATGGCGGTTTCCACTTCAATGCTGTTGTTGTGATCGTTCATGTCAGATCCCCAACTCTTGACGCTGGCGCTTCAAGTGCTCCGGCATCTCTTTATAGACGTCTTCGAACATGGTCGCGGCGCTTGGAATCTGGCCGCCGGCAAGGGTGCCGTACTGTTCGGCTTGTTTTTGCGCTGCAATCACGTCGGCTTCAAGCTCGGCACTGACCGCCGCGTGTTCCTCTTCGGACCACTGGCCAATCTGGATCAGGTGCTGCTTGAGGCGGGCGATCGGGTCGCCCAGGGGGAAGTGGCTCCAGTCATCGGCGGGACGGTATTTGGACGGGTCATCGGAGGTCGAGTGCGGGCCGGCGCGGTAGGTGACCCACTCGATCAACGTTGGCCCCAGGTTGCGGCGTGCGCGTTCCGCTGCCCACGCGGAAGCGGCGTAGACCGCGATGAAGTCGTTGCCGTCCACGCGCAGGGAGGCGATACCGCAACCCACGCCGCGTCCGGCGAACGTCGTGGCTTCACCGCCGGCAATCGCCTGGAAGGTGGAGATGGCCCACTGGTTGTTGACCACGTTGAGGATCACCGGCGCGCGGTAGACGTGGGCGAAGGTGAGTGCCGTATGAAAGTCGGATTCGGCGGTAGCGCCGTCGCCGATCCAGGCGGAGGCGATCTTGGTATCGCCCTTGATCGCCGAGGCCATGCCCCAGCCCACGCCTTGTACGAATTGGGTCGCAAGGTTGCCGGAAATCGTGAAGAAGCCGGCGTCTTTCACTGAATACATGATCGGTAACTGGCGACCCTTGAGCGGGTCGCGCTCGTTGGACAGCAGTTGGCAGATCAGATCCACCAGTGGCACGTCGCGGGCCATCAGGATGCTTTGCTGGCGGTAGGTGGGGAAGCACATGTCGTCAATGTTCAAGGCCAGGGCCTGGGCGCTGCCAATGGCTTCTTCGCCGAGGCTTTGCATGTAGAACGACATTTTTTTCTGACGCTGGGCGACCACCATGCGGTTGTCGAAGATTCGCGTCTTGAGCATGGCGCGCATGCCCTTGCGCAGGATCTCCACGGGCACGCCTTCGGCCCATGGCCCCAGGGCCTGGCCCTGGTCGTCGAGCACGCGGATCAGGCCCTTGGCCAGGTCGGCGGTGTCGGCGGGTTCTACGTCGATGGCGGGTTTGCGCACCAGGCCGGCGTCGGTGAGGCGCAGGTAGGTAAAGTCGGTCTTGCAGCCTGGACGGCCCGAGGGTTCAGGGACGTGCAGGCGCAGTGGTTCGTACTGCTGGGTCATGGCTTTCTACGCTCTATCTTGTGAATTTCTTGTAGTGGGCGCGCTAGCTGACAGTCAGGCTCCGGGTAGGAGAAATCTTGTCCTACAACAATCATAGGCGTGGCGTAGAAGAATATTTATCTCTGTTTCGTTGCGCCCGCGATCATTTGCGGATAAAAAACCTGCATAAACATAATAAATAGGTGATTTTGTCTCATGCGCAAACTGGACCGTACCGATATCGGCATTCTCAACGCCTTGCAGGAGAATGCGCGGATCACCAACGCCGACCTGGCCCGCTCGGTGAACCTGTCGCCCACGCCGTGTTTCAACCGGGTGAAGGCGATGGAAGAACTGGGCCTGATACGTGAGCAGGTCACGCTGCTGGATGCCGACCTGCTGGGCCTGCACGTCAACGTATTCATCCACGTGAGCCTGGAAAAGCAGAATGAGTTGGCGTTGCAGCAGTTCGAAGGCGCGATCTCCGACCGACCCGAGGTGATGGAGTGCTACCTGATGGCCGGCGACCCGGACTACCTCATCCGGGTGTTGGTGCCGACGATCCAGTCGCTGGAGCGCTTCATGATGGACTTTTTGACCAAGGTGCCGGGCGTCGCCAACATCCGCTCAAGTTTTGCGCTCAAGCAGGTGCGCTACAAAACCGCGCTGCCATTGCCGGCCAACGGCATCAGCCTCGGCTCATGACTCAACCCCCAACTACTGTGGGCGCAGGCAAGCCAGCTCCCACAGGGGTCGAGGTTTTTACAGTTGGTTAAGGGGGATCTTCAGGTAAGTCACGCCATTCTCTTCCGCTGGCGGCATATTCCCCGCCCGCACATTCACCTGGATCGCCGGCAACAACAGCGTCGGCATCCCCAGCCCGGCATCGCGCTGGGTACGCATCGCCACGAACGCCGCCTCATCCACCCCGTCATGCACATGGATATTTCCCGCGCGCTGCTCGGCCACCGTGGTCAGGCACTTGGCCTCACGGCCCTCAGGCGGGTAGTCATGGCACACATACAGCTGGGTTTCAGGTGCAAAGGCCAACAGCTTGCGCATCGAGGCATACAACTGCCGCGCATCGCCGCCCGGGAAATCACAGCGCGCCGTGCCCACATCCGGCATGAACAGCGTATCGCCCACCAGGATCAACCGGTCCTCGATCAGGTAGGCCATGTCCGCCGGGGTATGCCCAGGCACATGCAGGGCCTGGGCCTTCAGGCTGCCGATGTGAAAGATTTCATCCGGTGCAAACAGGTGATCGAACTGGGACCCATCGACCCGGAACTCCGGCTCCAGGTTGAACAGGTTCTTGAACACGTCCTGCACCTTGCTGATGGACTGCCCGATCGCGATCTTGCCGCCCAGCGTTCGGCGCAGGTAGGGCGCGGCGGAGAGATGATCGGCGTGGGCATGGGTTTCCAGCAGCCATTGCACGTGCAAGCCGTGCTCGCGCACGAAGCGGATGACCTTGTCGGCCTGGGCGGTGTCGGTGCGCCCCGAGGCCGGGTCGTAGTTGAGCACCGAATCGACGATGGCACAGGGGCCACCGTTGGTTTCATAGACGACGTAGGTAAAGGTCGACGATGCCTCGTCCAGAAAAGCTTGAATCAACGCTGGCATGGCGGCTGTCCCCGATGAAGAAAAAAGTAGTTACAATCAGTTTATGTTTACACATAATGTTTTGAGCTTAAGTGACAGAAAGGACCCGAGGCAAATGGAATCTACTCTGAGTGAGGGCGAAGTCGCCCAACTGCGCGCATCGGCGTCCAAGGCGTGTGCCTTGCTCAAGGCGCTGGCCAATGAGGACCGTTTGTTGATCCTGTGCCAGTTGACCCAGGGCGAGCGCAACGTCGGCGAGCTCGAAGCCTTGACTGGCGTGCGCCAGCCCACGCTGTCACAACAGTTGGGCATCCTGCGCGACGAAGGGTTGGTCGCCACCCGTCGGGAAGGCAAGTACATCTTCTACGGGCTGGCCAGCCATGAAGTGATCCAAGTGATGAAGACCCTGTCCGGGCTGTACTGCGGCGCGGTCATAAAAAGCTGGGCGTGACGCCATCCGGCAGCGACCCTTGTGTGCATGTATTACAAAGGCGATAGACCATGACCGAACAACACTGGGGCCCTACCATCAGTGGCGATATCGTAGTCATCGGCGGCGGCTCGGCGGGCATCGGCCTGCTGGCCAGCCTGCTCAAGCGCAACCCCCACCTGAATATCACCCTGATCGAACCCAGCGACTACCACTGCTACCAGCCCGCCTGGACCCTCGTGGGCGGCGGCGCCTACGACGTGAAGAAGACCCGCCGCGCGCTGGCCGACGTACTGCCCAACGGCGTCACCTGGGTGCAGGCCGCGGTCACCGAGGTGCTGCCAGAGGAGCAAACGCTGGTCCTCGACAATGGCCAGCGCGTCAGCTGGAACAACCTGATCGTCTGCCCCGGCCTGCGCCTGGCCTGGGAGAAGGTCGAAGGGCTTCAGGACACGCTCGGCAAGCATGGCGTCACCTCCAACTACAGCTACCAGCACGCCGCCTATACCTGGCAGCTGGTGCAGCAGCTCAAGGGCGGCAAGGCGATCTTTACCCAGCCTGCCATGCCGATCAAATGCGCAGGCGCGCCGCAGAAAGCCATGTACCTGTCCTGTGATCATTGGCTCAAGCAGGGTGTGCTGAAAAACATCGACGTCGAATTCGACCTGGCCGGCGCTGCGCTGTTCGGCGTGCCGACCTTTGTGCCGCCGCTGATGAAGTACGTGGAAAAGTACAATGCCCGACTGGCGTTCAACTCCAACCTGGTGAAGGTTGACGGCCCTGCACGCAAGGCCTGGTTCGAGGTCAAGGATGCCGAAGGCAATGTCAGCGTTGAAGAAAAATCCTTCGACTTGCTGCATGTGGTCCCGCCGCAAGTGTCGCCGGATTTTATCCGCCAAAGCCCCCTGGCCGACGCTGCCGGCTGGTGCGAAGTGAACCCGCAGAGCCTGCAGCACCTGCGCTACCCGCATATCTTCGGGCTGGGCGACGTGTGCGGCACCACCAATGCCAAGACCGCCGCTGCGGTGCGCAAGCAAATCGTGGTGGTCGCCGAAAACCTCCTGGCCCTGCGCAAACAGGCACCGCTGCCGCTCAAGTACGACGGCTACGGTTCCTGCCCGCTGACAGTAGAGAAGGGCAAAGTGGTACTGGCCGAGTTTGGCTATGGCGGCAAGCTGCTGCCGACCTTTCCCCTGGACCCGACCCAGGCACGTCGCTCGATGTGGTTCCTCAAGGCCACCTTGCTGCCGTGGTTCTACTGGAACGGCATGCTCAAGGGGCGCGAGTGGCTGACCCGCCTGAGCAAGGTGGACTGAATGCTGCTGGCCAGCGTGTTGGGTTTATTGATGGGCCTAGTCATGGGCCTGACGGGCGCGGGCGGCGGCATCCTCGGGGTGCCGGCGCTGGTGCTGGGCCTGGGCTTGAGCATGACCCAGGCCGCGCCGGTGTCGTTGCTCGCCGTGGGCGCGGCGGCGGCGGTGGGCGCTATTGATGGTTTGCGTCATGGCCTGGTGCGTTACCGCGCCGCGTTGCTGATCGCCTTGCTTGGCGCGCTGTTTTCGCCCGTGGGCGTGTTTCTTGCCCACCAATTGCCGGAAGCGCTGCTGATGGGCCTGTTCAGTGCGTTGATGGTGCTGGTGGCCTGGCGCATGTTGCAGCGTGAAAAACGTGAGGCGGGGCCGAGTGACCATGGCGCCGCGTCCTGGGGCCAGAAGAACTGCATGCTCGACCAGCAGACCGGGCGCCTGGCCTGGACGGCCAAATGCAGCGCGACCCTGGCTGCCCTCGGCGCGGTAACCGGTGCGGTGTCCGGCCTGCTGGGCGTTGGCGGCGGCTTCCTGATCGTGCCGGCGTTCAAGCAACTCACCGACGTGCAGATGCGCGGCATCGTTGCCACCTCCCTGATGGTGATCAGCCTGCTTTCGCTGATCGGAGTGGCTGGTGCCTTCCATGCCGGTGTGCGCATCGAGCCGCTGGGCTGGGTGTTTGTCGGCGCAAGCATCGTCGGCATGCTGGCCGGGCGGCGCCTGTGTTCGGTGATTCCCGCGCGGACCTTGCAGGTGGGGTTTGCCAGCCTGTGTGTGGTGGTGGCTGCTGGAATGCTGCTCCACGCGTTCCTCTGAGACGGGGGCTGAGCCGTGTGAGGCAGTGACCGGCCTAGGGCGTTGATACCTGTCAACATGACCCCCGGCATTTCGCGTCATGCTCGTAGCCTGATTTGACGGCTACGGAGCCCACCATGAACGCCCCCGCGACAACCGCTGCATCCTTCAAACTGCCCCTCGGCCTAGTGGCTGCCGTGCTGGTGATGGCCGGGGTGCTGCTGTTGCCGCTGCCCACCGACTTGCCGGTGGCCGGGCACCGCATGCTGGCAATTCTTGCGTTTGCGGTGGTGGTGTGGATCACCGAAGCGGTGTCCTATGAAGCCAGCGCGATCATGATCACCTCGCTGATGGCTTTTCTGCTTGGCACCGCGCCGTCGCTGCAAGACCCCGCCCAGCTGATCGGCACCAGCCCGGCGATCAGCATGGCGCTCACCGGGTTTTCCAATCCGGCGCTGGCGTTGGTGGCGGGGGCGCTGTTTATCGCAGCGGCGATGACTCACACCGGCCTGGACCGACGCATTGCCCTGGTGACCCTGAGCCGGGTCGGCACCAGCACCCGGCGTATCCTGCTGGGGGCGATCGCGGTGACCATTCTGCTCAGCCTGGTAGTGCCCAGCGCCACGGCACGCAGTGCCTGTGTGGTGCCGATCATGATGGGGGTGATTGCTGCGTTCGGCGTGGACAAGCGCTCGAACATCGCTGCCGGCATCATGATTGTCGTAGCCCAGGGCACCAGTATCTGGAACGTCGGTATCCAGACTGCCGCTGCGCAGAACCTGCTCACCGTTGGCTTCATGGACAAGATGCTCGGCCAGCGCGTGTCCTGGCTTGACTGGCTGATCGCGGGCGCGCCGTGGGCGTTGATCATGTCGGCAGTGTTGCTGTTCCTCGTGCTCAAATTGCTGCCGCCGGAAACCGACAGCATTCCGGGCGGTAAAGAAGCGGTGGCGCAATCGCTGGCGGACATAGGCCCGATGACCGGGCCGCAGAAGCGCCTGTTGAGTGTTTCGGTGCTGTTGCTGTTGGCGTGGGCCACGGAAGGGCGCTTGCACAGTTTCGACACCACCTCGACCACCTACGCCGGGTTGGTGTTCCTGCTGTTGCCGGGCATCGGCGTAATGACCTGGAAGGATGTGCAGTCGCGTATCCCATGGGGCACGGTGATTGTGTTCGGGGTTGGCATCAGCCTGGGCACGGCGTTGCTCACGACTCAGGCCGGGCAATGGTTGGGTTCGACTGTCGTGGCCCATACGGGGTTGGATCAGGTAGGGCCGTTGGGTGTGTTCGCGATTCTTGGTGCGTTCCTGATCCTGATTCACCTGGGGTTTGCCAGCGCCACCGCATTGACCTCGGCGCTGTTGCCGATCTTGATTGCAGTGTTGCAGACGTTACCGGGGGAGTTCAGTCGCCTGGGGATGACCATGCTGTTGGGGTTTGTGATGAGCTACGGGTTTATCCTGCCGATCAATGCGCCGCAGAATATGGTGTGTTTGGGGACCGGGACGTTTACGGCGCGTCAGTTTGCCAAGGTGGGGGTTTTGGTCACGTTGGTGGGGTATCTGTTGATGCTAGTGTTTGCGGCGACTTATTGGAGTTGGCTGGGGTGGGTTTGAAATTGGGTGGGTGTCTTCAGTGCGCAAGGGGCCGGTGTGGGGGGGCTTGCCTGCGATGCGGGCATCTCGGTGCATCAGGCATATCGGGTTGATGCCATCGCAGGCAAGCCAGCTCCCACCTTTGATCGAGTTCGTCGCTGAGTAACTCGTGGGTTTTGAGGCCGTCGCATCTGGTTGCGAGATCAATCACCTATCTGCTTTTCTGTGTGAGCTGGCTTGCCTGCGATGCGGGCAACTCGGTGCATCAGGCACACCCGGTTGATGCCATCGCGCATTGGGTGACTGCTGGCGCTCTTCCAGAAATTGAGCCGCGCAAGAGCAGAAAACCCAGCGTGGCCGCTACCTGGGTAACGGATAGGGACCCAGGCCATAGCTGCACCCCCAACCCCAACATGGCAAGATGAACTCCGCTCAGGTTTACTACTCCCTGAGTAATGGTTCTACCGACGTTCCTCGTCGGGTCATCTAGGTCATCGAATGAACAAATACACCCCCCACACCTGGGAGCCCCACGAACGGCCGAGCCTGCCCGGTTCGCCGTCGACGCCGCTGCACCCGACGCACAAGCGTTGGCTATTTGCGATGGTCGGCGTGCTGGTGGCGATTACCGGGGGCTTGGGGAATGCGCTGGTCATCGCCAACCTGCAATACCTGCAAGGCGCGCTCGGCGCGACCACCGCTGAAATGGCCTGGCTTCCCGCCGCCTATGTAATGACCAACGTGTGCATGAACCTGTTGCTGGTAAAGTTCCGCCAGCAGTTCGGCCTGCGTGCATTCACTGAAGTGTTCCTGGTGCTATACGCACTGGTGACCTTCGGTCACTTGTTCGTCAACGACCTCAACTCGGCCATCGCCGTTCGGGCTGCCCACGGGATGGTTGGCGCGGCGCTGAGTTCATTGGGGTTGTACTACATGATCCAGGCGTTCCCGGCCAAGTGGCGCCTGAAGGCGCTGGTACTGGGGCTGGGTACCGCGCAGCTGGCTTTACCCCTGGCACGCCTGTTTTCCGAAGACCTGCTGCAAATCGCCGAATGGCGCGGCCTGTATCTGTTTGAATTGGGCATGGCGCTGATCTGCCTGGGCTGCGTGTTCCTGCTTAAACTTCCGCCCGGCGACCGCTTCAAGACCTTCGAAAAACTCGACTTCCTGACCTTCGCCATCCTCGCCACCGGTGTCGCTCTGCTCTGCGCCGTGCTGTCCTTGGGCCGCATCGACTGGTGGCTGGAAGCGCCGTGGATCGGCGTGGCCTCGGCGTGCTCCCTGGTGCTGATCATGGCCGGCCTGGCCATCGAGCATAACCGCGCCAACCCGCTGTTGATGACCCGCTGGCTGGGCAGCGGCGTGATGATTCGCCTGGCACTGGCGGTGGTCCTGATTCGCATGGTGCTCTCCGAGCAGTCCACCGGCGCGGTGGGGTTCATGCAGATGCTGAACATGAGCTACCAGCAGATGCACACGCTGTACGTGGTGATGCTGGCCGGGGCGATCGCCGGGCTGGTGGTCAGCGCCTTGACCATCAACCCGGCGCATTTGCTGATGCCGCTGGTGATTTCCCTGGCGCTGATGGCCACGGGGTCGGTGATGGACAGCTTTTCCAGCAACCTTACCCGGCCGCAGAACCTGTACGTCAGCCAGTTCCTGCTAGGCTTCGGCGGTACGTTCTTCCTGGGGCCGACCATGGTGCTGGGCACCAAGAACGTACTGACCAACCCGCGCAACCTGGTGAGTTTTTCGGTGATGTTCGGCATCTGCCAGAACCTCGGCGGCCTGATGGGGGCGGCGTTGCTGGGAACGTTCCAGATCGTGCGCGAGAAGTATCACTCCAGCATGATCGTCGAGCATTTGACCCTGCTCGACCCGCGTGTGGCCGCGCGGGTGCAGAGCGGCGGCTCGGCCTACGGTGGCGTTGTCGCCGACCCCGAGTTGCGCAACCTCATGGGCATTCGCAGCCTGGCCACGGCGGCGACCCGTGAAGCAAACGTGATGGCTTACAACGATGTCTTCATGCTGATCGCGATCATCGCGATACTGACCATGATCTGGATTTTTATCCGCAGTCTGTGGCTGTTGAGCACTACCAAGGCAGCAGCCCCTTCCGTTCAACCCAGCGGCGCTTCTTCATGACCGAACCGACTTCCACCACCTCGACCACCAACGCCATTGCCTCCACGCCGGAGGGCACCACGCCGCCCGGCGCCACGGTCACCGAGCCGCGTTCCTTGCGGGTGCGTATTGTCTCGTCCCTGGGCTTTGCCGCGATTGCCATCGTCGGGGTGTTGATCGTGTTGTATGCCTGGCAGTTGCCGCCGTTCAGCAGCGCGGTGGAAACCACTGAGAACGCCCTGGTGCGCGGGCAGGTGACGATTATCGGCCCACAGCTCAGTGGCTATGTGTTCGAAGTGCCGGTACAGGACTTCCAGTACGTGAAGGCGGGTGACCTGCTGGTGCGCCTGGACGACCGCATCTACAAGCAGCGCCTCGACCAGGCGCTGGCGCAGTTGGCGGTGCAAAAGGCATCGCTGGCGAATGTGGTGCAGCAGCGCAACAGCGCTGAAGCCACCATCCAGCTGCGCCAGGCGGCTTTGGTCGACAGCCAGGCGCAGGCGCGCAAAAGCACGGCCGACTTGCGTCGCAATGAAGAGTTGATCAGTGATGGTTCGGTGTCCAAGCGTGAGTTGGACGTCACCCGCGCCGCCAACGCACAGACCATCTCGGCGGTGGCCCAGGCCCAGGCCAGCCTGGAAATCGCGCGTCAGGACCTGCAGACGGTGATCGTCAATCGCGGCTCCCTGGAAGCGGCCGTGGCGAGTGCCGAGGCGGCGGTGGAGCTGGCGCGCATCGACCTGTCCAATACCCGCATCACCGCGCCCCGTGACGGCCAACTGGGGCAGATTGGCGTGCGACTGGGGGCTTACGTCAATTCCGGTGCGCAGTTGATGGCGCTGGTGCCGAAGCAGCTGTGGGTGATCGCCAATATGAAGGAAACCCAGATGGACAATGTGCAAGTCGGCCAGCCGGTGACCTTCACGGTGGATGCCCTGAACCATCGTAAATTCCATGGCACGGTGCAGCATATTTCTCCGGCCACCGGCTCGGAGTTCAGCCTGTTGCAGGCGGACAATGCCACCGGCAACTTTGTGAAGATCGCCCAGCGCGTGCCGGTGAGGATTACGGTGGATCCGGACCAGGCCGAAAGCGAGCGGTTGCGGCCGGGGTTGTCGGTGGTGGTCAGTATCGACACCGCAGGACGCCTGAAAAACAGCCCGCCCTGACACTCCGCCCTTGTAGATGCCTGCTTGGCGGGCTCCTACAAGGGAGAGTATTTCAGCGTAAAATCCAGCTGGGTTGACTGGCCTTGTTCCAGCAGTTTCAAACCCGGTCTGCCAGGCAGGTGATGGGCATTCACCGGGTGACTCACCGGTTCGATGCAAAAGAATTCCAGCCCCGGCGGGCAGTACAGCAGGAAGTAATCCGCGCCGCTCGCCTGGCATTCCAGCGCGTAATCCAGCTGCGGTTGCTCGATCCTGCAGTGGCCGTCCCACTGGCAAAAACCGTTGTCCACCAGGGTTTCCGGCAGGGCTTTCAATGCCCCGAAGTTCCAGGCCTCTGGCACCGGCGCCAACCCCGTGGGCAGCTTGGATGCATCACTCATCCACACCTGCGACGCCGTGGCCTGCAACCGGGTACCCGCTGTCCGTGGCAGGTAGGGATGCAATCCCAGCCCATGCCATGCAGGCTGTTCAGCCAGATGGGTCACCCGCAGCGTGATGCTCAGCTCACCGTTGTTCAACCCAAACCGCTGCTCGGCGCGATAGGCGAACGGCGTGTCGCAGAGTACTTCCAGCACCACCTCATTCTTCGACTGACTGACGACCTGCCACACCCGTTGCCAGGCCGAGCCATGAATCGGCAGCGGGTCCAGCGGACTGTTGGGCGTCAGGGCCAGCCACCCGCCGGGGTTGTCGAAACCGCCTTCGGCAATCCGGTTGGACCAGGGCGCCAGCGGATAGCACCCCAGCTTGCCCGGCAGTCCGGTGTTCACTGCCTGCTCATCGCTGTGCCGCAACAACGGTTGCCCACTCGCGAGTACACGCCAGTTGACGATGCTGCCACCCACGGCTGGCGCCAGGGTGAGGAGGGTGAGGGCGTCTTCCAGTTCGATCAGCATTCGCCATGCACCTGGAGCGCGAAGGTGGGTTCGGGCAACCCTTGCACGCCGGGGTTGAGGGCGAACACGCCGCCGGACAGCGACTGCTCGCTCTGATCATCGCGGATGGAAGTGACGAACAATGTCTCCAGGCGACTGCCGCCAAAGGCGCACATGGTGGGCTTTTTCACCGGGACCACCAGGGAGCGATCCAGGCGGCCGTCGGGTGTGAAACGGTGGACCAGCCCGGCGTCGTTGGCGCAGATCCAGTAGCAGCCGTCGGCATCGACGGCGGCACCGTCGGGGCGGCCGAGGTGCTGGTGCATGTCCACGAACACGCGGCGATTGGAGGGCGTGCCAGTGTCGATGTCGTAGTCGAAAGCCCAGACCTGCTGCACCAGCGGGTGGGAATCGGAGGCATACATCGTGCGGCCATCCGGGCTGAACGCCAGGCCATTGAGGGTGATAAAACCGTCAAGTTGCGCACAAGGTGCTGCGCCGGCCGCGTAGCGGTAGAGGATACCCTCGGCTGCGTTCAGGCCCATGTCCAACACCATGCTGCCGGCCCAGAAGCGGCCCTGGCGATCACAGCGGCCGTCATTCAGGCGCATGTCCGCGCGCGGGTGCTCGACACTCGCCAGGGGCGTGGTGTCGAGGCTGCCGTCATTGTGCGGTGTGAGTTGGAAAAAACCGCTTTCCATGCCGGCGACCCAGTTACCCGCCGTGGTGCGGGCGATACACGCGAGCATCTGTGGGGCTTTCCAGGCGGCGATATGGCCGCTGGCGGCGCTCCAGCGTTGCAGCCCACCGTTAGGGATATCCACCCAATACAGCGCGTTTTCCTCGGGGACCCATACCGGGCATTCGCCCACGGCATTACGCGCGTCAACAATCAGTTCAGCATTCATTGGTCAGTCACCGAACGGCCCTGCCGCGCAGAACGCGCCGCCCTGGTAGACCTTGGCCGGGTCATTGTCGGCCACGGGTGGCTGGGTTTCGACCTGGGCGCGGAACACTTCGGAGTTGTCCTTGGGGGCAAAACCCAAGTGCGCGGCGTAGCGGTTGTCCCACCAGGTGTCGAGGTTGGCCGACATGCCGTAGACCACGGTGTGGCCGACGTTGGGGGTGTACAGCGCACGCTCCAGCAGTTGCGTGAGGTCGTCGAAACTCAGCCAGGTATGCATCATGCGGCGGTTCTGCGGTTCCGGAAACGACGAGCCGATGCGAATGCTCACGGTCTCGATGCCGTAGCGATCAAAGTAGAAACTGGCCATGTCTTCGCCGTAGGACTTGGACAAACCATAGTAGCTGTCCGGGCGGCGCGGCGAGTGGGCGTCAAGGATCTCGCCCTGCTTGTGAAAGCCGATCACGTGGTTGGAGCTGGCGAAGATCACGCGCTTGACGCCATGGCGACGGGCCGCTTCGTAGATATGAAAGATGCCGCAGATGTTGGCGCCAAGCACCTCTTCAAAAGAACGCTCCACCGATACGCCGCCAAAATGCAGGATCGCATCGACGCCTTCTACCAGATGGTGCACCGCTTGTTTGTCGGCGAGGTCGCAGGGTTGCACTTCTTCGGACGCGTCGGCAGCCGGGGCCATGTTGGCGATGTCCGACAGGCGCAGCACATTGGCATACGGACGCAGGCGTTCGCGCAGGACTTTGCCCAAGCCACCGGCAGCACCGGTAAGCAGCAGGCGGTTGAATGGAACAGGTGGCGTAGTGGTAGTGGTCATGAGGGTTCCATTGTTGTTGTAGGTTGTCGTATGACTATGCTGGAAGTATCGTTATTGATTCCCCGGGTTGTCAACGCTATTACAGGCGACATGCATTGACTCCAAGTTTGCGCCCGATCCGAAACCTTACAACAGGGAGATCGGGTAGCTGATAAAGAGCCGATTCTCGTCGAACTCATTGTTGCTGAAATCACGACGCAGGGTCGAATTGCGCCAGCGCACATTCAGATCCTTCAGCGCACCGCTTTGCACTGTGTAGGCCAGTTCCGATTCGCGGCCCCATTCTTTGCCGTCGGTGATCGCCCCGGTGTGCACGTTACTGCCGCTGATATAGCGGTTCATCAAGGTGAGTCCGGGAATGCCGAGCACCACGAAGTTGAAGTCATGGCGCACCTGCCAGGATTTTTCCTTGGCGTTATCGTAGCTGGCGTTGTAGCTGTCGTTGGCCAGCGTGCCGCCGCTGGTGCCGTTGACCCGCATCCATACGCTGTCGCCGGTGAGTTTTTGCAGGCCCACATAGAAGGTGTTGCCGTTGTACTTGGCCGAAAGCAAGGCGAAGGCGGTCTTGTTGTCGAGGTCGCCGGCCAGGGCGCTGCCGTCTTCCTTGCCATTGAAAAAACCGAGGTTGGCGCCAAGGGTCCAGTCGCCCACGGGTTGGCTGTGGGTCAGGTTGAAATACTGTTGCTGGTAGATATCGGTGAGCTCGGCGTACCACACGCCGACCTGGGTGCGTTTGTCGTTGAAGGTGTATTCGCCGCCACCGAAGTTGAAGCGGTCGGAGGTGAACGCGGCTTTGCCGTTCATGAACATGTCTTCCATGCTCGCGTCGTTACGCGGGCTGTTACCGCGGAACTGGCCGCCGTAGAGGGTCAGGCCGGCGATTTCGCTGGAGGTGACCTGGCCGCCACGGAAGGTCTGGGGCAGCGACCGGCCGTCGTCGGAGCGCAGGATCGGTAGCACCGGCATCCACTCGCCAACCTTCAATTCGGTCTTCGACAGCTTGGTTTTCAGCGCCACGCCCAGTCGGCCGAAGTTGTCGGCGGGGCGGCCGTCGTCGTGGATCGGCAGCAATTGCGTCCCCCCCGTGCCCTTGCCGCCGTCGAGCTTTTGCGAATACAGGCCCAGCACGTCAATCCCGAACCCCACGGTGCCTTGGGTGAAGCCGGACTTGGCATCGAGAATGAAGTTCTGCGTCCACTCTTGCGCCTTGCCCTGGGGGTTGGTCGGGTTCGTGAAGTTGCGGTTGAAGTAGGCGTTGCGCAGGTTGAGCGTGGCCTTGGCGTCGTCGATAAAACCGTCTGCCTGAGCGCTGGGGGGGAGGGTAAGCGCCAGGCTGCCGAGGCCAAGGAGGCCGATACACGATGAAGCATTGCGGGCGAATTGACTCACAGGGGAGCTCCGTTTCTTTTGTTGTTTTTATTATTTGTCGTACGTCGTCGTACAACATTTAGCGGGATATTTGCGAGGTTTCCACGGGCTGTCAAGCAGAAGTTATACGATGACTAGGAGTGATTCGCTCAAAAGCGGGCACGCTCAATGTGGGCGCTGGCTTGCCGGCGATGGCTTCGCCTCGGAGCGCCTGATGCACCGAACTGTTTGCATCGCAGGCAAGCAAGCGCCCACATGGCTTGCATTTCAACCTTGGTGTTTAGCCGGCCAGGACCATCGGCGGTAGGGTGCCCAGCAGGGAAACGGCGGCTACCGCCGATACACCCAATAACCATTCCAGCATTACGCTGGCCTTCAGCGTGCCCAGTCGCTCTTCGCAGCGTTCGATACGCAGTCGGTTCAGCAAGGCCAATGCCAGCATGCCGAATACCAGCAGCACCTTGATCAACAGGATCAGGGCGAAGCCGTTGAACAGCGGCGTGGGCCACAGCTGCCCGGTGAGCACGCGTACGTTGATCAAGCCGGTCACCAGCAAACCGGCCACCAAGCCATAACCCACACCGCTGAAGCGCTGGAGGATCGGCTGCAACGGGTAGCGGTTCGACTGCCTGAGGATCAGTACGAGCAGCAGCAAGCCGCCGAGCCAAGCCCCCACACAGACCAGATGCACCACCTGGTTGAGAATCAGCAATTGCCCGCTGAGCCCATCGAGCATGGCGCCATGACCAACCGGCGCCAGGGTGGCCAACAGCAACGCGATCACCGGCAGGCGCAACGCCGGCCAGGGTTTGCACAGCACGATCACCAGCAGCAGGTTCAACAGCAGGTGCCAGGTCCACACCTGGCCAAAAAAGGTCTTGCCCAGGACCAATTGCACCGTGGCCGGTTGCAAGGCCGCCTCCCAACTGCCGGCCATGCTGGCAGTGATCAACAGCAACCAGGCGATACCGGAGCCCAACCCCAGCCAGGCCAGCCCCCGGGTGATACGGTGAAGTTGCCGGTCCAGTACCGGTTGCGGTTCAGCGCCCACCAGCCAGGGCCTGAACACGCAGGCCCCGAACATCAACAATACGACGATGAAATGCAGGAAGCGGCACAGCACCAGCAGGGTCGCCATGGGTTATTGGCCGACCTTGAAGCTGTATTCACCGTTGCTCTTGTGGGTGTCGACCGAGACCGCGTTCCACACCACCTTATAGTTACCGGCAGCCAACGGTGCGGCCGGCGTGACGACGAGGACTTTCTTGTCGGCGTCCGGGGTTTCCAGGCCCTTGATGGCGATTTCGGTGCCGTCCTTGCTCAGGGACACCTTGGTGAACGTGGCTTCTACGCCTTCGCTGAACGTCAGGCGCAGGTCCTTTGGCGCGCTAACGCTGCTGTCTGCCGCGGGCTCCGCGCTTTTGAGGTGCGCATGGGCAAATGCCGCCGAGGCGCCCAGGAGGGAGGCGAGCAGGGCAACAGTGGTGAGGCTTTTCTTGATCGACATTGTTCAATACCTTTGGGTTCAGGGAGTCGGTAGAGCCATGTGCAGCAAGGGAAAGGGCTTGCCCTCGCCATCCAGCGGCGAGCGCGCGACCTGGATAAAACCATAGTGCAGGTAGAACCCCACGGCCTGGGGGTTTTGTTCGTTTACATCGACGGTGAGGGTGTCGTGACGGGCGCGGGCGTGGTCCAGTAACTGGCGGCCGATGCCCTGGCCACGACGGTCGGGGTCGATAAACAGCATTTCTACATTGTGCCCGCCAGTGCCAATAAAACCAGCGATACCCAGTGGGTCCTCATACACCCACACATCCAGGGCAGGCATCGGCAGGTAAGCGTCGCGCACCAGGGGGAGCAGGCGTTGAATGTCATCCTCGGGGAGGAAGTCATGGGTGGCGCGTACCGAGCGCTCCCACAGTGCTCCCAGCACGGGGTCGTCGGCGGCCACGCGAGGTCGAATAGTCATTGCAATGATCCTTCATGGGGACCGCGATCCTAACCAATCCGATTTTCGGTGGAAAGGTTCGCGTCAGAAGTTTCATTATGGCCTGTCGCCGCGATCTAGAGCCGATGGTAGTCTTTAAGCCAAGTTGTTGTCAGGGAGCCCTTATGGGCAATCACAAGATCGGAATTCGTCGGGTCAACGTCGAAAAAATCCTGCTGGCGGCGGAGAAAATCTTCGCCGAAAAAGGCTATGGCAGCACCGCCATGGCCGATATTGCCGAAGAAGTGCAACTGCCGCGCTCCAACCTGCATTACTACTTCACCACCAAGAGCGAGCTGTACAGCGCTGTGCTGTTCGACCTGCTGGAAGTGTGGAAGCAGGACGCCCTGAGCTTCGAGACCTTCGATGACCCCCGGGTGGTGCTCAGCAGTTACATCCGCGCCAAGATGCAGCGCTCGCGCACGCGGCCGTATGGCTCGAAAGTCTGGGCCAACGAAATCATCCACGGCGCGCCGACCCTCGGCGAGGCGCTGGACGCGAGCCTGTACGACTGGGCCAAGATGAAGGAAGCGAAGATCCGCCAGTGGGTGGAAGACAAACGTATCCTGCCAGTGGAGCCGTCGAGCCTGCTCTACATGATCTGGGCCTCGACCCAGCACTATGCCGACTTTGATCATCAGGTGAAGATCCTCAACGATCACCAGCCGTTGTCGGACATGCAGTTCGAGAAGGCGATACAGACGGTGACCAGTGTGATCTTGCGCGGGATTGGATTGGAGCCTTGAATTTGCGTGTCGGTGCAGGGCCTTGACGCAGGCAAGCCAACCCCCCAGTTGACCGCGTTCGGCCTGAAGGGCTGCAGTCAAATGGGGGCGCTGGCTTACCTGCGATAGCGGTCTAAGGGGTTACACGGCCTCCCTGTAGGGATTCCTCGGATCCTGCGTCCAATTCAAGAACGGCTTGCCGGTGTCGATGGGCACCATCTCGATACAGTCCGCCACCGGACAGGTGATCTGGCACAAGTTGCAGCCCACGCACTCATCATCGATCACCTCGTACTTATGCGTGCCGTCCGCCTGCTTCAGACTGGCGATGGCCTGGTGCGACGTATCCTCGCAGGCAATATGGCAACGCCCGCAGCCAATGCACGCCGCCTGGTCGATTTTCGCGATCACCTGGTAGTTGATGTCCAGGTACTTCCAATCCGTGGTGTTGCCCACCGCCCGCCCGGAAAACTCCTGCAAGCTCTGGTAGCCCTGACTGTCCATCCACCGCGACAGCCCGTCTTTCATTTCTTCCACAATCCGGAACCCGTGCAGCATCGCCGCTGTGCACACTTGTACCGCGCCGCAACCCAGGGCGACGAATTCCGCGGCGTCGCGCCAGTTGCCGATACCGCCAATGCCGCAGATCGGCAGCCCCTGCGTCTGTGGGTCGCGGGCGATTTCGGCGACCATGTTCAGTGCAATCGGCTTCACCGCAGAACCACAGTAACCGCCATGGGTGCTCTGGGTGCCAACGACGGGAAGGGCGACCATGCGTTCCAGGTCCACGCTGGTGATGGAGTTGATGGTGTTGATCAACGACACCGCGTCCGCCCCCCCACGATAGGCCGCCCGCGCCGCCACGCGGATGTCGGTGATATTCGGCGTGAGCTTGACGATCACCGGCAGCGAGCAATACGTCTTGCACCAGCGCGTCACCTGTTCCACATACTCCGGCACCTGGCCCACCGCCGCGCCCATGCCGCGCTCGGGCATGCCGTGGGGGCAGCCGAAGTTCAGTTCGATACCGTCGCAGCCAGTGGCTTCCACCCGCGGCAGGATGTTTTTCCAGGATTCTTCAACGCACGGCACCATCAGCGACACAATCAGCGCGCGGTCGGGCCAGTCCTTTTTCACCTGGGTGATTTCGCGCAGGTTGATCTCCAGGGAGCGGTCGGTGATCAACTCGATATTGTTGATGCCCAGCACTTCACGGTTGGCGCCGTAGTGCGCCGAGTAACGTGACGACACGTTGACCGCCGCCGGGTCTTCACCCAGGGTTTTCCACACCACGCCGCCCCAGCCCGCTTCGAAGGCGCGGACCACGTTGTAGGCCTTGTCGGTGGGCGGCGCGGAGGCCAGCCAGAAAGGGTTGGGGGCTTTGATACCGGCGAACACAATCGAGAGATCGGCCATTACGCGGCCTCCACATTCAGCATGAGTTGGGCGTGCATGGCTTCAGCGGCCAGCTTGCCATGTTGCACGGCCTGCACGGTGAGATCCTGGCCGAGGCTGACGCAATCACCACCGGCGTATACGCCGGGAATGCTGGTGCGCAGTTGTTCGTCGACGAAGATGCGCTCGCCGACGCGGTGCAGTTGCTGCGCCAGTGGATCATGCAGCGCCTCGTTGTCGAACCCCTGGCCGATGGCTTTGAAGATCGCATCGGCCGCCAGCTCGAAGGTTTCGCCGGTGGGGTGCAGTCGGCCGTTCTCCATGCGCGTGCGCAAAAAGCGCATGCCACGTACATGGCCCAGGTCATCCAGCAGCACGGCATCGGGCTGGGCCCAGGTCAGCAGGCGCACCTGGTTGGCCTTGGCGATGTCCTGTTCATGCTGGGTGGCGCCCATGTCTGCCAGGCCTCGACGATAGACGAGGTTGACGTCGCGGGCGCCGAGGCGGGCCATTTGCACGGCCATGTCGATCGCGGTATTGCCCGCGCCGAGCACGATGCAGCGATCGGCCAGCGGCAGTTGGGTCAGGTCATCGGCCTGGCGCAGCTCGCGGATGTAGTCGGTGGCGGCGAGCAGGCCCGGCGCGTCTTCGTGGGGCAGGCCCAACTGCTTGCTCGCGGCCAGGCCGAGCCCGAGGAAGACTGCATCGAATTGCTGGTGCAGTTCGCTGAGCGTGAGGTTGTCCCCCAGGCGTTGACCGTGACGGATCTCGATGCCACCGATCTGCAGGAGAAAATCCAGCTCCTTCTGCGCGAAATCGTCCACCAGTTTGTACTTGGCGATCCCGTATTCATTCAGGCCACCGGCTTTCTCCCGGGCTTCGAATATCACCACGTCATGACCGTGCAGCGCACTGCGGTGGGCGCAAGCCAGGCCCGCTGGGCCGGCACCGACCACGGCAATGCGCTTGCCGGTGGCGGCGGCGCGGTGGAAAGGGTGCTCGGTGAAGTGCGCGTTATCGACGGCATAACGTTGCAACAGGCCAATCAGCACCGGCGCGCACTCCTCGGCGTTGTTACGCACGCAGGCTTGCTGGCACAGGATTTCCGTAGGGCAGACACGCGCACAGCTACCGCCGAGGATGTTGGCCGAGAGGATTTTCTGCGCTGCGCCTTGTACGTTTTCGGTGTGGATATTGCGGATGAACGAGGGGATGTCGATCTCGCTGGGGCATGCGTTCACGCAGGGCGCGTCATAGCAATACAGGCAGCGCGAGGCTTCCAGTTGTGCCTGGCGCGCGTTGAGGGGCGGTGCCAGGTCGGTGAAATGGCTGGCGAGGGTGGCCCCGTCTTCGTGGGGATGGGGAAGGTGGGTCAGGGTCTGGATCACGGTGTCGGCCTCACGGTTATTGAGGTGCTGCCTCTGATGGGCATTGGTTATTGGTGTTGCCTGTACTGGCCTTATCGCAGGCAAGCCCGCTCCCCCATTGGTTCGGGTTCACATCGTTACAATGGGGGAGCCGGGCTTGCCCGCAGTAGGCCCAAGGCCGCTTTCAGCGTTTCACGGCAGTGGGCCTGGAGCGCTCTGCCCGCTTGCTCAACTGCTCGAACACCGACGGATACGCCGGCCGCTCCACATACCGCCCGGCACCGCGCTCGGCGCGCAGGTCGCCATCGGCCCAGACCAGCTTGCCCTGGCTGATGGTGTGGCTCGGCACACCGCGCACGGTCTTGCCTTCGAAGATGTTGAAGTCGACCTGCTGGTGATGAGTCTTGGCGGAAATGGTCCGCGTACCCTCGGGGTCCCACAGCACCAGGTCAGCATCCGCACCCACGCGAATCGCGCCTTTGCGCGGGTAGAGGTTGAAGATCTTCGCGGTGTTGGTGGAGGTCAGTGCAACGAACTCATGCATCGACAGGCGCCCGGTGTTGACGCCTTCGTCCCACAGCAGTGCCATGCGGTCTTCGATACCCGCGGTGCCGTTGGGGATCTTGCTGAAATCGTCACGTCCAGCGGCCTTTTGCTCGGCGCAGAAGCAGCAGTGGTCGGTGGCGGTGGTGTGCAGGTTGCCCGATTGCAGGCCATGCCACAGCGCATCCTGATGCCCGCGCGGGCGGAACGGCGGGCTCATCACGTAGCCGGCGGCGGTGTGCCAGTCGGGGTGCTGGTAGACGCTGTCGTCCAGCAGCAGGTGGCCGGCGAGTACTTCACCGTAGACCGCCTGGCCCTTGCCACGGGCGTAGGTGATTTCATCCAGCGCCTCCTTGGTGGACACGTGCACCAGGTACAACGGCGTGCCGATGGTCTCGGCGATGCGGATCGCGCGGCTGGCCGCTTCGCCCTCTACTTGGGAAGGGCGCGACAGCGGGTGTGCTTCCGGCCCGGTGATGCCCTGGGCCATCAGCTTGCGTTGCAGGTGATACACCAGCTCACCGTTCTCGGCATGCACCGTGGGCACCGCGCCCAGTTCCAGGCAGCGCTCGAAGCTGGCGACCAGGGTATCGTCCGCCGCCATGATCGCGTTCTTGTAGGCCATGAAGTGCTTGAAGCTGTTGATGCCATGGTGGCTGACCAGTTCGGCCATCTCCTCGCGCACCTGCTCGCTCCACCAGGTGATCGCCACGTGAAAACCATAGTCGGACGCGGATTTTTCCGCCCAGCCGCGCCACTGGTGAAAGGCTTCCATCAAGGATTGCTGTGGGTTGGGAATCACAAAGTCGATGATCGACGTGGTGCCGCCCGCCAGGCCGGCTGCCGTACCACTAAAAAAGTCTTCACTGGCGACGGTGCCCATGAAAGGCAATTGCATATGGGTGTGCGGGTCGATGCCGCCGGGCATCAAGTATTGGCCACTGCCATCGAGTATTTCAGTGCCGGCGGGAACCTCCAGATCCGTGCCAATGGCGCGAATCAGACCGCCTGCGCATAACACATCGGCGCGGTAACTTTCATCATGGGTAATAACGGTGGCGCCACGGATCAACAGCGACATGTCGAGTTCCTCACAGGCTTGACCGGCTTGTGCCAGTTCTAAGTGTTGTAATGCGGCTTGCCGATGGTCGGTTAAATCCTGTCATCGGTGACAGGAATAGAAACTAGCCCGAGTTATTCGATTGGGCAAGAAGATTTTTTATAAGCTTATACAGTGTTTAACTAATTGAAAAATAAGGATTAAATCCGGCAATCACCAAAATGCAGCGGCCGCTCACCATTTTGACGCACTTGACAGGTTCTCAAATTGAGCAACATTTCTTATTGCAAATCAGGCGGTTGAGACATGCCTATTGACGGAGGCGGTAAATAAAAATAATTGTGGTGCACCAGATTGAGTCCTGAGGGTTTGGATAACTTCCGTGTTATCCAGCCTGAGTAACGCCACAAGTACCGAAGGCCTGATCGGATAATGAAATAAAGCTGAATAACATCAGCCAGTTATATAAGCGGTACGGGTTCAAGCGCAGCGGTCGGCACGGTTATTGAGTGCAGTGGCGGCTGGCCGGTCCCGTGATGTCATGTTGTTTACGAGGTACTCCGGCCACCTGCAATCGTTTGCAGGCGAGCAAAAATAATTCGAAAAAACCGTGGAGCGGCCATGCAACAGAACAGATCGCAAGTCATCGAACGCAACGGCCTGTACGAACTCGACGCCGGCCCCGACGTCCTCGACAGCCCGCGCTACAACCACGACATGGCACCGACCAAGGTGCATGAACGCACCTGGAACAAGTGGCACATCACCGCGCTGTGGGTCGGGATGTCGATCTGTGTGCCCACCTATACGTTGGGCGGCGTACTCACCGCGTACTTTGGCTTGTCGGTAGGCGAGGCGCTGATGGCGATCTTGCTGGCCAATATCGTGGTGCTGATCCCGCTGACCCTCAACGCGTTCCCTGGCACCAAGTACGGCATACCCTTTCCGGTGCTGTTGCGTTCCTCGTTCGGCATCCTCGGTTCCAACGTCCCGTGCCTGATCCGCGCGCTGGTGGCGTGTGGCTGGTTTGGTATCCAGACGATGTTCGGCGGGCTTGCAATCCACCTGTTCCTGGGCTCGATCTTCGAGGGCTGGAAGTCCCTCGGCGGCACCGGTGAAGTGATTGGCTTCATGATTTTCTGGTGCCTGAACTTGTGGGTGGTGCTGCGTGGCGCCGAATCGATCAAGCGCCTGGAAACCCTGTCCGCGCCGCTGCTGGTGGCGGTGGGGATTGGCCTGCTGGTGTGGGCAATGCCCAATGTCTCGATCAGCGAATTAATGGCGATCCCGCCCAAGCGTCCCGAAGGCGCGAGCCTCACCGGTTACTTCATGGCGGGCCTCACGGCGATGGTGGGTTTCTGGGCCACGCTGTCGTTGAATATTCCCGACTTCAGCCGCTACGCCAACAGCCAGAAGGACCAGATTCTCGGGCAGATTTTCGGCCTGCCGCTGACCATGTTCCTGTTCGCCGCCCTCGGCGTGATCATGACCGCTGCCTCGGTGAAGCTGGTGGGCGTCAGCGTCTCCGACCCGGTGACCCTGATCGGGCATATCCAGAGCCCGGTGTGGGTGGCCATCGCCATGGCGTTGATCATCATCGCGACGTTGTCCACCAACACCGCCGCGAACATCGTTTCGCCCACCAACGACTTCCAGAATATCGCGCCCAAGCTGATCAACCGTACCACCGCCGTGATCCTGACTGGCCTGGTAGGGCTGGTGTTGATGGGGCACGAGTTGCTGAAAAAGCTTGGGCTGATCGTTTCCGATGTGAGCCTGGAGACCGTCTATTCCAATTGGCTGCTCGGCTATTCAAGCCTGCTGGGGCCTATCGCCGGGATCATGGTGGTGGACTACTTCATCACCCGCAAACAGCAACTGGACCTTGCCGGGCTGTACCGCGATGACGTTTACCCCGCGTGGAACTGGAGTGGCTTCATCGCCTTTGGCGTGCCAGTGGTGCTGACCTTGCTGTCGCTGGGCAGTGACGCGTTCAGCTGGTTCTACAGCTATGGCTGGTTTACCGGCTCGGCGTTGGGTGGCGTGTTGTATTACGGGCTGAATGCCAGGCGTGGCATCAGCCCGGTCACTGCCAAATCCCCGTTGTGAGAGGTGGAAGCGCGATTCAAATGTGAGAGCGGGCTTGCTCGCCAATGCGCTCTTCCAGACGACATTGGCGGCGACTGATACGGCTTCTTCGCGAGCAAGCCCGCGCCCACATGCATGACCGCATTCCATTACTGGAATCAGGTCAATCCATAAGAAATGTAGCCTGAGGAGATCCCCCATGAACGCTGCCCTCGACGTTCTGCAATCGACCCATCAGCACATCAACCGCGACCGCTTGTGGCAGTCGCTGATGGACCTGGCCAGACTCGGCGCCACCCCCAAGGGCGGCGTGTGTCGCCTGGCCCTCACCGACCTCGACCGCAAGGCCCGCGACCTGTTCGTGCAGTGGTGCGAGGAGGCCGGTTGCACCGTGACCATCGACGGCATCGGCAACATCTTCGCCCGTCGTCCCGGCCGCAACCCCAACCTGCCCCCGGTGATGACCGGCAGCCATATCGACACCCAGCCCACCGGTGGCAAGTTTGACGGTTGCTTCGGCGTACTCGCGGGCGTGGAAGTGCTGCGCACCCTTAACGACCTCAAGGTGGAAACCGAGGCGCCGCTGGAAGTGGTGGTGTGGACCAATGAGGAAGGCTCGCGCTTTGCGCCGTGCATGATGGGCTCGGGGGTGTTTGCCGAGAAATTTACCCTGGCGGACACCTTGGCCAAGGTGGATGGGGAGGGCGTCAGTGTCGGCGATGCGCTGGATGCGATTGGCTACGCGGGCTCGCGGCCGGTAAGCGGTCATAAGGTCGGTGCGTATTTCGAGGCGCATATCGAACAGGGGCCGATTCTTGAGGACGAGAAGAAAACCATCGGCGTGGTGCTCGGCGCACTGGGGCAGAAGTGGTTCGACCTGAAACTGCGCGGGGTTGAGGCGCATGCGGGGCCAACGCCGATGCACTTGCGCAAGGATGCCTTGGTGGGCGCGGCGGCAGTGGTGGCGGCGGTGAACGCAGCGGCGCTGGGGCACCAGCCCCATGCGTGCGGGACGGTGGGTTGCCTGCAGGCTTATCCAGGATCGCGCAACGTGATTCCAGGCGAAGTGCGCATGACCTTGGATTTCCGTCACCTGGAACCGGCACGCCTGGATTCGATGATTGCGCAGGTGCGCCAGGTCATTGAAGACACCTGCGCCAAACACGGGCTCAGTTTTGAGATGGAACCCACCGCTGACTTCCCGCCGCTGTATTTCGACAAAGGCTGCGTAGACGCTGTGCGCAATGCGGCGAATGGCCTGGGCCTGTCGAACATGGACATCGTCAGCGGGGCAGGGCACGACGCGATCTTCGTTGCCGAACTCGGCCCGGCAGGCATGATCTTCGTGCCGTGTGAGGGGGGCATCAGCCACAACGAGATCGAGAATGCCGCACCAGATGACTTGGCGGCGGGGTGTGCGGTGTTGTTAAGGGCGATGGTTGCGGCATCGGCGGCCATCGCCAGCGGCAAACTCGCTGCCTGAAACGCGGTGGTTCAGTGACGTGTTCACTGGTTGATCCACCGCTATCGCAGGCAAGCCAGCTCCCACATTGTTGAAAGCGTTCACAACTCGAAAATGTGAGAGCCGGGCTTGCCTGCGATGATGCAAGGTCAGGCGCCGGGCTGCCAACCCCCGCCGAGCGCAGTCACCAACCCTACGCTGGCTTGCAGTTGCCGCGTCTGCACCGCTTGCAATGTCCTCTGCGCTTGCAACGCCGCCGTCTGTGCCGTCACCACGTCCAGGTAGCTCACGGCCCCGGCCTGATAGCTGTTCATCGCCAGTGCTTGGGTATGCTGTGCTGCATCTGCCGCCGCTTGTTCATCCTGCGCCTCCTGTTGCAAATCCCTGAGTTGCGCCAGGTTATCCTCTACCTCGCGCACGGCCTTCAGCACCTGGCTGCGGTAGTGCGCGGAGGCTTCTTCGAACTCGGCCTTGGCTTGGCGTTCGTTGGCACTCAAGCGCCCGCCATCAAAGATCGGCACGTTCACCAACGGCCCCAGCGCCCAATAGCGATTGCTGGCGGACAGCAGGTTACCAACCCCTTGGGTTTGCCCGCCAATCAAGCCGGTCAGGCTGAAATCCGGGTACCACGCCGCTTTCGCCACGCCGATATTGGCATTGGCGGCAAACACTCGACGCTCCGCCGCCGCAATGTCCGGACGACGTTGCAGCAGATGGCTCGGCAACTGCGACGGGATCCCCGGCAGTGCAATCAATCGCTGGCTCGGCGGCAGGCTGAAGCCGCTGGCCGCCACACCCACCAATTCACCAATGGCGTGCTCGGTGAGGTTGCGCTGGCCACGCACTTCATCCCGCTGTGCCTTGGCCTCGGCGAGCTGATTTTGCGCGCGGGTCAGGTCGAGTTCGGAAGCGATCTGGCCCTCATACCGACTGCGGGTCAGTTGTAGCGCCTGGCTGAAATCATCCAGCGAACGGTCGAGAATCCGCGCCTGTGCATCCAGCCCATTGAGCTGCACATACAACGTCGCCAATTGATGTTGCAAGCTCAGGCGTGCCACAGCCAGGTCGTCGCCGGACGCTTGCGCCTGGGCATCGCCGGCCGCGACCTGGTTGCGGATCTTGCCCCACAGGTCCAGGTCATAACTCAGCGAGAAACCTGCGGTATTGCTGTTGTACACCGACGGCTGCGTATCCCCACGCAAGGGTCGCGAGTCCGACTGGCGCTGGCGCAATGGCTGCGCGCTGGCGGTGATCTGCGGGAACAGCCCGGCATGCAGTTGACTGGCATACGCCTGGGAAGCATCGAAGTGCGCCAGCGCCGCCGCCAGGTCCGGGTTAGCCTTGAGCAGTTGCTGTTGCAGGTCGTCCAGGCGCGTGTCGTGATAGAGCGTCCACCACTGCGGCGCCAGTTGGTCGGACGGCTGTGCGCTGTGCCAGGGGCCATCGCTGGTCTGTTCGCGGTAGTGGGCGGGCAGGTCAATAGAGGGCACCTTGTAGGTGGGCGCCATCGAGCAGCCCTGCAACGCCAGCAGCATCAATGCGGCGAGGGGCTTAAGCCTTGGGCGCATGCGTACCTCCTGAGGCATCGGCCAGTTGTACCGGGTCGCCTTCGCGCAGGGCGTCAGGCGGGTTGTCGACCACGCGGTCGGCAGGCTTCAGGCCCTGGTCGATGACCAGGCGTTCGCCCAGGTCGAGGCCGATGTGAATACCCTGCAGGTGCACATGATTCTGCGCATCCAACACCGCCACTTGGGTGCCTTGGGCACGGAAGATCAGCGCGCTGGCCGGGATGCTCACGCCATGGGTATCAGCCGGCACCGGCAGGGTGGCTTCGGCGTAGTCGCCGGGCAGCAACTCGCCGTTGGGGTTGTCGGCCACGAATTGCGCGAGCAGGGTGCCGGAGCGGCGGTCGATGGCGGTGGAGTCGCCGATCAGGCGCGCCTTGAAGTGCTCGCCGGGATGCTCGGGCACGGTCAACTCGGCTTCGAGACCTTGGTGGATGACGGCCGCGTAGTTCTGCGGCACCGGCACATACAGGCGCAATTGATGCGTGTCGGCGATGTTGAACAGCTCCGGGTCGCTGTCGGTATCGGCCTTGATCAGTTGGCCGATATCGGTGTTACGCGCAGTGATGGTGCCGGCAAAGGGGGCACGTATCGTCTTGTAGCGCTCCAGTGCCGTCAGCCTGGCATAGTCGGCAGCGGCGGCTTCGGCGTTGGCCTTGGCCGCGGCGGCGTTGGAGGTTTTTTCATCGGCCTCCTGGCGCGACACCGAGTGACTGGCCAGCAGGTTCTGCCAGCGCGTGGCGGTGGTGGCGGCCAGGCGTGCATTGGCCTGTTCTTGCACCCATCGTGCGTGGGTTTGTGCCAGTTGCTGGTCGAGGTCGGGGCTGTCGATCTCGGCGAGTATTTGCCCGGCGTTGACGTGGGTGCCGATGTCGGCCTTCCAGTCCTTGAGGTAGCCGCTGACTCGGGCATGGATAGGCGCCTTGCTCCAGGCTTCCAGGTGCGCGGGCAGCCGCAGGGTTTCGCCCGCCGCGTTTTGCTGCGGTTGGAACACCATCACTTGCGGGACGGCGGCGGTTTCGGTCCAGGCAGTGACCGATCGCTCGTGCAGGGTGCGGGCGTGCAGGCCGTTGGCGACCAACAGGGCGGCCAGGGTCAGGCCGCCGACACCCATGAGCATCAGACGCTTGCGCGAGGGTTTGTGATCAGACGACATGAGACGTTTCTCCAGCAGTTGCGCGAGTAGGGTGACGACCGTGGACCAGGCTGAAGACCACGGGAACAAACAACAGGGTGGCGGTGGTGGCGAGGATCAGCCCACCGATCACCGCACGGCCAAGCGGGGCGTTCTGCTCCTCGGACATCGCCAGCGGCAACATGCCGATGATCATCGCCAGGGCGGTCATGCACACCGGGCGAAAGCGGGTGTAGCCGGCTTCCAGTGCAGCCTTGAGCGCGTCGCCATGTTCGGCCAGGCGTTCACGGCAGAAACTCACCACCAGGATCGAGTTGGCCGTGGCGACGCCCATGCACAGGATCGCGCCGGTCAAGGCGGGCACCGACAAGGACGTGCCGCTGAGGAACAACATCCACACAATCCCCGCCAGTGCGGCCGGCAAGGCGGTGATGATCACGAACGGGTCCACCCACGACTGGAAGTTGACCACGATCAGCAGGTAGATCAGCACCACCGCACCGAGCAGGCCAAAGCTCAGGCCGCTGAATGCTTCGTGCAGCGCGTCGATCTGCCCGTGCAGGCTGATCACCGCGCCTTTTGGGCGCATGGACGCGGTGTCGTCCAGCACTTTCTGCACATCGCGGGCTACCCCGCCGAGGTCGCGACCCTGCACGTTGGCATACAGGTCCAGGGTCGGTTCGATGTTGTAGTGGGTGACCACCGCCGGGCTTTGCACACGGGAAATGGTGGCGACGCCGCCGAGGATCTGCGACTTGCCGTCGGCGCCGGTCACTGGCAGGGCCTCGAGCGAAGGCAGGCTGTCGAGGCGGTATTGCGGGGTGGCCGCAACAATGGAGTAGGACACGCCGTTGGCCGGGTTCAGCCAGAAGGTCGGCGCGACCTGGGAGCTGCCGGCGAGGGAGGCGACCATGCTGTTGGTCACGTCACGCTCGGTGATGCCCAGGCCGTTGGCGCGCATGCGGTCGACGTTCACTTGCAGCGACGGGTAGCCGGTGGACTGCTGGATGCGCAGGTCGGCGATGCCGGGAACGTGCTGCAAACGACGTTCAAGCTCCACCGCATAGGCGCGGTTTTCTTCGTCGCTGCGCCCGGAGATTTTCACGTCCAGCGGGGCCGGGGCGCCGAAGTTGAGGATCTGGCTGCTGATGTCCGCCGGCAGGAAGGCGAAGTGACTGCCAGGGAAACTTTGCGGCAAGGCTTCACGCAGTTTTTTCACGTAGTCGGCAGTGGGGGCGTGATCTTTTTTCAGGCTGACCTGGATATCGCCATCTTGCGGGCCGATGGTGCCGCTGCTGCTGTAGGCCATGTCGATGCCGCTGAGCGGGATGCCGATGTTATCGACAATGGTATCCAGCTCCTGGGCGGGGATGACTTCGCGAATCCGCGCTTCAATGCGGTCGAAGGCGGCGGCGCTTTCTTCGATACGCGTACCCAGTGGCAAGCGCACGTGAAGGGCCAGGGCGCCTGCATCGGTGGCCGGGAAAAAGTCCTGGCCCAGGCTAGGCAGCAGCAGGAATGACGCCAGTACACAGGCCAGGAAGCCGACGATAAAGCGCCTGCGATTGCCCAGGGCCAAGGTCAGCAGGCCATGGTAGGTGTCGCGGATATTGGAGAAGTGGCGCTCGAAACCTTGCTGGAAATTGAGCACCGATTGCAGCACGGCATTGCGCTGTTTCGTGTGCTGTTCACCTTCATGGTGATTGATGAATTCATCTTCTGGATGATGCCCGGCGCCGGGCTCCGGCATGTGCGGCTTAAGCAGGAACATCGCCAGGGTCGGCACCAGCGTACGTGAGAGGATGAACGAGCTCGCCATGGCAAATATCACCGCCAAAGCCATCGGCCGGAACAAGTAGCCGGCGATGCCCTGCAGCAGAAACATCGGTACGAACACGATGCAGATACACAGCAGCGAGACAAACGCCGGGCCGACAATTTGCGCGGCACCGTCGAGGATCGCGGTCTTCACCGCCTTGCCTTGCTCCAGGTGCCAGTTGATGTTCTCGATGGTCACCGTGGCGTCGTCCACCAGGATCCCCACCGCCAACGCCAGCCCGCCCAGGGTCATCACATTGAGGGTTTGCCCGCTGACCGCCAGCAGTGCGATGGCCGACAGCACGGCCAGGGGAATCGAGGCGGCGATGATCAGCGTCGAACGCCAGCTGCCGAGGAACAGCAGGATCATCGCGCTGGTCAGCAGCGCGGCGATGATGCCTTCCTGGGCTACGCTGCCCACCGATTGCTTGACGAACACCGAGGCGTCGCCCAGCAGGGAAGTCTTCAGCGATGGCGGCAGGGTTTCGTTGATACGCGGCAGCATCTGGCGGATGCCGTCGATGATCGACAGGGTCGAGATGCTGCCGTTTTTCAGCGCCGGCATCAGCACCGCGCGGTGGCCGTCGACGCGCACGATGTTGGTTTGCGGCGGCGAACCGTCACGCACGTGGGCCACCTGACCGATGGTGATCAGCGCACCGTCGACCGTCTTGATCGGCAGGTCGTTAAGTTCATCGATGGCCTTGGGGCTGTTGTTGAGCAGGATCGTGTATTCGTTGGGGCCCAGTTTGGCCGTGCCCACCGGGATGATCTGGTTCTGCAACGCCAGGGCATTGCCCACGTCCTGGGCTGACAAACCCTTGGCGGCCAGCGCTTGCGGGTCGAGGTCAAGGGTGATCTGGCGTTGCTTGCCGCCCATTGGCGTGGGCATGGCCAGGCCGGGCAGGGCGCTGAGGGGCAGGCGGATATTGTTCTGTACCAGGTCGCGGATCTTGGCTTCCGAGAGGCTCGGGCTGGAGAACGCCATCTGCAGGATCGGCACCGTGGAGGCGCTGTAGTTGAGGATCAGTGGCGGCGTGATGCCCGGCGGCATTTGCTTCAACACGGTTTGTGACACCGCGGTCACCTGGGCGTTGGCGGTGCGGATATCGACGCCGGGCTGGAAGAAGATCTTGACGATGCCCATGCCGGGCAGGGATTGCGATTCGATATGTTCGATGTCGTTGACGGTGGTGCTCAGGGAGCGTTCGTAGGTGTAGATCACCCGGCCCGCCATGGCGTCCGGCGACAGGCCGTTGTACTGCCAGACCACGGCGACCACAGGGATGCCGATATCGGGGAAAACGTCAGTGGGGGTGCGCAGGGCCGCCATCGGCCCGATGATGCAGATGAATATGGCCAACACGATAAACGTGTACGGCTTTTGCAGTGCGGTCTTTACCAGCCCGAGCATGCGTGAACCTCCAGAGGAGCAGGATTGCAAACCCCGGCAGTCTCAGGCGACCCACCTAACACGCACCTTTCAGCCAGGTGAAGGAACATTTAGGTAAGGGCTGAAGATCGTTTCATATGTATTCATTTGTTCTGGGCAGGTCCGCTCCGCAAGCTTGTAGCCCATCGGACACATTGTCTTTCTTTGGAGCCCTGCCATGTCACTCAAACCACTGTTGTTGATTCCAGCCCTCGGTGCTGTCCTGTTGTTGTCGGCGTGCGCCGGCCCGATCCCAAAGGCGGACCCGAGCGAAGCGTGGATTGGTCTGAAAGAAGAAGCCCCGAACGACCTGATGGCCGAACGCTTGGACGGCAAGCGCGTGGACGACGGGCGCTTTTTTGAAGTGCCGCCGGGCGATCATCGCTTGGATGTCACCCTGTTTGAAGAAGAGCCTGGCGACGACAACCAGCAGGACTGCCAGGGGCGCGTGGAATACAAGCACTTCAAGGCGGGCGAACACTACACCCTGGTCGAATCCAGCCTGGGCACTACCGTGCGCGCCTCCTTGATGGATGCCCACGGCAAGGAAGTCGCGGCCACGCAGGATTTCAATTGCATGCCTGGCTAGGCGTGATGCACCGCCGCCTTATGGGCCTTGGCGGGCACGGCAGGTTTTGCGTGGGGGTGATGGTGCCGGCGGGTAATGCGCAACACCCCCCACAACATGGCGCCGGCAACCGCCAGCCAACCGCAGATCAACAGGAAAATCGTCGTTGCAAGGCTCATTCGGGCCTCCTTTCGCCCCGTCCGGGGCACACACAGTCTTCTCAATGGACAGTCTAGCTACCTGGCGGTTGCCTGCTATTGACCAATGGTCGCGTCCTTCCAACTTCTTTGCTCTATCCACTCCCTTTACTAAGCCTGCGGGCTATACCCGCGTGGCCGGGCGTCCTATGATCAGGGCCCTTACCGGCAGTTGATCAAGAGAGTAGAAAATTGCGGTTACGGTCGAACTTTAAAACATCCGTTCTGTTGGCCTGCGCCCTGGGGCTTGTGGCCTGTTCCGCGACGCCGTCGAGGCTGGCGGGGCTGCCGGAGCGTGTCGAGCTCAATGGCGTGCCGACGTTTCGCAGCGAGGCTTATCAGAGCGGTCCTACAGCGTTAGCCAGCATGCTGTCGCAACAAGGCATTGTCATGACACCGGGGCTGCTGGACAAGCCGCTGCACCTGCCGGGCGGGGAGGCAGACCTTGAGCGCAACATGCAGGTGCTGGCGCGTGAGTACGGGCTGATGGTGTACCCGCTGGACGCGAAGCTGACGGCGGTGCTGGCGCAGGTGGCGGCGGGTTATCCGGTGATGGCTCGGATTGGCGGCGGGCTATGGTCGGACGCGCACTACGTCGTGGTGGTGGGGTTCAATCAACAGAAAAGCACGGTGTTGCTGCGCTCGGGCATGGATCGGCGGCTGCTGATGAGCTTCAGCGACTTTGAGTCAAAGTGGCGCAGCGCCGGGAGTTGGGCAATCCTCACCCAGCGTCCGAGTCAGTTGCCGGCCAACGTGGACGCGCAGCGCTGGCGGGATGCGGCCAATGCCACGGCCCAAGCTGGGCAGGAGCGGGCGGCGGCGCAGGCGCTGAAGGTACTGGCGGAAAAAAAGTAACGGCCAGCACCTGGGCGCCAATGGATGCACCGGGTTTGCCCGCGATGCGGGCATTGAGGGGGTTCAGTTGCCCCGCGGTGTCGCTATCGCAGGCAAGCCAGCGCCCACACAAGCGGGCGCTCAATACTTTGGAAGGTGGCTGCCGTTAGCGACGGACTTCGGCGGCGTTAGCTCTGTTCTTCAGGTTCTTGTCGGCCTTGTAGCGCAACGCGACATCCGGCACCGAACCGCTCTTGCCGGTCTCGACCCAATTGCGAATACGGCTGGCATCGGCAAAGTGGGTGAATTTGCCGAAGGCATCCAGGATCACCAGCGACACGGGGCGGTTACCCATGCTCGTCACCAGTACCAGGCAGTGACCGGCCTGGTTGGTGAAGCCCGTCTTGGTCAGCTTGATGTCCCAGTTGGCGCGGTTGATCAGGTGGTCGGTATTGGAGAAGCCCAGGGTGTAGTTGGGCTTGCGGAACGACACGGTCTTTTCCTTGGTGGTGCTCAGTTGGCTCAGCAACGGATAGTGGCGTGCGGCGGCCAGCAGTTTGCTCAGGTCGCGGGCGGTGGATACGTTGTGGATCGACAGCCCGGTGGGTTCTACGTAGTGCGTGCTGGTCATGCCCAGCGCCTTGGCCTTGGCGTTCATCGCGGCGATGAAGGCTGCGTAACCACCCGGGTAGTGGTGGGCAAGGCTCGCGGCAGCGCGGTTTTCCGAGGACATCAGGGCGATCAGCAACATTTCCTTGCGCGGCATCTGGCTGCCGATCTTCACGCGCGAGAACACCCCTTTCATCTCGGGCGTGTCGGTGATATTGATGTCGATGTACTCATCCATATTCTGCTTGGCTTCGAGCACGATCAGGCCGGTCATCAATTTGCTCACCGAGGCGATCGGTACGACCACGTCGGGGTTGCTGGAATAAATGACCTTATTGGTTTGCAGGTCGACCAGCATGGCGCTGCCGGAGGCGATTTGCAGTTTGGAGGTGTCACGCGGGGCCTGGGTGGTTTCGGCGGCGTGCGCAAAGGTGCCTGTAAATGCAAAAAATAGGCTGACAAGAGAAAGACGAATTTTCACGCGGATGAACTCGCTAAAAAGTAAGGAAATAACCGTTCGGGAACGGGTTTTTGATAAATGCCGTTACATTTTAGGAGTATGGATTAGAAACTGTCGAATGTTCTTCTAGAACCGGACGAAAGTGCTTAAAAACTAAGAAAAAACAGGGTTTATTGCGGCCAATAAAAAGCCCTGCGATAAGGCAGGGCTTTTTCAGTACGCCTGGTTATTAACCGTGCAGGGTTTCTGCAGCATACAGCGTGTTTTCCAGCAGGCAGGCGCGGGTCATCGGGCCGACGCCCCCCGGCACGGGTGTAATCCAGCCGGCGCGGGGCAGGGCGGTTTCGTACACCACGTCGCCTACCAGCTTGCCGTCTTCCTGGCGGTTGATGCCCACGTCGATGACGATGGCGCCTTCCTTGATCCACTCACCCTTGACCAGGCCCGGCTTGCCGGCGGCAACCACGACCAGGTCGGCGCGGCCAACGTGGCCGGCGAGGTCTTTGGTGAAGCGGTGGGTGACGGTCACGGTGCAGCCGGCCAGCAGCAGCTCCATGGCCATCGGGCGACCGACGATGTTGGAAGCGCCGACGACCACGGCATCAAGGCCGTACAGGTCGACACCGGTGCTTTCCAGCAAGGTCATGATGCCTTTTGGGGTGCATGGGCGCAGCAGCGGGATACGCTGGGCCAGGCGGCCGACGTTATAAGGGTGGAAGCCATCGACATCTTTGTCCGGGCGAATGCGTTCGAGCAGTTTGGACGCATCCAGATGCTCGGGTAACGGCAGCTGCAGCAGGATGCCATCGATTGTCGCGTCGTCGTTGAGGCCGTCGATCAGGTCGGTAAGGGCCTGCTGGGTGGTCTCGGAAGGCAAGTCGTAGGCCTTGGAAATGAAGCCGACCTCTTCACAGTCTTTACGCTTGTGCGAGACATAAACCTGAGAGGCAGGATCGCTGCCGACCAGGATCACCGCGAGGCCAGGCGTGCGCAGGCCTTGCTGGCTGCGCTCGGTGACTCGTTTGGCGATCTGCTGGCGCAGGCTGGCGGCGATTGATTTGCCGTCGATAAGTTGTGCAGTCATTACGCGTGATTAACCATCGAGAGGGGGAAGAAAAGTGCGCGCATTCTCGCATGCCAGCGCGTGAGGGCAAAGGCGCTTGGTCTGCAAATTGCCCTAACCCCTTAAATAAAATGAATTTTTTTCAAAAAAGATTTGACGGGTTTCGAGGGCGTCTATACTATTCGTCGCACTTGTCGGGCACAGCCTAGCACTGGTTAAGAAGGTCGAGCAGAATAGATGATTGTTCTGCAAGGCTGGAAGCACTTAGTTTGTAATCCTCCAAGAGTACAGATTAATCAGGCGCCCGTAGCTCAGCTGGATAGAGCATCCGCCTTCTAAGCGGATGGTCGCAGGTTCGAGTCCTGCCGGGTGCGCCATTAGGCAGCTTTGGCACAAGTAGCGCTATATGGTGGGCGTAGCTCAGTTGGTAGAGCACGGGATTGTGACTCCCGTTGTCGAGGGTTCGATCCCCTTCGTCCACCCCATATTTTGAAAAGGCGCCAGATTAATCGTCTGGCGCCTTTGCTTTAAGAGCTTCAAGCGCGGATGTGGTGGAATTGGTAGACACACTGGATTTAGGTTCCAGCGCCGCGAGGCGTAAGAGTTCGAGTCTCTTCATCCGCACCAAATAAAGCTTGGCCCCGTTGATAAGCAGGGTAGGGCTCAACAAAGAAGTGGTTTGGTTTCTTTGTTAACGCAATATGGTGGGCGTAGCTCAGTTGGTAGAGCACGGGATTGTGACTCCCGTTGTCGAGGGTTCGATCCCCTTCGTCCACCCCATATTCGAAAGGCGCCAGATTTAACAGTCTGGCGCCTTTTTTGGTTTCAGCGGTTCGAATATTCCGCGGCTGCAGGTACTGGGTCGCAATGGCAGGGCGTTTCGTCGTATTTATGTATCTCGATGATGCCGCACTGCCTGCCGGCCCTGTTCGAAGGGTTGGCCGTCAGGGAGATGGATGACGACTTCTTCTATATATAGAAGGGGCGGCGCAGAGCCCTGGCGTGATGGGCTGTATTTGTCACCGGGGCGAGGTACATCAGTGCCTTCGTACCGATAAATTGCCGGCTGTTTTCGGGCGTATTTCCAGTAGGGTGACTTCTTGAGTTTGACCCACTAGAATGCATGCCCTTGATTGGGGTCGGAAATGGCCGGCTAACGTCTGTGCAACGAGGAATATCCATGCAAGTTTCTGTTGAAAATACTACTGCTCTTGAGCGCCGCCTGAGCATCACCGTGCCGGCTGAGCGTATCGAGACTGCGGTCAACAAGCGTCTGCAGCAGACTGCCCAAAAGGCCAAGATCGCTGGTTTCCGTCCAGGCAAAGTGCCAATGAGCGAAATCAAGCGCCGTTTTGGTGCCGATGCGCGCCAGGAAGCTGTCGGTGACGTGATCCAGGCTTCCTTCTACGAAGCAGTGGTTGAGCAAAAGCTGAACCCGGCTGGTTCGCCGTCGATCGAGCCTAAGTCCCTGGAAGCAGGCAAGGACCTGGAATACGTTGCCGTATTCGAAGTGTTCCCTGAGTTTGAAGTGGCCGGTTTCGACGGTATCGCTATCGAGCGCCTGAGCGCCGAAGTGGCTGATTCGGACCTGGACAACATGCTGGAAATCCTGCGCAAGCAGAACACCCGTTTCGAAGTGGCCGAGCGTGCTGCCCAGAACGAAGACCAGCTGAACATCGATTTCGTTGGCAAGGTTGACGGCGAAGCATTCGCTGGCGGCTCCGCCAAGGGTACTCAGCTGGTGCTGGGTTCCAACCGCATGATCCCGGGTTTCGAAGACGGCCTGGTTGGCGCCAAAGCCGGTGAAGAGCGCGTTCTGAACCTGACCTTCCCTGCTGACTACCAGAACCTGGACCTGGCTGGTAAAACCGCCGAGTTCACCGTGACGGTCAACAGTGTTTCCGAGCCTAAGCTGCCAGAGCTGAACGAAGAGTTCTTCGCTCAATTCGGTATCAAGGAAACCGGCATCGAAGGCTTCCGCACCGAAGTTCGCAAGAACATGGAGCGCGAGCTGCGTCAGGCCATCAAGTCCAAGGTCAAGAACCAGGTCATGGACGGTCTGCTGGCCGCCAACCCGATCGAAGTGCCTAAGGCCCTGCTGTCCAACGAAGTGGATCGCCTGCGCGTGCAAGCTGTTCAGCAGTTTGGTGGCAACATCAAGCCTGACCAACTGCCGGCCGAGCTGTTCGAAGAGCAAGCCAAGCGCCGCGTCGTGCTGGGCCTGATCGTGGCTGAAGTGGTCAAGCAGTTCGACCTCAAGCCTGACGAAGACCGCGTTCGCGAAATGATCCAGGAAATGGCTTCGGCCTACCAGGAGCCTGAGCAAGTCGTGGCTTGGTACTACAAGAACGATCAGCAGCTGAACGAAGTGCGTTCGGTTGTGCTGGAAGAACAAGTTGTGGATACTGTTCTGCAGAAGGCTAAGGTGACCGACAAAGCGGTCTCTTACGAAGAAGCAGTCAAACCGGCGGAAGCAGCACAAGCCGACTGATTGTCCAACTCGTTGGAAATTCAACCATAAGCCAGCCTCGCGCTGGCTTATGCGTTTTCAAGACATGACTATTTGGGAGTAACTGCAGAGCATGTTCCGTAATTCCTATATTCAGCAGAACTCTGATATCCAGGCCGCAGGCGGCCTGGTCCCGATGGTTGTCGAGCAGTCCGCTCGTGGCGAACGCGCCTACGACATCTACTCGCGCCTGCTCAAGGAGCGAGTGATCTTTCTGGTGGGCCCGGTAGAGGACTACATGGCCAACCTGATCTGTGCGCAGCTGCTGTTCCTTGAAGCGGAAAACCCGGACAAGGACATCCATCTCTACATCAACTCCCCGGGCGGTTCGGTGACTGCAGGCATGTCGATCTACGACACCATGCAGTTCATCAAGCCTAACGTGTCGACCACCTGCATCGGCCAGGCTTGCAGTATGGGCGCGTTCCTGCTGACAGCAGGTGCCGAGGGCAAGCGTTTCTGCCTGCCTAACTCGCGCGTGATGATTCACCAGCCATTGGGCGGTTTCCAGGGCCAGGCGTCGGACATCGAAATCCACGCCAAGGAAATCCTGTTTATTCGTGAGCGTCTCAACACGCTGATGGCCAAGCACAGCGGGCGTACCCTGGAAGAAATCGAGCGCGACACCAACCGCGACAACTTCATGAGCGCCGAAGCGGCCAAGGAATATGGGCTGATCGACGCAGTGATCAGTCAGCGCCCCGCTTAACATAAGCCACTCAAAATAGGGCTGGTCGGCATGTCCGACCACTGGCGGGCTTGAAAAAGCCCGCATAAGCCTTCATCTTGTGTTGCAAGCCTATCGGATTTGGATCGAACGAATGACTGACACCCGCAACGGCGAGGACAACGGCAAGCTGCTCTATTGCTCCTTCTGTGGCAAAAGCCAGCATGAAGTACGCAAGTTGATTGCCGGCCCCTCGGTGTTTATCTGCGACGAATGCGTCGACCTGTGCAATGACATCATCCGTGAGGAGGTGCAGGAAGCCCAGGCCGAGAGCAGTGCGCATAAATTGCCTTCGCCTAAAGAAATCAGCGGCATCCTTGACCAGTATGTGATTGGTCAAGAGCGTGCAAAGAAGGTTTTGGCCGTAGCGGTATACAACCACTACAAGCGCTTGAACCAGCGTGACAAGAAAGGCGACGAAGTTGAACTCGGCAAGAGCAACATCTTGCTGATCGGCCCTACAGGCTCGGGTAAAACCCTGCTTGCAGAAACCCTCGCTCGCCTGCTGAACGTTCCGTTCACCATCGCCGACGCCACCACCCTCACCGAGGCTGGCTACGTGGGTGAAGACGTCGAGAACATCATTCAGAAACTGCTGCAGAAGTGCGACTACGACGTAGAGAAGGCCCAGATGGGTATCGTCTACATCGACGAAATCGACAAGATCTCGCGCAAGTCGGACAACCCGTCGATCACCCGGGACGTTTCCGGTGAAGGCGTGCAGCAGGCGCTGTTGAAACTGATCGAAGGCACGGTTGCTTCCGTACCGCCCCAGGGCGGCCGCAAGCACCCGCAGCAGGAATTCCTTCAGGTTGATACGCGCAACATCCTGTTCATCTGTGGCGGTGCGTTCTCCGGTCTGGAAAAAGTTATCCAGCAGCGCTCCACCCGTGGTGGCATCGGTTTCAGTGCAGAAGTGCGCAGCAAGGAAGAAGGCAAGAAGGTGGGCGAGTCCCTGCGTGAAGTCGAGCCTGACGATCTGGTCAAGTTCGGTCTGATCCCGGAATTCGTTGGCCGTCTGCCGGTCCTGGCTACGTTGGACGAACTGGATGAGGCCGCTCTGATTCAGATCCTCACCGAGCCGAAGAACGCCCTGACCAAGCAATACGCCAAGTTGTTCGAGATGGAAGGTGTAGACCTCGAGTTCCGTACCGATGCACTCAAATCAGTGGCCAAGCGGGCATTGGAGCGCAAGACCGGTGCACGTGGCCTGCGTTCGATTCTTGAAGGCGTCTTGCTCGACACCATGTACGAAATCCCCTCGCAGTCCGAGGTGAGTAAAGTGGTGATCGACGAAAGCGTTATAGAAGGCAAGTCCAAGCCACTGTATATCTACGAAAACAGTGAGCCGACTGCCAAGGCTGCGCCAGACGCGTAAGCGTTGCGCAGTTTCGGTATGAACAAAGGGGCCTCCAGGGGCCCCTTTGTTTTTGCGGCGTTTTTTACGCCAGGACGTTTACTGCGCTTAACTGCTGGCAATAAGCTTGTTTTTTTTGCATGCAGCCCCCATCTTGGTTTCAAGCTTACTTTTCAACTGTCATAGAGGCGAAATCATGAAGACAACCATTGAATTGCCTCTCCTGCCGTTGCGCGATGTCGTCGTTTATCCGCACATGGTTATCCCGCTGTTCGTGGGGCGCGAGAAGTCTATCGAAGCCCTCGAGGCCGCGATGACGGGCGACAAGCAGATCCTGCTGTTGGCCCAGAAAAATCCTGCTGACGATGATCCAGGCGAAGACGCCCTGTATCGCGTCGGTACCATTGCTACCGTGCTGCAATTGCTCAAGCTGCCTGATGGCACCGTCAAGGTGCTGGTGGAAGGTGAGCAGCGTGGCGCGGTCGAGCGCTTCATGGAGGTGGACGGCCACCTGCGCGCTGAAGTGGCGCTGATCGACGAAGTCGAGGCCCCGGAGCGCGAGTCCGAAGTATTTGTACGCAGCCTGCTTTCGCAATTCGAGCAGTATGTGCAGTTGGGCAAGAAAGTCCCGGCTGAAGTCCTGTCCTCCCTCAACAGCATCGATGAGCCGAGCCGCCTGGTCGACACCATGGCCGCGCACATGGCGCTGAAAATCGAGCAGAAGCAGGACATCCTCGAAATCATCGACCTGTCGGCACGTGTTGAGCATGTGCTGGCGCTGCTGGATGCCGAGATCGACCTGCTTCAGGTTGAGAAACGCATCCGTGGTCGCGTGAAGAAACAAATGGAGCGCAGCCAGCGCGAGTACTACCTGAATGAGCAGATGAAGGCCATTCAGAAAGAACTCGGCGACAGCGAGGAAGGCCACAACGAAATCGAAGAGCTGAAAAAGCGCATCGATGCCGCCGGCCTGCCTAAAGACGCCCTCACCAAGGCGACCGCCGAGCTGAACAAGCTCAAGCAGATGTCGCCGATGTCGGCCGAAGCCACCGTGGTGCGCTCCTACATCGACTGGTTGGTGCAGGTGCCGTGGAAGGCGCAGACCAAAGTGCGCCTGGATCTGGCCCGCGCTGAAGACATCCTCGACGCCGACCATTACGGCCTCGAGGAAGTCAAAGAGCGCATTCTCGAATACCTCGCCGTGCAGAAACGCGTGAAGAAAATTCGCGGTCCGGTGTTGTGCCTGGTGGGCCCGCCTGGGGTGGGTAAAACCTCCCTGGCCGAGTCGATTGCCAACGCCACCAACCGTAAATTCGTGCGCATGGCCCTCGGCGGCGTACGCGATGAAGCGGAAATTCGTGGTCATCGCCGTACGTACATCGGTTCGATGCCGGGAAGATTGATTCAAAAGATGACGAAGGTGGGCGTTCGCAACCCGCTGTTCCTGCTCGATGAAATCGACAAAATGGGCAGCGATATGCGTGGCGATCCTGCGTCGGCCTTGCTCGAAGTGCTCGACCCCGAGCAGAACCACAATTTCAACGACCATTACCTGGAAGTCGACTACGACCTGTCCGACGTGATGTTCCTGTGCACCTCCAACTCCATGAACATCCCGCCAGCGTTGCTGGACCGGATGGAGGTGATTCGTCTGCCGGGCTACACCGAAGACGAGAAGATCAACATTGCCGTCAAGTACCTCGCGCCCAAGCAGATTTCGGCCAACGGCCTGAAGAAGGGCGAGATCGAATTCGAGGTCGAGACCATCCGTGACATCGTGCGTTACTACACCCGCGAGGCCGGTGTGCGGGGCCTTGAGCGTCAGATTGCGAAGATCTGCCGCAAAGCGGTGAAGGAACATGCACTGGAAAAACGCTTTTCGGTGAAGGTCACGGCTGACTCCCTGGAGCACTTCCTGGGCGTGCGTAAATTCCGCTACGGCCTGGCCGAGCAGCAGGATCAGGTCGGCCAGGTGACTGGCCTGGCGTGGACCCAGGTGGGCGGCGAGTTGCTGACTATCGAAGCCGCGGTGATCCCGGGCAAAGGCCAACTGATCAAGACCGGTTCCCTGGGTGACGTAATGGTCGAATCCATCACCGCCGCCCAGACCGTGGTGCGCAGCCGTGCCAGGAGCCTGGGGATTCCCCTGGACTTCCACGAGAAGCACGACACCCACATCCACATGCCGGAAGGGGCGACCCCGAAAGACGGCCCTAGCGCTGGCGTAGGCATGTGCACGGCCCTGGTTTCGGCATTGACCGGCATTCCGGTGCGCGCCGATGTCGCCATGACCGGGGAAATTACCCTGCGTGGCCAGGTGTTGGCCATCGGTGGCCTTAAAGAGAAATTGCTTGCTGCACACCGGGGTGGCATCAAGACCGTGATCATTCCTGAAGAGAATGTTCGCGACTTGAAGGAAATTCCTGACAATATCAAGCAAGATCTTCAGATTAAACCGGTTAAATGGATTGACGAGGTCCTGCAAATTGCGCTGCAATACGCGCCGGAGCCCTTGCCGGATGTGGCTCCGGAGATAGTTGCAAAGGACGAAAAACGCGAGTCTGATTCCAAGGAAAGAATTAGCACGCATTAATGCGTTAAAGCCTGGGTGCTTCCTTGACAGCTTTTTAGAGCCCTTGTTATAAAGCGGCTCTTAAGTGTCTGTAGGCCATTCAGCACTGGTTTTTGCTTTCACCAAAAAACTTAGAATCATACTCAATAGATATATAAGGGGACTTAGAGTGAACAAGTCGGAACTGATTGATGCTATCGCTGCATCCGCTGATATCCCGAAAGCTGCTGCTGGCCGTGCGCTGGATGCAGTAATCGAATCCGTCACTGGCGCTCTGAAGGCCGGCGACTCCGTGGTACTGGTAGGCTTCGGTACTTTCTCTGTGACTGACCGCCCAGCTCGCACTGGCCGTAACCCACAGACTGGCAAAGCACTGCAAATCGCTGCTGCCAAGAAACCAGGTTTCAAAGCCGGTAAAGCCCTGAAAGAAGCCGTTAACTAAGCCTCGATCAAGCCTTTGCCTACCCGGGTCGAACGCAGGTTCGACCTGGCAGCGGAGCGGCAGCTGACCCACGTATCCAACGGGTCGCCACGCCGGGGGTGTGGGTTCAAACCCCCGTCCGCTCCGCCAGTTACGAGAAGGCGCATCCTCGGATGCGCCTTTCTTCTATCCGGACTCTACCCACGCTCCACGGTTGCCTATTTTTGAAGTTCAACCGTTTCTGGGGGACGCATGCTGCAAAATATCAGGGACAATTCACAAGGCTGGATTGCCAAGACCATCATCGGGATCATCGTCGCATTGATGGCGTTCACCGGTATCGAAGCCATTTTCCAGGCTTCGGGTAACAGTAAGCAGGACGTGGCCAAGGTCAACGGTGAAGAGATCACCCAGACCGAACTGAGCCAGGCCGTCGACATGCAACGTCGCCAGCTGATGCAACAGCTGGGCAAGGATTTCGATGCTTCCCTGCTGGACGAAAAACTGCTGCGCGAAGCGGCCCTCAAGGGTCTGATCGATCGCAAGCTGCTGCTGCAAGGCGCCGCCGATTCCAAGTTTGGCTTCTCTGAAGCTGCGCTGGACCAAGTGATCCTGCAAACGCCGGAATTCCAGGTGGACGGCAAGTTCAGCGCCGAACGCTTTGACCAGGTGATCCGTCAGCTGGGCTACAGCCGTATGCAATTCCGTCAGATGCTGACCCAGGAAATGCTGATCGGCCAGGTTCGCGCAGGTATTGCCGGCAGCGGTTTCGTCACCGATTCCGAAGTGCTGGCATTCGCCCGTTTGGAAAAACAGACCCGCGACTTCGCGACCGTCAATATCAAGGCCAACCCTGCCGCGGTGACACTCACCGACGACGAGGTCAAGGCTTACTACGACCAGCACGCCAAAGAGTTCATGACCCCTGATCAAGTGGTCATCGACTACTTGGAACTGAAGAAGTCTTCCTTCTTCGACCAGGTTGCCGTGAAGGACGAAGAGCTGCAGGCTGCTTATCAGAAAGAAACCGCCAACCTCGCTGAACAGCGTCGTGCCGCGCACATCCTGATTGAAGTCAACGACAAGGTCACCGACGCGCAAGCCAAGGCCAAGATCGAAGAAATCCAGGCACGCCTGGCCAAGGGTGAGAAGTTCGAAGCCCTGGCCAAGGAGTTCTCCCAGGATCCAGGTTCGGCCAACAATGGTGGCGATCTGGGCTTTGCTGGCCCGGGCGTCTATGACCCGGACTTCGAAGCAGCCTTGTACGCGCTGAACAAAGACCAGGTTTCTGCGCCGGTGCGCAGCACCTTCGGTTGGCACCTGATCAAGCTGTTGGGCGTTGAAGCACCGCAAGTGCCGACGTTTGCCAGCCTGAAAGACAAGCTGACCAAAGAGCTCAAAGCCCAGCAAGTCGAGCAGCGTTTTGTCGAAGCGACCAAGCAATTGGAAGATGCGGCATTCGAAGCGTCTGACCTGGCTCAGCCAGCGTCCGACCTGAAGCTCACCGTCCACACCTCGGCGCCGTTTGGCCGTGATGGTGGCGAAGGTGTTGCGGCCAACCGTGCCGTGGTCACCGCTGCGTTCAGCCCGGAAGTGTTGGATGAGGGTGCCAACAGCACCGCCATCGAACTCGACCCGGAAACCATCATCGTGCTGCGTGCCAAAGAGCACCTGAAGCCTTCGCAACTGCCGCTGGAAAGCGTTGCAGCGGCGATTCGTACGCAGATGGCCAAGGAGCGCGCCAGCGCGGCTGCCAAGGCTCACGCTGACGAGTTGATCGCCAGCCTGCGTGATGGCAAGACCCCACTGAACCAGCCGGTCGACGGCCAGGCCTGGAAGGTCACTGAAGCGGCTACCCGTAGCCAGGAAGCGATCGACCCGGCCGTGCTGCAAGCCCTGTTCCGCATGCCCAAGCCTGCGGCCAAGGACAAGCCGACCTTCACCACTGTGACCCTGGCTGACGGCAGCCTGGTGATCGTGCGCTTGAACGGCGTCAACGAAGCTGCTGCCCCAACCGACGAAGAAAAGGCGCAATATCGCCGCTTCCTCGCTTCCCGTGTGGGTCAGCAGGACTTCGCGGCCTACCGCAAGCAGCTGGAAACCAAGGCTGACATCAAGAAGTACTGATGTCGGTTTGAACAAGAAGCCCCCGGCCTGAAAAGACCGGGGGCTTTTTTATGTGCGCTAGACTCAGCGTTCGTTAACACCGACCAAGGAGTGTCAAGGGTGTCCATTCAAGGAACAGAAGGCTGGGTTATCCGTCGCGCCAGCGCAGCGGATGCCCCGGCAGTGCTGCACGTGTTTGATGATGTAATTGCCTGGTTCGTTGGCATGGGCAATAACGCTCAATGGGGCATTGAGCCCTGGTCGGCCTTGCCACGCCGAGTTGAGCAAGTCACACAGGCCTGTGCGTTGCCGGGGGCCTGGGTGGTCGAGGCGTCCGACGGGCGTATCCTGGCGGCCCTTGTGCTGGGTGACCCGATGCCTTACGTGCCGGCTGCTTCCGAGCCGGAGGTCTATGTGCGATTGCTGATCGCAGCGCGTGATGCGCGTGCGCGCGGATTGGGGCGCCGTCTGTTGGCCTTCGCCGATGAGCGTGCCCGCGCCGCCGGGGTGATGCGCCTGCGTGTGGACTGCTACGCCGGCGGCACGGGTGATCTGGTACGTTTTTACCAGTCGTGCGGGTATCAGCGTATCTCAACGTTCGATCTGGAAGGGTGGCCGGGCCAGTTGTTGGGGCGCCGCCTGTAGCGCACCGGCCAAGGCCAGTAGCATCAGCACCACCACCGCCCACGCAAATGCGGCGATGCCCCACCCCTGGAGCAACACGCCGCCCACCAGTGCGCCACCTGCGATGCCCAGGTTCCACACCGTCACCAGCATCGATTGCGCGGCGTCCGCCGACTCGCCTGCCGATTTGGCCAGCGCCGTTTGCAGCAGCGCTGGCAGCCCGCCGAACGCCAGGCCCCACAACGCTACGGCGATGTAGATGACCGCTGGCAGGTTCATCCAGAACGCCATTGCCAAGGCAACCAGGCCAAACAGTGCGCAGCTGATCAGCAGCAGTGTGCGTAGCCACCGGTCAATCAAAGCGCCGGCCAGCCAGAGGCTCACCAACGCGGCCAGGCCGAACACCAGCAGCACTTGGTCGATATCGGCGGCAATGCCCGCCGGCACCAGCAATGGGGCGATGTAGGTGTAGAGAATGTTGTGGGCCAGGACGTAGGTAAACGTCACCCAGAGCACCGGACGAATCCCCGGCAGGGTCAACACTTGGTGAAGGCCCAGTCGTTTTCCCGCCCGTTCGCCAGCGAAGTCCGGCAGTTGCAGGCGCGCCCAAATCAGTAGCACCAGCGTCAGCGCGGTCATGACCGCAAAGCTCAGGCGCCAGCCAACGGCAGCACCCAGGAAGGTGCCTGCGGGGACACCCAGTGACAGCGCCAGTGGCGCGCCCAGCATCGCCACGGCTATGGCCCGACCTTGCAGGTGGGGCGCAACCATTCGGCTGGCATAGCCGGCCAGCAGTGCCCAAAGCAGCCCGGCGAATACTCCGGCGAAGAAGCGTGCCACCAGGGTCAGCCCATAGTGGCTGGAAAGGGCGGTCACGCTGTTGACCAGGGCAAAGCCGCCAATCGCTGCCAGCAGCAAAGGACGGCGTCGCCAGCCGCGCGTCAACAGCGTCAGCGGGATGGCGGCCACGAGTGAGCCAAGGGCGTACAACGTGACCAACTGGCCGACCAGCGCGGGTGACACGCCCAGGCCGTCGCCCATCTGTGGCAGTAGGCCGGCGGGCATGGCCTCCGTGAGGATGGTGATAAAGCCAGCACTTGCCAAGGCTAACAAGCCGCCCAGCGGCAACGTTTCTTCTTGGGCTGTCACGGGGGAATCGGTGAGGGATGTCATCGCACGCTATCCATGTAAAAGGGCAAGCGGGCAGAGTAGGGGGCTGTGGCCGGCGGAAAAACAGGCTAAGGTTCCGAACTTATCGGACTTCAGTGTCCTTAATACTCGGGGCAGGATCATGGACAGCTTGGGGAGCCTTTCGGTATTCGTGCAGGTGGCAGAGACGCGCAGCTTTACCGTCGCCGGGCGTGTACTGGGTGTGACATCTTCGGCCGTCGGCAAGAGCATCGCACGCATGGAAGAGCGCCTGGGCGTGCGGCTGTTTCACCGCAGCACCCGCAGCATCACCCTGACCAGTGAAGGCGCGCTGTTTCTGGAGCGATCGCGGCGTATCCTGGCCGAGGTCGAAGCGGCCGAGCGCGAACTCACGGAGGCCAGCGGCGCGCCCCGTGGCAAGTTGCGTGTCAGCGTGCCGCAAGTGCGCGGCCTGTTGATGCCGGTGCTCAGCGATTTCATGCGGGCCTACCCGGAGATCGAACTGGATGTGGACTTTTCCGACCGCATGGTGGACGTGATCGAGGAAGGCTTCGACGCCGTCATCCGTACCGGTAAACCGGAGGATTCGCGCTTGATGGCGCGTCACCTGGGGCATTACCAGTTGGTACTGGTGGGCACTCCCGGCTATTTTCGCCAGCACGGGACTCCGCAGCAGCCGCAGCAGTTGAGCGAACATGCCTGCCTGCGCCATAAATTCTGCGCCACGGGCAAGCTGGAGCCCTGGCCTTTGCGCCTGGCAGCCGGCGCCTCGGAGCCCGTCTTGCGCACGCCGTTGGTCAGCACCACCATCGAGTCCCTGAACCATGTGGTGCACGAAGGGTTGGGCATAGCCTGCCTGCCGGACTATATGGTCAACCAGGCCGTTGCCGATGGGCGCCTGCAACGCGTGCTGGATGACTACCTGGAACACCGGGGCAGTTTCTGGATGTTGTGGCCATCAAGTCGCCATGCCTCGGTCAAATTGCGCGTGTTTATTGACCATATGTGTGCAGGCCTTTTTCCTGCAGGTGTTGCAATCTAAGGCTGTGACGTTTTACCGACAGGAATGCGCGCGCCAAGGCCTCTTTCTGTTGCACAATACCGCCCGGACCGTTTTCCTCAGGATTTTCAATGTCGACATCATTTCACTTGCGTAGCCTCGGGTTGGCGCTGGTGTTGGCGGGCGCCGCGGGCTGCTCGTCACCCAAGACCGCTATTTATGAACATGAGAATTTCGACGACTCCGGTACGTTTTCCCGGGATTACCCGGTAACTGATGTGGCGGCGTGCGAAGCCGCACGACGCGCCTTGCTGAGCCAGGGCTACATCATCACCAGCAGTGATCCGAAACTGGTCGTGGGGAACAAGAGCTTCCAGCAGACCGGCGAGACCCACCTGCAGATCAGCTTCAACGTGGTGTGTGCCGACGATGGCAAAGGCACCAACCATTCGACGATGTTCGCCAACGCCCTGCAGGATCGCTACGCGCTGAAGAAGGTCAACAACTCCGCGAGCCTGGGGGTGGGCGTGCTGGGTTCGGTGTCGATGCCGATCGGCTCCACCGATGATTCGATGGTGAAGGTGGCGAGTGAGACCGTCTCGGCGCCGAAGTTCTACGAACGTTACTTTGCGCTGGTGGATGTGTTCCTGCCCCAGGAAGTGAAGAAGGCCGAGCACATTCCCGAGCAGCCGAAAACCGAGCTGGGTGTGCCGGAGCCTAAAGCCGCTCCGGCTGCGGAGAAGGTCGAGGCGCCGAAGGAAGAGCCTGCGGTCTCGCAACCGGCCGTTTCCGAACCCGTCACGCCGCCTGCCGAGACCGCGCCGATCGCGCCGCAGTCAGAGCCGGCACCGGCACCGGCACCGGCACCGGCACCGGCGCCGGCAACCAGCAACCCGGACCTGCCACCGCCGACAGAAGCGATCCCGCCCCTGCCGACGCCTGCGCAGTAACTCAGACGGCTACGGGGTTCGTCTTGTCGACGTTGATCCCGTAGCGGCTGATGGCTTCACTGACTTTTTCACGACCGATCACGCCGTCATCCGCCAATGCCTTCAAGGCTGCCAGTGCGATGAAATGCCGGTCCACTTCGAAGAACGCCCGCAGGGCTTCACGGGTATCGGACTGGCCGAAGCCGTCCGTCCCCAGCGCCACACAGCGTCGGCCGGGTACAAAGGGGCGGATCTGGTCGGCGAAGAGCTTCATGTAGTCCGTCGCCACCACCACCGGCCCCGTTTCCCCGGCCAGGCATTGCTCCACATAACTCACCCTTGGCTCGCTCTGCGGGTGAAGCAGGTTCCAGCGCTCCATCTCGTGACCGTCACGGCGCAATTCAGTGAGGCTGGTTGCACTCCACACGTTGCTGTGCACGCCGAAGTCGTTCTCGAGCAACTCGGCCGCCGCGATCACTTCGCGCAGGATTGAGCCGCTGCCCATCAGTTGCACCTGGGCCAGGGGGCTGGTGTTGAGCCGGTACAGGCCTTTGAGAATGCCCTCTTCCACACCTTCAGGCATTGCCGGGTGCGGGTAGTTTTCGTTGAGCAGGGTGATGTAGTAGTAAATGTCCTCTTGTTGCACATACATCCGCCGCATGCCTTCGCGAATGATCACCGCCAACTCGTAGGCAAACGTCGGGTCGTAGGACACGCAGCATGGGATCACCGACGACAGGATATGGCTGTGCCCATCGTCATGCTGCAAGCCTTCGCCCATCAGCGTGGTACGCCCGGCCGTGGCCCCCAGCAGGAACCCACGCGCCCGCGCATCGCCTGCGGCCCAGGCGAGGTCGCCGACCCGCTGGAAACCGAACATCGAATAGAAAATGTAGAACGGCACCGTCATGAGGCCGTGGTTGCTGTAGGACGTGCTCGCGGCAATCCAGGAGGAAATGGCGCCAGACTCATTCAGGCCTTCCTGCATGATCTGACCGTCCTTGCTTTCCTTGTAGTAGCTCAGTTGTCCCGCATCCTGTGGGGTATAGAGCTGGCCTACGGCGGAGTGGATGCCGATCTGGCGGAACAGGCTTTCCATGCCGAAGGTGCGCGATTCATCCGGCACGATGGGCACGATCAGTTTGCCAAGGTGCGGATCCTTGAGCAGGGTGCCGAGGATCCGCACGAAGGCCATGGTGGTGGAGATCGCCCGTTCACCGGTGTCCTTGAGCTGGGTAGCGAAGGCGGCGAGTTCGGGAATCTGCAAGGGCTCGACCGCACTGTGGCGCGCCGGCACGTAGCCGCCCAAGGCCTGGCGGCGTGCGGCGAAGTAGCGGGCTTCTTCGCTGTCGGCCGCGGGCTTGAGGTAGGGAATGTCGGCGAGTTGGTCGTCTGCGACTTCCAGGCCAAAGCGATCGCGGAAAGCCCTTACCGCATCGGCGCCCATTTTCTTCAATTGATGGTTGATGTTCTGGCCTTCGCCGGCTTCACCCATGCCGAAACCCTTGACGGTTTTCGCCAGGATCACGGTGGGCTGGCCCGTGTGGCGCACGGCAGCCGCATAGGCGTTGTAGACCTTGTCCGGGTCATGCCCACCCCGTGAGAGTTTCCAGATTTCGTCGTCGGACATGTCCGCAACCAGCGCGAGCAATTCCGGGTATTTGCCGAAGAAATGCTCGCGCACATAAGCGCCGTTCTGCGACTTGTAGTTTTGATAGTCGCCGTCCACGCATTCCATCATGCGTTGACGCAGCAGGCCGCTCGGGTCTTTGTCCAGCAGCGCATCCCAGCCACCGCCCCAGATCACTTTGATCACGTTCCAACCGGCGGCGCGGTACAGGCTTTCGAATTCCTGGATCACCTTGGCATTGCCGCGCACCGGGCCGTCCAGGCGTTGCAGGTTGCAGTTGACCACGAAGATAAGGTTGTCGAGCTTCTCGCGCCCGGCCAGGGAGATGGCGGCCAGGGATTCCGGCTGGTCCATTTCGCCATCACCGAGGAAGGCCCAGACCTTGCGGCCCTGATGTTGCTTGAGGCCGCGCAATTCGAGGTAACGCATAAAGCGCGCCTGGTAGGCCGCGGTGATCGGGCCGAGGCCCATGGACACGGTGGGGAATTGCCAGAAGTCTGGCATCAGCCGCGGGTGCGGGTAGGACGAAATACCGTCGCCGCCGGCCTCGCGGCGGAAGTTGTCGAGCTGCGCTTCGCTGATACGGCCTTCCAGGTAGGCCCGGCCATAGATACCGGGTGAGGAGTGGCCCTGGATGTACACCAGGTCGCCGTCAAAGCTGTCGGTACGGCCACGGAAGAAGTGGTCGAAGCCGACGTCGTACAGCACCGCGGCTGACGCATAGGTCGCGATATGCCCACCGACACCCGAGTGTTTGCCGGCACGCAACACCATCGCCATGGCATTCCAGCGGATAAACGCATTGGTGCGGCGTTCGATGGCCAGGTTGCCGGGGTAGGGCAGTTGGCGGTCCACCGGGATTGTATTGACGTAGGGCGTGGTCACCCGCCCGTAGAAGTCACCATGGCGCGCCACGTCGAAATCCAGCAACTGATCGATCAGGTAGTGGGCGCGTGGGCGGCCTTCGGTGGACAGCACCGATTCGATGGACTCCAGCCACTCGCGGGTTTCCTGTGGGTCGTCGTCGCGTCTGACTGCGTTGTTCGGGGTCATGTGAGGCTCCAGGGTAGGCGGATTTCAAGTGACGGGCTCTTTGTGGGAGTGCCGGCAAAGTGATTGCAATTGCAACTACATGACCGAATCTAGCGCGGGATGAGCTACTATTGCAACCTTCTTGAAATTCCCCGGATGGTGTTGCATGTCGTCGAAAGAGCCGGATGTATGGTTCCGTTTTGTCAGGGCCCACAGGACGGTCATCCGTGAAATCGAGCGGCGCCTGGCAGAGGCGGACCTTCCGCCGTACGCCTGGTACGACGCACTGTGGGGCCTGGAAAGCGGCCCTGACGGCACTCGTCGCATGCACGAACTGGCCGATGTGCTCGCCATCGAGCGCTACAACCTCACGCGCCTGGTCGACCGTCTGGAAAAGGACGGCCTGGTGGTGCGTTCGCGCTCCGACGGCGATGGCCGCGCGGCGTTTGCCTCGATCACCGAGGCCGGCCGTGTGCTGCGTAAAAAGATGTGGAAAATCTACGAAAGCACGGTCGATGAGTTATTCCTGTCGCAGCTCGAGCTGGAGCAGCGCAAGGGGTTTGCGGATGCGTTGGAGCGCACCGCCGGGCTGGCAATGGAAGCGGGCGTACAAACCCGCAGCCGCCGCAACCGCTGAGAACGATCGCTCACTCATTGTCGATCGCATTCCCGTCATTTCAGGGCGTACCGCTTCATGCCTTCTTCCACCTGCAGTGCATCGATCCGCCCTTCATCCGCCAATGCCTTTAACGCGGATACCACCACCCAATGCCGACTCGGCGCCGCCGTCTGCACCGACCCGGCGCCCAACGCCACGAACCGTGCATCCACATACCCCGCCAACTGATCGACAATCGCCTGCGGGTAGCCGGTCACCGCAATGACCGGCGCTGAATCCCCCGCCAGGCAATCACGCAAATGGCAGCTGCGCTTGGGCCCCCTTGGGTGCAGGCGATTCCAGCGTTCGGCCGCAGCGGCCTCGCGGGCCAGTCGCGTGTAGCTGGGGCAGCTCCACAGTTGGGCGGTGATATTCCAGTCCTGTGCCAACAAGCGCTTGGCTTGCGCCACCTCTTCAAGCGCCCGGCCTGCGCCGAGCAATCGCACATCCCCCAGCGTGTGCCGCTGCAGCGGATACATGCCCTTGAGCGCGGCTTCACGGTCCTGCTCACTCAGGGGCGCTGCGCCTTCATGATCATGCAGGGCCAGGTAATAGAACCCGGGCTTGCCGTCGACATACAGGGTACGCAACGCCGCCAGCACAATCGCACGCGCCTCTTCGCCCGAGGCCGGGTCATACGGAGTGCAGCGCGGGTGGGTGGCCAGCCACAACGGCAAGGAAGGTTGCGCACCCTTGGGCCAGCGGGAGGGGTGGTTTTCGATGTCGTTGCACAGAATGCCGCGCTGTTGGGTGACGTCCGACAGTGCACTCAGTTGCGCTGACGACTGCGCGCTGTGCAGGTACAGCAACGGTTTTTCGACGGTGTTGCGCGCAAACCATCCGGGCCAGTTACCCGCGCGCCGGGAGCGTGACTGGCCGCGTATCACCCAGGCCTGTCGGCTGGATTCGAGGGTGTTGGCCATGCTTGTCACGGTGTACAGCGGGGAACTGCTGGCGGGGGCGGCGGTGCCCAAGGCATCAATACAGAGCTGCGCGGCGTGTGCGGTAGCGGCGGTCATGGAAAGGGTCACCTGGCAACGAATGCTATTACCCTAATGGAAATACGGTAACGATTGCAATTGCAATGATTGCAATAGCACCTCGAAGCCCAAGTGCTAAATCCCTGCAACGCTGCTACGTTTAATCCTTGAGTGCAGGAACGTCATGGCGCAGACATTTTTTCGTCATGACGGCACTTTAGGCTGGCTGTGCAGGTCATTAATCAGCAGCCGCTTTTAACACCAACAAGGAGTCCGCCATGGACGATTACCAGGAAGAACTGCTCGAGTACCACGCGATTGAGTCAGACCCGCTGGAACCGGCAGACGATGCAACAGAGCTGTAGGACCGAGCTCAGGCGGAATGCCGCTGACTGCGGCGAAATTCCCCTGGGGTCTGGTTGTTCCACCGCCTGAAGGCCCGTTGAAAAGCTTGGGCCGAGGCAAAACCGAGCAAGTAGGCGATCTCGCCGAATGCCAGTTCAGTGTCGCGAATGTAGGTCATGGCCAGGTCGCGCCGGGTATTGTTGAGAATCGCGCGGAACTGAGTGCCTTCTTCGGCCAGTTTGCGGCGCAGCGTCCAGGTGGGCAGCTTCAGGCGTGCCGCCACTTCTTCCAGGTCGGGTTCCCGGCCGCCATTGAGCATCGGCCCGAGCAACCGGGTGATGCGCTCGCGCAGGCTGCGAGTGCGGGTCAACTGCTCCAATTCCCTCTCGCACAGCTGTAATAGCAATTGCCAGGTACTGGGGCAGTGCTGCGGGTTGCGCAGCGCCAGGGTGTTCTGGTTGAGGCGCAGTTGATTGGCGTCGGCGCCGAAGTGAATGTCGCCCAGCGTGTTGTAGTGCTCGCTGTAGTCCGGCGCTTCAAACTCGATGTCGATGCGCTGTGCCTGCACCGGTTGCTGGGCCAGGCTCGACAGTTGATGCAGCCAGCCGGCGATGATCGAGTCCACCACAAAGCGGTTGTAGGCGTTGTAGGGGCTGATGGAATAGAAGCGCAGCCAAGCGCCTTCGGCATCCTCGACGAAGCTCGACTGACCGCGATAATTGGAGCCATACAGGGCTTCGAAGCGCGTCAACGCGCGCGCCGCCTCGCGCACGTTGGGGGCCTGGGCGGCGGTAACCCCCGCCAGCCCGGCCTGGCTCAACCGGCTGAGCTGGCCCATGCGCAGGCCCAGGCCCGGGTCGCCGGTGAGTTGGATGGCCGCATGGCCCAGGCGCATGTAGCGCGGGATCGACAGGCGCGCACCCGCCTCGGCGAGGCGCGCTGGGTCGAGTCCGTACTGCAGCAGTAACGGTTGCGGGTCCAGCCCGTGGCTGTGGATGGCATCGGCCAGGGTGTGCACGAAGCCCACCGACAGGTCCCCCAGCCGTACCGGTTTCACAGCCAGATATTCAACAAGCGTGCGCCACGGGCTTCGCCATCGGCGCTGATCTGCCCATGGCTGCTGAGGAAGCTATGCCCGGCAGTGCCCAGGTCCCAGAACTGCCCACGCAGGAACACGCTCATGCCCGCGCTGGCCTGGCTGACGGGGGACTGGCTGATCAGGGTCAGACGGCGCCAGGCTTCGCCCTCACTGAGCTCTTCGGGCTTGAGGCTGATTTCGCTTGGGGTGGAGACGCTTTTGAAACCGCGCCAAGGGCGGTCCCAGGTATCACGGCCGAGCACAAAGGCCGGCACCGCGATCAACTGCGCGCCTTGTTCGTTGAGTTTGCGGTAGTTGTCCGGGTACCAACTGTCGCTGCCCACCAGCACGCCGAGGCGTCCGGCCGGGGCATCGACCACGTTGACGACGTTTTCATCACCGGGTTCGATAAAGCCGCGTTCATCATAGATCGGGTACAGCTGGCGCTGCGGTTGGCCCACGGGCAAACCGTCGGCGCTGAATACCAGGCTGGCGTTGTACAGCGCGCCATGGCCGACCTGCAGTTGCCCCTGGCTGACACTCGGGTTGGGCAGGGTGATGGAGCCGGCCACCAGCGTGACGCCGAACTCCTTGGCCAGGCCGCCAAACAACCGCTGGTAGTCCTGCGCCATGCCAGAGGCTTTCATGCGCAGGTAGGCGTCATCGGTGCGGTTGTCGCCCGTGGCGCTGATCCAGGCGCGCGCAAACAGCAACGGGTTGCTGACCGACAGCCAGTTCATCGCGTCCTTCACGTGCAGGGCCTGGTACACCTCGTTCTTTTCGCCCGTGAGCATCAACCAGGTGCCGATATGTTCGGGCAGCACCACGATGGTCTTGTCGTTGATCAGCCCCAGGTCACGGGCTTTTTGCAGGTAGGCCGCGAGCTTCAGGTGCAGGCGTTCAAGGCTCTGGTAGTCGGCCGGAAACAGCTCCGGCTGGATGCCCAGCAAGTTGCCACGGTCGGCAGGCAGGCCTTCGTTGACGGCGAGGGTGATACGCAGGTCGGACAGGTAATGCGCCACGGGGCGCTCCTGGGTCCAGACCAGATACGCGGCGACGGCGGCAACCAGGGCCATGGTGACGGTAAAAGCTAGAAGTTTACGCATGGGGGAACAGACAACAGACCGTGTGCAGGGTTCGCCGACTAGGGTAGGGCCCATGGGCGGGCTTGCCAAGGGCCGCTGTGCATTTGGATCAATAAGTTGTCAGTTTCAGTCATTGAGCCGTCGACCAGCGCCTCTTAGTCTGTGGGGCATAAACCGATGGCAGGCCATTCGAGCCTGCCACGTCCCGTGATGATCCGTTGTGGAGCTTGACCATGACCGCTGTTGCCTACCCGCACCTGCTGGCCCCGTTGGACCTGGGTTTTACCACCTTGCGCAACCGTACCCTGATGGGCTCGATGCACACGGGCCTTGAAGAAAAACCCGGTGGTTTCGAGCGCATGGCAGCTTATTTTGCCGAGCGCGCCCGGGGTGGCGTAGGCCTGATGGTCACGGGCGGCATTGGCCCAAATGACGAAGGTGGGGTGTATTCCGGCGCGGCCAAGCTGACCACCGACGAAGAAGCGCAGAAGCACAAGATCGTTACCCAGGCCGTGCATGAGGCGGGCGGCAAGATCTGCATGCAGATCCTCCACGCCGGTCGGTATGCCTACAGCCCCAAGCAGGTTGCACCCAGCGCGATACAGGCGCCGATCAACCCGTTCAAGCCCAAGGAGCTGGACGAAGAGGGCATCGAAAAGCAGATTCAGGATTTCGTCACCTGTTCGTTGCTGGCCCAGGTCGCCGAGTACGACGGTGTGGAAATCATGGGGTCCGAAGGCTACTTCATCAACCAGTTCCTCGCGGCTCACACCAACCAACGTACCGACCGTTGGGGCGGCAGCTACGAAAACCGTATGCGCCTGGCAGTGGAAATCGTGCGCCGCGTGCGTGAGGCCGTAGGCCCGAACTTCATCATTATCTTCCGCCTGTCGATGCTTGACCTGGTGGAAGGCGGCAGCACCTGGGAAGAGATCGTGCAGTTGGCCAAGGCCATCGAAGGCGCCGGCGCGACCATCATTAACACCGGCATCGGCTGGCACGAAGCGCGCATTCCGACCATCGCCACCAAGGTGCCTCGTGGCGCGTTCAGCAAGGTCACCGCCAAGTTGCGCGGTGCGGTGCAGATTCCGCTGATCACCACCAACCGCATCAACACCCCGGAAATCGCCGAGCAGATTCTTGCCGAGGGCGATGCGGACATGGTGTCCATGGCGCGCCCCTTCCTGGCCGACCCTGAATTCGTCAACAAGGCCGCCGCCGGCCGCGCCGATGAGATCAACACCTGCATCGGTTGCAACCAGGCGTGCCTGGACCACACCTTTGGCGGCAAGCTGACCACCTGCCTGGTCAACCCTCGGGCGTGCTACGAGACCGAGCTCAACTACCTGCCGGTCAAGCAGATCAAGAAGATCGCCGTGGTCGGTGCCGGCCCTGCCGGTCTGGCGGCGGCCACGGTGGCCGCTGAGCGTGGCCATCAGGTGACGCTGTTCGACTCCGCCAGCGAGATCGGCGGCCAGTTCAACATTGCCAAGCGTGTGCCGGGCAAAGAGGAGTTTTTCGAAACCCTGCGCTACTTCAAGCGCAAGCTGCAGACCACCCACGTGGAGCTGTGCCTCAATACCCGTGTGGACGTGGCGCAACTGGCGGCCGGCGGCTATGACGAGATCATCCTGGCGACCGGCATCGCGCCGCGCACCCCGGCGATCCCAGGGATCGACAATGCCAAGGTGCTGAGCTACCTGGACGTGATCCTTGAGCGCAAGCCGGTGGGCAAGCGTGTGGCTGTGATCGGCGCGGGCGGCATCGGTTTCGACGTGTCGGAGTTCCTTGTGCACCAGGGCGTGTCCACCAGCCTGGACCGCGAAGCGTTCTGGAAAGAGTGGGGCATCGACACCCAGCTGCAAGCCCGTGGCGGCGTGGCCGGGATCAAGCCGCAACCCCATGCGCCGGCGCGTGAAGTGTTCCTGCTGCAACGCAAGACTTCCAAGGTCGGCGATGGCCTGGGCAAGACCACTGGCTGGATCCACCGTACCGGATTGAAGAACAAGCAGGTGCAGATGCTCAACAGCGTCGAGTACCTGAAGATTGACGATGAAGGCCTGCATATCCGTATTGGCGCCGAGGGTGAACCCCAGGTGCTGGCGGTGGACAACATTGTTATCTGCGCCGGCCAGGACCCGCTGCGCGAACTGCACGACGGCCTGGTCGCGGCAGGCCAGAACGTGCACCTGATCGGCGGCGCCGACGTGGCGGCCGAACTGGACGCCAAGCGCGCCATCAACCAGGGCTCGCGTCTCGCTGCCGAGCTGTAAGACCCCGAGCGGGGCGGTGTTAGACTACCGCCCCGTTTTCCAGGCAGATCCCTCCCGATGGGTCCCTTCGATTGGCTTCCCCACGCACCGCTTGAACCCTTGCAGCTGGATTGGCTGAACGGTGTCGAGTTGGCTGTGCTGCGCCTGGACCGCATCGACCCGCTGATCAGCGGCAACAAGTGGTTCAAGCTCACCGGACACTTGGCGCAGGCGCCAACCGCTCGCGGCCTCATCAGCCTGGGCGGCGCTTACTCCAACCATCTGCACGCGTTGGCCGCTGCCGGCAAGCGCTTCGGGTTCCCCACCGTCGGCCTGTTGCGCGGGCATGCGCAAGACACCCCCACCGTCCTCGACCTGAAAGCCTTTGGCATGCAGCTGCATTGGCTGGGCTATGGCGGCTATCGGGCGCGGCATGAACCCGGTTTCTGGCGGCCATGGTGCGAGCAGTATCCGGGCTTGCACCCTGTGCCCGAAGGCGGCGCAGGCCGTGCGGGTGCCTTGGGTTGCGCGGTGCTGGTCGAGCAGGTGCGTGCGCAGTTGCACACTCTGGGTTGGGCGGACTACGACGCCTGGTGGCTGGCCGCAGGCACCGGTACCACGCTGGCCGGCCTGGCGCTGGCAGAGGCGGGCGCACACCCGGTGTACGGCGCCATGGCCGTGCCGGAAGACCACGGTGTGGCGCAGAACGTGGAGGCCATCGTGCAAGGCGGCTATGAACTGCTGGACGCCAGCCGCGGTGGCTTTGCCAGCGTCGACCCGTTGCTGCTCGCGTTTATCGAAGCCACCGAACAGGCCTGCGGTTTGCCTCTGGAACCGCTCTACACCGGCAAGGCGCTACTGGCCTTGAAGGCGCAGATCGAAGCCGGGCGCTTCACCCCCGGTACGCGCGTGGTTTTCGTCCACACCGGCGGCCTGCAAGGCCGCCGGGGGTTTGCAGTTTAACGAGCATCCCCTGTGGGAGCGGGCTTGCTCGCGAGTGCGGCTTATCGCTCAGTGGATTTGGTGGCTGACCCGCCACCTTCGCGAGCAAGCCCGCTCCTACCCGGCAGCATGCGCAACGCGGTGTTGTCCCGCAGGATGTAATGGTGGGCGATCCCCGCCAGTGCATGCAGCCCGATCAGCCAGTAACCGACCTTGCCGAACCACACATGCCAGCCCTCGATCTGCTTGGCCAACGCCTTGTTCTCACCGATCAGGGGCGGCAACTCCATGCCGTAGAACATCACCGAATGCCCTTCGGCACTGACAATCAGCCAGCCCGCTATCGGCATGCCGATCATCAGCGCGTAGAGCGCGACGTGCATCAGGGTTGCCAACAGGCGCTGCCATTGCGGCGGCGCCGGTATGATTTTCGGCGCCACCCCCAGGCTGCGCGCGAACAAGCGCAGCCACACCAGCACAAACACGGTGAGGCCAAACATGAAGTGCATCTCGACGATCAACGTTCGTGCACCGCTGCCTTTGGGGAATTGGCCGCGTAGCTCAATGCAGGCGTAGACCACCGCCAGCAGCACCACCATCAACCAGTGCAACGCGATCGACATGGTGCTGTAGCGCGTATCGGAGTTTTTCCACGGCATCGCTGGGTTCCTCACTCATCAGGGCATACCTCCGTTCTTTGGCGACGGAGTGCGTTTACTGTATGCCGGTTCTGAGCGCTTTGCCTGGCTTGAATGCCGTTGTTTTGACCTCTGTCAGTGAGTCTGCGGCATTTCCCCGCGCGCCAGGCGCTGGTTGATGTCGGCGATCACACCGGGCAGCTCGTTGATGGTGTCGATCAGGTAGTGCGGGCGCGAGCCTTCGAACATGGCCTCGATGCGCTTGCGTTCGCTGGCCAGCGTGGCAGCCTCCAGGGCGCAGAACTGCTCATAGGTCAGGCCGAGGGCATTGCCGGAGCAGGTCAGGGCCACGGTCCACATCCCGGCGCGGCGGCCTTCGAGGATACCCGGCACGGTGTCATCGACCTTGACGCACGCCGCCACGTCATCGATGCCCAGCGCAATCACGTTGGCCAGCGCCTGGGCTGGCCATGGGCGACCATTGGGCACTTCGTCGGTCGCGACCACATGGTCGGCGATATAGCCGTTGGTGGCCGCCAGGGCAACGACCTTGTCCATCACTTGCTTGGGGTAGCCGGAGCAGGAACCGATCTTGATGCCTTGCTTGCGCAGTTGGGCGATGGTGTCGAGGGCGCCGGGGATCAGGGCCGAGTGTTCGGCGATCTTCTCGATCTGCAATGGCATGAAGCGCTGGTAGATGGCGGTCACATCATCGTCGGTGGGGGTGCGACCGAACGCCTTGCGGTAGCGTTCGGCAACCTGTGGTTGGTCGCACAGGGTGCGGATATGGTCCCACTTGCCCATGCCCATCGGGCCACGGGCTTCGTCGATGGACACTTGCACGTCGAACTCGGCGAAGGCCTCGACAAAGATCTGCGTTGGGGCAAACGAGCCGAAGTCGACCACGGTGCCGGCCCAGTCGAGGATGACGGCCTGGAGGGTGTTGGGGGTTTGATAGTTCATCATTCAGGTCCTGTGGGTAATGGGGGAATCAAATGTCCAACACTTCCATTTCTTGCAGCACGTCGGCGATTGCCTTGACCGCTGCTCGCATCCCTGCCGCGTCGACATGGCCAATGCAGCCCACGCGGAAGGTTTCCACTTGGGTCAATTTGCCGGGATACAGAATGAAACCCTTGGCCTTGACCCGTTCGTAGAAGTCCTTGAACTGATAGCGCGGGTCCCGCGGTGCATGGAAGGTGACGATGATCGGCGCCTGGATGTCAGCCGGCAGGAAGCTGCGCAGTCCCAGTTCAGCCATGCCGTCGAGCAACGCCTGGCAGTTGCTGGCGTAGCGTTTATGCCGCGCGATCAGGCCGCCTTCTTCCTGGTACTGCAGCAGCGCTTCGTGCAGGGCGGCGACTACATGGGTAGGAGGGGTGAAGCGCCACTGGCCGGTCTTGGCCATGTAGCTGTGCTGGTCGAACAGGTCCATTGCCAGGGAGTGGCAATTGCCTTGAGCGGCGGCCAGCGCCTGTTTGTTGGCGAAGACGAACCCCATGCCCGGCACGCCTTCCAGGCACTTGCCGGAGGCGGCGACCAGGGAGTCGAATGGTACTTCGCGGGCGTCGATTGCCAGCGCGCCGAACGAACTCATGGCGTCGATGATCAAGCGTTTGTCGTGGGCTTTTACGACCTGGGCGATCTGTGGCAGTGGGTTGAGGATGCCGGTGCTGGTTTCGCAGTGGATGAGGGCGACGTGGGTGATGGCCGGGTCGGCGTGTAGCAGACGGTCCACATCGGCGGCGGTAGTGGGCTCGTCCTCGGCGGTTTCGAAGGTGCTGAACTCGCGGCCCAGGACTTCGCAGATTTTCGCCAGGCGCTTGCCATACGCGCCGTTGATCAGCACCAGCACCTTGCCGTCACGCGGGACGAGGGTGCCGATGGCGGCTTCGACGGCGAAGGTGCCGCTGCCCTGCAAGGGGACACAATGGTGGCTGCCTTCGCCGTTGAGGATCGCCAGCAATTGCTCGCATACGCTGGCCGTGAGTTGGTTGAAGCGGTCGTCCCATGACCCCCAGTCCACCATCATGGCTTGGCGGGTGCGGTTCGATGTGGTCAGGGGGCCAGGGGTCAGCAGGATCGGCGCGGCAGTGGTCATCTCAAGTCCTCGCAAGGCATCGGGGGTTGAAGCTACGGCGCTTAAATTGCAGTTTGGCTTGTTATCAATCAAATTGTTTGTTGTTATGCGAGCTATCAGTGAGGCCGATAGCCATGAATTTGTTCCAACTGCGTGCATTCGATGCCGTGGCCCGCGAGGGCAGCTTCACCCGTGCCGCCGCACGGCTGTTCATCAGCCAGCCTGCGGTGACCGGGCACATCAAGGCACTGGAGGAGTACTACCAGATCCCGTTGCTGCGGCGCACCGCACGACGGGTCGAGTTGACCGAGGAGGGCGCACGCCTGGCGTCAATCACCCGGGCGATCTTTGGCCTGGTGGACGAAGCGCAGACGATGCTGGAGGCCAACCGTCAATTGCTCACCGGGCGGCTGGAAGTGGCAGCGGACGGCCCGCACCTGGTGATGCCAATGATCGCCAGCCTGCGATCGCGTTACCCGGGGATCACCGTGAACCTGCGCCTGGGCAATGCCCAGGAAACCCTGGCGGCGCTGTTGTCCGAGCATGCGGATGTGGCCGTGCTCACCGAAGTGGCGCCGCGCAATGGCCTGCACCTGCAACCGTTGAGTGAATCGCGGATCTGCGCGCTGGTGCCGGCTGCGCATCCGTGGGCGATGCAATCTGGGGGCATTCGCCTGGCGCAATTGAATGAGGTGATCATGGTGCTGCGCGAACCCAGTTCGATCACCCGGCGTACGTTCGATGACGCGTGTGCCGCGACCGGTGTAAAACCCAAGGTGCTGCTGGAACTCGACAGCCGGGAAGCGGTGACCGAGGCCGTCGCCGCCGAGTTGGGCGTCGGTGTGGTCTCGTCCATGGAGGTCAGCCAGGACCCACGCGTGCGGGCGGTGCCGCTACTGGGTGATGGCCTGGTGAACCGGCATGTGCTTGGTTGCATGGAGCGGCGCCGGTCGCTGCGCCTGATTCAGGCGTTCTTCGAGCTGGCGCCGGGCTGAAGACTCTCGCGCATGATGTCGAGGAACGTCGCCACCACCCGCCGTGAGCTCTGCTCCTTGAGGCACACCAGGGTTTCTTTCATCCGCTGGCTGCAATCGCGGATCGGCATGGCGTAGACCCGTGAGTCCGCGCCGAACTCCGCCGCCGAGACCACCCCCACCCCAATCCCCACCACCACCGCTTCTCGTGCGGCTTCCCGGCCTTCGACCTGGATCGCCGGGCGAATGCGCAGCCCGGCCTGGCCCATCTCTTGCTCCAGGGTCTGGCGGGTGACAGAGCCGGTTTCCCTGAGCACCAGGGGCGTGTCGTCCAGGTCCGCCAGGCAGATAGATTCGCGCCCGGCCCACGGGTGGTTGCGCGCGACAAAAGCCAGTAGCTGGTCGTCGGGCAAGGGCAACGACAAGAGCCGTTCGTCATCGACATCGCGCCCCAGCAAGGCCAGGTCGGCCTGGTAGTTGTACAAGCGCGACAGTGATTCGTCGGTATTGCCGGTTTCGATCTTCACGCTGATGCCCGGGTAGCGCTCGCAGAAACGCGCGATCTGCGGCAGCACGTGGACCGGTGCGTCCACCGCCAGCGTCAGGGTGCCGGTGAGCAGGGCGCGCGAGTCTTGCAGCAGTTCCTCGGCTTCGGCCTGGATCACAAACAGGCGCTGGGTGATGGCGAGCAGGCGTTCACCCAGGTCGGTCAGGCGCACTGCACGTTTGTTGCGATGAAACAGCAACACCCCAAAGCGCTCTTCAAGTTTGCGCACCTGGTCGGAGATCGCCGGTTGCGTGAGGAACAGCCGTTCGGCGGCCTGGGTAAAGCTGCCGTGGACCGCTACGGCGTGAAAGGCTTTGAGTTGCGCATGAGACACCGACATCAACAGACCTCCTACAAGCTCAGCTTATATTTGAAATACGATAAATCGATTTTACCTATTAGTCTGCCATTGCTTTTATACGCCTCAGTTGCTGTAGGTTGAGTCCTACAACCGCGGTGACCATGAGCCCTGGCAAACAGGGCTCATCTGACCAATGCCGTTCCCCGGGGACCGGTATTGCAGTGCTCAACAATAAAAAAACAGGCATTTGCTTCTCGATTCTGCCGGCACACTCAACCTGAGGTCAGAACCACCATGAATATCCCTATGGGTAGCATCAAGCGTTGGCGCGTGCAGATATTCGCCATCACCTGGCTGGCGTACGCCGCCTTTTATTTCACTCGCAAAGCGTTCTCGGTGGCCAAGCTGGGCATTGGCGACGACCCGAGTTTCCCCCTCGATAAAATGATGATGGCCAACCTGGACGGTCTCTACCTGGCGGCGTATGCCGTCGGGCAATTCACCTGGGGGATGTTGGCCGATCGCTTCGGGCCGCGGGTCGTGGTGCTGGGCGGCTTGTTGATTTCCGCTGCCGCCGCCCTGGTCATGGGCACGTTCGCGACCTTGCCGATCTTTGTGACATGCATGTTGATCCAAGGCCTGGCGCAGTCCACTGGCTGGTCGGGGTTGTGCAAGAACCTCGGTAGTTTCTTCCCGGCGCAGCAGCGCGGACGGGTACTGGGGTTGTGGAGTTCGTGCTACGCGTTCGGTGGCTTGGTAGCCTCGCCCTTTGCGGGGTGGTGGGCCTACACCTTGATAGGCAGTTGGCACGCGGCATTTATCTCCAGTGCAGCGGTGGTGGCGGTGGTGGCGCTGCTGTTCTTTATCTTCCAGCGCAACACGCCGCAGGATGTGGGCTTGCCCGCCGTCGAACCGGAGCCGGCGTTGAGCGCGGAGGAGGCCGCCGCCGAAAAACGCATCAGCGTGCTGGAGCCATTACGCGCGATCCTGCGCAACCGCACGGTGCTGACCCTGGGGCTGGCGTATTTCCTGTTGAAACCGGCGCGTTACGCGATCCTGTTGTGGGGCCCGGTGATCGTCTATGAACAGATGCCGTCGGTGGGCAAAGTGGGGGCGGCGATCGTGCCCACGGCGTTCGAGCTGGCGGGCTTGCTCGGTCCGGTACTGATCGGCCTGGCGTCCGACAAACTCTTCGGCGCCCGACGCATGCCCGCCTGTGTGCTCAGCCTGCTGGCCCTGACCGTGGCCCTGGCCTTGTTCATGGGGGCGCTGCATACCGGCAGTGTGATGCTGGTGATGGCCTTGCTGTTTGTCATGGGCCTGACCCTGTACGGGCCGGACTCGATGATCAGCAGCACCGCTGCCATCGACTTCGGCACCGCCAAGGCCGGTGCCACCGCCGCCGGCTTTGTGAATGGCTGCGGCTCGGTGGGCGCGATCCTCGGCGGGCTGCTGCCGGGGTACTTCGATACCGTGACGGTGTTTATCGTGTTTGCCGGGGCCGCGTTGTTTTCTTCGCTGGTGTTGATGCCGTACTGGAATGCCCGGCCGGCAGTGCTGGCCCAGGTCGGGGATTTCGTGCCGGACCGCAACGTGGCGATCAAACCCTTGCGAACCTGAGGGGTATGGCCGGTTTTTTGGTGGATTAGAGCGTTTTTGCCCTATAAACTCTGCCCCCAAAGCGCCGGCCAGTAGACGTTTCGGCGCGATGGATAGAAGAGAGTGAGTCATGGGCGCACAGTGGAAAGTCAAACATAAAGAAGCGGCAGCCAATGCCAAGGGCAAGATCTTCGGCAAGCTGGTGAAAGAAATCACCATCGCCGCGCGCAACGGCGCCGATACCTCGACCAACGCTCACCTGCGTCTGGTGGTGGAACAGGCCAAAAAGGCCTCGATGCCCAAGGAAACCCTGGACCGCGCCATCAAGAAAGGCGCCGGTCTGCTCGGCGAAACCGTGCAGTACCACCGCGTGACCTATGAAGGGTTCGCCCCGCACCAGGTGCCACTGATCGTCGAGTGCGTGACCGACAACATCAACCGTACCGTGGCCGAAATCCGAGTAGCGTTCCGCAAGGGCCAACTCGGTGCTTCCGGCTCCGTGGCTTGGGATTTCAACCACGTCGGCCTGATCGAAGCCTCGCCGGACAGCCCGGACGCCGATCCGGAAATGGCCGCCATTGAAGCCGGTGCCCAGGATTTCGAAGACGGTGAAGAAGAAGGCACCACCCTGTTCATCACCGAGACCACCGACCTCGACGCAGTACAGAAAGCCTTGCCGGAGCAGGGCTTCACCGTGCTGTCGGCCAAACTGGGCTACCTCTCGAAGAACCCGGTGAGTGGCTTGAGCGATGAGCAGATGGCAGAAGTCGAAGCGTTCCTCGAAGGCCTGGACAACCATGATGACGTGCAGGACATGTTCGTCGGTCTGGCGGGCTGATAGCTAGCGGGCTATAGGTGATCTAAATGTGGGAGCGGGCGTGCCCGCGAATGCGGTGGGTCAGTCAATAAGTAGGTCGACTGACACGCCGCTTTCGCGAGCAAGCCCGCTCCCACATTGGTTTAGACGTGTTGGATAGCACCCAGCAAGGTTTCGATTTCGTCGAACCCCGGCCGCGCCAACACATTGGGCTGACAGCAGCTGAGTTGCAGTGCTACCAGGTCATCACTGACCTGATCCTCAACCCGCTCCAACAATTCCCCCAGCAACACCCCAAACGCCCGCACCTCGAGACGCTGCAACGCCCGGGTCTCCACGGTATCCGCCGTTGCATGGAACGACGCCGCGCCGAAATCCCCCAGCAGGCAATCGCCCGCTTCATTCCACAGGATATTGTGGCCGTACAGGTCGCCATGGGTGATGCCGTGGCGGTGCAGGTGCGCGCCCACCGAGGCGATCCCGCGTGCCAGGCGCAACGCCACTTCAAGGCTGAAGCGGGTGCCTGGTTCGTAGACGTCGCGGGTGCACGAAGCCAGGCTGGGCAACGCGGCGAGGTTGCGGTAACTGGGATCGATCAGGTCCATCACCAGTGCGGCCTGGTGGTCGGGGTGGCCGACAACGCGGCCCGCTACCTTGATCAGGTTGGGGTGCAACCCGGCGGCTATGCAGGCCTGCATTTCGTGCAGCGGCGAGCCGTCGCTGGTGATGCTGCCTTTATAGAGTTTGACGGCGACGGCTTTGCCTGATGGTTTCCACCGTGCTTTGCGGATGATGCCGGAAGCGCCTTCGCCGAGCACTTCGGCCAGTTCCAGCTCGGACCAGGGAATGTTCGCTGTCGCATCATCGCTCATCACGTCGACGGCCATTTCCACCGGGTTGCCGGCATAGGCGAGCCACGTCAGGCTGGGCAACGCCAGCAGCCATTGCGGCAGGCGCGTGAAGCGGTTGGACGCGATGCGGAGCAATTCAAGGTTATGGCAGTTGGCCAGGCTTTCTGGCAACTGCGCCAGTTGATTGCCGGCCAGCATCAGCTTCTGCAGCAGTGGCCGTTCGCCCAATGCCTGTGGAAGCTCGCTGATGCAGTTATCGGTCAGGATCAGCCAGCGTAACGGGGGCGGCAGGGCGGCGGCGGGCACGTGGCTGATCTGGTTGGCCTTGAAGCCGATCATGCTCAGCTTGGCGCATTGGCCCAGGCTGGCCGGCAGTTCGGTAAACAAATTGTCGGAGCAAAACAGCACGCGCAGGTGTGGCAGGCGATGCAGGTCGTCAGGCAGGCTGCTCAGGGCGTTGCCGCTGAGGTTGAGGATTTCCAGGGAATCGGCCAGTTCGAAGATTTCCCGCGGGAATTCAGTCAGCCCGCAGGACAGGTCCAGGCGCGTGATACCGGCCAATTGGCCGGCCTTGAGTTGGGCGAGGGTATTCATGAACGGCGCGGTCACTCGGCTAGAAGGCGTAAATGGCGCTCATGATACCGGGTCGCGCGCAGGTTGCGGGCCGGCCTGCTGCAATTGGCCCAGACGGCTGGCCGTTCGCGCGAGGTCGATGGCCTGGCCGCCCAAGGCAACATCGAGCGGCCGTTCGCCGATCAATACCAGCTGTTTGTCCCGGTCATAAAGCACATCCACCAGGTTGATAAAGCGCTGCTGCACGGCAATCGGGCACTCCGCCAACAGTGGCAGGCCGTCGATGATCCAGTGGTCGTAGTCCTGGCATAGCAGCAGGTAGTCCATCACCGCCGTCAGCTGTTCGCACAGGTCGTTGAAGGTGAAGGCAACGCTGCGTCCCGTGTGGCCGCGGCACATCAAGGTCCGGTGGCCGACGGCCAAGGGTAGGGCGGGGCAGCCCGCAGCGGGAAGACCCAGTGCCACTCGCTGGCTTGCGGTTCCCGGCCATACGTACCGACCGCGGGTAAAGCGTTGTTCGCTTTGGGCCTGGGGCAGGCTGCGAAAGTCTTGGGGCGAGCTGACTTCCAGCACCTCCATGCGCGCGGCGATCAGGTCGATTACCGGCTTGAAGCGCTCGTGGTACAGCGGGTTGGGTAGCAAGCCTTGGGGCGCATAGTTAGACGTCACCAGCACCAGCACACCGCGCTCGAACAGAGCCTTGAACAGCCGCGTGATCAGCATGGCGTCGCCGATATCGTGGACATGGTATTCGTCGAAACACAGCACCCGGCAGTCTGTCAGCAGTTCATCGAGGGTCACGGCCAGGGCATCGTCCTGGTCGCGATGCTTGAACATACCGCGATGCAGTTGGGCGAAAAAGTCATGGAAGTGCACGCGTTGCTTCTCGGCAATCGGCAACGCCTGGAAAAAGCCATCCAGCAGCCAGCTCTTGCCACGCCCCACCGGCCCGTGCAGGTAGAGGCTGCGGGCGGGCTGGCCGGCGAGCAGGTGCTGGGTTTCCTGGGACAGGGCTGCAATGGCTCGGGTTTGGCCGGTGCTGAGGGTGTAACCCTGTTGCTCGGCCTTTTGCTGAAAGAACGCGGGGATGGGCGAGGCGTCAAGGGTCTCGGTTTTGTTACCGAGCAGGCGACGGATCAGGGAAAGCGCGGCCAATGCAAGTCACTCTGTATTTCAGTGGTCGCTTACTTTAGGGCGCTCGTTGCGTTTTGACCAATAGATAAGGGCGCGACGCGCTATCTCGAAAAAGCATGTCACGGATGCACGCCTGTCCAGACTGGCAGTTTCTCGGCAAGTGTCTACCCTCCTACACAGGAGTCACCCCTGTACAAGGAGTTGGGGCAGTGAAGGGACGAGCAGTATTGGCAGTCATGGGCGCGATGCTCTGCAGCACGGCTTACGGTGCACAGCTCCAGGTGGAGGTGCGTATCGACGTGCAGCGGGGCTGCCAGCTGGTGGGCACTACCCGCAGCGCTGGCATCGAGCAACTTGGCGTATTGGATTTCGGCAGCGGCCCGCGTCTGGATGACCCGGCCGGGCCCCTGAGTGCGGCGCTGATCAGCCAGCGCCAGCCGCGCCTGGAGTGCAACCCCGACACGCCTTACCAGGTACGCGTCGACGGCGGCTTGCATGGCGGCACTGGTGAAGTGCGCTATCTCAGCGCCACCTCGTCAACCAAACCCATTCCCTATCGCATCTACGCCGACGCCGCGCGGCGCGTGCCCTTGCCGGTGGACGTGCCACTCAGCGGCAGGGTGCCGGACGCCGGTTTCGTCGACCTGCCGCTCTATGGCCGGATCGAGCCTCTCAAGGACATTCCCGCCGTCGGCCGCTACACCGACCTGCTCAAGGTGACGGTGACATGGTAAGCCGTTGCCTGGCCCTGGTGGCCATGGGCGGCCTGCTGGTGCTGGCAGATGACGCGCAGGCGGCTGCCGCCAGCGGGCTGATCCAGGCTCGGCTGGTGATCACTGCCAGTTGCGAAGTGAGCAAAGGCATTGAGAGCGCGCCGGTCAACCCCACGGGCGGCACGGCGATGCTCGACTTCGGCAGCCAGGGTCCGACCTGGAGCAACCCGCTCGGCGCTGGCATCACCGACGGTGACAAGGCGCCCTTGGCGGTGTCCTGCAACCCCTCGGTCTCGAGCTTCACCGTGACCATCGATGGCGGCACCAACGCCGACGGCACCACCCGGCGCCTGAGCAATGGACGCCAGATGATTCCTTATCGACTGTCCGCCGACCCGCAGGGGCGCAGCACCTACAGCATCGGGCAGCAACGCAATTTTGTCGTGGCCAGGGGCACCCAGATACCGATCCCGGTATTCGGCTCCGTGGTGGCAAATACCAGTGCCTTACCGGCAGGGATCTACACCGACACGTTGACGGTGACACTGGACTGGTAACTCAAGAGGATGAAAACCATGCATGTACTTGTTTCGCGATTAGGCGTCTGTGCGCTGGGGCTGGCGATGGCTTCCAGCCTCAACGCCGCCACCACGGTGACCGGGCAGATCACCTCCAGCCTGATATTGATCGCCAGCTGCCAGGTGAACGGCTCCGGGGCGGCCACCGGCCTGAACTTCGGTTCCTTGAATTTTGGTACCACCAACAGCCTGTTCACCAACGCCGATGCCCAGTTGCTGGGCGGTACCGGCACCGGTGGGGCGTTGTCGATCCTGTGCTCCAGCGGCACCACGCCAGCGGTCAAGGTGCGCGCCGGCGCCCATGACGGCGCTTCCCCGGGTGGCAGTCGCGCATTGGCCGACGGTGCGGGCAACTTCGTGCCCTACGACTTCTACACCGACAGCGGCCACTCCGCGCTGCTGGCGATTGACGGGGTGATCACCCTCGCCACCAGTACCGGCGTGGCACAGACCGTCAACCTCTACGGTCGGGCAGTGGGCAAGGCGGGGCTGCCGGCGGGCACCTACACCGACACTGTGGCCGTGGAACTGACGTTCTAGCGATGTGGCTCAGAGCGTTGCTGGCTTGTGGGCTGGCGGTGCCGCTGCCGTTGTCGGCAGTGACCAGCCAGAGCTTCCAGGTGAGCGCGACCATCACCCCCGGCTGCCTGATTGTGGGCGGTGGCTCCAATTATGGCGCACTGACCTACGGCAGCTACTCGGCCCTGGCCACCAACACAGTCACGGCAGCGCTGACGGGGGGCGTCACGTTGCAATGCACGCCGGGGGTGGCGCTGAGCATGAGCGTCGACGGCGGGCTGCACAGCAGCACCGGGCGCAATTTGCAGCTCAACAGCGGCAGCGCGCGCGTGGCTTACCAGTTGTTTCGGGATGCGGCGTTCAGCCAGAGCCTGGGGATAGGCCAGAGCGTCAACGTGGCCTACAGCGATGCGAACACCATCAGCTTGCCGATCTATGGGCGGGTGCAATTGCCGGGCAATCAGCCTGGGGGGACATACAGCGACACGCTGCAGGTGCAGCTGACGTGGTAAGGCTATTGGTATAAGGAGTGGGGTTATGCGTTCACCTTCCCGGCGGCTGTGGGCCGCGGGTCTTGCCTTGAGTGCTGCATGCACGGCGGGGTTTGTGCAGGCGGCCAGCTCAGTGCTGATCTGGCCCATCGACCCGGTGCTGGAGGCCGATCAACAGGCCAGCGCGTTGTGGTTGGAAAACCGCGGGACCGAAACTGCAAGCCTGCAGATTCGCGTATTCGCCTGGAGCCAGAGCGGTTTCGACGAGCAATACCAGAACCAGCGCGATGTGATCGGGAGCCCACCCGTGGCACGGATCGAGCCAGGGCAAAAACAACTGGTACGCCTGACCCGCACCCGCGAAGTGCCGCCAGGGCAAGAGCTGGCCTACCGCATCATCATCGATGAAATCCCTTCGCCCTTGCAGGTGCCCACGCCGCCAGAGGGCAAGAACACCGCGGCAGCGATCCGCTTTCAGATGCGTTATTCAGTGCCTCTGTTTGCCTACGGCGCGGGCCTGTGGAGCAAGGAAGACAGCACACGCCAGCGCGACCCCAAGGGCGCCGGCAAACCGGACTTGAGCTGGCACACCGTCACGGTGGCGGGGCGCCAATACCTCGAAGTGCGCAACCAGGGCGCCGTGCATGCGCGCCTCACCGATGCGGCGTTCAAACAGGGTGGGCAGACGCGGCCCTTGGTCGACGGCTTGCTGGGCTATGTACTGCCCGGCGCGACCATGCGCTGGCCGGTACCGGATGGGCTGTCGTCCGACCAGCCACTTCAGGTCAGGGTCAACGGTGCGCCGCAGTTGGAGAGCCTCGCGCCGCAACGGTAACAAGCGTGTAGCGGGGCAGGATAGCCCCGGGTTTTAAACGGATGGAGATGTCCATTGAAGGACACAATGCCATGGTGAGTCGTGGTCGGGCTCGTGGTATATGGCTGTCGGTGGTAAGCGGGCTGGGCGGCGCAATGATTGCGCTTCCGGGCGTGGCTGGCGACCTGCCACCGCCCCCGAGCAGTATGGAGGCTGTCGCTGATGCACAGTTGTTTCTGGAACTGGTGGTCAACCAGATGGACACCGGTCGCGTTATTGCGGTCGATCAACGGGCCGGGCAACTCTTTGTGCCGGCCAGTGCGTTGCAGGACGTGGGCATGAAGCTGCCGGGTGAGCCGAGTGGCAGTGTGGCGCTGGACAAGATTCCTGGCCTGCACAGCGATTACGACAGCAACGGCCAGCGCCTGCTGCTGGATGTGCCGCCGTCGTGGTTGCAGGAACAATTCATCGGCAACCGCAACACCTATCCGCGTACCCAGGCGATGAGCAGCTTCGGCGCCTTGCTCAACTATGACCTGTATTTCAACGACACCGACGAAGGCGGCAGCTACCTCGCCGCCTGGAACGAAGTGCGGTTGTTCGACAGCTGGGGCACCTTGTCCACTACCGGCCAGCACCGCCAGACCCTGGCCGATGGCGTCAGCAGCAGTACCTTCACCAACGGCTACCGGCGCTATGACACCACTTGGCGTTTCTCCGATGATGAGCGGCTGCTGACCTATGAGGCCGGTGACGTGATCAGCGGCGCCTTGCCCTGGAGCAGCTCGGTGCGCCTGGGTGGCGTGCAGTTTTCCCGGGACTTCGCGGTGCGTCCGGACCTGGTGACTTACCCCTTGCCGCAGTTTGCGGGTGAGGCAGCGGTGCCGTCGTCGGTAGACCTGTTCATCAATGGCTACAAATCTGAGAGCGCGCTGCTGCAACCGGGGCCTTACACCCTGACCAATGTGCCGTTTATCAATGGCGCGGGCGAAGCCGTGGTGGTGACCACTGATGCCCTCGGTCGTCAGGTGTCGACCACGGTACCGTTCTATGTGACCAGCACCCTGCTGCAAGAAGGCCTGACGGATTTTTCGGTGGCCGCCGGTTCCTTGCGCCGTGAATACGCCCTGAAGGATTTCGCCTATGGCCCCGGCGTGGCCAGCGGCACCTTCCGTTATGGTTATTCCGACAACCTGACCCTGGAAAGCCATGCCGAAGCCTCCAGTGACCTGACCCTGGGCGGCGTGGGTGGCAACCTGCGGCTGGGCAATTTCGGCGTACTCAATACCGCTGTCAGCCAAAGCCGGTTCGAAGGCCGTAGTGGCCAGCAACTGAGCCTGGGCTATCAATACAACAGCACGCGCTACAGCCTGTCCTATCAGCGGGTGGAGCGTCACGCCGAATACGCCGACCTGACCCTGGTCGACACGCCTTACGCCAGCCTCAGTAAACGCAGCGAGCAGGTGACCCTGAGCCTTAACCTGGAACGTTTCGGCAGCCTGGGCGTGGGGTATTTCGACGTACAGGCGGCGGACGATTCGCGTACGCGCCTGCTCAACCTGAGCTGGAGCAAGCCGCTGTGGCGCAATACCAGTTTCTACCTGTCGGCCAACCGCGAGATTGGTGACAGCAATTGGGCGATGCAGGCGCAACTGGTGATCCCGTTTGATCTCAACGGCAGCCTGGCCTTGAGCGCCGAGCGCAGCAAGGACGGCGCCAGTCGCCAACGCCTCAACTACAGCCACGCTGTGCCCAGCGAAGGCGGGGTGGGCTACAACCTCGGTTATGCCCAGGGCGATGGCCCGGCCTACCGGCAGGCTGACCTGACGTGGCGCTTGCAGTCGGTGCAGTTGCAGGCCGGCGTCTATGGCAGCAGCGACGCCGAGACACGGTGGGCGGATGCCAGCGGCTCGCTGGTGTGGATGGGGGGCGACGCCTTTGCCGCCAACCGCATCAACGATGCCTTCGTGGTGGTGAGTACCCAGGGCTTCGCCGGGATCCCGGTGCGCTACGAGAACCAACTGGTGGGCGAAACCGACCGCAATGGCCACCTGCTGGTGCCATGGAGCAGCGCGTATTACCGTGCCAAGTATGAAATCGATCCGTTGAACCTGCCGCTCAACGTGCAGAGCCCGAATGTGGAACAGCGGGTATCAGTGCGGCGCGGCAGCGGTTACCTGCTCGAATTCCCCCTGCGCCGGGTGCTCGCGGCCAGCGTCACCCTGGTGGACACCCAGCATCAGGAATTGCCCCTGGGCAGCCTGGTGGTGCACGAGCAAAGTCACCAGCAGGCGGTGGTCGGCTGGGATGGCCTGGTGTACCTGGAAAACCTCTCGGCGCATAACACCTTGCAGGTCACGCAGGGTGAAGGGCGTACCTGCCAGGCGCGATTCGATATCGACGAGCAGCAACAGGGCGTGCCGTTGATCGGGCCGTTGGTGTGCCAATGAGAGGGATCGGGTGGCTGGCTGCCGTGGGGGTAATGTTGTCGGGCCAGGCCATGGCGCTGTGTTCGGTGGTCACCACGGCGCCGGCGAGTTTTGGCTCGATCAGTTCGATGACGGTGCGCACGGCGGCGCAGGCCAGTTCGACGGCCAACTCAGGGTTGAGCTGCACCTCGGCATTGATTTCGGTGCTGGTGTCCTCCGACCATTTCTACGCGACGATTACCTCATCCAAGACCGGGATGGTCGGGCCTACCGGCGATGTTATCGGCTATACGATCTACGGCAGCAACAGCACCAGCTTTCCGATAGCCCGGGGGGCGCAGTTTGATTTTGGCGGGGCGGGGGGCATTGCCCAGAGCATCGGGTTGATCGCAGGGCCTGGAGTGAAAACCGTGCCGCTGTACGTGAGCAGCATCACCGGCAGCAACGTCGCTGCGGGGCTGTACACCGAGACCTTGAACATCGCCTGGAACTGGAACTACTGCTCGGGCATCGGCATTGGTGGTATCTGCCTGGGCCGCGACGTAGGCAGCGGCACGGCGGCGTTGACCGTGAGCATGACCGTCACCAATGACTGCCAGATCACGGCGCCCAACATCAGCTTTGGCAGTGCCCCGGTAATCAGTGGCTTCACCACGGTGAGCGGGCAGGCGAGTATCTCCTGCACCAAGGGCAGTGCCTACAACGTGGGGCTGAGCGACGGCCAGAACGCCGTCGGCGTAGGCGGGCGGCGGCGGATGATTTCAGGCGGTAACTACTTGGCCTACGACATCTTCAAAAGTGCGGGTACCACGCGCTGGGGCAGTGTGGGGGCGGCGCGCCGCGACAGCTCCACGGCCGAGGTCAATCCCGGCAATGGCCTGGGCATCGGCAGCCAGGTGTTCAACTACAACGCCAGGATCTACAGCGACCAGAGCACGCCGCCCGCCGGCACCTACCTCGACAACGTAGTACTCGACGTGGGTTTCTAGAACGTCTGCATCGCCGGGGCGGGCTGATTCACCGGGCTGACCACCGCATAATTGTAGCCAGCGCCGGACCAGTATTGGGCCTGCAATCCATCCGCACTGCGGCTGCCACGGGGCAGGAAGCCGTTTTCCGGGCCTGGTGGGCGGATGTAGAAACTGATGCGCCGCCCTTGCGGGTCTTCGTACAGCACCATGGCCGCGGCGCCTTGCTCGGTAGTGAGCAACCGCCCGCTGACTGGCGTAAACCCGGATGCGCTCAAGTCAGGCAGGCGATGCGCCTGGTTGAAGTAGCGATCGAGCCAGGCCTGCATTGTGCCGCCACCCTCGCCCTTGTAGTCGGCGGGCATGATGCCGTCCTGGGCAAACAAGCGGAACGCCTGCATCGCATCGGCCATCGGCAATTGGGCTGGCTGTGTGGCTTCACGGGCGTGCCAGCCAGCGAGGCCGCCGAAGCTGACGGCAATCAGCAACACCGCCGCGCTGGCGAGGTGGCGGCGCGATTGACGCTTGATACGCTGGCGAATCAGCGCCGGGTCCAGGTCAGGGTTGGCCGGCTGTTGCAGGGCACCCCCCAACGCGGCGCGCAGCAGCTGCGCGTCGTGCTGCCAGGCGTGGACCTGGGCTGCGACGTCGGGGTGGGCCGCCAAATAGGTTTCAAGCGCACGGCGATCACTTTCCAGCAGTTGGTGGTCGACGTAGGCATGCAAATCGCGTTCGCTGGGGGGCAGGCTGATCATTTGAGTATCCGCAGGGAAGGGCTGGCAATCTCGCCATCACTGAGTTGGCGCAGGGCTTGGCGCGCCCGGGACAGGCGCGACATCACGGTACCGATGGGCACCTCAAGAATCTCGGCGACTTCCTTGTAGCTTAAACCTTCGACCGAGACCCACAGCAGCAGCGCGCGTTGCTCGGTGTTGAGTTGATCGAAGGCTTGCAGGGTCGACTGGGCGATCACTGTGCGCTCCGCCGACGGCTGCGCATCGTCGCGCCCGGTGAAGAATTCCAGCATGCGTGCATAGCGTCGGGTGCGGCGGTGGGCATCAAGGAACTGCCGGTAGAGGATCGAGAACAGCCAGGCGCGTAGGTCGCCTTCGACGCGTTTATCGGCCCAACTGATGATCCCCCGCTCCAGGGTCGACTGCACCAGGTCGTCCGCACTGCTGGCGTTACGGGTCAGGGACACGGCAAAGCGCCGCAGCCTGGGGATGAGTTCACGTAACTGTTCGTCGAGTTCATGCATGGGCATCGGGCTGTTTACTACGCTGGGACTAGAGAGACGTGCGGCGTCGAAGGTTATTCCCCGCGTTGGGAAATAAATCCAGGGCCGGGGAATAGAGCCGATCGGCGTTCGTCTTAATGCTCCGACCTAATGTTCATCCCTAAGGGCTTTGGCCCTGGAGTTTCTTCATGGTAGATCACTCATCACCGCCCCGTCCCCCGCTGAGCACGGCAAGCCTTATCGCGCGCCTGGCGGGTATCGGTGCCGTGGTTGCGGTTGTGGCGGGGGCATTTGCCTACGTCAATGGCACCCTCGACCCACAGCGCCTGCGCCCGAAAACCCTGGTCAACGCCCTGGAAGCCAGTAATGGCGTGCACCCCGGCTTCCGCCGTAACCATGCCAAGGGTGTGTGTGTCGCAGGGTATTTCGAGAGCAGTCCCGAAGCCCGTGCCTACTCCAGCGCCCAGGTGTTCACCGAGGCCAAGACCCCGCTGATCGGCCGGTTTGCCTTGCCCAGCGGCAACCCCTATGCGCCGGACAGCAGTGTGCCGATCCGTAGTTTTGCCGTGCAATTGAGCCAGGCCAACGGCCAGCAGTGGCGCACCGGCATGAACAGCATGCCGGTGTTCCCGGTGGGCACACCCGAAGCGTTCTACCAGTTGCTCAAGGCCGGCGCACCGGACCCTGCCACCGGCAAGCCGAACCCGGCGAGCATGCCCGCGTTTTTTGCCGCCCACCCCGAGTCCGCGCCGTTTTTGGCCTGGGTCAAGACCGCCAAGCCGTCTGCCAGTTATGCGACTGAAACGTACAACGGTATCAACGCGTTTTATCTGGTGGGCGCCGATGGCAAGCGCCAGGCCGTGCGTTGGGGCGTCGTGCCCCAGAGTCAGGATGCGGCGGGGGATGCCGCGCCGGCGGGGAGTGACTTCCTCGAAAAAGACCTGGTGCAGCGCCTGGCAGCCGGGCCGCTGCGCTGGCAGTTGAACATGACGCTAGCCAACCCCGGCGACCCGCTGGACGATGCGAGCAAGGCCTGGACCGGCGAGCATAAGGTCATCAACGCCGGCACCCTGGTCGTGCAAAGCAGCCAGCCGCAAGCGGACGGTGATTGCCGCGATATCAACTTCGACCCGCTGATTCTGCCCCGTGGCATCGAAGCCTCCAATGACCCCTTGCTGGCAGCACGTTCTGCGGCGTATGCCAGTTCTTATCTGCGCCGCGCCGGCGAAGTCAGCTCGTTGCACAGCGCCCCTCAGGAGTCGAAGCCATGAATGCCCAACCACGGTTTTTCGCGCCCCTGGCGCGCCTGCTGCACTGGCTGATGGCGCTGATGGTCATCGCCATGCTGTTCATCGGCGCGGGCCTGGCGGCCTCTGTCTCAGAACGGCATGAATGGTTGATCCACCTGCACAAGCCGCTGGGCATCGCGATCCTGGCCTTGGTGATCGTGCGGCTGGTGGTGCGCTTCTCCACACGCCAACCGCCGTTGCCCAGCGACTTGCCGCTTTGGCAAGTGTTGGCAGCCAAGGCCTCCCACTTGGTGCTGTATGCCTTGATGCTGGTATTGCCGCTGCTGGGCTGGGCGATGATTTCGGCGGCGGGTGACCCGGTGATGCTCAGCAGCTCGGTGCAATTGCCGGCGCTGGTGGGCGCGAATGCACCGTTGTTCGCGGTGCTGCGCAAGGCCCATGGGTTTTTGGCGTACCTGCTGTTCCTGACGGTGTTGTTGCACCTGGCGGCGGCGCTGTTCCATGGGTTGATCCGGCGCGATGGCGTGTTGCAGAGCATGACCGGCAGCAAGCGCGTGTAGGAACAGGCTTGCCGGCGATGGCGCCCTTCAAAGCCATGCAGTCATCAAGGGCCTCATCGCCGACAAGCCGGTTACCGCAGCGTTAGCGTAGGGTCGTCACGATGTCAGCGACCGTACTCAATACGTCCTTGCCCAGCTGCTTGGAGCGTTCACCTGACCAGCCGGTTTTCGCGTTAGGCGCGTCGTCGTTGTCCTTGAATGGCATTTCAAGGGTCAGGGACAGGCAGTCGTATTTCTGGCCTACCGCGTTGCACGCCAGCGTCATGTTGGCCTGGCCCGGCAGGTCGCGGGTGTAGCCATGGGTGGTCTGGAAGTCACGGGTCAGGCTGCTCAAGTGGCTGCGGAAGTGCTTTTCCAGCGCCTCGATACGCGGGGTATAGCCGGGGTTGCCTTCGCAGCCGGCCGTGAAGACGTAGGGGATTTCTTCGTCGCCGTGAACATCAAGGAACAGGTCGACGCCGTACGTTTCCATCTGTTGTTGTACGAACAGTACTTCCGGGCTGATCTCCTGGCTGGCGCTCTGCCAGGCGCGGTTAAGGTCCTGGCCCATGGCGTTGGTGCGCAGGTGGCCGTGGAAGGCACCGTCCGGGTTCATGTTGGGCACCAGGTACAGGTCGGCGACTTTCAGTAGTTTTTTCATCTCGTCGTCGCCGTCTTGTTGCAGGCGTTCGATGATGCCTTCCATGAACCATTCGGCCATGTGCTCGCCAGGATGCTGTTGGGCGATGATCCAGATCTTGCGTCGGCCCTCGCCACCCTTGCCACGCCGTAGCAGCTGGATATCTCGGCCTTCGACGCTTTTCCCGGTCGCCAGCAACTGGGTGTCAGCGCGACTCAGGGCCTGCTCGATCAGCCAGTCGTGGCGTTCGCGGCTGTAGGGTTCGAAATAGGCAAACCAGGCTTGTTTCTCGCGGGTCTCAAGGCTGATATGCAGGATTTCCCCATCAAAGCGCGAGGGCACCCTGAACCAGTTGATATGGTCGTAGGACGCTACCGCGTTGTAGCCGCTCCACGCGTGTGGGTAAGACGACTTGCCAGCATTGCTCAGGCGAAAGGTGTGGGTGTGGCCCACGTGCATGCCTTCGGCCTTGAAGTGGAACCACTGGAAGTGTGCACTGCGCGTATCGGGTTCGATTGCCAGCAGCAACTGATAGGAGTCATGGGCATCCAGTACCTGGATATTGCCACTGTCGAAGTCGGTGCTGATCCTGATGGACGTCAAGGCCACGGTCATAGTCTGGTTGCCTGAATATGAGTGTTGTGGCGGCTATATTACACAGGAGTCTGGTAAAGGCTGGATGCAAAATTGTTGCGCGGGGGAGGGGGGCGTCATCCGTGACGCCGCAGCAGCTTAGAATCTATGAGATTGATTCTCAAGCGCTATTTCGCAAAGATCTGGGCTAGAGCGTCCGCCTGGCTTTCTTTTAGCGATGGTCTTTTGCTACCATGCGCGCCATCGAGCAACACACAGTCTTCATTAGCCTGAAGCCATGCCAGGAAAACTGGCAAAAAAAAGACCCGGCCAAAGAGCCGGGTCAAAAACCGTGATTAGCCTGATGAGGAGATATTCCAAGAGTCCGACCTAAGGTCCCTTGGTCTATCGACTGATCTCGCGATCAGCTGGGTCCAATAATAATCATTATCATTTGCAAGTCAAATGTTTTTATCCACGAGATAGAAATTTTTTTTCTTCGCGCCTGTTAGCCGTTCGCCTGAGCCTCTGGCACCTGCAACGAACGCTCCACCATCGCTTTCGCCATATCGATCAAATACACCACTGAAAACGCCAGGTCCCGATGACTGCCCTGATGGCTGCTCGCTGATTCATACGCCGTGGCCGCTGCGCTGCGCAACAGATCGGAGGCATGCACCAGGGCTTCTTCCTGGCTGATGCCTGGCTTGATGGCAAACAGCGTCCCATCAGGGACTGATGCCGACATATCTTCTTTCAAGTAAAAGTCCAACGCACGCTGGGCGGCGCCGCTGCTGCGCAGGTCGTGCAGTTCGGCGTCTTCAGGGATTTCGGGCAGGAGATACGGGCTTGTCGTCATAAGGGGCGGTACTCTGGGTGGGTGTCGAAAACCTTATGTCCGATGATAGTACGTATCGTATTTATGTCGTTTTATGGATTACTACAAACTGTTTATTGCCCTGAAACCTGCGTGACGTATCGTCAGCCCCCATGGATAACTGGATCGCGTTGGTCAGGGCCAACATGGAAGACCGCAAGGTCACGCAGGGTGAACTGGCGGAGCGCCTGGGCATGTCCCAGGGCGGCGTTGGCCATTGGCTCAACAAACGCCGTGCGCCGAGCCTGGTGGACATGAACCGGGTGCTGGCAGCGCTGGGGCTGGGGTACCTGGAAGTTGCGCTGGATATTCGCGAGCGTGCCAATCAAGCGCCCCCGCGAAAAAACTACAACCCGTATTTCCGTTACCCGGTCAGCGATTGGAAAAGGCTGTGCGAAGTTCGCGAAGAGCGAGCGGCCTACGGCGCAGCCCGCTTCGAATTGACGGATTATCAGGCCCATGGCGACGCGTTCTGGCTGCCGGTCACGGGCGACGCCATGACTGCGCCCAGCGGCCTGAGCGTCAGTGCGGGAATGATGATCCTGGTCGACCCGGCCATTGCCGCCGAACCCGGCAGACTGGTGGTTGCCCAGTGGGCAGAGCGTCCCCAGGCGACCTTTCGCCAGTTGCTGGAAGAGGGCGGCCAGCGCTACTTGGTGCCGCTCAATCCCACCTATCCGAAACAGTTGTTGACCGCCGATTGTCGAGTTCTTGGTGTGGTCGTGCAGGCTACGGCAAAGTTTTAACCCGCCGTTTCGAGTTCCACCAACGCGCAACCTTCCGCGACCATTTCGCCTTCCTGGCAGAACAGTGCCTTGACCACCCCGGCCTGGGGTGCGCGGATGCTGTGTTCCATCTTCATCGCTTCCAGCACCACCAGTTGCGTGCCGGCCTCCACCTGCTGGCCCACCTCTACCAGTACTCGCACAATGCTGCCGTTCATAGGCGCTGTCAGGCCGCCCTGGTGAGACTGGCTGGCCTCGACGGCTGCAATCGGGTCGAAGAGCGTCACGCCTTGCATCTCGCCATCCCAACGCAGATAAACCGTGTGGCCATGACGCACCGCCAGATGGCTGCGGCGCACGCCCTGTTGCTCGATCAGCAACTGTTCACCCCGCAACGTTGGCGTCTCTGGGCCCAATGTCACCAGTCGATCCTGGCCATTGCAGCACAAATGCAGCGAAACCTCGGCTGGCAGGCCGGCACGAAACCCCCGCGTGTCCGCCCAAGGTCCATCACCCGGCGGCAAGCTCTGGATGTAGGCCGCCGCTGCGGCTTGCCAGAATTCATCGCTGAGTGCTCCCGGTGCTGGCAGCAGCTCTTCCTGGTAACGCGGAATGAACCCGGTATCCAACTCGGCCGCCGCAAACGCAGGGTGCCCGATGATGCGCCGCAAAAAGCTCAGGTTGGTCTTGAGCCCGCCCACGGCAAACTCGTCGAGCATGCCCAACAACCGCAGTCGCGCCTGTTCCCGGTCCTCGCCCCAGGCGATCAGCTTGCCGAGCATGGGGTCGTAGAACGGCGATACGCTGTCGCCTTGCTCCACACCGCTGTCCACGCGGCGCCCCGGCCCCGGGGTGGATTCGCGGTACAGCGTCAGGTGCCCGGTGGCCGGCAAGAAATCATTGGCCGGGTCCTCGGCATACAGGCGCACTTCAATCGCATGGCCGATCAGCGGCACCTGCTCCTGGGTGATCGGCAGCGCCTCGCCCTGGGCGACGCGAATCTGCCAAGCCACCAGGTCCAGCCCGGTAATCGCTTCGGTCACCGGGTGCTCCACCTGCAGCCGCGTGTTCATCTCCATGAAGAAGAACTCGCCGCGCGCATCGAGCAAAAACTCCACGGTGCCGGCCCCGACATAGCCGATGGCCTGGGCTGCGCGCACGGCGGCTTCGCCCATGGCCCTGCGTTGTTCCACGCTCAACCCCGGCGCAGGCGCTTCCTCGACCACTTTTTGGTGACGACGCTGGATCGAGCAGTCCCGTTCATTGAGGTACAGGCAATGCCCATGCTTGTCGGCAAACACCTGGATCTCCACGTGGCGAGGCTTGAGCAGGTACTTTTCCACCAGCATCTGCCCATTGCCGAAGGACGACAGCGCTTCACGTTGGGCCGACGCGAGAGCTTCGGCCAATTGGCTGACGTCCTCGACCACCTTCATGCCTTTGCCGCCGCCACCGGCCGTGGCCTTGAGCAGCACGGGGTAGCCGATGCGCTCGCAGGCGGCGCGGAAGGTTTCCAGGTCCTGGGCTGCGCCGTGGTAACCCGGCACCAGGGGCACGCCTGCGGTTTCCATCAGCGCCTTGGCGGCCGATTTGCTGCCCATGGCATCAATCGCGCAGGCGGGCGGGCCGAGGAAGATCAAGCCGGCTGCTTCAATCGCGCGGGCAAACCCTGCGTTTTCCGACAAAAAGCCATAACCTGGATGAATCGCCTGGGCGCCACTGGCCTGGGCGGCGGCGATCAATTTGTCGATTTGCAAGTAGCTGTCGGTGGCCTTGCTGCCACCCAGGTCGACACGAATATCCGCCTCACGGCTATGGCGTGCATCGCGGTCAGTGGCGCTGTGCACTGCCACAGTGGTCAGGCCCATGGCCTTGGCGGTGCGCATCACCCGACAGGCAATCTCGCCCCGGTTGGCCACCAGCAGTGTCGTCAATGTGCTCATGAACGCGGCTCCTGGGGCTGCCAACTCGGTGGACGTTTCTGCAGGAAGGCGCGCAAGCCTTCCTGGCCCTCGGCGCTGACGCGAATGCGCGCAATGGCATTTTCGCAATAGCGGCGCAGGGCCGGGGTGAGGGCGCCGTGGCCCACTTCGCGGAGCAAGTCCTTGCTGGCACGCATCGCCGCCGGGCTGTTGTGCAGCAGGTTGGCGATCCACTGTTCCACCTGATGGTCCAGCTCGCCAAGGGGGTAACTTTCCGCCAACAAACCGATATCGCGCGCGCGTTGGCCGCCAAAACGCTCGGCGGTCAGGGCATAACGCCGCGCCGCGCGTTCGCCAATGGCTTGCACCACGAACGGGCTGATCACCGCCGGCGCCAGGCCGATGCGCACTTCCGACAGGCAGAATTGCGCGTCATCCGCGCCAATCGCCATATCGCAGCAACTGATCAAGCCCAGCGCGCCACCGTAGGCCGCGCCTTGCACCACCGCGAGGGTGGGGATCTTCAGCTTGGCCAGGTTGTACATCAGCTCCGCCAGTTCGCGGGCATCGTCCAGGTTGGTGTGGTAGTCCAGTTCGGCCGACTGCTGCATCCAGGCCAGGTCGGCCCCGGCGCTGAAGTGCTTGCCGCGCCCACGCAGGACGAGAAAGCGCAGGGACGGATCGCCCTGCACCTGATCGAGGGCGATGATCAGTTCGCGGATCATTTCGGCATTGAACGCGTTGTTCTTGGCTTCACGACTGAGCCACAGCGTGGCGAAGCCACGGCTGTCGGTAATCAGTTCGAGGGTGTTGAAATCGCTCATGGGGTACAGCTCCATTTACATGCGGAACACGCCGAAGCGGCTCGGCTCGATAGGGGCATTCAGCGACGCGGACAACGCCAGCGCGAGCACGTCACGGGTCTGCAACGGGTCAATCACACCGTCATCCCACAGGCGTGCGCTGGAGTAGTAGGGGTGACCCTGGGTCTCGTACTGGTCGAGGATCGGCTGCTTGATCGCCGCCTCCTCTTCGGCGCTGAACCCCACGCCGGCGCGTTCAGCCTGCTCGCGCTTGACCTGCACCAGCACGCCGGCCGCCTGTTCGGCACCCATCACGCCAATGCGTGCGTTCGGCCACATCCATAGGAAGCGCGGGTCATAGGCGCGGCCGCACATGCCGTAGTTGCCGGCGCCAAAGCTGCCGCCGATGATCACCGTGAACTTCGGCACCTTGGCGCAGGCCACTGCCGTGACCAGCTTGGCACCGTGCTTGGCGATGCCGCCGGCTTCGTATTTCTGGCCGACCATGAAACCGGTGATGTTTTGCAGGAATAGCAAAGGAATGCCGCGCTGGCAGGCCAACTCGATAAAGTGCGCGCCTTTTTGCGCCGCCTCAGCGAACAGAATCCCATTGTTGGCCAGGATCGCGATCGGGTAGCCGTGCAAGTGCGCAAAACCGCACACCAGCGTGGTGCCAAACAGGGCCTTGAACTCATCGAACACCGAACCGTCCACCAGGCGCGCGATCACTTCACGCACATCAAACGGCTGCTTGGCGTCGGCGGGGATCACGCCGTACAACTCTTCGCTGCTGTACAACGGCGCCACCGGCGGGCGTTGCCGTAACTCACCCTGCTTGCGCCAATTGAGGTTGGCCACGCTGCGCCGCGCCAACGCCAGCGCGTGTTCATCGCTGTCGGCATAGTGGTCGGCCACACCGGAGACCTTGCAGTGCACATCGGCACCGCCGAGGTCTTCGGCACTCACCACTTCACCGGTCGCGGCCTTCACCAGGGGTGGCCCGGCGAGGAAGATGGTGGCCTGGTTGCGCACCATGATCGCTTCGTCGGCCATCGCCGGCACATACGCGCCGCCTGCGGTGCACGAGCCCATCACCACGGCGATCTGCGGGATGCCCTGGGCGCTCATGTTGGCCTGGTTGAAGAAGATCCGCCCGAAGTGCTCGCGGTCCGGAAACACTTCGTCCTGGCGCGGCAGGTTGGCACCGCCGGAGTCCACCAGGTAGATGCATGGCAGGCGGTTCTGCTCGGCGATGGTCTGGGCGCGCAGGTGTTTTTTCACCGTGAGCGGGTAGTAGGAGCCGCCTTTCACCGTGGCGTCGTTGGCGACGATCATGCATTCGACGCCTTCCACGCAGCCGATTCCGGCGATCACCCCGGCGGCCGGCACGTCTTCGCCGTACACCTGGTGGGCGGCCAGTTGGCTGAGTTCAAGGAACGGCGAGCCTGGGTCGAGCAAACGGTTGATACGCTCGCGAGGCAACAGTTTGCCGCGCGAAGTGTGCCGTTCCTGGGCCTTGGCGCCGCCGCCTTGTTGCACATGGGCAAGCAGGGTCTGGAGGGCGTCGACCTGTTGGCGCATCGCCGCGCTATTGGCGGCAAACTCCGCCGAGCGCGGGTTGAGCTGGGTGTGCAAGGTGGCCATGGGGCGCTCCTTCAGCGGGTTTCGTTGAAGAGTTCGCGACCGATCAGCATCCGGCGAATTTCACTGGTGCCGGCGCCGATTTCATACAACTTGGCGTCGCGCAGCAGGCGCCCGGCCGGAAATTCGTTGATGTAGCCATTGCCACCGAGGATCTGGATCGCGTCGAGCGCCATTTGCGTGGCGCGTTCGGCGCTGTAGAGAATCACCCCGGCCGCATCCTTGCGCGTGGTCTCGCCACGCTCGCACGCCTGGGCCACCGCGTAGAGGTAGGCGCGGCTGGCGTTGAGCTGGGTGTACATGTCGGCGACCTTGCCCTGGATCAGCTGGAATTCGCCGATGCTCTGGCCAAACTGCTTACGGTCGTGGATGTAGGGAACGATCAGGTCCATGCACGCCTGCATGATCCCGGTAGGGCCGCCGGACAGCACCACGCGCTCATAGTCGAGGCCGCTCATCAGCACTTTCACGCCACCATTGAGCGCGCCGAGGATATTTTCCTCCGGCACTTCCACGTCGTCGAAGAACAGTTCGCAGGTGTTGGAGCCACGCATGCCCAGCTTGTCGAACTTGTTGCTGCGGCTGAAGCCTTTCCAGTCGCGCTCGACGATGAACGCGGTAATGCCGTGCGGGCCCTTTTCCAGGTCGGTCTTGGCGTAGATCACATAGGTGCTGGCATCGGGGCCATTGGTGATCCAGGTCTTGCTCCCGTTGAGCACGTAATGGTCGCCGCGTTTATCCGCGCGCAGCTTCATCGAGACCACATCGGAACCGGCGTTCGGCTCGCTCATGGCCAGGGCGCCGACGTGCTCGCCGCTGATGAGTGCGGGCAGGTACTTGAGTTTCTGCTCGTGGTTGCCGTTGCGGTTGATCTGGTTCACACACAGGTTGGAGTGCGCGCCGTAGGACAACGCCACCGACGCCGAGCCCCGGCTGATCTCTTCCATGGCCACCACGTGGGCCAGGTAACCCAGGCCGGCGCCGCCGTATTCTTCCGGCACGGTGATGCCCAGCAAGCCCATGTCGCCGAATTTGCGCCACAGGTCGGCGGGAAACAGGTTGTCGATGTCGATCTGGGCCGCGCGGGGCGCGATTTCCTTGCTCACGAAGGACTGCACCTGGTCGCGCAGCATGTCGATGGTTTCACCGAGGGCGAAGTTCAGGGACGGGTAACTCATGGACAGGCACCTTAATGTGAGCTTTGTTGTTGTGTGGAGGGCGCCAGGGGAGGGCGCTCACCTTTACGTTAACGTAAACTTGCGTTACGGCGCTGTCAATCGTAGTTTACGTTTACGTCAACCTACAAAAAAGACAACAGGGGTCGTTATGGATCAACCGAATCAGAGCTACAGCCGTGGCGCTCAGGACAAGACCTTGCTGGCCATGACCATTGGCCAGGCCTTCGATCGAACCGTCGCACTCCATCCCGATGGCGAGGCCCTGGTGGTGCGTCACCAGCAGCGCCGCTACACCTGGCGGCAGCTGGCTGAAACGGTGGACCTGCACGCGCGTGCCTTTCTTGCCCTGGGCATGCAGGCTGGCGACCGGCTGGGGATCTGGGCACCCAATTGCGCCGAGTGGTGCATCAGCCAGATCGCCAGCGCCAAGCTCGGCGTGATCCTGGTCAATATCAACCCGGCGTATCGCAGCAGTGAACTGGAGTACGTGCTCAAGCAGTCCGGCTGCCAATGGCTGGTCTGCGCCGGGTCGTTCAAGACCTCCGACTACCATGGGATGCTGCAGGCACTGAACCCCGACCTGCGCGGCATGATCAGCCTCGACCCCAGCCCACCCCCGGGATTCCTGCCCTGGACGCAGCTCTCGGCGCTCGGGGCAGGCATTGCGCCCGACAAACTCCACACCCGCCAGGCCAACCTGCACTTCGACCAGGCCGTCAACATCCAATACACCTCCGGCACCACCGGATTTCCGAAGGGCGCCACCCTCAGTCACCACAACATCCTTAACAACGGCTACATGGTCGGCGAAAGCCTGGGCCTGACCGCGCAAGACCGCCTGGTGATCCCGGTGCCGCTGTATCACTGCTTCGGCATGGTCATGGGCAACCTGGGCTGCATCACCCATGGCACCACCATGATCTATCCCAATGACGGCTTCGATCCGCTATTGACGCTCACCGCCGTCGCCGAAGAACGCGCCACCGGCCTGTATGGCGTGCCCACCATGTTCATCGCCATGCTCGATCACCTACGGCTGGGTGACTTCGACCTGTCCACCCTGCGCACCGGCATCATGGCCGGCGCCACGTGCCCCATCGAGGTGATGCGGCGCGTGATCAGCGAGATGCACATGAACGAGGTGCAGATTGCCTACGGCATGACTGAAACCAGCCCGGTGTCCTTGCAAACCGGGGCGGATGACGATCTGGAGCGCCGCGTGACCACCGTCGGGCGCACCCAGCCGCAATTGGAAAACAAGATCATCGACGCCGATGGCAATACGGTTGCGCACGGTGAAATCGGTGAGTTGTGCACCCGTGGCTACAGCGTGATGCTCGGCTACTGGGACAACCCGGACGCCACCCGCGAGGCCATCGACGACGCCGGCTGGATGCACACCGGCGACCTGGCGAGCATGGACGCCCACGGTTACGTATGTATCGCCGGGCGCAATAAGGACATGATCATTCGCGGCGGCGAGAACGTGTATCCGCGTGAGCTGGAGGAGTTCTTCTTCACTCATCCGGCGGTGGCGGATGTGCAGGTTATCGGCATTCCGGATGAGCGTTACGGCGAAGCCATCGTCGCCTGGGTCAAGTTCCATCCAGGCCATGTGGCCAATGAGCTTGAGCTGCAAACCTGGTGCAAGGGCCGCATCGCACACTTCAAGACGCCCAAGCATTTCAAGTTCGTGGATGAGTTTCCGATGACCGTGACGGGCAAGATCCAGAAATTCCGCATGCGCGAAATCAGCATCGAGGAGCTGCGAACGCAGGAGTGACTGGCTGCCTGGTGTCTATTTGTGGGCGCAGGCAAGCCAGCGCTCACATTGAATGGCAGCGTGTCAGGTGAATTGTCAAAACCCGGGAAGCACAAAGGGGACCCGAAGGTCCCCTTTAATTTGTCGTTGCGTGCTCTTTTTTTATTATTGAGGGGCGGTCTATTGTTGTTTTTAGCAACCGTTTCCCTTTACCGCTGTTTTTAGCGACCCCCATCCGGGGTCAAGAGCAAACGTATTTTTTTGAGCGCTGACCTGCTTCTTCGTTATCGATCCAACCAGTGGGTAGCTACCTGAGGTAGTTTTATTTTTCTCTAACCGGTTGCGGGTTTCGGCACGCCGTACCCTGCGAAGCACATCTTCTCCAAAAAAATCTGTTAGCTGCGTCTCTGCCGTGTTGTTTTTGTTATGTCAGAGTCGTTTCGTCTTATTTTTATTAGGTTTGGCGCTTTTTATTCTTGTTATGCCATAGAGATAGCAGAAGCCGTGCCAACTTTTAAAAACCCTGTAAAATCAACAAGATAAATTTTATGTAGGAAATGGCCTACGGCAAATACGACAAAATATGTTCCCGTGTTACTCGATGTGTAGGCGTGCGGTAACACATTGTCACGGCTACGCTACTCAACCGGCGTTACGGGCCTTCGCCACCCGTGAGCCGGTAGGTCGGCCCAACACGTTGCTGATTTGCTGGCCTGCGCCAATCAATGCCTGCAGGTCGATACCGGTATGGATGCCCAGGCCGTTGAGCAGGTACAACACATCTTCCGTGGCGACGTTACCGCTGGCGCCCTTGGCGTAGGGGCAGCCACCGAGGCCCGCGATAGAGCTGTCGAACACCGTGATCCCTTCCAGCAGGCTGGCGTAGATATTGGCGATGGCCTGGCCATAGGTGTCATGGAAGTGCCCCGCCAGCCTGTCCCGAGGCACCTGCGCCCCGACCACCTCGAACAGCCGCCGCGTGGCGCCTGCCGTGCCGGTGCCGATGGTGTCGCCGAGGGACACCTCATAGCAGCCCATGGCATGCAACTCCCGCGCGACCGCCGCCACTTGCTCCGGCGCGATCTCGCCTTCATACGGGCAACCCAGCACGCACGACACATAGCCACGCACGTTCACCCCGTGCTGCCTGGCCGCCGCCATGATCGGCGCAAAACGCGCCAGGCTGTCACTGATGGAACAGTTGATATTGCGCTGGGAAAACGCCTCGGACGCGGCCGCAAACACCGCAACTTCCTTGACGCCGGCCGCCAATGCGTCCTCAAAACCTCGCAGGTTTGGCGCCAGGGCTCCATAGGTCACGCCGGGCTTGCGCTGGATCTGCGCGAAAACCTCCGCCGAACCGGCCATTTGTGGCACCCACTTGGGCGAGACAAAGCTGCCGACCTCGATATAGCTCAGGCCGGCAGCGCTGAGCGCGTCGACCAAGTGGACCTTGTCCGCCACGCTGATGGGTTGGGCCTCGTTCTGCAGGCCGTCGCGCGGGCCGACTTCCACCAGCCGTACGTGTGAGGGGAGGGACATGGCAGTTACCTTCTGATCAGTGGCCAGCCTGGCGCATGGTATGGGCCAGGGCCTGGGTGCAGCGCTCTTCGGCGGTGTCCAGTTCCAGCTTCATTTGTTCGATATCCAGCAGTTGCTGTTCCAACTGCTCACGGCGCTCGGCGATTTTTGCCAGCATGCTGTTGAGTTGGACGTGGTTACCACTGCTTGGGTCGTAGAGTTCGATCAGCTCGCGGCATTCGGCCAGGGAAAACCCGATGCGCTTGCCGCGCAGGATCAGCTTGAGGCTGACCTTGTCGCGCGCCGAGTAGATGCGCTCCTGGCCCCGGCGCTCCGGGGCCAGCAGGCCTTGCTCTTCATAAAATCGAATGGCGCGGGTGGTGATGTCGAGCTCGCGGGCGAGGTCGGAGATGCTGTAGGTCGTGCTCATGGGGGCGCTCAAGAAGGTCTTGGCGTTAAGCTAATGGCAGGTTGACGTAAACGTCAAGGGCGCGCGCTCACTGCTTGCCATCCAACTTCTTCTCGTGGGCCGTCACCTGCTGGCACAACTCAATCATCTGCTCGCGCATCCAGCGGTTGGCCGGGTCCTGGTCGGTGCTTTCGTGCCAGTACAGGTGGGTTTCAACCGGCGGCACATCGTTGACCGGCAGGTTGAACCAGTGCAGTTCGTGGCGACGGGCGAAGCGCTCGGGTACGGTCATGACCATGTCGGTTTGCTGCAACACTTGCGACGCCATCAGGTAATGCTGGGAGCGCAGGGCGATCTTGCGCTGGATGCCCATCTTGCCGAGGGCCAGGTCAACGTGGCCCAGACCATTGCGGCGGCTGGAGATATGGATATGGGTCAGCGACAGGTAGTCGTCCAGGGTGAGCTTGTCCTTGCCGGCCATGGGGTGGCCCTTGCGCATGGCGCACACGTAGCGGTCTTCCATCAGCTTGACGTGGCGCACCTGCGGGTCGGTGTTCAGCGGCGCGTCCACGGCAAAATCCAGGCGCCCGGCAGCCAGCTCCTTGGTGGTCTCGCGGCGTTTGGACAGGAAACTCTCGATCACCACAGTGGGTGCCAGGCGGCGCAGGCGCTGGAACAGCAGCGGCAGGATCACGGCCTCGGTGAGGTCGGTCATGCTGATGCGGTAGGTCTTGGCCGCCTGTTGCGGGTTGAAGATGCGGCTTTCCTGTACCGACACCCGCAGCAACGACAGCGCATTGCGCACCGGGCCGATGATGTTCTGCGCCATCGGGGTGGGCACCATGCCTTGGGCGGTGCGCACGAACAGGGGGTCGTTGAAGGTTTCGCGCAGTCGGGCCAGAGCGTTGGACACCGCCGGTTGGGTGATGCCGACAATCTGCCCGGCGCGGGTCAGGTTGGCTTCGGTGTAGATCGCGTCAAAGACGATAAACAGGTTGAGGTCGACCTTGCTCAGATTCATTTCGTTGCGCTCTTATTGTTAGGTGGCCATACGTCGATCATATATCGGTGATGAATGTTAATACACGCCGAGAATAGGCTAGGTAAATTATCAGCGCTGTTCTAGCATCGATTGCATGACCTAAACAACCTCTCAGAGAAGGGAGCTGCTCATGGATTTCGCCTATTCGCCCAAGGTTCAGGAACTGCGTGAACGCGTCACTGCGTTCATGGACGCTTACGTTTACCCGGCCGAGCCGGTGTTCGAACGCCAGGTCAGCGAAGGCGACCGCTGGCAGCCCACTGCAATCATGGAAGAGTTGAAAGCCAAGGCCAAAGCCGAAGGCCTGTGGAACCTGTTCCTGCCGGAATCCGAACTGGGCGCCGGCCTCACCAACCTTGAATATGCACCCCTGGCGGAAATCATGGGTCGCTCCTTGCTGGGGCCGGAACCGTTCAACTGCTCCGCCCCCGACACTGGCAACATGGAAGTGTTGGTGCGCTACGCCAACGAAGAACAGAAGCAACGCTGGTTGGAGCCATTGTTGCGCGGCGAGATCCGCTCGGCATTCGCCATGACCGAGCCGGACGTGGCGTCCTCGGACGCGACCAACATGGCTGCCCGCGCCGAGCGCCAGGGTGACGAGTGGGTGATCAACGGCAAGAAATGGTGGACCTCCGGTGCCTGCGACCCGCGCTGCAAGATCCTGATCTTCATGGGCCTGAGCAACCCGGATGCGCCGCGCCACCAGCAGCACTCGATGATCCTGGTGCCGGTGGACGCCCCCGGCGTGAAGATCGTGCGCCCGCTGCCAGTGTTCGGCTACGACGACGCGCCCCACGGCCACGCCGAAGTGCTGTTCGACAATGTGCGTGTGCCCTACGAAAACGTATTGCTCGGTGAAGGCCGTGGTTTCGAAATCGCACAGGGTCGCCTTGGCCCAGGCCGTATCCACCACTGCATGCGTTCCATCGGCATGGCCGAGCGCGCCTTGGAATTGATGTGCAAACGCTCCGTCAGTCGTACTGCGTTCGGCAAGCCGCTGGCACGTTTGGGCGGCAATATCGACAAGATCGCCGACTCACGGATGGAGATCGA